>DJQM01000052.1:22662-28742 GCA_002437585.1 Clostridiales bacterium UBA6386 | reverse complement strand
TGTTGATCTCGCCGTTGTGGAGAATGTAGCGGTTGGGGTGAGCCCGGTTCCAGCTGGGGGCGGTGTTGGTGGAGAATCGGCTGTGTACCATGCCGATGGCGGTTTCGTAGTCCTCGTCCTGCAAGTCCGGATAAAATAGCCGCAGCTCCTTCACCAGGAACATGCCCTTGTAGACAATCGTCCGGCTGGACAGGCTGCACACATAGGTGCCCTGGCTGGACTGCTCGAAGACCCGGCGCGCCACATACAGCCGCCGGTCAAAGTCAATACCCTTGTTCATCCGGGGCGGCTTTCCCACAAAGGCCTGCCAGATGCTGGGCATACAGCTTCTGGCCTTGTGACCCAGCACCTCCGGGCACACAGGCACCTGCCGCCAGCCCAGGAAGGGCAGACCCTCCTTCTTGCAGATAATCTCAAAGAGCTTCTTGGCCTGGTTCCGGGGCAGCTCCTCCTGGGGGAAGAAGAACATGCCCACGCCGTACTCCCGCTCGCCGCCCAGGGTAATCCCCAGCCGCGCGGCGATCTTCAGGAAGAATTTGTGGCCGATCTGCACCAGGATGCCTACGCCGTCGCCGGTTTTGCCCTCGGCATCCTTGCCCGCCCGGTGCTCCAGATGCTCCACGATCTGCAACGCGTCGTCCATGGTCTTGTGGCTTTTCCGACCCTGGATATCCACCACCGCGCCGATGCCGCAGTTGTCGTGTTCGTACTTGGGGTCATACAGACCCGCAGGTCCGATGTAATTGTCCATTCTGATTTCCTCGCATTTCCCGGGAAAATCGCCGCCGCTGCCAGGGATGGCTCCCTTCCCGAAATAAAAAGACATTCCCAAAATGGACATGACAAGCCCACCTGGGAACGCCTTTGTTCTCGGGAAGTATGATAGCATAAATAAGCGGGAATTACAACCCAAAATTCCGTCAGGAAGGGATTTTTGTCTTTATCTGGTGGAATGCACAAAGGGTCAAAGTCTCCCGGCGGCTTTCTTCGTCAAAAGTCGATGATGCCCAGCAGATTCAGCCCCACCTTCACGAACAGCAGCCCCAGCACCAGGAACATGATGCTGCGGATCTTGTCGCTGCCGCCTTTGATTGCGAACCGCGCCCCCACATAGTTGCCCGCCATGGAGCACAGCATGGCCGGAATGCCCACGGAAAAGAGCAGGTCGCCGTCCAGGAAGAAAATCACCATGGAGGCCACGTTGGAAGCCAGGTTAGCGATTTTGGCGCAGCCCGAGGACTTGAGCAGAGTATAGCCCAGCACAAGAGAAAAGCCGATGGCAAGGAATGTGCCGGTGCCGGGGCCTACTAACCCGTCATACAGGCCGATGAGAAGGCCAATGAGCAGAGACAGAACCAGCGTCTTCCCCCGGGACTTGGGGGGCTTTTCCACCTTGCCAAAATCTCTGGCAAAGAACAGCACCACCGCCACAACAGGCAGTGCCGCCAGGACGATCATCTCCAAAACCTCTTCATTGAGATACACCGCCAGGGATGTACCCAGGGAGGAACCCGCCAGAGACCCCACTGCCGCCGGAATGGCGCACAGCCAGTCCACATTGCCGGAGACAATGTACTTATAGGAGGCCAGGGCGGTGCCGAAGCCGTTGGCGAATTTGTTGGTACCCGCGGCGATTTTGATGGGCACCCCGGCGATCAGGTAGGCAGGCAGGGAAATCACGCCGCCGCCCCCCGCCACGGAGTCCACAAAGCCCGCCAGAAATACCAGAGGGCACACGATCACAAATGTCCAGACAGTGGGGGTCATAGGGATACCTTCTTCTTCCAGATTTCGGCATTTATTGTAGCACAGCCCTATTTCTTTTTCTATAGGGAAATTCCCCTAAAAAGGCCACTGTTTTTCTTCACAGAAATGGTAAAAACGGGACGATGAGGGCATCGTCCCCTATGGACAGACCCGCACGCTGTATTTTTGTACTTGCCTAAAATGACATGCGTTGCTCGACGCTTTCCCGAAAAAACGGGCGGCCAAGGTGGCCGCCCGCCGCACACGCAGCCGGTTTACTTTGTCATCAGCTGGGATGCCATGGCGAAGAGGGTATCCGGAGATTCCACGCCGTCCATGTCCAGCAGACTGTAGCGCAGGCCGTCCCGCTCCCAGGTCAGAAAGCCCATATTCTCCTGCTCCGGCTCATCGGAACCATAGGTAATATGATGACCGGGGAGCTTCTCCCAATCCTTCATCTCCTGGGTCAGACCGGTTTCCTCGTAGCTGGCAGGCAGGAACCAGTAGCAGTCCATCCGGTACTCCAGCTTCACGCCGTTCACTTCCCGAACCTGGTCCGCCGCCCGGTCAGAGGCAGGTATCTCTGCCTGAATCGGATGCACCCCGTAAAACAGCGGATTACCGTCCGGATTCTCATAAGAGATGGAAGCCTCCCGGTACTTGAGTACCTGCCGGTCTTCCTCATCCAGGCCGTTGACATCCTGCACCTGTACCTCCCGGAAGGTATAGTCCTCCAGGGTCTCCGGCGCATTCAGCTCGAAGCCGGCCTTTTTCTCGGCCTTGGCCATGTCGGAATACTGGGAGCTGCTGAAATGCAGCGTGCCGGTCAGCAGGGACTTGACGTTCAGGAAGTCGGACGCGTAGGCCGTAACGGTCAGAATGGGAATCAGAGCCGCAATGAGCAGTGCCTTCCAGGGCAGCTTTTTCTTCGTTTTTGTCATCGTTTTTTCCGCCTCCATAATAAAGTCGTCACGGATGTCCGTGAACGCGCTGAGTAAAAAGTCGTTTTTCACAGCAATTCCTCCTCCGTCAGCATTTTCTTCAGATTTTTGCGCAGCCGGTAGAGCATGGATGCCGTTTTGCTTTCGGAAAAGCCCGTTTGTTCCGAAAGCGTCCGAATGGAATCCAGGTACCAGTACCGCCGGACGAATATGTACCGCTCCTGCTTTGGCAGAGCCGCTAAAAACCGGTTCAGTGCCTGGGTCAGCTCCCGGCGCAGAACCTCTGTCTCCGGGGTTTGGGAATCCCCGATCACCTCGTCCAGCTCCTCCAGAGCCAGCGCCGTCTCTCCCCCGCCCCGTTTTTCCCGGCTCCGGGAGCGAAGCCGGTCAATGGCGGCGTTCCGGGTGATTTTCCCCAGAAAGGTGGCCAGCACCGCCGGGTTCTGGGGCGGGATGCTGTTCCAGGCGGTCAAAAAGGTGTCGTTGACGCATTCCTGGGCGTCCTCCCGGTTTCCCAGAATATTCACCGCGATCCGGCGGCAATAGCGGCCGTACCTGTCCTCGGTTTCGGAAATCGCCGCCTCCGACCGGGCGCGGTACAGCTCCAGAATCTCCTGATCCTTCGTGCAATCATCTCCTATCCGTTTACTTGAAAAGCCTTTCACTGTACAACACGACATTTTTCCCAATTCCTTGCAGATTTTTGTTTTCTTTTTTTCCGGGGTGTGGTAGAATGTGCTCCGGTAGATAGAATCCCTGAATTTTGTGAGGTTATTTATGATTTACGGAATGATGGCCGCGGCCTACGGCATTCTCATCGGCGTTCAGTCCGCCTTCTGCGCACAGATCACCCAGGCCTACGGCAACTGGTTTTCCGCGGTGGTGGTTCATCTGGGAGGCTTTCTGATCCTCACCCCCCTGTTTTTCACCAAATGGGGCCGCAAGCAGGGCAGCGCCCCCTGGTATCTGTACCTGGGCGGCACTCTGGGCTTCGGCAACGTGGTCTTTTCCAACTATGGCATTGTGTCCCTGGGCATTACCAACAGCAACGCCCTGATGTTCCTGGGGGAAATCGTCTTCGCCGCCGGGCTGGACAGCCTGGGCGCGCTTGGCTCCCGGAAGCGACCCATCACCCCCATGAAATGGGCGGCCATCGCCATTGTGCTGGCTGGCGTTCTGACCATTCCGCTGCTGTCCGGGGGAAATGTGGCCGTTTTCGCCTTCCTGGCCGTGGCGGCTTCTCTGATGCGGGGGGTGATCGCCGTGGTCTCCCGGCAGCTCAACGGCCAGCTGGGTCTGCGCTGCGGCACCGGCTTTTCTACCTACATGAACTACGTCACCGGCCTGGCCGTTGCCCTGCTGGCTTTCATCGCTCTGGGTTTTCCCATGGAGATTTCCTTCCCCGCCGCGAATGTTCCGGTGTGGACGTATCTGTGCGGCGTTTTCGGCTGCTGCGGCATTTTCCTGTGCAACCTGGCATCCCCGAAGCTGTCGGTGCTGACCATGTCCCTGGTAGGCTTTCTGTTCCAGACCGGCACCGGCGTGGTCTTTGATCTCATCTGGGGCAGACTGTCCCTGCCCACCGTGGTGGGCTGCGCCATTGTGACGGTGGGCATGGTGGTAAATCTTCTGTCGGAAAGCAAGGAATCCAAATGATCCCCCTGGGCGGCCAACCGGCCGCCCTTTTATGATACTTTTTTTGTGTTCCCCTGTAAAGGATAGCCCTCCGGTTTTTCGCATATCCTGCTACCGGGTGATCATTATGAAACGAAGCAACCGAAAAGTTTACCTTCTGTGGATTCTTCTGGCGGAAGCGGTGGGAGGCTTGTCCGGCTGGCTGTCCCGCAGGGGGCAGCGGGAATATACCCTTTCCGCCGTCAAGCCGCCCCTGTCCCCGCCGCCGCTGGTCTTTCCCATCGTCTGGGGCATTCTGTACGCGCTCATGGGCATTGGGGCAGCCCGGGTCTATTTGTCCGAGAAATCTCCCGACCGAAGCCGGGGGCTGAACCTGTTCGTCATTCAGCTGGCAGTGAATTTCTTCTGGAGCCTGATCTTCTTCAACGCCCAGGCCTACCTTCTGGCTCTTATCTGGCTGCTGGTGCTGTGGGGATTGGTCTATGCCATGATCCGAGCCTTCTCCCGGACAGACATTCTGGCGGCTCGGCTTCAGGTTCTTTATCTGCTCTGGCTGAGCTTTGCCCTCTGGCTGAACGGAGGTACCGCATATTTGAACTGATTTTGGTACCTCCGCTCTTGAAAATTGTTCCTTCGTATACTATAATGTAGGCTCAATAGAGGAAAAAAGAAAGCCCTTATCCCGGAGGAACCAGAAATGAAAATCTCCAAGCGCAGTGCCCAGCAGATTGTGGAAGAAATCGGCAAGCTGGTCAAACAGAATATCAACCTCATGGACGAAACCGGCCGGATCATTGCCAGCAACGACCACGCCCGGGTGGGCAATTTTCATACCGGTGCCTACCGGGTCATTCAGAACCACCTGAGCGAGTACTATATCACTCCGGAATTAGAGCAGGAGCTGCCCAACGTCCGCCGGGGCATCAACCTGCCCATTGAGGTGGACGGGGAGGTTCAGGGGGTCATCGGCATCACCGGCGAATATGCCGAGGTCATCAAGTACGGCCAGATCGTCAAGAAAATGGCGGAAATTCTCATCCGGGAGCGGATGATCCTGGAGGGACGGCAGCTGGATCAGCGTGTTCAGAGCCGGTTTCTGGAGGACTGGATCCTGGGTACCGGGCTGAACAACCCCCAGGCTCTGTCCGAGCGGGGCTTTACCATGGGCATCGACATCCGGATTCCCCGGCGGTGCGTAGTGGCCTCCGCCCGGAACCGGGAGCAGTACACCGGCACGCTGGAGGGTCAGATGCTCCTGGAGCAGGTGGAGCACCTGGTGGATGTGCCCGTCCGGGCTCAGGGCGGCATTGTCCTGCGAAACGCCGCCCGGCAGATTCTGCTGCTGCATAAGCAGGAGACCCAGGCACTCGTGAAGCTGTGCGAGGATATCCGCGCCAGCGTGAAGAATCAGCTGGGGGTGGACATGATCTTCGGCGTGGACAGCCAGTCCGAGGATGTCCACGGAGCCTATCTGCAGGCCAACCGCGCCTGGCACACCGCCGCCTACAGCGATTGCGCCGTATCCTGTTTTGAATCTCTGCGCACGGAGCTGCTGATGGACGACCTGTCCCGGGAAAACAAGCTGGAATACCTGCGGCGGGTCTTCCAGAACTGCTCCCAGGATGAGATTGCCGAGTATGTTTCCCTGCTGGAGGTATTCTTCGCCTGCGAAGGAAGCCTGCAGAAGGCCGCCGAGCAGCTGTATGTCCACAAGAACACCATGCAGTACCGGCTCAAGCGTCTGGCGGAGGTGACGGG
>DJQM01000052.1:0-22604 GCA_002437585.1 Clostridiales bacterium UBA6386 | reverse complement strand
TGTACTTAGACCTGAGCCGCGGCGACGGCGAGCTCGCATTCTGACGGTTTTTGTCATTCGTAACAAATATATTCTTTTATTTGCGTCCTCCGTACCATTGCATTTTTTAAGAAATTCTTATAATATAATAGACAAGCGAGCAAGAAAACACGGGCTTTCAGCTGTGCAAACTGCTCAAAAAATGTGAGGAGGATTCTATTATGACAGGCTTTCCCCTGATTATCGCATTTGTTCTGGCAATTGTGGTAATGATCGTCGCAATCTCCAAGTTCAAGGTACATCCGTTCCTGTCCATCATGAGCGTGTCCCTGATCCTGGCTCTGGTCGCCGGTATCCCGCTGGGGGATATCGCAAGCGTCATCGGTGCCGGCTTCTCCGGTACCTTCAGCTCCATCGGTATCGTCATCATCCTGGGTGCCCTGATCGGCACCGTCCTGGAGCAGACCGGTGCCGCCCTGAAGCTGGCCGACATGGTCGTCAAGCTGGTGGGGCAGAAGAACCCCGAGCTGGCCATCGAGCTCATGGGCTGGGTCGTCTCCATCCCCGTGTTCTGCGACAGCGGCTTTGTTATCCTTGACCCCATCCGTCGGGCTATGGTTCGCCGCACCCGCACCTCCAGCGTGGCTATGACCGTGGCTCTGTCCGCAGGTCTGTACATCTCCCATGTGTTCATTCCCCCCACCCCCGGTCCCATTGCCGCCGCCAACACCCTGGGCATCGGCGACAACCTGCTGCTGGTCATGGGCATGGGCGTTCTGGCCTCCATCCTGCCTCTGATCGCCGGTCTGCTGTTTGCCAAGTACATCGGCAAGCGCGTCAAGAGTGCCGACGAAACCGGTGAGTCCGGTGAGCTCGTCAAGACCTACGAGGAGCTGGTTGCTTCCTATGGCCAGCTGCCCGGCGGCTTCAATGCTCTGGCTCCCATCATCGTTCCCATCGTTCTGATGGCTCTTGGCTCCATCGCCTCCATGGCTGGCTGGACCGGCATCGCCTTCGACCTGTTCAACTTCCTGGGCAAGCCCATCATCGCTCTGGGCGTGGGTACCGTCTGCGCCGTCATTCAGCTGGCCACCACCAAGAAGCTGGATAAGTTCTATGACCTGACCAACGACACCCTGAAAGTCACTGGCCCCATCCTGTTCGTCACCGCTGCCGGCGGCGTTCTGGGCAAGGTCATCTCCTCCAGCGACATGGTCAACTTCATCACCGAGCACGCAACCGTTCTGGGTACCGTAGGCATTTTCTTCCCCTTCCTGCTGGCTGCCATTCTGAAGTCCGCCCAGGGCTCCTCCACCGTGGCCATCACCACCACCGCCGGTATTGTGGCTCCCCTGCTGGGTGCCATCGGCATGAGCACCCCCGCAGAAATCGCTCTGGTCGTTATGGCAATCGGTGCCGGTGCTATGACCGTGTCCCACGCCAACGACTCCTACTTCTGGGTTGTTACCAACTTCGGTCAGATGACTCCCGAGCAGGGCTACGAGACCCAGACCACGCTGACCCTGATTCTGGGTCTGGCCTCCATGGTCGGCATCTTCATCCTGAGCCTGATCTTCTGATTCAGATCTGCGCATCTTCTTGGGCAGGGCGGCAAAGCTGCCCTGCCCATTTCACGAAAAAACGAGGTGTTTTTTATGGATATGACAATGCGTTCCCAGGCCGACCGGATCATTTCCGCCTCCATCCGGGCGGTTCAGCCGGATGACGCGGTGGCCAGAGCCCTGAAGGGTGTGACTTTCCCCGGCCGGGTGGTGCTGGTGGCCGCGGGCAAGGCCGCCTGGCAGATGGCCAAGGCCGCAAGGGACTGCCTGGGCGAGCGGATCGACGGCGGCGTGGTCGTCACCAAATACGGCCACGTCATGGGGCCTCTGGGCAATTTCGACTGCCGGGAGGCCGGACATCCGGTGCCCGACGCCAACTCCTTCGCGGCAACCCAGGCTGCCCTCGACCTGGTCTCCGGCCTGACGGAAAAGGACACGGTGCTGTTCCTGCTGTCCGGCGGCGGCAGCGCCCTGTTTGAAAAGCCCCTGGTGCATCCGGATGTTCTCCAGAATATTACGGAGCAGCTGCTGGCCTGCGGCGCGGACATTGTGGAAATCAACACCATCCGCAAGCGGCTGTCCGCCGTCAAGGGCGGCCGGTTCGCCCTGGCCTGCGCCCCAGCCAAGGTCTTCTCCATTGTCCTTTCCGACATTCTGGGAGACCCTCTGGACATGATCGCCTCCGGCCCCGCCGTGCCGGACACCACCACCTGCGCCCAGGCTTTGGAGATTGCGGAGAAGTACAATCTCAGGCTCCCCCCTGAGGCTCTGGCGTGTCTGCATAAGGAAACCCCCAAGGTACTTACCAACGTAACCACCCAGATCACCGGCTCCGTCCGGGAGCTGTGCGCCGCGGCGGCCAAGGCGTGTCAGGAAATGGGCTACGAGCCGGTTCTGCTCACCGACCAGCTGTGCTGCCAGGCCAAGGAGGCTGGCTCTTTCCTTGGAACCATCGCCCGCACCCATGCGGGGCAGGGCAGGAAAATGGCCTTCCTCGCTGGCGGCGAAACGGTAGTCCAGCTCACCGGCCAGGGCAAGGGCGGCCGGAATCAGGAGCTGGCTCTGGCCGCCGCCACCGCGCTGGACGGTCTTACCGGCGTGTGTGTCTTCAGCGTGGGCAGCGACGGCACCGACGGCCCCACGGATGCCGCCGGCGGCTACGCCGACGGCCAGACCAACCGGGAGCTGACGGCGGCCGGACTGTCTGTGTTTGAGGTGCTGAAGGAAAACGACGCTTATCACGCCCTCAAGAAAACCGGCGGGCTTATCATCACCGGCCCCACCGGCACCAACGTCAACGACGTGGCCGTGGTGCTGGTAAACGGCTGATTTTCCGGACAATCACAAACCAGGCGGCCGCGAAACGCGGCCGCCTGGTCTCATTTTTTACAGTTCGATGGTCTCCATGTCCTCTGGAACAAAGATGTTTCCGGTGTAAGCAAGCCCGGCCTCCCGGGTCATAAGCTCCCGGCGATCAGAGCCGTAATCCTCGGTGTGATAGATCACCAGATTCCTGGCTCCCATCCGCTGGGCCATCTCCCCCACATCCTTGGCCGTCACATGGCTGCGCTCGTAGGGCTTGTAGATTTCCCGGTCAGCATACAGGCAGTAGGCCTCGCTGAACAGCCACTTGGCGCCCCTGGCGTATTGCTCGCTGGTCTGCTTCAGCGGCTCGTCTCCGGGAAAGCACAGGCGGCCGTCGGGCAGGTCAGTGCAGAAGCCGAACTGCTTCATCTTCTTGGAGCCGATGTCGAAGCAATGAAGCCGGAAGCCCGCCAGGTTGATTTCCTCCCCGTCGGAAACCTCCCGGAAGAAAATCCGGCCGTCGAAAAGCTTGGTGAATTTCTTCCCCAGGGTCATTTCGCAGATGCTTCGGACGTGACCCAGGGTCTCCTTGCAGGCCGCCACGGTGAAATTGCCCCCATAGCCCTGCTCGGTCATGGCGGTGCCCACCGCCCGGATGACCCAGGGAGTACCCAGAATGTGATCTGTGTGGCTGTGGGAGACAAACATGCCGCCGATGTCCGTGATTTTCACGCCAAGCTTGTCCAGACGAACCAGAATTTCATTGCCGCCGCCGGCATCCACCAGCAGCTTCCTGTCTGCGTCCTCCATGAGGAAGCAGGTATTGTATCGCTTGAGCACCATGGCACAGCCGGTACCAAGAAATGTAACCTTCATATCTTTTCTCCTTTGGGCTTTTTTTGTATTATACACGAAAAAAGCCCCATTTGGCAATCCCCTGAATAAAAGATGTCATCGCGAACCAGTGACTGATGTCACTGGTTCGCGATGACATACTC
Source organism: Clostridiales bacterium UBA6386 (assembly GCA_002437585.1). Lineage (GTDB taxonomy): Bacteria > Bacillota > Clostridia > Oscillospirales > Oscillospiraceae > Faecousia. Next base: position 18,760 of record DJQM01000052.1, on the reverse strand, counting down.
TTTTCAGGCCATTCCTTCTCTTTTCACTTCTGGAAGTTTTCCCAGGAGGCCTGCAGCTCTTCCTCGTGCAGCTCCTCAGTATGCACGCAGGTCAGCCAGCCAAAGGTAGCGTTCTTCTGCGGCAGACCCGCAAAATGCAGCTGCACCGCATTCTCGTAGTCGTCCTCGGAAAGCGTATTCCCGCTGCCATCCTGGCAGGTGACGGTTTCCGTACCGCTTGCATCGTAGTCCGTCTGCTTGGTGGCGATGATCTGGCTGTCCATCTTTCCATCCTTCAGAAACACCGCCAGCTTCGTCTCATAGTAATGGGCGGCACCGTCCTTGTTGATGTCCGTCTGGATGTAATAGGTGATGCCGCTGCCATCGGTGTAGGTTTCCACATCCTCCTTGGAAGGATTCTCGTCCGAATAGTAGCCCGATGCCAGCACCGGGCCGCCTGCGCCGTCCTCTGCCGGCGCCGCAATGGGGTTCAGGGAACTGCCGTCCTCGCTGACCTCCCAGGCCCGCAGGGTGGTGTAATTACCGGTGCCGTGGGTCTCGGAGGACAGAATCTCCAATTGGCCGTTGCCGTCCAGGTCCGTGACGGCATAGCACCAGCCGTCCATTTCCTCCAAAACGCGCCAGGTTTCCCGGGCATCCCAGATGGTTGTCAGCTGAGCCTCTATGGCTCGCGCATCCGGGGCGGTAGTCTCCACCGGCTTTGTCTGGCCGCAGCCGCATAAAAACACTGCCAGCAGCAGAGCATAACAAATTTTTATAGATTTCATAGCTTTCCCTCCTGTCTAGGGAAGCTCCGATGAAATCGGCAAGCGTTACCGGCGAGAGATTTTGGCACAAATGATCGTTTGAAAAACGCAGGAATCCTGTATGTATTTCAAGTTTTTCAAACTGCACAATTGGGGCAAACGATCCGCCGAGAACCGCAGACGATTGATTCAGGGGTTCCCTGGAAACATGATACCCGTCCCCAGTGGAAAAGTCAAGGGTATTGAGTAAAAAGCTTAAGGAAGCTCTGATGAAATCGGCAAGAGCTGGCAGCAGAAGATCCGCTGCCCAGCCGCAGACGATTGATTCAGGGGTTCCCTAACCGCATTGTGAAAATCCGTTCCTCCGGGGTTCTGCTGCGGAAAAAGGCGGCCAAGTCTTCTGCCGAATTGCACGGTGTTGCCCTTGATCTTTTGACCCAAAATCGGGAAATGGGCAATTTCGTTTTATACCAAAAAGTTGGAAAAATCCCGGATTTCTTACCGAAATCCGGGATGATTTTGGTTGCGGAGGCAGGACTCGAACCTACGACCTCCGGGTTATGAGCCCGACGAGCTTCCAACTGCTCTACTCCGCGATATATGGCGCACTTCTTGAATGCTTGGATATTATAGCACAGCGCAGCTCTTCTGTCAAGCCCATTTTTTGAAAAGCCCGTGAATTCTCTGTGTGATCTTAGGATGCTCTGGCAAACCGTGTGTGTCGGCGGCAAGGGGCGATGCGCAAAAGGCCGGGGAATGCACCCGCACAGGGATGCGCCCCCGGTCTTTTTTGGAATTACTGCTTTTCCCCTTCGTCCAGGAGATTGGTCATATTCTTCAGACTGATGCCCAGAGTAGAGGTGTTATGCAGCAGTGCCGAAACCGTCGGCGGCAGAATGCCCGCTACGCCCAGCAGAATCAGAGACAGGTTAAAGCCTACAATGAAACGGTAGTTGCCATGGATCCGATCCATCAGAGCCTCGCTGAGCCGCCGCAGGATCACCAGCTCAAACAGATCCTCCGAGGCAATGGTGATATCGGCAATCTCCCGGGCGATGGCCGCGCCGGTGGAAATGGCAACGCCCGCGTCCGCCTCGGACAAGGCGGGCGAATCGTTGACGCCGTCGCCCACCATGATGACCGTATGCCCCTTCGCCTTTTCCGAGCGGATGAAGGAGGCCTTGTCCTCAGGCAGAACCTCGGCAAAAAACGCGTCCACGCCAACCTCCCGAGCCACGGACTCTGCCGTGCGCCGGTTGTCGCCGGTCATCATGACCACGTTGGTAAAGCCCCAGTCGTGCAGAGCCTTCACCGCGTCCTTGGCCTCCCGACGCAGAGGATCGTGAATGCAGATCACCGCCGCCAGCTCCCCGTCGATGCACAGATACAGATGGGAATAGGAAGCCGGAATGGCATCGAACTTCCCCTGCTCCCCCTCCGGGATCCGGCAGCCCTCGTCCTCGAAGACGAAGTGAGCACTGCCGATGAGCACCTTCTCATTGTCCACCATGCTGGAAATGCCGTGAGCCACCACATACTGCACCTGAGAATGGTACTCCTCGTGGGATAACCCCCGCTTTTTCGCTTCTTCCACCACGGCGTTGGCCATGGAGTGGGGATAGTGCTCCTCCAGGCAGGCGGCCAGGCGCAGCATGCCGCTTTCGTCATGCCCGCCAAAAGGAACGATTTTTGCCACGGTGGGGCTGGCATAGGTCAGTGTACCGGTCTTGTCGAAAACAATGGTATCCGCCTTGGCTACCGCCTCCAGGAACCGGCCGCCCTTGACGGAGATGTGGTAGCTGCTTGACTCCCGCATGGCCGAAATCACGGAAATGGGGATTGCCAGCTTCAGGGCGCAGGAGAAGTCCACCATCAGAACGGACAGCATTTTGGTCACGTTCCGGGTGAGCAGGTACGTCAGCACCGTGCCGCCCAGGGTATAAGGCACCAGCTTATCCGCCATCCGGGCGGCCTTGTCCTCGGCGGTGGATTTCAGCTTCTCCGATTCCTCGATCATCCGGACCACCCGGTCGTACCGACCGGAGCCGGAGGCCTTCTCCACCGTGATGACACACTCGCCCTCCTCGGCCACGGTACCGGCATAAACCGGGCTGCCGGGTCGCTTGACAACGGGCATGGACTCGCCGGTGAGAGAAGACTGGTTCACCATGGCCTCTCCCTCGGCAACCGTGCCGTCCAGGGGAATCAGACTGCCGGTACGAACAACGATCCGGTCGCCGGGTCGAACGTCGGTGATCCTGGTCAGCACCTCGGTGCCGTCCACCTGCTGCCAGACGCTGTCCACATGCAGGCTCATGGCCGAGGCCAGATCCGCCACGGATTTCTTGTGGGTCCACTCCTCCAGAATTTCGCCCAGGCGGAGCATGAACATCACAGACCCGGCAGTGGAGTAGTCCCCCCGGACGATGGACACCGCCACGGCGGTGCCGTCCAGAACGGCTACAGTCAGCTGACCGTACAGTAGCGCCCGCAGAGCCTCCCTGATGTACTTGACAGAGCGGATCACCGCAATGGCAGAGGCAAGGGGCACCGGCAGGAACAGCTGGGAAAGGCACCGGCGAATCACCGTGCCGGTGAGCTTGTCCTCAAATTCCCGGTTCAGCGCCCGGGAGGTATGCTCCGGCACCAGCCCCATGGCCTCGGCCTTTGGGAAGGAAAAGGCCGCAAGGCTCCGGATCACCCTGTCCCGGCTTCCGCTGTAGAGCACCACCGCGTCCTGGGTTCGGTCATAGACCTTCACGGACTGAACGCCCTCCAGGCGGCGCAGGTAGTACTCCAGCACATCCGCCTGGTGCAGGCTCATCCGGCCGCAGCACAAATGCACCCGGATCCGCCCCGGAATATCATGTTGGATCGTGCACTTCATGGGTTACTCCGCCTTGCTTTCCTCCGCGGCGGCATCCTCCACCACGGCCTCGGCTTCCGCCTCGGCGCGCTGCTCGTTAATGGCCTTGGCGTCGGCGTAAATGTCGTCGGCGCACTCCCGGACGGTGGTCACGGTGGCCATCACGCAGTCCTTCGCCCGCAGAGCAGCGGCGGTGGTCTGGGCATAAACCTTCCGTGCGTCCTTGCTGCCCAGAACCTTCAGACCGGCAGTACCAAACAGCACGCCAGCCGCAAACAAACCAAACCTCTTCATATGAATTTCCTCCTAAGTATGGAATCGTTTTATTTAGATAATCCCACGGCGGGAAACCAGCCGTTGGAATGATCTCCTATTATGCTGTTAACGCTTATGATAACCGCAATCGCAGTAAGGCCCGCCGGAGGCCAGGGTGTATTCCCGCCGGAAATCCGACGCGCCGCCGGCCTCCGCCATGGTGTAATCCAGATGGCACAGTGCCGGGGTCAGCTCGTAAAGCCCCAGCTCCTTCATCAGGGCGCAGATACCGCACCGGGTAAATCTCGCCTCATAGCCGCTGCCGTCCGGGTAGGGGTAGAACTCCATGTTCCAGGAATCGGGATTCCGGTCGGCGGCTCGCAGAGCAGCCGTCGCCCGCATTCCCGCAATGTCCTTTTCGGTAAACTTACTCTTTCCGCTCTTCCGGCAGAACCAGGCCATGGGCTTGGTCATCATGGCCTTGGCATAGTAGTCGGTAAGGGTCTTCACGTCAGGCCTCTCCGGCATGGACAGCAGGAACGCGCCCACCAGGGCGCAGTTCACCAGGTTCATCCGAAACCGGTCGTCCTTCTCAAATTCCGGAAGGCCGGCGATGATCTGCTTGTACTTTTTCCCGGCGGCCTTCGTGACGGTTTTCGCGGTCGGCTCGTCATAGCCCAGAGTCTCAGTCAGCTGACGGCGGAAGGAGCCGCCGAACAAAGCCCACATGCCCATGGGCATTCCAAAATACTTCATGGCTTGTCCGTCCACGCTTTTTCGTTCCGGGGGCAGGATTCTTGTCAGAGCCCACGGTACGGTTTCCGCGTCCTCCCGCCCGGCTCCGCTCCCGGTAAATCCGGGAATCGTTTTCGGATAGTTTTCCTAATCAGTTAGCAAAAACTAACGTTTTTCTAGGAAACAACCATTAAATTCAAACTTTTCCTTTGGAATCCTTATGCCCACATATTAGCAACATCCGACAAAAAAGTCAATAGCCAACCCCCGTATTCGGCAAAAGAATTGTGTAAATTTTCTTTGAAGCCGGGGCAGGCTTTTCTGTTATAACCGCACAAAAAAACCGGGGGTCGCCGCAAAGACTGCGTCGACCCCTGGCGTTTGGTTTCCTTTATCAATCCGCAAACAACGGCGTGGACAGGTAGCGGTCGCCGGTGTCCGGCAGCAGAACCACGATGGTCTTGCCCTTGTTCTCAGGCCGCTTGGCCAGCTCGATGGCAGCCCACACGGCAGCACCGGAGGAAATGCCCACCAGCACGCCCTCGGTCTTGCCGATTTTCTTGCCGGTGGCAAAGGCAGCCTCATTCTCCACGGGAATGATCTCGTCGTAAACCTTGGTGTCCAGCACGGCAGGCACAAAGCCGGCACCGATGCCCTGAATCTTGTGGGCGCCGGCGACTCCCTTGCTCAGCACGGGAGAGGCAGCTGGCTCCACGGCAACCACCTTTACCTTGGGGTTCCGGCTCTTCAGGTACTCGCCCACACCGGTGACGGTGCCGCCGGTGCCGACGCCGGCCACGAAGATGTCCACCTTGCCGTCGGTGTCCTCCCAAATCTCCGGGCCGGTGGTGGCCCTATGGGCGGCAGGGTTGGCGGGGTTCACGAACTGGCCGGGAATAAAGCTGTTCGGGATCTCCTTGGCCAGCTCGTCGGCCTTGGCGATGGCACCCTTCATACCCTTGGAGCCTTCGGTCAGCACCAGCTCCGCGCCATAGGCCTTCATCAGCTGCCGACGCTCCACGCTCATGGTTTCCGGCATGACAATGATGATCCGGTAGCCCCGGGCCGCCGCCACGGAGGCCAGGCCAATGCCCGTGTTGCCGGAGGTAGGCTCGATGATAACAGAGCCGGGCTTCAGAGCACCCTTGGCCTCCGCGTCATCGATCATGGCCTTGGCGATCCGATCCTTCACGGAACCGGCGGGGTTGAAATACTCAAGCTTGGCCAGAATTTTCGCTTCCAGCTTCAGCTCCTTCTCCAGGTGGGTCAGCTCCAGCAGCGGGGTCTTGCCGATCAGCTGATCGGCGGAAGTATAAATTTTAGACATAACAGATTCCTCCCAAAAAATATTAGACAGAATAACGGACATAGATATCGGAATAAGTACAATTGTATGCAGGCCTTCTTATGTGCCGGGGCGACATCGGAAGGCCGTCGGGTAATGCTTCATTTTAATCCCTACCTTCTCGCTAGGTTTGTCTGGATTATACATCATCCCTTCCCGTTTGTCAATAGAAATTTCTCTTGATTTCCCATAAACCTTGCTGTATAATAGGATTTAGGAATTACAGTTGGAGGAACCGGTATTATGTTAATTTCCACAAAGGGGCGTTACGCCCTGCGGGTGATGGTCGATCTTGCGGAGCATCAGTCCGAAGAATTTATTTCCTTGAAGGAGATCGCCCAGCGGCAGGAGATCTCCGAAAAATACTTAGAGAGCATCATCCGGATGCTGGTCAAGGCCAAGGCGGTGGAGAGCCTCCGGGGCAAGGGCGGCGGCTATCGGCTGAAAAAGGCTCCGGATCAGTACACGGTGGACAGCATTCTGCGGCTGACGGAGGAGTCCCTGGCGCCGGTATCCTGCCTGGAGAACGCCGCCGACGCCTGCCCCCGCTCCGGCCGGTGCAAGACCCTGGCACTGTGGCAGGGTCTGGACAAGGTGATCCGGGACTACCTGGAAAGCGTCACCATTGCCGATCTTGCCGACCAGGGAGCCGCCGGGGACGACTATGTGATTTAAGGCGGACCTTCCAAAGAGCCGCGCATATATTCCCACACTTGATGAATGTTTCAGTACCGATCCCTCCGGGGGTAAGGTTCTTGTCTCGGCAAGAACCTTGAGAAGAAGCCGACTCAAGGGGCACTGCCGAAAAGCCGCCCCCTTGAGAATCCCCTCGGTCACAATCCCCCGGTTCTTCCGAGAACCATCGTTGGTGTTTGTAGGGGTCGATGCCTTCATCGTCCCCTAATGCCCCTCATCCGTCTCGCGCTTGCGGGGGACGCGCGAGCCACCTTCCCCCAAAGGGCGGGAGAAACGGATTGCCGCGGTTTTCTGACAGCCTCTTTTCCAGCCCATTTTGGCACATGCTATATTCCCACCAGAAAAATAGGAAAATATTTTTTCAAAACCTATTGACAAGATAGGAGTATGGGTGTATTATCAGACCATCGAATCTGAGCAGACCAAACGAAAGGAGCGGATTGCAATGTTTGTAAATCAGTATCACACCGCACAGTGTTGTTGTCGAATGCGTTTCTCCCGGGCATATCCGTATGGCGGGGTGCATTCGTATGCTTTGCGCTGCACCTGAACATGATTTTTCCGAAGGGATATCGTAACGCCACTTGCCCGGGAGCTAAAAAAAGCCCCGGCATTTTTTTGTGCTTGGATTCCCTTACTTACGCAACACCACTCAATTGCGTCTGCGGGCTTCGGCGAATCTTTTGCCCCACTTCCGCAGTTCCAAAATCAGGAAATACACAAAGTATTCCTCTGATTTCGGAACTTTGAATTGAGCCAAAATCTTCTGCCGAATCCTCTTGCCGAATTGTGCGGTGCTGCTTGAATTAAATTAAAAAAGAGAGGAACTGACCATGAAAAACTTTATTAAGAAGATTGGAGCTGCGCTCCTGAGCCTGACCGTCGCCGCCTCCCTGCTGGCCGGCTGCGGTGCCAAGACCGAGGCACCCGCCGACGGGAACGCCAAGGGCAGCTTCCGCACCCTGGACGAGATCAAGTCCAGCGGCACCATCAACATCGGCGTGTTCTCCGACAAGAGCCCCTTCGGCTATGTGGACGAGAACGGCGAATATCAGGGCTATGACGTATACTTCGGCAACCGGATCGGCCAGGATCTGGGCGTGAAGATCAACTACGTCTCCACCGAGGCCGCCAACCGGATCGAGTACCTGCAGACCGGCAAGGTGGACATCATTCTGGCAAACTTCACCGTCACTCCTGAGCGCGCCCAGGAAGTGGACTTTGCTCTTCCTTATATGAATGTGGCTCTGGGCGTTGTCTCTCCGGAGAACGCGGTAATCACTTCTCTGGATCAGATCGGTGCCGATGACCAGGTCATCGTCATCTCCGGCACCACCGCCGAGACCTATCTGGAAAAGAACAACCCGGAAATCAAGCTCCAAAAGTACGATGCCTACGCCGAGGCCAAGACCGCCTTTGAAAACGGCAACGGCGTGGCCTGGGCCAACGACAACACGGAGGTTATCGCCTTCTCCATCGAGAATCCCGGCTATGTAGTCGGCATTCCCTCCCTGGGCAGCGCGGACACCATCGCCCCCGCCGTCACCAAGGGCAACACCACGCTGCTGGACTGGCTCAATGACGAAATCAAGGCTCTGGGTAACGAGAACTTCTTCCATGCCGACTACGAGGCCACATTGCTTGACACCTACGGCAAGGATTACGAGGACACCCTGGTCGTTGAGGGCGGCGTTGTCGCCGGTGCCGAAGACACTGCCGAGACCGTAGCGCCCAAGGGTACCATCACCGTAGCCGCCTCCCCCACCCCCCACGCGGAAATTCTGGCCGAAGCCGCCAAGATCCTGGCCAAGGAGGGCTGGGAACTGAAGGTCACAGAGTTTGAGGATTACATCCAGCCCAACCTGGTGGTGGACAGCGGCGAGATCGACGCCAACTACTTCCAGCACATTCCCTATCTGGAGGACTTCAACAAGGAGCACGGAACCGATCTGGTGGCCGTTGCCCGTGTCCACTACGAGCCCTTCGGCATCTATCCGGGCACCAAGAGCGACCTGAGCCAGCTGACCGACGGCGACGTCATCGCCGTGCCCAACGACACCACCAACGAAGCCCGGGCACTGCTGCTGCTCCAGGACAACGGCATCATCAAGCTGGCCGACGGTGCGGGTCTGACTGCCACCGTCAAGGACATTGTGGAGAACCCCCACAACGTGAAGATCCAGGAGCTGGAGGCCGCCCAGGTCTCCCGGGTGAAGGACGAGGTCGCCTTCGTGGTGCTCAACGGCAACTACGCGCTGGAAGCCGGCTTCTCCGTGGCTCACGATGCGGTAGCCTATGAGACCAGTGCCTCCACCGCTGCCAAGACCTATGTGAACGTGCTGGTGGTCAAGGCCGGCAACGAGAATAACGAGGGCATTCAGGCTCTGGCGAAGGTTCTCAAGTCCGACGAGATCAAGCAGTTCATCAACGACACCTACGACGGCGCGGTTGTGCCCTTCGAGGACTGAATAATCCCCTGGCGGGCAGCCGCGAAATGCGGCTGCCCTGCTGTGCTATCAAGAAGAAGAGGTGAAAACATGGCCTATCTGGAAGTACAAAACCTGTGCAAAACCTTCTCCGCGAAAAACGGCAGCGTGGAAGCTCTGAAGGGTGTCTCCCTTTCCATCGGCAAGGGAGAAATTTTCGGCGTTATCGGCCTGTCCGGCGCGGGCAAAAGCACATTGGTTCGATGTATGAATCTATTGGAGCGTCCCGACAGCGGAGACGTGCTTTTGAACGGCGAGAGCCTTCTGAAGCTGAACAAGGAGCAGCTGCGGCTGCGCAGGCAGAAAATCGGCATGATTTTCCAGCATTTTAACCTATTGGAGCAGCAGACGGTGCTGGAAAACGTCTGCTTTCCCATGGAGATCCGGGGCGTCCCCAGGAAGGAGCGTCGGGAAAAGGCTCTGGAGCTGCTGGAGAAGGTAGGTCTGGCGGAAAAGGCCAAGGCCTACCCTGCCCAGCTGTCCGGCGGCCAGAAGCAGCGGGTGGCCATCGCCCGGGTGCTTGCCAACGAGCCGGAGATTCTCCTTTGCGATGAGGCCACCTCCGCCCTGGACCCGGAGACCACCCAGACCATTCTGCGGCTGCTGAAGGCCATCCGGGATACCCTGGGCATTACCATCGTGGTCATCACCCATGAAATGCGGGTGATCCAGGAGGTGTGTACCCGGGTAGCAGTGCTGGATGGCGGCCTGGTGCAGGAGGAGGGCTCGGTTTCCGAGGTCTTCGCCGCGCCCAAATCCAAGGCCGCCCGGCGGCTGCTTCTGATGGCAGACGAGGAGGAGGAAAGCTATGCTGGATAAAGCTATGATGGAAATGATGGCTCAGGGCATCTGGGAAACCTGCTATATGACAATTGTCGCTACCTTCTTCGGCTACGTCATCGGTTTGCCCCTGGGCATTGCCCTGACCCTGACGGACGAAGGCGGCATTACCCCCAACCGGGCGGTGTACCGGATTCTGGACGTGATTATCAACATTACCCGAAGCATTCCCTTCCTGATCCTGCTGATTCTGGTCATGCCCCTGACGAAGCTTCTGGTCGGCAAGACCTACGGCTCCACCGCCACCATCGTTCCCCTGACCCTGGCCGCCGCGCCGCTGATCGGCCGGATGGTGGAGTCCTCCTTGAAGGAGGTGCCCGCCGGGGTCATTGAGGCGGCTCTGAGCATGGGCGCGAAAACCGGCACCATCGTCCGGAAGGTGCTCATCGGCGAGGCCAGAACCTCTTTGCTGGTGGGCGGCACCATCGTGCTGGGCACGGTGCTGGGCTACTCCGCCATGTCCGGCGTCATCGGCGGCGGCGGACTGGGCGACATCGCCATCCGCTACGGCTACTATCGCTACGACACCCCCGTGATGCTCGTCACCCTGGTGTTCATTGTCGCCATTGTCCAGCTGCTCCAGGGTCTGGGCAATCTGGCCGCCCGGAAGATCGATCACAGAAAATAAGGCGGAATACTTATGGATTTTACGGTTATGAAAGCCTACCTGCCCCGATACTGGGAGGCACTGCTGCTGACCCTTCGAATCGGCTGGCAGGGCGTTGCCCTGGCTCTGGCACTGGGGATTGCCTGTGCGGTAGCGGTGCACTGGAAGATTCCGGTGCTCCGGAGAATCGTAGGCGGCTATATTGAGCTGTTCCGCAATACGCCCCTGCTGGTGCAGCTGTTTTTCCTGTACTTTGCCCTGCCGAAAATCGGCCTGCGCATTTCGGCGGAAGCCTGCGGCACCTTGGGTCTGGGGCTGCTGGGCGGAGCCTACATGGCGGAGACCTTCCGCAGCGGCCTGGAGAATATCCCGGTCATCCAGACGGAAAGCGCCCAGAGCCTTGGCATGAGCCCTGCCCAGGTCTTCGGCTTCGTGATTCTGCCCCAGGCCATTACCTCCAGCGTTCCGGGGCTGCTGGCAAACCTCATTTTCCTGCTGAAGGAGACCAGCGTCTTTTCCACCATCAGCCTGATGGATCTGATGTTTACCGCGAAAGACCTGATCGGAATGTACGCCAAAACCATCGAATGCCTGACGCTGCTGGTGGGCTTCTATCTCGTGATGCTGCTGCCCGTGTCTATCCTGGGAAGCTGGCTGGAAAGGAGGCTTCGCTATGCAGAGTTTGGGCCTTGATGTGCTCTTCAAGGGCACGAACTTTCTCCGCCTTCTCGGCGGATTGTGGGTTGCCATCCGGATCAGCCTGATCTCCGTGGCCATCAGCATCGTGCTGGGCATCTGCATGGGCATGCTCATGACCTCCAAAAGCAAGGTTTTGAAGGTGATTTTCCGGATTTATCTGGAAATCGTCCGGATCATGCCCCAGATGGTGCTGCTGTTCGTGGTGTATTTCGGCACCACCCGGGTCTTCGGCTGGAACCTAGAGGCGGAGGCCGCGGCCATCATTGTCTTCAGCTTCTGGGGTACGGCGGAAATGGGCGACCTGGTTCGGGGCGCGCTGCAAAGCATCCCCATCATCCAGTGGGAAAGCGCCCAGGCTCTGGGCATGAATCCCTTGCAGGTCTATACCCTGGTGATCCTGCCCCAGACCGTCCGGCGGCTGATCCCCCTGTCCATCAACCTCATCACCCGGATGGTGAAAACCACCAGTCTCGTGATGATGATCGGCATTGTGGAGGTGCTGAAGGTGGCTCAGCAGATCATCGAGGCCAACCGGCGCAGCTCCCCCAACGCCGCCTTCGGGGTCTTCGGCGTGGTATTTTTGCTGTATTTTCTGATTTGCTGGCCCATCAGCCGTCTGGCAGGATATTTGGAGAAAAGGTGGTCATAACCGTGGAAAACGTACTGCTAAGCGTGCGGCATCTGAAGAAAGCCTTCGGTGACCACGCGATTTTTGAGGATTTTAATCTGGACGTTCACAAGGGCGAGGTGGTGGTGGTCATCGGCCCCTCCGGCTGCGGCAAAAGTACCCTCCTTCGCTGCCTGAACGGCCTGGAGCCGATCCAGGGGGGCGAAATCCTCCTGGATGGAGAGCCTGTCCTCCGGGACAGCCCCTCCATCACCCGGATGCGTCAGAAGATCGGCATGGTCTTCCAGAGCTATGAGCTGTTCCCCCACAAGACCATTCTGGAAAACATCCTGCTTGCCCCCATGAAGGTGCAAAAGCGCAGCCGTGCCGAGGTGGAGAAGGAAGCTCTGGAGCTGCTGCAAAAGGTGGGCCTTGCCGACCGGAAGGACGACTACCCCCGGCAGCTGTCCGGCGGCCAGAAGCAGCGGGTGGCCATTGTCCGGGCTCTGTGCATGCACCCGGAAATTCTCCTGCTGGATGAGATCACCGCCGCCCTCGACCCGGAGATGGTTCGGGAGGTGCTGGAGGTGGTGCTGTCCCTGGCCAGAGCCGGAAGCACCATGGTCATCGTCACCCACGAAATGAACTTCGCCCGTGCCATCGCCAACCGGATTCTCTTCATCGAAAACGGCGCGGTGGTGGAGCAGTCCGACGATCCCAAGGCCTTCTTCGCCCATCCCCGAACCGACCGTGCCAAAGCCTTCCTCAATTCCTTTGACTACGAATAACAGGAGAAACGAATGCTGAATCAATTTTCCAGAACGGAGCTGCTCTTCGGCAAGGAGGCCATGGAGCGTCTGGCCGGCGCCCGGGTAGCGGTGTTTGGCATCGGCGGGGTAGGCGGCTATACCTGCGAGGCTCTGGTGCGCAGCGGCGTAGGAGCCATCGACCTGGTGGACGACGACCGGGTGTGCCTGACCAACCTGAACCGACAGCTCATCGCCACCCGGAAAACCGTAGGTCGGCTGAAAACCGAAGTCATGGCCGAGCGAATTTGGGAAATCAACCCCAACGTCCGGGTGACGAAACACACCTGCTTCTTCCTGCCGGAAAACGCCGGCGACTTCGACTTTGGAAGCTACGACTATGTGATCGACGCGGTGGACACGGTGTCCGCCAAGCTGGCACTGGTGGAGCAGTGCGCCAAAACCCACACCCCCATCATCAGCTGCATGGGCGCGGGCAATAAGCTGGACCCCACCGCCTTCCGGGTGGCAGACATCTACCAGACCCGGGTAGACCCTCTGGCTCGTGTCATGCGCCGGGAGCTGAAAAAGCGGGGTATCCGGAAATTGAAAGTGGTTTACTCTGAGGAAGCGCCCATTCGTCCCATCGAGGACATGGCCATCAGCTGCCGCTCCCACTGTATTTGCCCTCCCGGCACCCAGCGGCACTGCACAGACCGACGGGATATTCCGGGCAGCAACGCCTTTGTGCCCTCCGTAGCCGGGCTGATTTTGGCCGGGGAGGTTATCAAGGATCTGGCGGGAGGAACCGGCAAGTGAATCTGGAAGTCACCTTCTCCCAGCTGGAGGGGCTGGAAGCCCCCTTTGTTCTCGACATCCGCGCCCCGGAGCAGTTCGCCTACGGCACCTGGCCTGGGGCGGTGAATATCCCCAAGGACAAGCTGAAACCGGAGGAGCTGCGTCCGCCGGTTTATTTGCTGTGCCAGAGCGGCATTGTCTCCCTGGAGCTGGCGGAACGCTTCCGGGAAATGGGGATCGAGGCCTACAGCGTCCAGGGCGGCTACCGGGAATATCTCCGCCGCAGCCTGACCCAGGCGGCGCGGAATGAGGAGCTTCGCCTTGCCCGGCAGCAGAAGGCCGAGCACAGCATCCGCACCACCTACCGCAAGGAGCTGTGGACGCCCTTCATCAAGGCCATCAAGGACTACCGCCTGATTTCCGACGGGGATAAAATCGCCGTCTGCATTTCCGGCGGCAAGGACTCCATGCTCATGGCCAAGCTCTTCCAGGAGCTGAGCGCACACGGCCGTCGGAATTTCGAGGTGGTATATCTGGTGATGAATCCGGGCTACAACCCGCTCAATTACCAGGCGGTGGTGGAAAACGCAAGGCTTCTCGGCATTCCCATTCAGGTCTTTGAAACCCAGATTTTCGACATTGTGGCCAACCAGGGCGGCTCTCCCTGCTACCTGTGCGCCCGGATGCGCCGGGGATATCTGTACAGCAAGGCGCAAGAGCTGGGCTGCAACAAAATCGCCCTGGGACACCACTACGACGATGTGATTGAAACCACCCTCATGGGGATGCTCTACGGCGGCCAGTTCCAGACCATGATGCCAAAGCTTCACAGCGCCAATTATCCGGGGATGGAGCTGATCCGACCCCTGTATCTCGTCCACGAGCACGACATTCTGCGCTGGCGGGACTACAACGACCTGCATTTCATCCAGTGCGCCTGCCGCCTGACGGAAAGCTGCGCCTCCTGCGGCGGCACGGAAAAAGGCTCCAAGCGGGCGGAAATCAAGGAGCTGATCCGTGAGCTTGCAAAGCGGGATTCCCAGATCCCCGCCCGGATTTTCAGCAGTGCCTCCCATGTGAATCTGGATACCGTCATTGCCTATAAGCAGAAGAACGTGGTTCACCATTTCCTGGACAGCTACGACGAATAAGCAACGCCCCCGGCATCGCCGGGGGCGTTGCTTATGCAGCTTGGTTTCTGAGGTTAACCCATGATCTTTGCCAGCTTTTGCAGCACCCGGCCGTTGACCTCCAGATAGTAGGCCGCCTCGGCGGTACTCATATCTGCGTCGTCCCACTTTTTAAAGGCTTCATCGATTTCCGTCATCTTCGAGAGCATATTCCCGTACTTTGCCAGCAGGGAGAAATCCGTAGGATTCTTGGTGTACTGAGCCATCAGGTCGCAGTATTCGTCGTAGAATTCCTCGTAGGCATCCATGGCGGCCTGGAATTCCGGGCGGATGGTGCTCTCGGAAAGCGCGGTGGTTTCCGTGGGAGCTTCCTCTGTGGTGGGAATGGTTTCGGGTTCCTCAGCAGCACTGGATTCCGGAACATCCGCTGCTGACTTATCGGCGTTTTCAATCAACTGACTGTCGGACACCTTCTGAAAGAGAGCTGTTTCATTATCAATGGCAAGAGAAAGATACCCATCCTCAAAAGCCAACTCAAAAGAGGATCCATTACCACTTAATTGAATTCCAGATGGGGTTTCAGACCATTCCATAAAACCTGCATTGGAGCCGATAACCATGTAGGCTGTTCCACCATCCTTCAGGACGAACTGCATATTGGCAATTTCATTACCGGCGGACTCCAATTCAGATTGGGCGATTTTGGAATTGCCCACAAGCAGATAATCCAGCTTCCAGGTGCCAAGGTAATTTGGCGTGGTTTCGGCAGGCACGGTCTCCGTGGGAACCGTTTCCGTAGGGGTAGCTTCTGCGGGGGCTTTGGCACCGCAGGCGGTGAGCAACAATGCGATGGTGACAATGGCGACGAGTACTCTTTTCATATGGATTCCTCCCTTGTATTTATACCCCCACCCAGGGGTCGAGTTCCAATGCTTCCGGCATGCAGTCTTTGAGAACCGCTTCCAGACCCTCTTGAACGCCGACGCGCTTTAGGTAGTTGAGAATGCGGATTTGCCGTTCGATTTTCTCTTTTTCCGTCATCTTTTGAGCCAATAGCTTTTCAAGAACCCGGCTCACATCATAGCCAGGTTCCAGCATGATGTCCCGAATCTCGTTTCGTTTCAGGCCTAGTCGGTAATATAGTGCGATTTCCCGAAGCCGCTCCACGGCTTCATCGTCATAGAGCTTATAGCCATCGTTTCCCACCACCGAGTAATTGGCATATGCCGCGGCCTGGACAACATTTTCGTGGTGGAAATAATACAAATGCTTCCGTGTGAGCCCGGTAAGAGCGCACACCTCCTTGACCGTTTTATACTCTTTCATAGCCCGCATCCCTCGGTCTGAGTATAGAGCGTTCCCGGAGAACGCTTCAATAGCTGCGGATTCGGAGGATGGCTTTCTTTCGACAATTGGAATGTACAGCTTTGGACGCATAAAAATACCCCCTGTGATGAGTGGCTCAGTGAGCCCTATCACAGGGGGTGTAAATTTTGCGAGGCCGTTTTTCCGCTATGTCCGCCGCCATTTTCGGATGGCATTTGTGATCCGGCGGTCGATGTCCAGCCGGGTCTGCTTACATTCCTTGGGGAACTGCCTGGCAGCCACGAAGGCCATCCGGACGAACAGGCCGGAGCCGACAGGCAGCATGGTCTTCATCATCCCCTCCGGGAACACATAGTGGGTGCCGTGGGCATAAAGGGCGACCTCCACGCCGCAGTCGTGGGGGCGTTCCGCCAGCCGCTTTTCCATCCGGCGGATGTAGCGGGCGGTATCCCAGAGGCAGTCGTCCTCCGCGCCGATGAGCAAGAGCTTACCGTGGATTTTCTCCACCGGGATAAATTCCACCTCCGAAATGGGATGCGCCGCCTCGGACTCGTCGAAGAGCCGCCGGGAGGCGATCATATTGCCGGTTTCCTTGCTCTCCTTGGCGATTACCTGCCAATACTGGGGGTGGCCATAGCAGAAGGGCATGTAGGGTAGCGGCTTTCCCCGGTAAGAAAACAGGGATTCTCCTTCAATGGGCCACTCCCGGCAGCCGTCCCGCTTGCCCTGCTGAAAGCCCTGCCAGATGAAATCGCTGGGGGTCATGGCGATGGTCAGGCTCAGCTCCGGGAAATAGGCCGCCGCCGTCAGCGCCAGGGTGCCGGTGGTGGAGGCTCCGGCAATGCCGATCTTCCGGTTCCCCTTGGTTTTCAGCCAGCCGATGGCACGCTCGATCCGCTCCAGGGGATAGTTATGATGGCCGTAGTCCTTCCTGCCCGGAGACATGGTCAGAACGTTGATCCCCAGCTTTCGCAGCCACTCCACCGACGAGCGAGCCAGATAGTCCTCCGGGTCGTCGCCCAGCATGGCGATGAGAGCGCAGTCCGAGGGTTCTTTACTTTCCCAATAGGCACCGTAAAAGCCCGCCGTCTCCACATCAAAATGGGTATGCTTCATACTTTGCCTCCCCCATTTCCTCAATCTCCCGAAGGCTCGTGACCTCCCGGCAAACGGCGCAGTGGGTCATCAGGGCGAGCCTCCGCCTTCCGGCAGACAAACCAGGCGATGCCCTTCACATTGCCAACCGTCACCTGGGCATACATCCCCTCCAGCCGTTCCTTCAGGCTGGAAAGGGTCTCGTAGGGCGGCGTGAAAAACTTCATAGGCTCGTAGAGATGGCGAATGAACCAGTCCGTCCGTCCGCACTCCCCGGAAACGTAGAAGCAGCCGCAGAAAACGCCGCCGGGCTTCAGCACCCGCAGAACCTCCCGGTATGCCGCCGCCTTGTCCGGGAAGGCGTGAAAGCCGTTGAGGGACAGCACCGTATCAAAGCTTCCGTCCGCAAAGGGCAAGGCTCCCACGTCTCCCTGCCGGAAGGTAACGTTTTTCAGTCCCAGGTGCTCCGCCTTTTCCCTGGCCTGACCCATCATGTCCGGAGAGTAATCCAGGCAGGTGATCTCCGCCTCCGGGATGGTCTTGTAAAAGGGCATGGTGAGAATTCCCGTGCCCACGGGCACCTCCAGAAGCATTCCGGAAAAGCCCTCCGGAATGCCGGACATAGCCTTCTGCTGGTAGTCTCCGCTCTCCGTCTTTCCCATGTCCCAGACCAGGCGGCACACCGCCCGACCGGGCAGTGTGGAGCAGGTCATCATGCCGTCATAAAAGCTGTTGCTCCCCGTCATGTGATAGGCATTGCGGATGGCATCTTTTCGTTCCATGTATTTTCCCTCAGCTTTCCAGAAATTTTTCCGCGTACCGGAGAAATTCCTCCGGACGCGCCATTACCAGTTCCCCATGGGCCATTTTCGGGATGCCGTGAATCCGAGCCTGGGGAAAATAGTGCTTGATGAAGCGGATATTCGCCCGGCGATCCTTCTTTTCGTCGTCGCCGTACCAGTAGGTAAGCTTGGTGTCGATTTTCGCCGGGGTTTTGGGCAGAGCGTAGTTGTTGGCAGACCAGAAGGCGTTGCGGATCGTCCGATCGGAAAAGGTTTGCAGATACGCTTCCATTGCATCGTATTCCTTCTTCGGGTCATGCCCCGCCGGGGTGAACCGCTCCGGTGGATAGGCCGCCTCCAGAATGTCCCGGTGCTTTGCCGCGAGCTTGAAGCAGACCACGTCCCGCAGGAGCAGACCCTTGCGCAGGAGCCAGGGCAGCCGGTAAGGGGTAATGCCGCCGTCGATGATGGCTCGACCCACGGGAATTTCTCCCAGAGCCAACAGTCGGGTCAGGCAGGCTCCGCCCATGGAGCAGCCGTAGGCGGCATCCAGCCGGGTCACGCCGCGCTCCCCAAGCCAGGCGCAAACCTCCTCCACCGTCTGTTCTACGGAGGTAAAGTCACCGGGATATTCCGGCTGATGGCCGTCATAAACCACCTGAAGCACATGCCATTTCCGGGAAAGCAGCTCGATGGTCTGTGTAAATGCCCACACGGACTCTGCCGTACAAGGCAGGAACAGCAGTGTTCTTTTCTGCTCCAAGCCATGCTCCAATATCCGCAATTTCCATTCCTCCCCTGCCATTTTTGGAGTTAGTTATCGCTAACTTCCGCCTGGCTGAAAGGCTGCCCGCAGGCAGCCTGGCTTTTTCTATATCCTAGCAGCATTTTTCAAAAAAGTCAATATGTTCCGGGATAAAATCAGCCTGACAGGGGCAGACTGGAAATCGAAAGCCTCCCCAAAAAACTTTCTCAATTACTGTATGTGCTAAAATGAAGTG
>DJQM01000027.1 GCA_002437585.1 Clostridiales bacterium UBA6386 | reverse complement strand
CCATCGCCAACAACGCGGAAGGTTTTGACACACTTCTGCAAACCATTCGCAGCTGTGCCCGCCCGGAGGATAAAATAAAAGTAGGGCTTGAGGCTACCGGACATTACAGCTACAACATTCTCGGATTTCTACTTAACAAAGGTCTCGCCACCTATGTTATCAATCCGCTGCACACCAACCTGTACCGGAAGAGCCTGAGCCTTCGCAAAACCAAGACTGACCGGATCGATGCGCGAACCATTGCGACTATGCTAATGTCTGATGTGGACCTCAAGTCCTACACGGACACATCATATCACAACGAAGAGCTAAAGTCACTAACAAGATACAGATTTGACAAAGTTCATGAGCGGGCAAAGCTGAAAAGCTCCATTGCCAGATTGGTCTGTATTCTTTTTCCGGAACTGGAAAAGTTGGTCCCCACCCTCCATATGGCATCTGTTTACGCACTTCTCAGCGAATTTCCAGGTGCCAGGCAGGTTGCATCCGCACACTTGACCCGGCTGACAAATTTGCTGCATGAGGCATCCAAAGGCCGTTACGGAAGAGAGAAAGCGATCCAAATCCGGGACGCTGCCAGGAAATCCATTGGCTCCGCCATGCCGGCAAAGTCTCTGGAACTAAAACACACCATCCATCTTATTGGCGAATTGGATGCGGAGATCGAGGAAATCGAAGCGGAAATCGATTCCATCATGGAAACACTTCATTCTCCCATTACGACCATTCCCGGCATTGGCAGCCGCATGGGGGCTATGATTCTGGCCGAAGTCGGGGACTTCTCCAATTTCGATTCCGCAGATAAAATCCTTGCCTATGCGGGACTTTCGCCGTCCACCTATCAGTCAGGACAGCTTACCAGCAGCTACGCCCACATGGAGAAACGAGGCTCCAGATATCTGCGCTATGCCATTTTCAATGCCACAAAATTCGTCTGTAACTGGGATCCAATATTCGCTGCCTATCTTGCCAAGAAGCGAGGCGAGGGAAAGCACTACAATGTCGCCATCTCCCATGCCGCCAAGAAGCTTGTGCGCCTGATCTACACAATGGAACGAACCGGACAGCCATACAGACGAGCCGCTGTCTAAACTCTGACAAACCTTTCTTAGAGCGCCGTCAACGACGCTCTGTTTGTCATACCGTTTTTGCGTTTAAGTTTTCGCACCACCACCGCTAAATTGGAACTTGACTTTTAATAGTTAGTCTTTTGAGGACTTTCGACAAGTCCTGTTTTTCAGGGATTTGTGTCGGTGATATAGACGACGGTCACGTTTCCTGGAAAAATTTCTCCCTTGGGGACGGAAATCAGGGTGGCGAAATTGGTACTTTCCTCGCTGTCATTGCGGCACACAGCAATTTTGACGGTGCAGCCGTTCGGCGTCCAGGTGATGTCCCGGAATTCGCAAATCCCCGTCACATTCCGGGAGAAAATCAGAAGCAGGTCTTCAGACGTGAAGAAGTCATTGTCAAAGCTTTCACAAGCGGCTTCCAGCCCGGAAACCTCATAATATTTGCCCATTTCCGTCAGGCGTTCTTCCAGTGCCTCCCGGCTGTCAAACAGAGCCGTCTCTGGGAAGCCGGCGTCTGCCGCCGCACCGGAAAGATTGGACACCTCCAGACAGACCGGGGCGGCACCTGCGGCTTCCCTGTCCCCAAGCTTCCCGGAGGCAGGAGCCTGGGGGGCTTCTGCCATTTCCGGTGCCGCATTCGCCGCGCAGTAGGACTTGTCCATTTCGCTGGATGCGCTTTTTGCCTGCCGGTTCTGGTAGAGTACCCCGCACAGAACCAGCAGGGCGCAGCAGGCGGCCAGGGAGGCGTACCGCCGCCAGCGGATGATTTTCGGCTTTCGGCTCCGGATTTCGTCCGCCCTGGCGATCAGGTCTTCGGGGAGCAATGTCAGCGCGTCGTGAAATTGTTCGCCGGTCATAGGCAGAAGCCCTCCTTTTCCAGATATTCCTTCAGGCCAAGACGGGTGCGATGCAGCAGCGTCTTGGCCTTGCTCTCCGTGATCCCCAGATAGGCGGCAATCTCCTTCACCGGGTCAAGAAAGTAGTACCGTCCCAGAAAGGCTGCCTGGGTCTGCTGGCTCTGGGTGCGAAGATACACCCCGATGGCATCGGTCAGAGCCTTGGCGCTCACGATCTCCTCAGGGGTGTTGCCCCCGGAAACGCAGTCGGACAGCTCCTCCAGAGAAACGGCGTATTCCGAAGCCTGCCGTTTGGCTCGCGTCCGGTAGCGGAACAGGTCGATGGAGATCCGCCGGGTCAGCTTGGCCAGATACGCCGACAGCACGTTAGGCCTGTGGGGCGGCATGGACTGCCAGGCGGCAAGGTAGGTGTCGTTGACGCTTTCCTGGCTGTCGTCCAGGTTGTTCAGAATATTGTTGGCAATTTTTTGCAGGTAACGGTCGTACTTGGCCTCGGTTTCCGAAATGGCCCGTTCATTTCGCTCCCAGTAGAGAGCTACGATCTGCTCGTCTTCCATAATGCCGCCTCCTTTCTTTCCTTTACTATATAATATACTCGACAAAAATCAAGCCCGGTTGCAAAAAATGCAAAAAAAGCAGGGGACGATGCGAACATCGTCCCCTGCATAGATTTTTCATGGGTTCCCGGATTTACCGGGGGATTGCCACACCAGTGTGAATGAATCAAGGTATGACTGCCACCGGCAGTCATTCGGATTTTGATTCGCTGCGCGGAGCACCACACTGGTTCGCAAGGACAACTTCTATTCAAGTGCACGGCTGGAACGATACCGAGCGGTGCCCAATGGCCTATCCATTATAGACCAGCTGTGCACGCGCTGTCAGCGGCGACACGCCGCTATTCCGCGCTGAGCTCGATCCGGTCGTTGCTGATGCCCTGCTGGTGGAAGAGCTTCAGCAGCGCCTCCGGGGTCATGCCCTCCCGGGTCTTGCCGCCCAGCTCCAGAACGATGGAGCCGCCCCTCATCATGATCGTCCGGTTGCCCAGGGACAGAGCAGAGGGAATGTTATGTGTAATCATCAGGCAGGTGATGCCGTGGTCAGCCACAATCTGCCGGGTGAGAGACAGCACTTTGTCCGCAGTGGCAGGATCCAGGGCGGCAGTGTGTTCGTCCAGCAGAAGCAGCTTTGGGGTGACCATGGTGGCCATGAGCAGCGTCAACGCCTGCCGCTGGCCGCCGGAGAGAAGACCTACGGGATTTCCCATCCGATCCTCCAGCCCCAGCCCCAGCTGACTCAGCCGCTCCCGGAACTCCGCCCGGTCGGCTCTGGAGATCACGGAGAAGGGGTTGGTGCCGGAGCTTGCCCGCATGTAGGCAAGAGCCAGGTTTTCCTCGATGGTCATGCTGGGGGCGGTGCCCTTCAGGGGATCCTGGAACATGCGCCCGATGAATTTGCTGCGCTTGTAGTCCGGCAGGCTGGTGATGTTTTTTCCGTCCAGCACGATGGTGCCCCGATCCACCGGAAAGGTTCCGGCGATGGCGTTGAAGAGGGTGGACTTGCCTGCGCCGTTGGAGCCAAGAATGGTGACGAAATCGCCTTTCGCCAGATGCAGGCTCAGGTCGGTCAGAGCCTTCTTTTCGTTGATGGTGCCCGGGTTGAAGGTTTTGGAAATATTCGTGATTTTCAGCATGTTACTTTCCTCCCTGGCTGGTTTTGGGCCTGAGTCCTGCCTGGATGGCAGGCAGGCCGATGGCCAGTGCCACGATGACGGCGGAG
The DNA here is from genome assembly GCA_002437585.1 of Clostridiales bacterium UBA6386. Taxonomy (GTDB): domain Bacteria; phylum Bacillota; class Clostridia; order Oscillospirales; family Oscillospiraceae; genus Faecousia. The sequence continues at coordinate 2,573 of DJQM01000027.1, read as the reverse complement.
ATCAGCTTCAGGCATTCGCTGGGCAGATCCAGCCGCAGGGCGATGGCAATGATGAACCGGTAAACCAGAGAGCCGACGACGGCTCCCAGAATTTTCACCCAGGTCTTGCCCTTGGGCATCAGGGTCTCGCCGATAATCAGGGAGGCCAGGCCGATGATGACCATGCCGGTGCCCAGGTTGATATCGGCGGTTTTCTGATACTGCGCCAGCACTGCCCCGGACAGGGCGGTCAGGGAGTTGGAAATGCACAGGCCGACGGTGATGGTAAAGCCCGTATTGATGGAGGAGGCCCGAACCATGTCCGGGTTATCGCCGGTGGCCCGGATGGAAAGACCGATCCGGGTCTTCAGGAACAGGGTCAGCAGAAGCCCTGCCAGCAGGGTGATCAGTGCCACGGGAATGATTTTCCCGAAGGTCTTGCCCAAGATCGGCTGAAGCAGGGAAAACAGGGTGTCAGCGCGCATCATGTTTACGTTGGAGGAGAAGCCCATGACCGCAAGATTCACGGTGTACAGACCGGTGTTGGTGATGATGCCCGCAAGAATGGAGGGGATGCGCAGCTTGGTCTGCAAAAAGGCTGTGACCGCTCCGGCGCAGGCACCGGCCAGCATGGCGGCGGGAATGCCCAGCAGGGGGCTTCCGGCCACGGCGAAGGTGGCGGACACGGCGCAGCCCAGGGTAAAGGCCCCGTCGGTGGTCATATCGGCGATGTTCAGCACCCGGAAGCTGAGAAACAGTGCCAGGGCGACCAAAGCGTAGATAAAACCCAGCTCCAGCGCGCTGAAAACAATGGCGGAAGAAATCATGGAATCAACTCCTTAATTTGTGGGGCAATGCCCATTGCCGGAAGGGGATTTTCATGGAAAACGGCCGGAAGCAGGCGGGGAAGAACCCGCCTGCAGCCGGAAGAAATCTGTTATTTTGCGGTGGTCACCTCGTTGACCGTGTTTGCCATGGTGGAGAACACGCTGTAGTCAATGCCCAGGGTCTTGGCCGCGTCGGTGTTCACGGTGATGATGCCGCCGTCCATCACATGGAACTCAGGCACGGCACCGCCTTCCAGAATGTCGAAGGCCATGTCGGCGGTGTACTTGCCAAGCTCGGTGTAGTTGACGCCGCAGGTGGCAAAGGCACCGGACTGGACGAAGGAGTCGGCACCGGTGTAGTGGGGAATACCGGCCTCATTCAGGATCTCAGCCACGGCCACCTCAGCGTCCATGACCCGGTTGTCGGTGGGGGTGAACACGGCGTCGACCCGGCCAACCAGGGAAGCGGCTGCGGCGACGATTTCGTCGGTGGTGTTGCCGGTCTTTTCCAGATAGGCAATGCCCTTCTCGTCCAGATACTTCTTGGCTTCGGCAATGGCGGTGGTGGAGTTGTCCTCAGAGTTGCTGAACAGCAGACCCACGGTCTTGACTTCCGGGTTCACGGCCAGCATCATGTCCAGAATGAAGGGGGTGTTCAGCGCGTCGGAGGTGCCGGTGACGTTGTCCAGGCCGGTCAGACCGGCGGTTTCCGGGTCGGAGCAGGCGGCGTAAACGATGGGGGTGCCGGTGCCCTCGGCGGCGGTGACAACGGTCTGGGCGGCCAGGGTGGCGATGGGGATGATCATGTCCACCTTGTCGTCCAGAGCCTGAGCGGCAATCTGACCCAGCATGGTGGTGTCGTTCTGACCGTTGTAGTCGGAGATGGTCAGCTCCACACCGGCGGCTTCGGCTCTGGCCTTCAGCTCGGCGGAGATGGCCTCGTGGATTTCATCCAGGGAGGAGTGGGACAGCTGCTGGACGATGGCCACGGAGAAGCTCTTGACCTCGGTGGTTTCGGCGGCAGTCTCGGCGGCAACGGTGGCCGCGGGGGCAGCAGCGGGGGCGGTTGTGGCGGCGGGAGCGGAGGACGCGCCGCAGCCGGCGAGCAAAGAGACGGACAGGATCAGGGAAGAAATAACAGCAGTGATCTTTTTCATAAGAATACTCCTTTTCAAGTTCAAAGATGATGGTGAATGTGTTTTTGGTTGAATGGTCAGTCCAGCGTCACCATCGTCTCCCCGGTAGCTTTTTTAACATATGTGCCACTCCTTACTGGAAAGCTCTGATGCAATCGGCAAACACCGACAGCGAATTTTGCGTTTCCAAAAATAAAAAAGTCCTTGTTCCCCGAAGGGAACAAGGACAGAAAATACAATTCTGCGGTACCACCTTGTTTGCCGGTAAAACCGACCGCTCGACCGGCGCCAACACGCCGCCTGCCCAATAACGCCGGCAATGCGTCAGAAGATACTCAAGCCCACGCTCTTTCCCTCTGCCCTCGGCGGCCCATTTGCTGCCCCGCTTTTCGCTTCCCTCTCAGCTGTGGGAAACTCTCTGTGGATGCGCTTGCAGCTTTACTTCCGCGTCTGTGGTTTGCTGTTTGAAGTTGTTCTTTTTATACACCATCGGAAATCATTTGTCAAGAGGCAAATTCAAAAAATTTTCCGGAATTTCTGTGCTGTAAATAGATATGACCCAATGAAAGAGGAAAAAAATCGATGTGGCATATGACAGGTTGCAGGATGGACGCATCGTCAGATGTGTCCG
>DJQM01000024.1 GCA_002437585.1 Clostridiales bacterium UBA6386 | reverse complement strand
CCGATTTAATCAGAGGTTCCCAAATAAGGAAAAGGAGAATCATCATGCTTGTACCCGTATTATTGTTTGCAGTTGGCCTTGTGCTGCTCATCAAGGGCGGCGACTGGTTCGTGGACGGCGCCACCGGCCTTGCCCGGCGGTTCCACATCCCGGAGATCATCGTAGGCGCCACGGTGGTGTCCATCGGAACCACATTGCCGGAGGTGATGGTGTCCGCCACCGGCGCACTGAACGGCCAGGGCGCCATGTCCTATGGCAACGCCATCGGCTCCATCATCTGCAATACCGCGCTGATCGCGGCTATTTCCGTAACCTGCAACCCAGGCCCGGTGAACGTAAAAACCATGAAAATGCCTGTTTTCTTTTTCTTCTTTGCCTCCGCGGTGTACTGCCTGGCAGCTTATTGGCTGGGCACCTTCCCCCGGTGGCTGGGCGTCATACTGCTGACGATCTTTGTCATCTACATGGTTGCCAATATCCGTCAGGGTCTCAGATACCCGGAGGAGGCCAACCGGGAAGAGCCTGAGGAAGTGAAAGCCCCCCGTTCTCTTGCAATGGAGCTGGTGCTGCTGGTCATCGGTGCCGCCCTTATCGCCTACGGTGCCAATCTTCTGGTAGAGCACGGCACCATCATTGCCCAGAAGCTGGGGGTGCCGGAAACGGTCATTGCCCTGACCTTTGTGGCTCTGGGCACCTCCCTTCCGGAGCTGATCACCACCATCACCTCCCTGCGGAAGGGGCATGCCTCCCTGGGCATTGGCAACGTCATCGGAGCCAACGTGTTCAATCTGGTGCTGGTCTCCGGCATGGCCGTGACCATCGCCCCCTTCGACGTGCCGGTGGGCAAGCTGCTGCTTGGCCGCAACGCCTCCCTGGTGCTGGACATTCCCCTGATGCTGCTGGTGATGCTTCTGCTCACCGTCCCCGCCCTGACAAAAAAGCGGCTCTCCCGCTGGCAGGGTGTGACCCTTCTTTGCATCTACGCCGCCTTCTGCGTTTTCCAGTTCTTCGTATAATACGCCGAAGAGCCGCTGCAATTTCCGCAGCGGCTCTTTTAGGCAGCAAAAAAGGGAGCCGACAGGCTCCCCTTTGGTCGGAGTATCGGGATTCGAACCCGAGGCCTCTTGGACCCGAACCAAGCGCGATACCAAGCTTCGCCATACCCCGTTAACCATGACATTATACTCAAAATTCCCGGCTGTGTCAAGGCCTTCCCGCCGAATATTTCCATAGGGAAGCTCTAAAAAAAAGATTGCGGCGAGCGGACAAATATGCTACACTGGTGGAGGAAAAAGCGGAAAGGCGGGATTCTATGCGCAAATTTTTTTTGATTCTCGCGGGACTGACCGTCCTGTTCGGCATTCACGAAACGGCCATCGACATTTATAACCGGGACTTTACCTTTTATTCCGTCCTGGTCATTCTTTTTCTTACCCTGGTGGTGGCAGTGCTTCTGTTCCTGGCCTGGCTCTTTGACGGCAAATCTCCCGTGACCCGTGCTGAGGAGCAGACCCAGAACATCGTCAGAAAGCAGCAGAAAAAGCAGGAGGAAATTCAAACCTACTCCCCCGCCCTCCGGCGGCGGATGTGGAAGTTCCGGCTTATCTCCCTGGCACTGATCGCCATCGCCGTATGGATGTGCTTCGCCGGGAACTGGCAGGAAACCCCGGTGTTCATCGCCACCGTCGTCCTGATCCTGGGCCTTGCCATGTGGAGCCTTGGTTCCCCCGCGGATTATAATGACGCCGTGGACACCGGTGCCATGATCGACCTGGGCAGCTCCCGGAAAATTGAGGAATTCGCGGATGCCTACCGTCACCTGCGCACGCCTCTTGGCTCCGCCTACCTGGCAGCCCTTTCCCCCACCGACAAAACCGCCCTGGTTTTCGGCCCGGATTCCACGGGTCAGTACCTCTATTTCTACCTGACCGGAGACAATTTGTTGGGCTATGTAGGCTTCTCCCCGGTGGGCATTTCTATTTCTCAGGTGCTGACGGAGCCGGAATTTCCCCCTGAGATGCCGCAAAACGCCACCCTGGCCGACCAGCTTTGCTATCACAGCGATATTTTCCGCATGAAGGACTGGCTGAAGGAGAGCCTGGAAGCCTTCGTCAAAACCGGAACGCCCCTGCCCTTCCGACCCCTGGAACCCTCCCAGATTTACACCTTCCGGGAAAGCTTCGATCTCATCGGCCAGCACTTCACCCTGGAGGATCACCTGGGTCAGACCCGCTATACCGTGGAAGGCACTGCCCCCCTGGTCACCCTGCGGGTGCTGGATGTGGACGGCCAGGAGGTCTTCCGGATGACCAAGCAGCTGGGTCACGCCCTTGCCACCTACAAATTCTACGAGAGCGACCGGCTTTACGGCACCCTGGAAAAGCAGCTGGAATTTGCCCGGGATCGGTTCACCATGGAAACCAGCGAGGGTACCCTGGAGCTTCGGGAGTATCTGGGCACCGTTGGCCGCAATTTCCGGGTGACCCTGGATGGTCGGATGCTGGGCGGCATCATGGAGGATCTGGCTCTGAACATTCCCAACCTGGTTTTCGACAACGCCTACCTCATCGTCTACGACCCGGAGAAGCTCCCCCTTCTCACCGCCATGGCCGTCATGGTTGCCCGGGAGCTTGCCCGGGATCGCTCCACGGGCTGAAAAGCAGCACCGCACAAAAAATGCAGGCCAGAGCCTTCCGGCTCTGGCCTGGTTTCATCATTCCGTTTCCCCAAAATCCCCGGCATCCAGATCGTCAAAATCCATCTGTCCGCCGTTCTTTTTGGCCTGCCACTGCTCCTTGGTGATGAGAATGGCTCGGGGCTTGCTGCCCTGGAAGGGGCCTACGATCCCCTTTTCCTCCATTTCGTCCACGATCCGAGCCGCCCTGGCATAGCCCAGCTTCAGCCGCCGCTGGAGCATGGATACGGAGGCCTGCCCGGTCTCCAGGATCACGTCCACCGCCGCGGGCAGCATCTCGTCGCCCTCCAGTTCCTCGCTGCTGGGTTCCGGATCGGAAGCCGTCGCCGCGCCTGGCTTCTTGCCGGTCTGCTGAGCCTTCTTCTCGATTTCCTCCAGCACATCCTGGTTGTAGTCGGAAACGTAGTTGTCCTTTACATACTCCGCAACCGCCTCCACCTCGCTGTCAGTGACGAAGCAGCCCTGAACACGCAATGGCTTGCCGCTTCCGATGGGGGCGTAGAGCATGTCGCCCTTGCCCACCAGCTTTTCCGCGCCCATGGTGTCTAAGATAATCCGGGATTCCATAGCGGAGGCCACAGAGAAGGCAATCCGGGAGGGAATGTTGGCCTTCATCAGGCCGGTGATCACGTTGGCCGATGGCCGCTGGGTGGCGATGATCAGGTGCATTCCGGCGGCACGACCCATCTGGGCGATCCGGCAGATGGAATCCTCCACCTCCTTGGCCGCCACCATCATCAGGTCGGCCAGCTCATCGATGATGACCACGATGGACGGAAGCTTCTGTCCCCCCTCTTCGTTCACCACCAGGCTATTGTAGGATTCCAGATCCCGGACACCCATGTCGGACATCATCTTATACCGGCGGAGCATTTCCGTCACCGCCCATTGCAGGCTTCCCGCCGCCTTTTTGGGGTCTGTGACCACGGGGATCAGCAGCTGGGGGATTCCGTTGTAAATGCCCAGCTCCACCATCTTGGGATCCACCATGATGAGCTTGATATCCTCAGGCCCGGCCTTGTAGAGAAGGCTGATGATAATGGAGTTCATGCACACGGATTTACCGGAGCCGGTGGTACCGGCGATCAGCAGGTGGGGCATTTTGGCGATATTGCCCACCACGCAGTTTCCGTCAATGCTCTTGCCCAGAGCCACAGAGGTCTTGGACTTGGCATTGGAAAATTCACCCGAATCAATAACCTCCCGCAAAGACACGGTAGTCACCGTCCGGTTTGGCACCTCGATGCCCACCACGGAGATTTTCCCCGGCACCGCCGCGATGCGAACGCCGGAAGCACCCAGGCTCAGGGCGATGTCGTCGGCGCAGCCGGTAAGCTTGTTCAGCCGCACGCCCCGATCCAGCTCCACCTCGTACCGGGTGACGCTGGGACCCCGGGTCACGTTGATGATATGGGCATCGATGTTGAAGCTTGCCAGGGTCTCGTTGAGCCGACGGGAATTTTCCCGCATTTCCTCGGTGCCGTCCGCCGCCGCCCGGGCAGGCTTTTTCAGCAGATCCAAAGGCGGGAAGCAGTACTCAGGCTTTGCCTGGCTCTGACTGTCGGCGATCTCCGCCGCCACCTGCCGGGCAGAGGCCGCCGTATCCTTGGCTGTTACCTTCCCGGTGTCCTCCTTCTCCGGCTTGGACACTTCCCGGACAGCCGGAGCCGGGTTCTCCCGCGCCGGGTTCTTCGACGGATTCTCCGGCTGACTGACCTTGTCCAGCACCAGCTCCGGCATTTTCGAGGGATTGACTGGCTTGGGCGGCACCGGAATCCGCTCCTCCACCGGCTCGTCGAACACATCCGGCACATCCTCGTGGACATACCGGCTGGTTCCCGCCAACGGCGCGCTGATCTCCTCGTCCACCCGGCTCATGAAGGCCGCGCCCCTGCCCGGAGCATTGCGGACGGTGTCCGCCATAGGCACCGGCTCTGTTGGTTTTTTGGCAGGTTCCGGCCTTCTGACGGGCTTTCTGGGCTGAGGAGCAGGGGTCTGCTCCGCCGGGGGCTGAGACGCCGCCTGAAGCCTTTCCTGCTCCCGCCGCTGCCGCTTCTGCTCGATCTGCTTGTTGGCAATCTTATTGACCACCAACGCCGCCGGCTCAATGTCCTCGTCGTCGCCGTCGTCCCAGTCGTCCCGGGGTCGATTGGCAATGGCACGGATCAGGCTGGGCACGGTGATCCGCATGGCTCCCAGCAGCGTCAGGATCATGGCCAGGATGCAGATGAGCAGCGCCAGGACAGTTCCGCAGCCCCAGCGCAGCAGATACCCTACGCCGCCGCAGATCACGCCGCCGGAGGTTCCGGCCACACCGGCGTCAAACATTTCCTTCACGTCAAAATCCATGCTCCCGGCCAGAGCCAGGTGATACACCACCCCGCACAGCAGTGCGAAAGCAATGCTGCAAAAGCTGCGCATGGGCGCGGACGCCCGTTTTCCGAACAGGTTGATGGTGCCGGTATAAAGCAGCGCGGGAATCAGAAAATACATTCCCGCTCTTCCCACCAGACCCAGAACGCCGGTCTTCACCGCCAGCAGCAGTGCCCCCTCAGGCTTGAAGCACACCAGTGCCAGCAGGACGCACAGCCCGAAGCTGGCCAGCCCCGCCACAATGCCGGTGGACACCGGGTTTTCGTATTCCGTCTGCACCTTGGGCGGAGTCTTCCGGTTAGCCGCCTTCTTGGGCGGCTTTTTCCTGGAAGACTTGCCGGCGGGTGCCTTCCGCTTGGTATCCGTTACGATCTTCTCAGCTTGAGAAGCGTTTTTCTTCTTAGCCACAGGAAACCTCCTACACAACCAGATTCAGGATAAAGGCAAACAGAGCCAGCCCCCAGCAATACACGCCGAAGGTGTGGAAGCCGTGCTCCGGTGCCAGCTTGCGCAGCATCCGAATGCCGAACATAGCCGCTGCGAAGGACATCACCGCGGTGAAGATATACTGAATCAGCAGCATCAGCGTCAGCCCACTCAGGTCGCCCGCAATGATAGCCAGCACATCGTAGACCATCAGGCCAATCAGGAAAAACATCTTCACGATGAAGGTCATATTCAGGCCGTACAGCCGCTCAATGCCGCACACCGAGGCGATGGAGGTCATAACACCCACCGTAGAAATACCCGGCAGCACAGAAAATCCGGCGCCCAGACCCATCAGCGCACCCTCCAGCCGGGTCAGCGTCCGGGAATCCCGATTGCTGGTAGGAAGAAACTGAGGGATGTACAAAATCAGGCCGTTGACAAACAGCATTCCCGCAATCAGGAACATGCTGAGGCTCCATGTGCGCACCCGACTGTTCAGCAGCAGCCCAATTACTGTGGGTACCAGCATGGTCTTGATCAGGCTCCAGTCCATCATGCTCCGGGTGTCCAGCGGCCGCTTGCGCTTCTTTTTGGGAATCCTCGCCAAGGCTCTGGCTCGGTTCATCCGGACGAACTGCCCCTGGCTGGATAGATACAGTGCCGCAGCCACGCTCAGGTGAAGCAGCAGTGCCTGTAAATTGGACAGCTGATTCACCCCGAAGAACTTCAGCAGCAGCAGCCGGTGAGCCTGGGCAGACACCGGAAAAATATCCGCCGCGCCGGAAATCAGACCAAGCGCAATACTTTGCAGCCAGTTCAGCTCCAAAGCGGTTCCTCCTTTCGATACACAGCGCACCCAAAGCCCGGCCGCGCATCACAAACAATAGCATTACACTTTATGATACCATACTTTTCAGGATTTTTCCAGTCCTTTTTTCGTTCCATCGGAAACGCAAAAGCGGCGGGATCATTTCCCGCCGCTCTTCCTCTGTTTTGCGTCCTTTTCGATCATCCGATGGAGCGTGGACAGCGCGTCACTGAGCCCGCCCAGCTTGTCGATGAGCCCCGAGGCCACCGCCTCCTTGCCGTAGAGAATGGTGCCCACATCCGTGGCCATCTCCCCGGTGGCCATCATATAATGCTCAAAATCCTCCCGGCTGATTTTGGAGTTCGCCGTGACAAAATCCGCAATCTGCTCCTGAATCCGCTGAAAATACCGGAAGGTCTGGGGCGCGCCCACCACCAGCCCCGTCATCCGCACCGGGTGCACCGTCATGCTGGCGGTGGGCGTAATAAAGGACTTTTTGGTGCATACTGCCAGGGGAATCCCGATGGAATGTCCCCCGCCCAGCACCAGGGAAACCGTGGGCTTTTTCATCCCCGCGATCATTTCCGCAATGGCAAGCCCCGCCTCAATGTCCCCGCCAACGGTGTTCAGAAGCAGCAGCAGTCCGTCAATGTCGTCGCTTTCCTCGATTCCGGCAAGCAGCGGCAGCACATGCTCATACTTCGTGGTCTTCACCGTCTCCGGAGCCACCTGGTGTCCCTCCACCTGTCCGATGATGGTCAGCGTGTAAATATTCCCCTTCTGGGATTTGGTCACATCCGAGCCAAGCTCGATGATCTGCTCCCGCTCCTGTTTTCTCATTTGCGCATCGTTTTCCATAAAAACACCCCCGCGCTTAGGATATCCCCAATTTGGCGGATAATTCCCTCTTGCGCCGGGGCAAAAAAAGTCGTATAATGTCAGGCGGTGATATTATGGCAACAAAAACAAACGCGGTCAGACTGGTGGAGCAGGCAAAAATTCCCTGCCGGGAGGCCTTCTACGAGTTTGACGAAAATGACCTCAGCGGCACCCATGCGGCGGATGCCATCGGCCTGCCCCAGGAGCAGGTTTTCAAAACCCTGGTGGCCCGGGGCGAAAAGACGGGCATCAACGTCTTCTGCATTCCCGTGTGCTGTGAGCTGGATCTGAAAAAGGCGGCCAAGGCCGCCGGGGACAAAAACATGGAGCTGGTGGCCGTCAAGGAGCTTCTGGGGCTTACCGGCTACATCCGGGGCGGATGCAGCCCCGTGGGTATGAAGAAAAAATACCCTACTTTTTTCGATGAAACCTGCGTACTCTGGGAGGAAATCGCGGTGTCCGCCGGTGCCAGAGGCCATCAGCTCATTGTCCCGCCGGAGCCTCTGGTGGAGCTTGTGGGCGCGAAATTACTGGATTTGGTGAAATAAACAGAAAGGAACGATACGATGTATCAGTATAAAACCAAGGGAACCTGCTCTCAGATGATCTATTTCGACATTGAGGACGGCAAGGTAAAGAACGTGGAATTTGTGGGCGGCTGCAACGGCAACCTGAAGGGCATCGGCAAGCTGGTGGAGGGCATGGACGTTGACACCGTGATCTCCCGTCTGGAGGGCACCACCTGCGGCATGAAGAAAACCTCCTGCCCCGACCAGCTGGCTCAGGCTCTGAAACAGGCCAAAAACGCCTGAACCGCCTTATCAGAGTTTTCCCAATCGAACATACGCAAAACGACCAGGCTGTCGTTGCGAGCCTTTTGCCCCAAGTGCATGACAACGCAATCGACTGGGAACGGTACATGGAAAACCGCAAATCCTCCATCCGCTGCAAAGTGGAACATGTATTCCGGATTATAAAGTGCCAGTTCGGCTACAGGAAAGTGGCGTACAGAGGTTTGAAGAAAAACGAGAATCACCTGCACGCAATGTTTGCCTGCGCAAATTTATAGTCTCTTAAAAGGCAATGCCCTTCGCTGATAATAAATCAATCCGGACACTTACATATCAAAATCAAGCAGATACCTTTGATATGTTTCCTCCGTCCATCTTATAAACGACATGGTCTCGTTTTTGATAAGCCCGCACTTCTCACTCGTCAATTCTCTACCTCCGACCGTCAAGATTGATATTTGATTCCGCTGAATATTGCCAAGGCGGTTTTTCAAATGGAACTGTAAGAGTTTTACGAATGAGGCGGATTTGCAGAGATTTTCGGGCAGAAATGCCTTGAAATCAGGCGGAAAAAATCAATGCTTGCCGGATTCGTGAAGTATCTGCCTTCTGCGTGTACGGATTGCACTGCTCCGCGACTCACGGTATCATGCAGCCGTTGTGCGGTTTCGCGTGACCTTTTGCGGTTTGTCTGGTTATCGTCCGATTCCGTGAAGCGCAAGGGCGCGTCCTGCGTACAGTCCATTGAATGCGCCGCTCAAAATCGCCAGAAACGAGAAAAGCCCTGCACTGCGTATTATTGCACGCAGCACAGGGCTTTCCTACGTTGTAGATTTCTGTTTGCACTCGCACCGCCGTTCTTCGTGTCATGCTTTATGCAAGACTGCCGTTCTGAAGCCGTAGATACCTCAAACAGAAATATCCGCGGCAAGGTTATGCATTGATTTCTCGCTTTTGATGCAAAAGGTATAGAATGATGCTCACGACCATGACAATGCATTCCACTGCTGGCTGCGTTGCAATTACGCCCGGAAGGTTCCACAATGCGTCCATCAGCATGACGCCCGGTATAAAAAGGATCACATTACGGAGCAAAGTGATGATCATGGAGTACAGGGCTTTCCCCAG
>DJQM01000051.1:26699-27338 GCA_002437585.1 Clostridiales bacterium UBA6386 | reverse complement strand
CTTATATATTAGCGTTTACACAAAATGTAGTAGAATAAAAGAAATAAAAGAAAAAGTATAGGGGTGATTTTATGGCAGCAAGGCGATACGAGCTGACCGATACCCAGTGGGACAGAATCAAAGATCTGATTCCACGAGCTAAGACCGGCAGACCACCAAAGGATGACAGGATGATGCTCAATGCCATGCTCTGGCTGGCCAGAAGCGGTGCAGCCTGGGCGGATATCCCTGCACGGTTTGGGCCACATCAGACCGTTTACAGTCGATTCTGCAAGTGGTGTGACGACGGAACCCTTTTGCGCATAAACGGAAGCACGAGTTGTTTGATCTGACTGTTAATGAGGATGAAGCACCAATTGTTCGCTTGATTTTTGACAAGTACGTCAATGAGGGATATGGGGCGCAGCGAATAACCACTTTTCTCAACGCCAATGGCTATCGGGCACGAAGTGGAAAGATGTGGCACCCTGCTTCGATTCACGGAATCCTCTGCAATCCAACCTATACAGGGGTACTTCATTCCGGTGAAAGTCGCTCCCCAATCCTGCCTGAACTTCAAATTATTCCCACAGAGCAATTTGAAAGAGCCCAGCTAATTCGTAAGGAACGCTCAGCCACTGCGCAAAGCATTCCTAGCAT
>DJQM01000051.1:0-26677 GCA_002437585.1 Clostridiales bacterium UBA6386 | reverse complement strand
CAATCTCTGCTTTCGGGTAATGTGTTTTGTGGTCACTGCGGTGCTCGCTTGACACTCACCACCAGCAAGCGGTATCGAAAGCTTCGCGATGGCAGTTATGATAAGACACCACGAATTCGCTATGCCTGCTATGGGAAAACCAGAAAACAAACGGAATGTACAGGTCAGACGGGTTACACCTTACATATTCTAAATGATCTAATTGACAATGTTATGAAAAGTATCTTTTCTCGGATGCAGGGTATTCCCAAAAAAGAGCTGATTAGCAGCAGATATGAAAAAGAATTAACAGAACAAATTGCTCATTTGAAAATTCTGAAGGCCGAACAGAAAAAACAAGATGACAGTTTGAAATCACTGCACGAGGAAATCATTCGGTGTATTCAAGGAAAAAGTGCATTTTCTCAGGATACTTTGGCTGATCTAATTCGAGATACTGAGGAAAAATCCAAAGGACTGCGAATAACTGTAGCACAATTGGAATCCACCATTGAGGATAGGACACAGGCCCTTGAAAAACTGTCCTCCCAGTTTGATGAGCTTCTCTCTTGGGCAGAGCTTTATAATTCAGCAAGTTTCGAGGCAAAGAAAATGATTGTAAACCGTATGATTGCGCGCGTTGATGTCAAAACAGACTACAAACTGCATATTTCTTTCCGCTTCGACTTGAATCAGTTTTACTATGGAGCATAAAACTTCCTGCACGAGTACCGCACCACAATAATGTGCAAATACCAGTCCATGAAGTTTTTGCGCATCATTTCCGGTTGCCCACAGGGGCGAGGAAATGGCACATTTCTTATGTTTGCTATGCTTTTGCATAACAAAAAAAGCACTGCTTCCCCATGTTTCATGGAAAAAGCAGTGCCTTACAAAAAGAAAAGCACCTGACAAAACATCAGGTGCTTTCATCGGCTTGCGCCATCGGTGGTGGAGATAAGCGGGATCGAACCGCTGACCTCTTGAATGCCATTCAAGCGCTCTCCCAGCTGAGCTATACCCCCAGGTGTTGTAGATTGACGCAAAAGCCTTTATGAACTTGTTGCTGTGGGGTGCGTTGCTGTACCGTTTGGACTCCCAGCTGAGCTATACCCCCATATTCGGTTTTCACCTGCCGCCCTTGCCGGACGACTTCTGTATTATAGCACACAACCGGAAATTGTCAAGCACTTTTTTCGATTTTTTCATTTCCTTTCTGAAAAAACAAAGCAGGGAAGGGCAAATTGGGACTTCCATTTTCCGTCCATTGCGTGTATAATGAATTTCAGAAAAAATGTGAGAGCCTGCGGGCGATCGTTTGGAGGATGTTATGTCGAACCTGATTCTTTCCGCAAAAGACAAAACAAGATTGGATTCCGGTTTTTCCGCCGCCTTCGGCGGGGCAGCCCAGAGGTTTTTTTCCGCCCCCGGACGCACGGAGATCGGCGGCAATCACACGGATCATCAGCGGGGTCGGGTGCTGGCCGGGGCGGTGAACCTGGACACGGTGGCGGCTGTCCGCCCAAACGGCACCAATGTGATCCGGGTGCAGTCCAAGGGCTACCCCCTGTGCCAGGTGAATCTGGACAATCTGGAGCCGGTGCCGGCGGAGATCAACTCCACCCCGGCCCTCATCCGGGGCGTGGCGGCAAGATTCGCCCAGCTGGGCTGCCAGGTGGGGGGCTTTGATGCCTACTGCGAGTCCACGGTGCTGCCAGGCTCCGGCCTCAGCTCCTCCGCGGCCTTTGAGGTACTCATCGGCACCATCATCAATCACCTGTTCTTTGACGGCCGGGTGTCCCAGGCGGAGGTGGCTCAGATCGGCCAGTACGCGGAGAACGTGTTCTTCGGCAAGCCCTGCGGCCTGATGGATCAGACCGCCAGCGCAGTGGGCGGGCTTGTGACCATCGATTTTGGGGATAAAGAGCACCCGGACATCCGGCCGGTACACTTCGACTTCTCCACCACCGGCCACGCCCTGTGCATCATCGACTCCCGGGCGGATCACGCCGACCTGACCGACGAATACGCGGCCATTCCTGGTGAGCTGAAGGAAATCTGCGCCTGTCTGGGTCGGGAAGTGACCACGGAAATTCCCGAAGAGGAATTCTACGCCGCCATCCCGAGGCTCCGGGAAGCCTGCGGCGACCGGGCAGTCATGCGAGCCATGCACGAATACAACGAAAACCGCCGGGTGCCGGAGCAGGTGGCCTGCCTGGAAAGAGGCGATTTCCAGGGCTTCCTGCATCTCATCCGGGAGTCCGGCTTCTCCAGCTGGATGTATTTGCAGAATGTGATTCCCGCGGGCTACGTCCGGCAGCAGCCCGTGGCGGTGGCTCTGGGTCTGTGCGAGCATTATCTCCGGGGCAAGGGTGCCTATCGGGTTCACGGCGGCGGCTTCGCCGGCACGGTGCAGGCCTTCGTACCCTTCGAACTGCTGGACGCCTTCCGGGCGGGGATTGACGCAGCCCTGGGCCAGGGCGCCTGCCACGTTCTGTCCATCCGTCCCCAGGGCGGCGTGGAGATGGAGGTAGAGGGATGACCATTGATACCTGCATCGATTCCCTGGTCTCCTATGCCATGAACCGGGGGCTGGCGGAGCCGGTGGATCACTATGTGCTGGTCAACCGCCTGCTGGACATTCTCCGCAAGGACGACTACACTGTCTCCGATGCGCCGCAGAGCGAGGATTTAGAGGAAATTCTGGCGGGGATTCTGGATTACGCCGTGGAAAAGGGTCTGTGCGAGGACAACATCACTGCCCGGGACATTTTTGACACCCGGATCATGGGCGCGGTGACCCCCATGCCCAGGGAGGTCATCCGCACATTCCGGGGAAAGTACGCCCAAAGCCCGGAGACGGCCACGGACTGGTATTACCGGTTCAGCTGCGACACCAATTACATCCGCCGCTACCGCATTGCGAAGGATATGCGCTGGAAGTATGATAGCCCCTATGGCCAGATGGACATTACCATCAACCTGAGTAAGCCGGAGAAGGACCCCCGGGCCATTGCCGCGGCCAAGAACGCCCCCCAGACCGCTTACCCCAAGTGCCAGCTGTGCCGGGAGAACGAGGGCTACGCCGGTCGGATGAACCATCCTGCCCGTGCCAATCACCGGATCATTCCCATTTCCGTCTGCGGGGCGGATTGGTGCCTGCAGTATTCCCCCTACGTTTACTACAACGAGCACTGCATCGTGTTCAATTCCCAGCATGTGCCCATGAAGATCGACCGGGCGGCTTTTGAGAAGCTGCTGGACTTCGTGAAGGCCTTTCCCCACTATTTCGTTGGCTCCAACGCCGATCTGCCCATCGTGGGTGGCTCCATTCTCAGCCATGAGCACTTCCAGGGCGGACATTATACCTTCGCCATGGAGACCGCACCTGTGGAGCAGGAGCTGAAATTCGCGGGCTTTTCGGATGTTCAGGCAGGCATTGTCCGCTGGCCCATGAGCGTCATCCGGCTGGACGGGGAGAACCCGGAGCGGCTTGCAGAGCTGGCGGATCGGATTCTCACCTGCTGGCGGAGCTATTCCGACGAAAGCGTGGGGGTTCTGGCCTTCTCTGACGGGGAGCCGCACAATACCATTACCCCCATTGCCCGGCGCAGAGGGCAGCTTTACGAGTTGGACTTAGTGCTGCGCTGCAACATCACCACCGAAGAGCATCCCCTGGGCCTGTTCCACCCCCACGCCGACAAGCACCACATCAAGAAGGAAAACATCGGCCTCATCGAGGTCATGGGTCTGGCGGTGCTGCCCAGCCGACTGAAAAAGGAGCTGGCAGACCTGGCTCAGGCTATCGCAGAGGGTCGGGACATTGCCGCCGATGAGGTTCTGAGCAAGCACGCTCCCTGGGTGGAGGAGCTGAAAAAGAAGTATACTTTCACCCCGGACAACGCGCTGGACATTGTGCTCCAGGAAACAGGCAAGGTATTCACCGAAGTGCTGGAGGACGCGGGTGTCTATAAGAATACTCCGGAGGGAAGAAAAGCCTTCCTGCGGTTCGTGGATACGGTGAACCGCTGAATAAAACGGCAGGAAAATCCCGACAATACGGGTTGGGTCGGTGCGCCGCGGATTGCGGCGCACCGGCCTTTTGCGTGTTATACAAGATCCGCAATGTCCAGAAGCTGAGATTGACCCTCCAGATCTGCACTGACGTAGACGATGGCGTAGTAGGGCTCCGCATCCGGATAGACTACGGTCGCCTGACAGACAATGGCATAGTTGGTGCCCGCGGCGACCTGGGTTGCCGCCAGGGCAACAGGCTGATAGTCCACGCCGACGAGCCCCTCCACGGCGGCGTCAAAGGCGGCTCTGGCTTCCGAAGAGACTTGGGCGGAGTCTGCCTGAGCCCAGCCGCCGGGCATATCATTCAGGTCAGTGGGGACGTCGGTAGTCTGCACATCTTCCAGAGTTACGTTTCCGTCCAAATCCTGATAAATGGTTCCGATGGCATAGACCTCGACCGCGTCCGGCAGCACCGGCAGGGCCCGCAGGAGCATACGATAGTTGGTTCCGGCCACGACCTGGGTAGCCAGCAAAGCCACCGGGGAATAGGATACGCCGGTCAGACCCTCAAAGGCCCGGTCGACAAGACTTTGGAGTTCTGGGGTGATCTGGGGATCGGTCGGAATGTTCCAGCCGCCCTCCAGGGTTTCCTCCGGAGTGGAGGCGGTTTCCGTCTGGGTGGGTTCGGTGCGCACCGGCAGGGCTTCGGCGGCGCAGCCGATACAGGACAGAATCAGGATGAGGGAAAGAAAAATCAGAATCGCTTTTTTCATATAGACAATCTCCTTTTTGGTAAGTCGTCACGGGGGGGGAAGCTTGCCTGTCCCGTGTTCTATCTGATATACAGCCGAGGGTGGGAAAATGTTGCGGAAAAAATATTTTTATTTTTGCCCCGGTGTTTACAAAGGCGTATCCCAAAACAGGAGAAGCTGCCGGATCAGAAGAACCGTTCGCTAGAACGTACTTCTGATCCGGCAGCTTATTTTTCAGGCAGCCCTGGCCTTGCGGAACCGGTAGTCCGTCCACAGCTCCAGCCCCAGAGGCGTCAGACACAGAGCCAGATACCCGGCGGCGGTGAGAACCCCCAGGGCGTTCAGGGGTCGCAGGAGGATTCTGGGATTGTACCACATTTTGACGGAGCCCAGGATCACCCCCATGAGGGTCAGGGTCAGGCAGAGGAACAGGCCGATAACGAAGACCCGGTCCCGGTTGTCAAAACGATAAATGGAGTAGGCCGTCCGACCGCGAAGAAGGCTCCCTCGGGAGCGCATGGAATCGGACTCCAGAGCCAGAGCGGAGATCATCCAGGTAATCAGCATGGAGAAAATCTCCAGGCAATTGCGCAGCCTGCGAAAAAGGTTCCCCTGACCGGCTCCCCGGCCGATGCCCTTCCGAGACAGATTGATCCGTCCCGCCTCCCGGGAAAGCCGGGGGAGAAATCGCAGAAGGATCGTCAGGAACAGGGAAAGCCGGGGGCTGACTTTTCCCAATAAATAGATGATTTTATCCGAGGAAACCACGGAAAACAGGGACTCCAGCCACATACACACCGTGGCAACGCGCAGCCCGATGACCAGCCCGTAGACCAGGCTTTCCAGGGTCATGTTGTTGTCAATGAAGTTTTTTCGCAGAATTGTCACACCGAAATGGTGATAGGTGCTGTAATACAGGGCGAAAACCAGGACAAATGGCACCAGGCAGAGGTTGAAAATCACCGCCCTTCGCCCCGCTCGGCGGACGCTGTAGGCAAAGGCGCACAGCCAGGCAATGGCCAGAAACACCGGATGCTGAAAGCATACAGCCCCCCAGAGAACAGAAGCGAAAAAGATAAAATTCACCGCAGGATGGCAGACTTCAAACCCCATCGTCGTCCTCCATCATGCCGTATTGCAGCTTCACCCGATCCAGCTTTTCCAGCAGAGGACGGCCGAAGAGCAGCATGGTCAGGGCGGTACACACCCCCTGGCTCAGATTCACCGGAAAGCCGGAAAGATACAGCGGCCAGGCGGTTTGCAGGGTCACAATGGGCAGCATGAGAAACACCGAACAGGTGTCAAGCAGGGGGCCAACGAAGAAGAGCACTGCCAGAAAGCCGAAAATCGCCATGACCAGGGGCTTTCTGGGAAGCCGTCCTTTGGCAAACAGGAAGCCCGCCAGCATCCCGCCGGCACCGTAGGCGAACATCTGCCAGGGGGTGTAGGCTCCTTGGCCATAGAAAAAGTTGCTGGCGAAGGCGGAAACGGCTCCCACCAGGAAGCCCGCTTCCGGACCAAAGGCAATGCCGGAGAGCATGATGACGGCGAAAATCGCCTTGAAATTGGGAATGGGGATCACCACCCGAGCGGCTACGGCCAGGGCGGACAGCACCGCAATGACCACCAGCTCCCTGGCCTGGGGCTTCCGATCCTCGAAAGCCAGCAGGAAGGGAATGAGGATTTCGATAATCACCAGAGTGCTGGTCAGATAGTAAGCCCGGCCTGTCAGACGGAGACCAAAATACAAGGTGGCGGGGATCCCCAGCAGAAAAATCAAAAGCATGGCAATGTGGGACTTTTTCATTGGGCGGCCTCCTTGTTCTGCCGGTAAAGGGTGATAACATCCTCGGCGGTGACGGCTCCATGGAAGACGTGGCGGCTCATCCGATGGGCGGCGGTGGTGTAGAAGCTGTTGGCTCCGAAGAACCGGCGGGGGGTGTCGGCGGTGAGGATCTGACCGTCGAAGAACATGGCCACCACATCGGCGTACCGGGCGCAGAACTCCACATCGTGGGACACCATGACGACGGTAATGCCCTGAGCCTTCAGGTCGGCAAGAATTCTGGCGAAGGTTTCCTTAAAGAAGCAGTCGATGCCCTTGGTGGGTTCGTCCAGCAGGAGAAGCCGGGGCTTGGTCAGCAGCACCTTGGCAAGAGCGGCACGCTGCTGCTCGCCGCCGGATAAGTCGTAGGGGTGACTGTCAAGCAGCGGCTCGATCTGACACAGCCGGGCGATCTCGGTAATGGCGGAAGTGTCCTTGGTCATTTCCGCCAGCTCTTCCCGGACGGTTTTCTTGACGAACAGGCTCTTGGGATCCTGGGGAAGCATGGCAAGGCAGCCCTGGAACAGCTCCGGGGCTTTGTATGCTTCCATGGGCTTTCCGAAAAGGGTGACCTTGCCCCGATAGGGTCGGCAAATGCCGGAAATGGCCTTCAGGGTGGTGGATTTGCCCGCGCCGTTGCCGCCCAAGATAGCGTACAGACTCCCGACAGGTATCCGGGCGCTGACACCCCGGAGAATGTCCGGGGAATCTTTTTCGTACCGGAACCAAAGCTCTTTGAGCACCAGTGCCGGATTTTTCACTTCCTCCGGAAGACCCGGGGCGGGGATTGTGCTTCTCGCTGGCGTCTCCGGAAACTCCCGGCTGAGCCAGCTTCGCCCCTGGCGGACGGTGAGCGGGCTGTCCCCGGTGCATCCGGCACCGTAGTACACCCGCACTGGGGTGGGCATGGCGGTGAACATGGGGTGATTCTGAGAAAACAGCAGCTGACCTACCCGGCTGGGGGTGTCGTCCGCCAGGATTCTGCCGCCGTCCATGACCACCGCCCGATCGGCGTAGGGGAAAATATCCTCCAGCCGGTGCTCGGTGATGAGGACGGTGGTGCCAAGCTCCGTATTGATTTTCCGGACGGTGTTCAGAAAGTCACTGGCGGCGATGGGATCCAGCTGGCTGGTGGGTTCGTCCAGGATCAGTACCTCCGGCTGCATGGCCATAATGGAGGCCAGATTCAATAGCTGCTTCTGGCCGCCGGAGAGGGTGGCCACATCCCGGTGGAACCAGTCCTGAATGCCGAAATAGCAGGCCATTTCGGCGACCCGGGAGCGCATGGTTTTCTGGTCGCAGCCCAGGCTTTCCAGGCCGAAGGCCAGCTCGTGCCAGACCTTGTCCGTGACGATCTGATCGTCGGGATTCTGCATGACGAAGCCGATTTTGGATGCCTGATCCCGGTCGGAAACCTGGTTCAGGGGCACACCGTGGAAGAGAATTTCGCCCTGTCGTTTGCCGCCGGGGGTAAGTACGGTTTTCAGCTGCCGCAGCAGGGTGCTTTTTCCGCTGCCGGAGGCACCGCACAGCACCAGAAATTCTCCCTGTTCAATGGAAAGACTGACGCTTTCCAGGCTGTGCCGTCCCTTGGCGGCGGCGTAGGAGAAGGTCAGATCCCGGATCTCGAAATGTGCCATGCAATGGCCTCCTTTGTGTGTAATGCGGTGGGAAGCAGGGCGAAGGCTCCGTAGGCGGCAAGCCCCAGAGCGTTCTGCCCCTGAACCGGCGCGATTTCCAGCACCGGCGTAAAGTGGGATTGGGTGTTTCCCAGGAAGAGCAAAGCCGCCAGCAGCAGCCCCATCCAGACAAGCAGCCGGAAGTCCTCTCCGGTCAGCCGGTAAATCTGGAAGCTGCTGCGCTTGGCGGTGCCGTAGCCCCGGGAGCGCATGGAATCGGCAGTGACGATGCTGCCCTCCAGAGCCCAGGAGGTCAGCGCGCCCAGGATAGCCATGCCGTCCGTGAGCTTTTCCTTCGCGGTATCTCCTTCGGCGGCACCCTTGCCGATGGACTTCCGGGCACCGGCCAGCTGGGCGGCCTTGCGCAGAAAGCTGGGAATCAGCCGCAGAACCATCACCAGAAGCAACGACAGGGCGGGGATCAGGTTGCCGAATAGAGCGGTGAACTTATCGCTGGTTAAAACCTGGTTGCAGCAGCCGAACCACAGAAGCATTTCCAGGAAGGTTCCGCCGATGGCAAAGCCGTAGAGCAGAGCCTCCAGGGTGTAGGGTCTGCCGAAGATGTGAAACAGAATATGCGCGCCGTAGGTGTTGAAAAGGGGATTGAGCAGGGACAGAATGAGGAAAATGGGCAGCATCCCGGCAATGCCCCGCAGACCCTCCCGGCCGCGCAGCAGCAGGTAATAGGCAGCCCCGCTGAAAATCCCCACGGCCAGGTAGGCCGGATGCTGGATCACCACAGCGCAGCAGATCACCACCAGGAAAAAGGCGAAATTCACCGCCGGATGCCGGTTGGAAAAAGCGTCCCGGCTCATTGGCCGCCTGTCCAGGCTTCGCCCATCCAGGTCTCGCCCACGTCCGCGCCCAGGCCTACGCAGGTGTAGCACCAGACGATGTCGTCTCCGTCCTTCAGGGCGTAGGCCGAGCAGCCATAGTTGGGGAACCACTCGTTGACCTTGTACATCCAGCCGGATTCCGGACCGCAGTCGAACTCATACAGATGGTTGATGCCCTCGATATAGTAGCTTTCGTACAGGGGGGTGTAGCTGTACTCAATTTGCAGCTGAGCCGCGTCGCAGACCCGCTTGAGCACGTCGAACACGGTCTCTCCCTCGGTGAAGCTGACCTTCGTGGCGGGCAGAATGGTGCCGTCCTTGGGAACGAAAGGAGCCTTTTCCTCGTTCAGGCTGTCTAAGTTGTCAAAAATCGTGGGACAGACAATGGTGATGGTGCAGGTTCTGTCCCCGCCGCCGGATACAAAGTTATCCGGGATGGCGGCGATCCGGTAGGCACTGCCTAAGTTATCCCCGGCTTGCTCCCGGAGGGCAAAGGCCAGCAGCACACCGCCCGCCACGATAATGACAATGGCCAGCACCATCAGTAGGTTTGCGGTTTTTTTCTTCATAAATCATTCCTCATTTTTGGACGTGTGCCGCTGGATGATTACCAGGGTCGCCACTGCGCCCGCACCCAGAACCATCAGGGCAATGCCGGCGATCAGAAGGGGAGAGACACTCTTTTTCTTCCCGGACTGCGCAGGCTGGGTTTCCCGCTTCACGGAAATCTGGGCGGGCAGGTCTGTCGGGTCGCCGCCCTTGTCCAGAACGTCCGTCATGTCGTACAGACGCTTTGCGCCGCTGCGGAAGCGGAAGTAGGCTGTCAGGGCATAGTAGCCCTGCTCGGTGGCCATGCCGTCCCGCTCTCCGTCCAGCAGGTGACGGAAGCCGCCGCCGTCCACATAGTAGCGCAGAAGAGCTTCCAGGGCGGAGCCGCCGGACTTGACAAACCGGGAATCGGTGGCCGGGTCAATGCCCAGGGCGGACAGGCCGGTGATGACCTGGGCGATGGATTCGCTGGTGGGTATCGGGTTCCCATCGCCATAGTCCGCACAGAAGGAGCCGTCCTCCTGCTGCATCTGAGAAAGTCTGTCGATGGCCTTGTCCACGGCGGCGCGAACCTGCTCATTGGATTCGCAGTAGGGTGCCAGAGCCTGCAGAGCCATGCCGGTCATGTCCGTATCCGCTTTGCTTCCGGTAACGGCCCAGCCGCCATCGGTGGTCTGCACGTTCAGCAGCTTTTCTACCAGTGCCTGACGGGTGGCGGTGCCAGAGGCGGGATAGTTGCCGGAATCCAGGGCAATCAGTGCCCAGATGGGGCCGTTATTGCCCTGATAGGTCACATAGTCCAGATCGCTCAGACCAGCCACCAGGTTGTAGCCGTCAATATCCGTCGCGTCCTTGCCGATGGCGGTGAGAGCCAGGATCATCCGGGAATTGTCCGTGGATTTTGCCGAATGGAGCCGCATAGTCTCCGGGTCAATGGACTGCTTGATATAGTCCAGGGCTTTCTGATAGTATTCCTCCAGGCCGGGTACGGTGAGGCCGGAGCGGCTCATGCCGATCACGCCCCACTCGCCGCCGATGGAGCCGATACCCGGAGTGCCCAGGCTCTGAATATATTGCCCCGTCGTCTGATAACAATTCTCGGCGTTTTTTTCCAGGGCACTGCCGGAAAGCTTGGTCTCCGCCGCCTGTAGAAGCTCGTAGTTTTCTACCAGCAGCTTTTGCAGGGCGGTCAGCTTGTCGTAGGCCTTCCGGGCGGCTGCCACAGCGTCCGCGTCCGGCGAGGTGGTGGACAGGACGGCGATGGCATCCATGACCGCCTGAGCCTTTGCCCAGTCCTTCTTGGTGGCCACCAGCTTGGCGTAGGCTACCTCCGCCTTTTTCAGAACCTCCAGGTTCGTAACCAGCTTCTTTTCCTCGTCGGTAAGCTTGTCGTAGGCCTTCCGAGCCTTGTCGATGGCCGATTTGCTTTTCTTCGTCACCGGGTTCGGGATGGCCTTGATGAGCGTTTCCACCTTTTCGGCGTTGGCCTTCTGGGCGGCCTTTTTCAGCTCCTCATACTTGGTTTCCGCGCTCTCGAGGGTTTTGAGGTTCGTGACCAGCCTCTTTTCCTCGTCGGTCAGAGCGTCATAGGCCTTTCGGGCATCATCGATCCGGTGCTTGCAGGCATCCGTATAGGTCACATTTCCGATTTTCTTAATGAGGTCAATGACCTCTTTGGCAGCATCCTCGGTGTCAAGGGGCTTGCCGTAATTATTGCCGCCCTCCTCGTAGGTGTAATCGTCAGTATAGTGCAGGATGATCTCGGCCTTGTCCTTCAGGTAGACCGCGGAAACGCCCCGGTTCGGGTGGGTGCCGTTGAAGGTGTACATCCATCCGGAATTGGGACCGTTGGTGAATTCGCCCAGGCCGTTGATGGAGGCAATGTACACGGTGCCGTATTGGTTATTGTCGCTGGCGGAATAGGTATAGCCCTTTTCATCCAGCAGGGGCTTGAGTACATCCCAGACCGTATCGGTGGTCTTGGCGGTGATCCTGGTTCTGCCGATCCAGGTGGTCAGGCCGCCCATGGCAAGGCCGTGGATGGAACCGTTGTCCCCGTGTTTGCTGTCGCCCAGGACCGTGATGTACACGGTGATATCCTTGGATTCCGGAGTGACGGTGACGGTGAACCGGGCATCCACGCCCTTATAGGTCAGCGTAACGGTCTGGGTGTCCGGGGTGTTGGTGTCAAAGCCGGAGACGGTCACGTCATCCAGATCGACCTGGGTGGTCTCCCCGGTGCTCCAGATGGCGGTGAGGGTCAGACCGGTGAGATCCAGGGCTTCTCCCTCGATGTATTTAGTTTTGTAGCTGCCGGAGATTTCCAGCTTTGTGACCCGCTTTTCCGTGACCCCGTCGGTGTAGCAGAGATTCCCCGCATCTGCTCCCAGAGGGTCGTCCGTCCGGTTCAGGGCTGGCTTGGAAACCGCCCGGTTGACACCCTCCGCGGCAGTGCCGATGGTAGGCAGGTCAATATAAAGTTTCAGGGGAACACAGTTAATCTTGTCGACGTAGGATTCTACGCCGCCCTTGCCGTCTGAGACGTATTTGGCGGTGTTATAGTAATAGGTGTCTCCGTGGAAGCCGCTGGATAGGGCGCTGGTGTCCACATGAGCCACGGCTCCGATGCCCTTAGCGGCGTTTTTATAGTAGTTGTTGCTGATGGAGGCATCTTTATTCAGGGACTGCATGAAGCCGATGACACCGCCAACGAACTTAGAGCCTTGGACGGAGCCGGTGAATTTGTTGTTCTGAATCTCGCAGATACCGTTGTCCCAGAACTGCTGGGCGCAGTTTTCCGCGCCGAAAATACCGCCAACGCCGATTTTTCCGGAAATACTGCCGCTGGAAGTGCAGTCCTTAATCACCACGCCCCGGGTGTTGGGAGCGGTTTCCAGTCCCCAGTTGGTGCCGGCATAGCCGCCGCCCACAATGCCGCCCACGCATTTTCCGGTGGCGGAAACGGTGCCGGTGAAGGAGGAGCCGGTGACGATAAAGTCGCCCATGGACTGACCCTTGTTGCCAACCAGACCGCCAACCCAATCCTGACCGTAAACCGTGGCGGCACTGGTGGAGTCCTTAATGGAGCCGTTGAATTCCCCGCCGAAAGAGCCGATGTGGCTCTGGCTCCCGTCGTAGCCGATGACCACCCCAGGCTCGATGGTGCATCTTATGATCTGCACCTCGTCCTGGCCGGAGGCGTAGCCGCCGATGAAACCGGAATACAGGGTCTTGGTGCCGGAAACCAGGGTGACGTTTTGAAATTTGACGTATAGCTTTGTGTCGTAATCCACCACATAGTGGCTGACCAGGCCGTAGTCCTCGATCCGGGGGCCGTATACCTTCAGATTGCGGATGGTTGCCTCCCGAGTGCGGGAAAACAGAGCCTTGCCCCCCTCGGGAATGGTGATCTGATAAATTGTGTTGGAGCCTTTGGGCTTGCCGCTAAGATCCCCGGAGAAAGGATGCTCCTCATCTCCGATGCCGTCCCAAGGCTCCGTGATCTCAATGTCCTGGGTCAGCTGGAAGTAAACGCCCGACTGATCTTCGCCCGCCGTGACCCACTCGTCCAGCAGGAACAGATCCTCCTGGGTCTCCAGAAGGTAGGGATCGTTTTTCGTGCCCGTGCCCTTCAGGCCGGAGACCTGGACTTCGATCTGGGCGGTGACATCCTCGTATTGAACGGTGACGGCGGTGTCCGCCGCGGTCAGCTCCCCGGAAGGGGAAAAGGTCAGCTCCTCGATTCTGGGTACCAGGGTGGTGCCGTCAGTCAGGGTGACCTTGACCTCCAGGCCGGTGGGGTCGAAGGCCTCGCCGGACTGGTACTCGGTTTTCTCCGGCAGCTGGGTGATCTCGATGGATTGAGCCGTGGGAGTCAGAACCAGGGAAAGGGTATAGCTGTCCTCGTCATATAGACCCTTGCCGAATAATTGCAGCTCCAGCTGATAAAGCCCCTGGGAATCCCACTGGGGGGTGAAGGTGTATTGGTTTTCCTCCAGAACAGTCCCGTTTACAGAAATCTGGTAATCCGTGCCGGGTACTATGGTCAGAGTCAGCTCGCCATCCGCGGGAACTTGGACACCGTAGGTATGGCAGTTTGGCTGAAATTCCGGGGTCAGAGCCAGGGTGTTCCCCTGGGCATCGGACAGGGACATGCTCTCCAGCGTGCCGCCCTCCTCCATCAGACCCAGAAACGACTGGATCGTCTCCCACAGGGATTTTTTGGGAGGCTCCTCCTCGGCAGGCTGAGTTTCCTCAGTGGTTTCCTCAGTGGGTGACTGGGTTTCGGTGGCTTCCGCAGCGGGGTGGGTCTCAGGCTCGGTTTCCGCCACCGTTTCCGGCACCGTCTGCGTGGGGGTGGTGCCGACGGTGGGGGGGACGGCCTCCACGGAGGTCGTTTCCGTCGTGGGAGCCGTGGTACCGGCGGTCTCAGTGGGGTCTGCCGTTTTCTCGGTAGGTGCGGTGACACCCTCCGGAACGCTCAGAATCGCTTCGACGGTGGCTTCCGTGGAAGCTTCTGTCGTCTCCGCCGTGGTCTCCGGCACGGCAGCCGAATCGAGCGAGTGTCCGATTTCCGCCGCCCCGGCTCCCAGGGAGAGCACCGGACCTATAAGAATCAAAGCGGCTAAAAAGCCCGCAAACCATCTGCGCATAAGAAAGCTCCTTCCAGGAAAAAGAAAAAGCATTGGCAAACGCCAATGCGACCGTTTGTATTCGCTCCCAAGCTGCCATCTTCCGCTCTTGCGAGCGTCCTCCGGGTTCGATCATGGCCGATATTCTGGCTTGCGCGTGGTAACGTCCATGCCCCGCCTTCCCAGTTTCCCAGTGACCGGATCGCTCCGAAGGGGTACAGGCTCCGCGCCTACAGCATCGGGATATGCTCCGGATTCTGACCGGATTTTCTGATCACCGCACCTGCCCGGGATGGAAGGACAGCGTGGATGACGCCATGCAGCATATTCACTTTAGGAAACTCTGAATAAACCGTCGGCGGCTTTCGCAGCGGATCTTTTGCTCCCAGTCTGCGGTACGAAAAACGGGAAATATAGCGCAGCCGTTGCCGGCGAAAGCTGGCTTACGGATGCGGCATACCCCTTGCGGTACACAAAAGCATTCCCTCGTTTTCCGTACATAGCCCGGAAACAAAATCTCTCGCCGCCAGCTCTTGCCGATTTCATGAGAGCTTCCTCAGTACCTGTATTTTAACCTTTTTTTATCGATTTGTCAACGGATATTCGAGGGAAAGGTGAGAATTCCGGGGAGGACTTCCCAGTTTAGAAAACCTTCGTAGAATCCGTAGGGGTCGATGCCCACATCGACCCAAGCCGTAAGGCAATCGTTGCCAAGGGTCGATGTGGGCATCGACCCCTACAGGAATGACCGGGGGATTGCGACCGGAGGGAATCCCTGGAAGGGGTCACACCAGTGTTGCATGAATTAAGGTATGACTGCCACCGGCAGTCATTCGGATTTTGATTCGCTGCGCGGAGCACCACACTGGTTCGCAGTGACAGGCTGTGACGAAAAGGAAAACCAGCCGGCTCCCCGGGGGGAGTCGGCTGGTTGGTTAGGAATTTGCGGGAAGCGATTACTTCTTCGAGGGAGTCTCGTCGGCCGCAACGACCTTCAAGGTGACGGAGGCGGACTTGTTCGTACCGTCGGCGGCGGTGGCGGTGATTTTTACCTTGCCGGCCTTGATGGCGGTGACAACGCCGTTCTCAACGGTGGCGATCTTGGTGTTGCTGCTCTTCCAGGTGTAGACCTTTGCCGCGTTGTCGGGCAGGCTGGAAGCGGTCAGCTCCAGCTCAGTGTCTACATCGATGGAAGCGGGCAGCTCGCCGCCGTCCTTGGCGGAGATGATGACCTCGGTGGTAGCGGGGTAGACGGTCACTTTGCAGGAAGCGGTCGTGCCGCTGCCATCGAGAGCGGTGGCGGTGACGGTAACGTTCACAGGCTTGGTCACAGCCTTGGTGGAGAGCTTGCCGGAACCGTTGATCTTGATGCCGTACTCGTTCTCGGTCACGCTCCAGGTCAGCTTCTTGTTGGTCACGTCGGTGGGGCCGATGACGGGCTTCAGGGTGATTGCCTTGCCGCCTGCCACGCTGGCGTTTGCCAGCTCCAGAGTCTTCATCAGCTTGACCACCTGAATCTTGAAGGAGGCCTTCTTGCCGGAGCCATCCTTGGCAGTGGCGGTGATGGTCACGGAGCCAGCCTTCAGGAAGGTGATCTTGCCGTTTTCGTCAATGGCAGCGACCTTCGTGCTG
Source organism: Clostridiales bacterium UBA6386 (assembly GCA_002437585.1). Taxonomy (GTDB): domain Bacteria; phylum Bacillota; class Clostridia; order Oscillospirales; family Oscillospiraceae; genus Faecousia. Next base: position 10,777 of record DJQM01000051.1, on the reverse strand, counting down.
GAGGACTTCCAGGTCACGTCCTGCTGAGCGGTCAGAGGATACACAGTGGCACTCAGCTTCAGGGTGCCGTTGCCGGTGGCGGCCATATCCCAGACCAGAGTGGTGTTCTCAGAAGCGCTGGGACGCTGGATCTCCACGCCGTAGGACAGAGGCTTGACGGCGATCTGCTGGGTGGCAGTGACACCGGAGCCGTCCTTGGCGGTGGCGGTGACGGTAACGGTGACAGGAGCGGTCAGGTTCTTGTTCGCGGTGACGACACCGGAGGAAGAAATCTTGGCGTAGGCACCGCCCTCGGTGATGGCCCAGGTGACGGCCTTATTGGCAGCCGCGGCGGGTTCGACAGTGGCGGTCAGGTTCAGCTTCTTGCCGGAGGCAACGGTGAAGGTACCGGTCTTGCTGGTGATGTTCAGCTCTTCCACCAGAGTGGTGACGCTGACGGTGACAGTGGCCTGCACCTTGCCGTCCACCAGAGCGGAGATGGTAGTCTTGCCCTTGGCCAGGCACTTGACGGTGCCGTTTTCGTCCACGGTGGCAACCTTTTCCTTGGAGGACTTCCAGGTCACGTTCTCAACCGGAGTCTCTTCAATGCCGGTCAGGGTGTAGGCACTCAGCTCGATGGTGTCTTCGGCATTGCGAACCAGGGTGGTCTTGGTGACGTACTGCTCACCGACCTTCAGGATCAGGGTATTGTCGGTCTTGGGCAGGATGGTCAGGGTGATGGGCTGGCTCGTAGCCTGGCCGTCCTTGCTGACCGCGATGACCTGCACGGCATGAGGCTCGTTGACGGTCTTGGCGGTGACCTTGCCGTTGGCGGTGACGGTAGCGTAGACGCTGTCGGAAGCGTCCACCAGCCGGAAGATGACACCGGAGACGGTGGGCTTCTCAGGCTCGGTGATGGCCGTCAGGGTCAGGGACTTGCCGGAGCGCAGGGTGGTGTCCTCAGGCGCGGTGATGGTGACGCTCTGGGTCAGCACGCCGACCTGAACCTTCACGGAAGCGGACTTATTGGTGCCGTCGCTTGCGGTGGCGGTGATGGTCACGGTGCCGGTGCCGGCCACATGCTTGACGGTGCCGTCCTCAACGGTGGCAAGCTTGGTGTTGGAGGACTTCCAGGTGACGTCTTCCTTGGAATCGGCGGGATAGAGCTTCGCGGTCAGGTCAAGCGCGTCACTCTCGGCGGTGTTCAGGTGCAGAGTGCTGCCGGTGACATTTTTCGCGCCGTTGTAAATCTCTACCAGGCTCACGGCGGGATAGATGGTGACGGTATGCTTGACAAAGCCGGTATAGCCGTTCTTCAGGGTACCCAGGAAGGTCACGTCATGCTTGGAAGCAAGCACATAGGACTTCACAGTGCCGTCAGCGGTGACGGTGGCGTAAGCCGCGTCGTTGGGATCGGCCAGCACCCAGGTAATGGAGGAAGCGGGGATGACCTTGCCGGTTTCCACGTCCACAGCGGTGAGCTTCATGGACTTGCCGCCGATCAGCTCGGAATCCACGGTTTCGGGAACGGAGCCGCCGGAGGTGTTGCACATGATGTAGGCATCCTTACCCAGGATATCATCGGTGCGGTTCACATTCGGCCGCCACCAGTTGTAGCCGGAAACAGTGGGGAACTTGCCGCTGCTGGAATCGAAGTAGACCTGACCGATCACAGTCTCATGCTCAGCGGCACTGGTATCCACATAACCAACCCGACCGATGGGAGGCAGGGTCTTGGTATAGGAGGTATTGCCGTAGATGTTGTCGTAGGCGTTCAGGCCTCTGTAGTAGCCGACGATGGAGCCGACGATGGGATCTTCCGCATTGGTAGCGGAGACCTTGCCGCGGAACACGTTGTTGGCCAGGGTGTTGGGGCTGGTGCTGTAGGTCTGGATGACAACGGAATCGCCGCCCTGGATGCCGCCGACCTTGTTCTCGCCGGTGATGGAGCCGGTGACAGTACAGTCGGTGATATTGGGACGCATGGCGTTATCAGCAAAGCCGCCGATGTAACCGCTGCCGACGATACCGCCAGCCTCGGTGCCGCTGGCTTCCACAGTGCCGTGGAATTCGCAGCCAGTAATCTTGAAGGTGGTCATGGAGTTATCCTGGTTACCCACGATACCGCCGACGCTGTCCACACCCTTGACGGTAGCATAGCTGACGCAGTTCTTAATGGTGCCGTTGAACCGACCGGCGAAGGTACCAATCTTGGACTGGGTTCCGTCGTAGCCGATGACCACGCCTTCCTCCGCCACGCAGTTGCGGATGGTGACAAGGTAGCCGCCGGAGCAGCCAGCGTAGCGATTGTTGGTGATGTAGGTGCCGATCAGACCGGCTTTCAGGGTTTGGGTGCCGGATTTCAGGGTCACGCCATCAATGGTGATGGCGTTGCCGCTCAGGCCTACGCCCTCCAGGTTGTTGACCAGGCCGTAGCCCTCGATCCGGGTGCCGTAGATATTCAGGTCGCTGACATAAGCGTCCTTGACGTAGCCGAACAGAGGCAGTCCGCCCTCGGGTACGGTCAGGGTGTTGTCATTGCCGTCCAGATGACCGCTGAAGGGAGCCATGTTCTTGCCGGAGGAGCCGATGTTGCCGGTGCTGGGATCGATCAGCACGCCGATGGGCTCCCAGCCCTCAGGCAGGGTCACGTTCTCGGTCTGAGCCAGGTACTTGCCGGCGAAGGAGTAGCCGTCCTTGACCATCTGAGCCACGAACTGATAGTCCTCAGCGGAGGCAATCTCGTAAGGCTCGGCCTGGGTGCCGGCGCCGTTCAGGTTCTCGTTGACGATGTCCTCGTCGGTCTTGATGTGGATGGTGGCCACGTCAGAGTTGACGCTGTACTTGCTGACGAAGGTGTTGGAGATGGCACAATAGTAGTACTTGATGCCGCTCTCGGTGGCCTTGCCCAGCTCATAGGTAGCCTCGGTGGCACCCTCGATGGGAGCGGCACCCTCAACGGGCTGACCCTCCACAGGCTCCACGTCGGTGACGTACCACTGGTAGCTCAGCTCCTTGTAATTGCCTTCGACCGTAGCTTCCACACGCAGGGCGGTCATGTCGTCGCCTACACGGTAGGTGGCGGACACGGGCTGAGTGGTGATCACGGGCATATCGGCCTCGGTGATCTCACGGCTGGAGAGCTTCAGCAGATAGATGGTAGGCTCCATATCGCCGGACTGGACAATGACACGCACCAGGGTGTTGTCCTTGGTGATGTCAATGGCCTTGGCGGCGGTATCGGAGGCGACGCGCTGGTCGTTGATGTAGATGTTTTCCGCACCGCCGGAGACGGAGATAGCGGCGGCCTGCATGGGCAGATTCAGCTCATAGACCTGCTTGCCCGCCACGGGGGTCAGGGTGTAGTTGGTGCCGTTGCCGGAGAAGGTGATGGCGGTGGGAGCGGGAGTCTGACCCACGGAATCACCGGTGGAGTCGGCACGGTAGACTTTCAGAACTTCGGTAGACTTCTCGTTGGCGGCACCGGCCACGATGTTGGAGGCGGTGACGACCTTCACATAGTGGAAGGACTTGCCGGAGACGTTCACGGGGTTGCCGTTTCCGTCGACGGCCCAGGCCAGGTCGAAGCCGGAGCTTGTGTTCGTGTAGTCGTCGTTGTAGGCGTAGGGGTTGTTGGTGCCGTTGACCATGACGTCAACGTAGCCGAACTTGGCACCGCTGGAGTAGGTGCTGAAATCATCCGGGCCGACCATACCCCTGACACTGGGAATCAGGATGCCGGACAGGGTGATGGAGTCGCTGTCCTTCAGAGCCTCATTCAGGAAGTAGACACTGGTCAGAGGCCAGCTGAAGGTACGGTTCGGAACACTGGTATCGGAGTTGCCGTAGTTGTCGGACCAGTGGGTGCCGGAACCGTTCTTGGTGTAGGTGACGGTGTAGTCCCAGATGGCGTTGGTGTAGTGCTGAGAGCCAGCCAGGGCGTACCAGGTATTGCCGTCCTCGGAGACCCAGACCTGACCGGGCTCCATGGAGCCGAGGCCGGTGCCGGTGGTGGTGTCCTTGAAGGCGTTGCCGTCGACATAGAAGTCAACACCGTACTTGTTGGCGGGGTCGTCCTTCAGGCCGTCTTCAAAGTAGAAGGTGGCGTAGCCGCCGAAGTTACCCAGGGACTTCAGAGTACCGCTCAGCGTGCCCTCGCCGCCGAGGCCATAGCTGACGTTGGTGTACTGGCTGTTGATGCACAGATAGTCCACCAGCTTGTCCGCACCGTTCTTGACCCGCTTGGAGGAGGAGAAGGTGTAGACCTGGGTCAGACCGCCCAGGGTCACGTTGACCTTCTGCTCGGAAGCGGTCAGCTGTACGGTGTAATTGCCTTCCTCGTCGGCAGTCAGCGCCTTGGTGCCCAGCTTGACCGTGCAGCCCTCGCCGACGGTGAAGGTCAGGGTGGGATATTCGGCAGAATCGGTGGGAAGGGAAATCTTATAGGAGAAAGCCTCAGGATCGAATGCGGGATACCAATCGCCGTCCGTGGTGTCGACGGTGGCGGTGGTCATTCTGGGCTGCACCGTCTGAGGCAGCTGCTCGACCCAGAAGGTGTAGGTCGTACCGACCTGGGTGTACTTGACACCGTCAACGGTGACGTTGCCGGTTTCGCTGGGAATCAGCAGCTTTTCCTTGCTGGCGGTCATCTCGGGGTAGGTGTTGCCGGCGGTGAAGTAAGCATCATCGCAGACAACCTGGACAGTGAGCTTGACCTCGGCGTTCTTGCCCTCCTCAGCCTGGGGGAAGGCGATCGCATCGGTCTGTCCGCCGCCCTGAGCCAGCTCCTTCCAGGTGACGCCGTCATCGGTGGAGTAACGGACGTGGGTATAATCGGTGTTGCCCTTGAGCAGAGCCGAGAAGTCGGCACGGCCGTTCTGCATGAAGGCACGGTAGTAGTACTTGGTGTTGCTCCAGGTGTAGGTGCTGTTCTTCACGCCCTCTTCGTTGGCCTGGAACAGATAGCCTTCGGCCTTGTCCAGGTACAGAGCGGAGGACAGGGCACTGCCGTCGGCAGCGTACAGACCCACCTTGGGGCCGCCGCCCCACATACTGTTGACACCGAGGGCCTTGGTGGTGTCTCTGGGACGGGTGACTTCCAGAGTGTAAGTAGACTTGATTTCCGGATCAGCCTTGTCACTCAGGGTCAGAGTGACCATGGTGGTGCCGAAGGGGAATCCGGGCAGCTGGGTCTGGGTTGCGGAAGGAATCTTGACGCTGACAGCCTCGCCGGCCTCGTTGGTGTAAGTTGCGACGCAGTCCAGCTTCTTGTCATCGAAGAGGGTGTCGCTCTTGATGGTCAGAATCTTGGTGCTGTAGCTGGTCAGCTGGATGCCGGTGTAGTCCTTCTGTTTGGCGTCATACTTGAAGGTAGAGGAGGTGATGCCATACAGAGCCAGGTTCTCGAAGGTGGGGTTCTGGGCATCGGACACGACCACCTTGATGCCGCCCTTGGTGCCCTTGCTGTCGGTGGCGGTGATGATGACGCTGCCGACGGCGTGGGCGGTGACAACACCGTTTTCATCCACGGTGGCGATGGTATCGTCGGCACTGGACCAGGAGGCCACGGTGCGGCCGTCGGCAACATAGGCCGTCAGCTGAGTGGTGGGGGCGTTGCTCTCGGAGGTCAGCTCCAGATAAGCCTTGCCCTGGCCGCCCTGGTCGTTCTCAACGGCCACGCCGGTGACGCTGATGGTGGCGGTATCGGTGAGCTTCTCCACGCCCTCCGGGCTGACGTTTACGGTGAGCTTGACGTCCACCGTGCCGGGCCGCAGGACATTCATGTACAGACTGCCGGAGGTGGTGTCCGGAGCGGAGGTAAGCTCAATGACACCGTCAGGAGCCTTGACGTCCCAGCTGTTGTAGTCGGTTACGCCGCCGATGACGGAGGCTGTTTTCACGGTCTGGCCATCGGTGCTCAGCGCGACAATCTGGTTCTTATAGTAGTCAGAGATGGTGTAGAACTTAACGTCAATGAGCTTCTGTCCGCTGGACACATTGGAATCCAGAGCGGAGACAGCGGACACATAGGTGTAGCTGGCGGAATTGACGGTGTAGATACCGGTCTTGGTATCGAACGTGCCGCCATAAGCACCCTCGTTCTTCCAGATGACGGGAGTCTCCTCGCCGTTTTCATCTACGGCTTTCAGCTGCATGGTGGTGCCGCTCTTTACAACGTAGGTCACGCCGCCATAAGCATTGGAACTGGTGCTGGGGTAGGAGTAGGGATAGTCGGTGGTCAGGGTAATGCTCTTGGGCACCGTCTTGACGGTGACTTCCACAATCTTACTGGTGGTGCTGTCCAGATTTTCGCTGGAGGCCACGGCATAATAGTAGAAGGTGCCGAGAGTATCGCTGGGGATGGTCAGGGTGGCTTCGGTAGCACCGGCCACGGCCGTACCGCCCTCGGTGGAATTGGTGGTGTTCACATACCACTGATAGTTGATAGCGGGGGCGTCGGCCACGTCATTGGTGAAGCCGGCCTCCACGGTCAGGGTATGGGTGCTGGTGTTCTGGCCGATGGTCAGAGGCTCCTCGGTCAGATCGGTCTTCCACAGCAGAGCCTGGGCATTCTCCATGGAGACGGTGATGGTGTAGGTCTTGTCAAGGCCGCCCTCAGCGGTGGAGGTCAGCGTCAGAACACTGGCCTCGGCACCGGGCACCAGCTTGTCAAGCCGTACCCACTTGCGGTTCTGCTCCTCGGTGAAGGTTCTGGTGACACCGTGGAAATTGAAGCCCGCGGTGCAGTAGGGAATGTACTCCACCTTGACCCACAGGCGGCGCGCAGCCTTGTCCTCGACGAACTCCAGGGGCTTTACGGTGTAGTTCATGGTGTCGTGGACGAATTCGGGATCCAGGGTCAGTTCCCGAATGGTATCCTCAGTGCTGCCGATGCCCAGGTGAACCTCGACCAGATCGGTCTCCTTCACGACATCGCCGACCTGGAACACGTTCAGGGCGGTCATCATCTCTTCGCCGATGATGACGAAGCAGAAGGTTCTGTTGGCCTTGCCCTCGGAGATGTGAACGGTGATTTTGCCGTCCTCGTCGGAAACCTTGCCGGTGATGGCTTCCACCTTGCCGGTCTTCATATCCATGGTGGCCAGCTGTGCGTCCTCAACGGGCGCGTCGGGGCCACCCTCGTCGCCGTAGGCCGCGTAGTTGCCCATGACCACCAGGTCAAGGTCGGTGTTCGCGTAGAAGGTCTGACCGTTCAGAGGCTTGCCGTCGGCAGTCTCCAGCCAGACATAGCGATCCAGATAGTAGACGGTATCCTCGTACACGCCGAAGGTGACATGGTCGCCGTCCACGACCTTCGCGTCGGTGACGACCAGGCCGGTGCCCTTGCTGTCCGCGGGCTGCTTGCCGTTGACCAGGAAGGTGATATTGGTGGAAGCCTCGGTCATGAACCTGGTGATCCAGCCGGTGGGACCGATGGCAAGGTAGTCCGTGGCGGTATCCTTGGTGAACTCGTCGGAGAAGACCAGCTCGTGGGCCCGGACCAGCACGTCCAGAGCGGACACGCCGTCGGTAACGTTATCGGTGTAGCCGTAGCTTTCGGCCAGGTTGCTGGCGATCTTCTCATCGAAGCCGAAGGCGACCTGCTCGCCGTCCTCCTGGAAATTGAAGGTCACGGTGGCATAAGTCGCCACGGAGCCCGTTACAGTGACCACGCAGTAGGGAGCGGTCAGGGGAGCGTCCACGGTAATGATCTCGTCACCGTCGCCGCCGCCCCAGTTGCAGATTTGGGTCTCAACCTCGCCGGAGGCGGAGATGACGTAGGTGCCGGCCTTGTCCAGGGTCAGGGTCACGTTGCCGGAGGCGTCGGTGACGGCACCGTCAATGGCGGTGAACTTGCCGTCCTTCCAGATGCCCACCTGGGCGCCGGCCACGCTGCCGGGGTTGTAGCCGCCCTTAGCCATGGAGGAGCCGCCCTGGAGATTCAGGGTAAAGGCCTCACCGGCCTCGGCGGCGACGGCGGTCTGGGTGAAGTAGCAGATCACGTCAGAGAAGGTGGCTTCGTCCGTGAGGACACAGCAGTACAGCTTGTCACCCTGGACGACAACGTTGGCCTTGTTGTCCACACCCATATGCGGATCCGCACTGTTCTTCAGGAAGTAGTTGCTTCCCACGGGATCCGTGACCACGTCCCACAGCTTCTCCACGAAACCCCCACTGATGGTGTAGCCGCCGGGACAGTACTCTTCGTGCAGGGCAACCAGAGCCTCGTCATAGGTCAGAACGCCGTCGGAATTGATATCCTTGACGGTGATGGGCAGGTCAACGACATCCGTGCCGTCGGCGGTTTGCACCAGCAGACCCTTGACACCCACGGTGAAGTAGACCTCGGCATCCGCCGCGGGTTCCACAGAGCTGCCGGTAACGGTGACTACGCAGTAAGGAGCGGTCAGATTGCAGTCGACAGGATCATAGTATTCGTCCTCACCCTCCACGGTGCCCTTGGCGGTGACGATGTAGGTACCGGCCTGGGTGAAGCTCAGGGTCACGGCACCGGAGATGTCGGTCGTCTTGCCGTCGATGGCCTGGAAGCTGCCGTCCTCCCAGGTGCCGACCGGGACGCCGCTGGCGTCATCGCTGAAGTAGTCGCCCTCAGCGGTGAGCTTCAGGGTGAATTCCTTGCCGACCTCCACGCTGACCTCGGTCTTGTCGAAGGAGGCATAGCAGTCATTGGAATCGATGAGAATCGCGGCATACAGCTCATCATTCTCGGCGATGGGCGCGCCCTTGTAGTTCGGGAGCCTGTCGAAGGACGTGCCGTTCTGGTAGAGAACGACGGTGCTGCCGCTTTTGCCCCACAGCTTGTTGATTTTGTAGACATGGCCTGAATTGTTGGCGCCATAGTCGTAGCCGTCGAGGCCGTCGGGGCAGTACGTTTCGTGCAGAGCGGTCAGTGCCTCGTCGTAGGTCAGAACGCCGTCGCTGTTCCGATCGGTAACGGTGACAGGCAGCTTCGCCGCCGCTTTGTCGTTGGAGGTCTTGCCCAGCACGCCCTGAACGCTGACGGTGAAGGAAACCGTCGCATCCTCGGCGGGGGTTTCCTCCATCAGCTCCAGAGCCGCCTCGGTCTCCTCAGTGGGAGCCTGCGTTTCCGGAGCTTCGGTGGGAGCCTCGGTGGGAGCCTCCGTAGGAGCCTGGGTTTCGGGGGCTTGCGTCTCGGGGGCTTGCGTCTCGGGGGCTTGCGTCTCGGGAGCTTGCGTCTCGGGAGCCTCCGTTACCGGCGGCTGCGTTTCCGGTGCTTCCGTCTCAAGGACAGGAGCCTCCGTCTCCGTAGCAGGCGCCGATATGGTTTCCTGTGCCGCTTCCTCCGCGAAGACGCTGGTGGGGATCATACCGACCAGCATCACGAGGGTCAGCAGCAGTGCCAATATCCGTCGTTTCATAGAATACTTCCCTTCCGCCGAACACCCCAAAAGAATGCCCGACAATTTATCGCCATGGCTTTTGCCATTGACTACACACAAAAAGCGGTGATATTCCCGCAGAATGAGAATATCACCGCAACCATTTTCAGCAACACTCTGACGAAACAGTAGGTCTCCCGACTCGCGCCTCCGGCAAAATCAGTCCTGCCTTCTCAGGTTGCCCCAATGACCGGCTTTCGCCGACGGGCTGATTTCTAAACGCACACGGTATTGGTCAATGCGGGGCTTGTCCCCATTCCCTTGTTAAGCCGCTGCGCCTGACGGGGTAGCCGCCGTTGCGGACGCAGAGCCTCTGCTCGTATTTATATTGATAGTATAATACCGATTATAGGTTTTGTCAATGCCGGGGTTATTTCCCAGCGAACTTTTTGCGGAGAATTATCGGAAGAACGAAAAAATTCTCTGCGTTCCGAAAAACGCAGAGAACCAGAAATCAATACATTTTCGCACCGGCGGGGATGTGGTTGTCCAGCATGAGAAGGTGGAGCTTTTCCTCGCCGTTTTCGTGGTGCACGGCGGAGATCAGCATCCCGCAGGATTCCATGCCCATCATGGGTCTGGGGGGCAGGTTGGTGATGGCCAGAAGGGTTTTGCCCACCAGCTCTTCCGGCTCATAATAGGCGTGAATGCCGCTTAAGATCGTCCGATTGGTGCCGGTTCCGTCGTCCAGGGTGAACTTTAGAAGCTTTTTGGACTTCTTGACGGCCTCGCACGCCAGAACCTTTACCGCCCGGAAATCAGACTTGGAGAAGGTGTCGAAGTCAACAAAGTCTGCAAACAGCGGCTCGATTTCCACCTTGGAGAAGTCGATTTTCTCCTCCGCGGGGGCGGGCGCGGCGGCGGGAGCCGCCTCGGCAGCGGCCTTCTGCTCGTCGGCTTTCTTCTTTTCCGCATCGGTGGGCTTCATAGTGGGGAATTGACCTAACGGAGCGAATATCCAGCAAGCACAGTCGGACTAAAGTACATCAAAACACAAGGGGTGCAAAATCCTTCCCGGACTAATCATAAAATCGGAAGGACTAAGGAATCCGAAGCGATGGTATCAGGAATGGCATATATGGTGTAGGAGGAGCTCCTGCGCCATAGTCTCACTCACTCAGTGTGCCTAATTGTAGCAGAAAAACCCTCGTTTTTCAAGGTTTTTCCGCTGATACACCACAACTTTTGCGATTTTGGTACAACGGCGTATAGCAGTCAGAAAAAGAAAGCCCAGCGCAGATCAAACGATCCGCGCCGAGCCGATAAGCGCCGCTTAGGTTTCACCTGTACTTTCTATCTCCAGGCGCATCAGATTTAAAAATGCTGTCTGCGCCTGTCGGATGTCCTCGTCTACATTAATGTCTACTGAGCAACCC
>DJQM01000007.1:14914-23712 GCA_002437585.1 Clostridiales bacterium UBA6386 | reverse complement strand
CCCAGAAAATAAAAAATTACCATTGCAATTTGCACCTTTATCTCCTATAATGATATCGTAAGAGATTCTGTGTATTGATAGGAGAAAAGAATGAGTGATCTAACCGAAAACAAAATGGGCGTGATGCCGGAGGGAAAGCTGCTGCTGAATATGGGTCTTCCCATGATTATTTCCATGCTGGTGCAGGCACTTTACAACGTGGTGGACAGCATCTACGTTTCCCAGATTTCCGAGAGCGCGGTGACGGCACTGTCCCTGGCTTTCCCCATTCAGAATATGCAGATCGGCATTGCCGTGGGTATCGGCGTGGGCGTCAACTCCCTGCTCAGCAAGAGCCTGGGGGAGAAGAACCAGGAGGCCGCAAATTTTACTGCGGGCAACGGCTTTACTCTGATGATGATCTGTACAGCCGCATTTATGCTATTCGGTATTTTCGGCGTCCGACCCTATTATGAGATGCAGTCCACCGTAGCCGAGACGGTGGAGGGCGGCATTGTCTATTCCCAGATCTGCTGCGTGCTGACCCTGGGCGTGTTTCTGTCTATCCTGGGCGAGCGGCTTTTGCAGGCTACGGGTCGGACGGTGCACACCATGATTACCCAGAGCCTGGGTGCCATTATCAACATCATCCTGGATCCGATCCTGATCCACGGCTGGCTGGGAGCCCCCGCCATGGGCATTGCCGGCGCGGCGGTGGCTACGGTCATCGGCCAATTCGCATCCGCCGCTCTGGTGTGGTATTTTAACTTCAGGTTCAATCCCGAGGTGCAGCTGGCCTGGCGGTATGTGAAGCTCCACGGACCCATTGTCCGCTCCATCCTGACCGTGGGCATTCCTTCCGCCGTTATGAACGGCATCGGCTCCGTTATGAATTTTGGCATGAACCAGATTCTTCAGGGCTTTACCGAGACGGCTACCGGTGTTTTCGGCGTGTATTTCAAGCTGCAAAGCTTCTTCTTTATGCCGCTGTTCGGCCTGAACAACGCTACCATTTCCATCATTGCCTACAACTATGGTGCCCGGAAGCCCTATCGGATCACGAAGACGCTGAAAATCGCCTGCACTACGGCCTTCGGCCTGATGATGGCGGGTCTGCTGGTTTTCCAGATTGCCCCGGATCTGGTGCTGAATCTGTTCAACCCCAGCGAAACCTTTCTGTCCATCGGCCGGGTGGCACTGCGCACCATCAGCTGGAGCTTCCCTCTGGCGGCCTTCGGCATTGCGCTGAGCGGCTGCTTCCAGGCTCTGGGCAACGGCGTTTACAGCACCGTTGTCTCTTTGTGCCGTCAGATGCTGGTGCTGCTGCCGGTGGCCTATCTGCTGAGCAAAACCGGCGAGGTCAACGCCGTGTGGCTGGCCTTCATCATCGCCGAGTTTGTCAGTCTGGCGGTGACCCTGGCATTTTTCCGCCGAATTTACCGGCAGAAAATTCGGCCTCTGTTTGAATCCGGGAACCAATAAGCGCAAAAATGTCCGCCCATTTCCGGGCGGACATTTTGCAAAGGAGAGAAAACATGTACGCGGATTGTCACATTCACATGGTGCTGGACGGAGAAAACTGGAAGGCGGCCATTGCCCGGCACGCCGAAGAGCCGGATGAAAGCTGGATTCGGGAAATGCTTGCCCGGTATCAGAGCCTGGGCTTTACCTATCTCCGGGATGGCGGCGACCGCTGGGGCGTGGGAAAGCGGGCTCGGGAGCTGGCAGGGGAGTACGGCATTAGCTACCGGACACCCCTGACCCCCCTGTGCAAGGCGGGACACTATGGCAGCTTTATCGGAGAAAAGTACGAAAGTCTCCGGGAATTTCCGGAAAAGGTCGTAAAAGCCAGGAAATGCGGAGCGGATTTCATTAAAATCATGATCTCCGGCCTGATGGATTTTGACCGGTTTGGCCGACTGACCGAGCCGGGGCTGGAGCCGACGGAAATTCGGGAGCTGATCCACATTGCCCATGAGGAGGGCATGTCGGTGATGGCTCACGCCAACGGGGCGGACACCGTGCTGGCCGCGGCGCAGGCCGGGGTGGACTCGGTGGAGCACGGAGCCTATCTGAACGGCGAAGCCCTTTATGCCATGCGGGAGGCCGGAACCGTCTGGGTGCCAACCCTTTCCACCATAGGCAATCTCCGGGGAAAGGGCAGATTCCGGGAGGCGGCGGTGGAGGAAATCCTGGAAGCCGCCCAGGAGAATGTCCGCACCTTTGCCGCCCTCGGCGGCCTTATCGCTCCGGGAACCGATGCCGGAGCCTGGGCGGTGCCCCACGGAAGCCTGACGGAGTTCTCCCTTCTGCGAGAAGCTTTGGGTGCTGACACGGATGCCCTTCTGACGGCGGGACTCGAAAAAATCCGACAGAAGTTTTGAGAAGCGTTCCCATGAAATACTGTGGGCAGCACCGCGCAATTGTGTCTGCGCGCTTCGGCGGATCTTTTGTCCCGACTGTGCAGTTTGAAAAACTTGAAATACATACAGTATTCCTGCGTTTTCCAAACTTTCATTCGTGCCAAAATCTCTCGCTGCCAGCTCTTGCCGATTTCATCAGAGCTTCCTTAGACAAAAAATCGGCAGCGTAGTAATAGATGCAGTATTCACCTAAATCCCCGGAATTTTTATCCTATACAAGCATTGAAAAGTTCACGGCTAATACAGTATTATGCAAATACCGCTAGAAATAGCTTGTTAGAAATTGAAAGTTCACAAAATAGCCGCACAAAAATTGTATGGCTATTTAACTCATACTTTGCTTTTCAAATTCATCGGAAAAGTTATAAATACCATTCAAATTCCTGACTATCGCGAACATATTCGCCAATTTTTCTTGTATAAGTTAATTCTGGCGGGAATTTAGGCTATAGGCAGCAAAAAGGCCTGCGGCTTTGCTTCGTCAACAAAGCCGCAGGTGTAGCATTAACAGGAAAGATCCCTGATATAAACAAGAAATCCGAACCCATCCCCAACAGGGAAGAAGTTCGGATTTCTTTGTTTTGGTGGGGGAGGACGGATTCGAACCATCGAAGCGAAACGCAGCAGATTTACAGTCTGTCCCCTTTGGCCACTCGGGAACTCCCCCNNGCCGATTTCATCAGAGCTTCCCCGGGGAAGTGTACGTCAGCAGCCGGTCATAAAGCTCCCGGGTCTGGGTCTCGTCTTTGCCGCTGAGCACCAGAACCCTATCCCCCATGTGCACCACGACGCAGGCTTCCGGCTTATAGTAGGTGTAGCGGGTGTAGGTGCCGAACTCCTGATTCCGGAAGGTGCCCAGCAGCAGCCGGAAGCTGCCCACGCCGAAGACCCGGGTGCCCGGAATGTCGCCTTCCCGAAGTTCCACCGAATCCACGTCCGTATAAGAGACGGTCTGGCCGCCGTAGAAGCTTCCCCGGACGGTGAAGGAATCGTCTCCAAAGCTGGTCTCCACCTTGCCGGTAAAGAGCATCACGGCCACAAAGACCGCAATCCCGATGGCAGCGACGGCGGCGATTTTTCCGTAGCGGGAGGGCAGGGCGGGGAGAGGGTCAAGGGCCTCGCCTCGTGCCAGCTGCCCCTTGTAATAGCGGTAGGAGTAGACAGTGGGAATCACAGAAATGACCACCGCTCCCAACACGGCGGCGGCAATATTCCAGCCCTCCGGCAGCAAGGCGGCCAGCATCACGGCCACACCGCCGATGACCCAGACCTTTCCGGCGAACCGGTGGGTGGCGTTCCAGTTTTCGTCGCTGGCCAGTGCCCAGGTCACCTTGATGCCAATGGTATAGTTCCGGCGGCATTTGGGCAGGTAGTTGCCGATGGCGATGAACATCAGCCCCAGAGCCAGAGTGGTGATCCGGCCTACGGAAAGGGAAAGACCGGCGGACAGAGCGTAGAGAATCCCGCTGCACAGGAAGGAGACGGCGGGCATGATCCACAGCACCAGCCGGATGGGCTTTTCGTTTCTGCCCCGGTTTCCTGGATCGGCGGCGGTGAAGGCTACGCACAGCCACTGGCCGGCCAGCAAGGACAGGCACAGCAGCCACAGGAAGCGCAGCTCGGGAACCGCCAGAGACGCAAGGGCGGGCAGCAGGATGATGACAGAAGAGACAAAAAGCTCCTTTTTATACTTGGAAATCATAAAATACCTCCTGAACAGTTATTTTTCGGTGGGTTCCTGGTTCTTCAGATCGGAAATCCAAAGGAGTATTTCCTCCAGAACCGAGGTGTTCAGCTCGTAAAAGATAAATTTTCCCTCCCGGGTGTCCGTCACCAGATCAGCATCCTTCAGCACCGACAGGTGCCGGGACACGGCGGCGGCGGAAATGTCGAACCGCTCGGAAATCTCTCCGGCGGAACGCTTCCCGTCCTTGAGAAGATTCAGAATTTCCCGCCGGGTGGGGTCGGCCAGCGCCTTCAGGGTTTGCTGTAAGCCCATAGGTGTCCTCCTTTCATTTAATGATTAACTGAAATGTTAAATGAATAATAGCATAGAAACAACAGGTTGTCAAGAGAACATTTCACAGAAATGTTAAATGAGAAGATATTGCGAAGGGCGGCTCTTCGTGCTATAATATCGAAAATCCCGGAAGGAGAAACAATTATGACTCTGAATGATTTCTGGAAGGAGAATCCCAAGGCCGCCATTGCCTTTTCCGGCGGCGTGGATTCCTCCTATTTATTGTATACGGCGGTGCGCGCCGGAGCAAAGGTGACGGCCTACTATGCGGACACCGCTTTCCAGCCGGCCTTTGAGCGGGAGGATGCGATCCGCCTTGCGAAGGACGTGGGGGCGGAGCTGAAAATGCTGCCCCTTTCCGTGCTGGAGGTGCCGGAGGTGGTGAAAAACCCCGCAAACCGCTGCTACTACTGCAAGCGGAGGATTTTCTCCGCTCTGTCCGCCGCGGCGAAGGCGGACGGCTACAGTCTGATCCTGGACGGCACCAACGCCTCCGATCAGGTCTCCGACCGGCCGGGGATGCAGGCACTGCGGGAGCTGTCCGTCCGGTCGCCTTTGCGGGAGTGCGGCCTGACGAAGGCAGAAATCCGGGAAAAATCCCGGCAGGCGGGGCTGTTCACCTGGAATAAGCCCGCCTATGCCTGCCTTGCCACCCGGATACCTGCCGGGGAGGAAATCACCGCCGAAAAGCTGAAAAAAACCGAAAAGGCGGAGGATTCTCTCCGCGCCATCGGCCTGTGGGATTTCCGGGTGCGGCTGCTGGGCGGCTGCGCCAGAATCCAGGTGCCGGAGGGGCAGCTGGAGCTGGTACTCCGGAACCGGAAAGCCATTCTGGAGCAGCTGAAGCAGTGGTACGCGGGCGTTTTGCTGGATCTGGAGGTGCGGCCATGAATTCGGATATGCGAAAGCTCCTGGAACAGGTCAAGGACGGCGCGGTGTCCGTGGACGAGGCTATGCTGAAGCTGAAAATGTCCCCCTTCGAGGACATCGGCTATGCCAAGGTAGACCTGCACCGGCGAATCCGCCAGGGGGCGGCGGAGGTGATCTACGGGGCAGGGAAGACCCCGGAGCAGATTTTGGGGATCATGCAGTCCATGATCCGCAACGGCCAGAGCCGAATTCTCATCACCCGGATGTCCCAGGCGGCGGCGGACTTTGTATCGAAAGTCCTGCCCCTGGACTACCGGAAGGATGCCAAAGTGGGCATTGCCGGGGGCTTCCCGGAGCCGGACGGCATCGGCAAGATCGTCATCGCCACCGGCGGCACCAGCGACATTCCCGTGGCGGAGGAAGCGGCTCTGACCGCCGAAATCCAGGGAAACGAAGTGGTGCGGCTGTATGACGTGGGCGTGGCCGGGGTGCACCGGCTGCTGGCTCATATGGATCTTGTCATGGAGGCCAGTGTGGTCATCGCCGTGGCGGGCATGGAGGGGGCCCTTGCCAGCGTGGTGGGGGGCCTTGCGGACTGTCCGGTGATCGCGGTGCCCACCAGCGTGGGCTACGGGGCTTCCTTCGGCGGGGTGTCCGCCCTGCTGAGTATGCTCAATTCCTGCGCCAGCGGGGTCAGCGTGGTGAACATCGACAACGGCTTCGGCGCGGGGTTCCTGGCCGGGCGGATCAACCACATGGAGGTCAGGAAATGAGAACACTGTATCTGGACTGCGGCATGGGCGCGGCGGGGGATATGCTGACGGCGGCACTATTGGAGCTGCTGCCGGAGCGGGAGGCTTTCCTGGCGGAGCTGAACGGCCTGGGCATTCCGGGCGTGGAATTTTCCACTGAGAAATGCGAAAAATGCGGAATTTCCGGCACCCATATGTCTGTGAAAATCCATGGGCGGGAGGAAGGGGAAGCGCACCCGCACACCCATGGAACGATGCGCGACATCCGGGCGATTGTGGAGGGGCTGCCCATTTCCACCATGGTCAAGCTGGATATCCTGTCCGTTTACGAGGAAATTGCCCAGGCGGAAAGCCATGTTCATGGGGTTCCGGTGAGCCAGATTCACTTCCATGAGGTGGGTGCTCTGGACGCGGTGGCGGATATAACGGCGGTGTGCCTGCTGCTGGGTCGATTGGCGCCGGAGCAGATTCTGGCGTCGCCGGTGCATGTGGGCAGCGGCACGGTGAAATGCGCCCACGGCATTCTGCCGGTGCCCGCCCCGGCTACGGCCTGGCTTCTGCGGGGGATCCCCGTGTACGGCGGGGAGATTTCCGGGGAGCTGTGCACCCCCACCGGGGCGGCACTGCTGCGGCATTTCGTGACGGATTTTGGCAATCAGCCCACCATGCGGGTGGAATCCATCGGCTACGGCATGGGAAAGAAGGATTTTCCCCGGGTCAACTGCCTTCGGGTCATGCTGGGGCAGACTGAGGAAGCCGGGGACGAGATTGCCGAGCTTTGCTGCAACCTGGACGACATGACCGGGGAGGACATCGGCTTTGCCATGGAGACGCTTCTTGCGGCCGGGGCCTTGGATGTGTTCACCGCCCCCATCGGCATGAAAAAATCCCGCCCCGGCGTGCTGCTGACGGTGCTGTGCCGTCCGGCGGAGCAGGAAACAATGGCGAAGCTGCTGCTTGCGAATACCACGACTTTGGGTGTCCGGGCGGGAATGCGCAGCCGGTTTACCCTCCGGCGTTCAGAGAAAGAAATCCAGACCCACTATGGCGCGGTGCGGCGGAAAAGCAGCCGGGGCTTTGGCGTTTCCCGGGAAAAATGGGAATACGAAGACCTGGCGAAAATTGCGAGAATGACAGGAAAATCTTTGGCAGAAGTCCGGAAGATGCTGGAGTAAAACCGAATGGGTGACTGCCTGAGGCGGATGACTCCCGTTCCGGAAAGCGGGGAATTCGGTTATCTTTTCCCGGAGAGTGTGATATCCAGAACTGCAGACAGGAAGAAGGAGGGCATTGCCCTTGGAATGGAACGACATTTATGACGAGAACCGGAACCTGACCGGCCGGGTTCACCTTCGGGGAAGCGGCTGGAAGTCCGGGGAATACGGTCTGGTGGTCTGCGTCTGGGTCTACGACGGGGCGGGTCATGTGTTGCTGACCCGTCGGGCCAGGGAAAAGAGCTTCGCCGGCACCTGGGAAAATTCCGGCGGCGCGGCCCTGGCCGGGGAGACCAGCCGTCAGGCGGTGGCACGGGAGCTGTTTGAGGAAACGGGAATCCGGGCGCAGGAAGGGGAATTTGAGTTTCTGGACACGGATATGGAGCGGAATATTTTCTACGACCACTACTGTCTGCGCCGGACGCTGCGCCTGAAGGACGTTGTGCTGCAGCCCGGAGAAACCGACGGGGTCATGTGGGCAAGCTTTGCCAGGGTTCACTGGATGATGCGCACCGGGCGAATCTGCAAGATCATCGCGCGTCAGTTCCGCCGTCAGGAAAAAGCATTGCGTATGCGCAATATCAACAAGAGAAGCCGCTGAATTTTGGCTATCTATTAGGCAGAATGCACTTGCCATTTCTCTTTTTTCGGGTTACAATGAAAAAAAGCGTTTGGAAAGCCCGGCAAAAACGCTTGCGCCGGGCGGAAAACGTTTTTCTTTTTTCAAATCGAAATATGGAGGAATGCACCATGATCCAGCTTGTAAAACTGCCTGTGAAGCGGGGCAACGCGCCGCTGCGAATTGCCAAGGGACATTTTGTGACCAACCATTCCCACATCAACTATTATGTGGACATCACCTATCAGAAGACCCGGCTCAGCGAGGCTCGGGACAGCGCCTATCAGCTGGTGTCCGGCTTCGTCAACGACACGCCGGTGGATACGGTGCTGTGTCTGGATGGCACGGCGGTGCTTGGCACCTGCATTGCCGAAGAGCTGACCAAATCGGGCTTTCGCACCATCAACGCCCATGAGACCATCTATGTGGTGGAGCCGGAGTACAACGCCAATTCCCAGATTATCTTCCGGGAGAACATCCAGCCCATGATCCGGGGCAAGCATGTTCTGGTGCTGATGGCTTCCGTCACCACCGGCTTTACCGCCAAGCGTTCCATTGAGGCCATCGAGTACTACGGCGGCCGGGTGGCAGGCGTGGCGGCCATCTACCGGGCGGTGGACGAGGTGGCAGGGTTCCCGGTGAAATCCGTCTATTCCGTGAAGGATCTGCCGGATTACAGAAGCTACGATTACCACGAGTGCCCCTACTGCAAGGCGGGCAAGAAGGTGGATGCCCTGGTCAACAGCTTCGGCTATTCCTCTTTGTAAATCTACGGAAACTCTGAATAAATCGTCGGCGGCTGGACGGCGAATCTTTTGCCCCATCCGTGCAGTTCTGAAAGCGGGAAATACACAAAGTATTCCTCCGCTTTCCGAACTTTCGGCTGAGCCAAAATCTTCTGCCGCCAGCTCTTGCCGATTT
>DJQM01000007.1:309-14899 GCA_002437585.1 Clostridiales bacterium UBA6386 | reverse complement strand
GGGGCATTTCCCCGCCGGTGCTTCATTCTGCCCAAAGGGCAGCAGGGGAGAGCCTTCAAAATTTGTGCCGTTTTTCGGAAAAAATTCTGTTACAATTCGAGAAAATATGCTATAATACTCCGCTGAGAAACAGTTTTTGGAGGTGCGGCCATTGAATTGCGGCGACTGGAAGAAAATTTGGACGGCGGGGAGACCTGCGTGCTATTGGGCGTTTGCCCTGTTGTACTGGGAGTGCCTGCTGAGCGGAGCGGTGTTTCACCGCTTTGGGGTGCGGATTTACGCCCTGGGCTTTACCCTGACGGCGGCTCTGCTTCTGAGCCTGGTGCTGTCCTTCCTGAAAAAAGGCCGTTTCGGGACGGAAATTTTCCTGACGGTGGGATTGACCCTGCTCTACGGCAGCCAGGTGGTGTACAATTTCATCTTCGGCACCCTCTACTCCCTGGCCATGGTGTCCCAGGGCGGAGAGGCGATGACCAACTTCTGGCGGGAAGTGCTGGCTACCATGCGGGATCATTTCCCTTGGCTGCTTGCCCTGTTCGTGCCGCTCATCCTCCGGATCGCCGGACGGAAATGGCTGGACGGGCAGATGAAGGCACGGGGTCGGGTCGTCTTGCTGGTGCTGACCATCGGCATTGTGGCTCTGACCCGGTTCGGCATCCGGCAGGGCGGCACGGAGATGTTCTCCGACGAGTACTACTACCGCAGCGGAGAGATCGCCACCAACCAGACCGCCCAGCGGTTCGGCCTGCTGACCACCCTCCGGCTGGAGCTGACCCGCCACGCCAAAGTGGAGGAGCAGACCTATTATATCCCTGAAGAGACCCAAGCGGCGGGGGAAGCGGAGCGGGAGCAGACACCGGCGGAGGTCAAGTACAACGTCATGGACATTGACTTTGACGCGCTGAACGCCATGACCGAGGACAAAAAGCTGCTGGCCATCAACGACTACTGCGCGAAAATTTCCGGCACGAACCAGAATGAATACACCGGAATGCTGAAGGACTATAACCTGATCGTCATGTGCGCGGAGAGCTTTTCGCCCGCCGCCATCGACAAGGATCTGACCCCGAATCTTTATAAGCTGACCCAGCAGGGAATTATTTTCAATAACTATTACAATACCTTCCCCAACACCACCACCGACGGCGAGTATGCCCTGATGCAGGGGCTGTACCCGGACGCCGGGCGGAGCAAGGCGGTGTCCAGCCTCTATGCCTCCAGGAACAGCTACCTGCCCTTCACCCTGGGCAACGTGTTCCGGGATCAGCGGGGAGTGGAAAGCTTCGGCTATCACAACTACCGGGGCAGCTATTACGGACGCAGTGAGTCCCACCCCAACATGGGCTACACCATGAAGTTTGCCGGGGACGGCATGACCTTTACCACCAACTGGCCTGCCTCCGACCTGGAAATGATGGAGCAGTCCGTGGACGATTATATCGGCAGGGAGCCCTTCCATGCCTACTATATGACCTTCTCCGGCCACTACAAATATGATACCGGCACCAACGAAATGGCCAAGCGGAACTGGGATCAGGTGAAGGATCTGCCCTATTCCAGCAACGCCATCAAGGCCTACCTCAGCTGCAACATCGAGCTTGACAAGGCCATCGGCTATCTGATGGAGCGGCTGGAGCAGGCGGGAGTGGCGGATCGGACGGCCATCGTCATTGCGGGCGACCATTTCCCCTATGGCCTGAAGGACAGCGAGTATGCCGAGCTGACCGGCCATGATATTGACGATTTCTCCAAGTACAAGTCCACCCTGATCTTCTGGGTGGGAGGACTGGAAGAGAACATCGTGGTGGACGAGTACTGCTGCAATGTGGACGTTCTGCCCACCATTCTGAACCTGTGGGGCTTTGAATACGACTCCCGGCTGCTGGCGGGGACGGACGTATTCTCCGACGGCACCCATGTGGCGGTGCTGGTGGACAAGAGCTTCCTGACGGACAAGGTCTGGTTCAACGCGGACACCGGAGAGATCCGGTACCAGGTGCCGGAAAGCGAAGTGCCGGAAGGCTATGTGGAGAATATGAACCAGCTGATCGCCACCCGCTTTTCCATTTCCGCGGATATCCTGAACACGGCTTACTATAACTTTGTGTTTGATAAGGGTAAGGTGTATGTGAACCGACTGGGGTGGAACAGTAAGAAGTAAAGAAATGTGACTGCGCACCGGTGATAAAAATCATCGGTGCGCAATTTCAATGTGTCTGATGGCCAATTCAGAACTTGTAGGGGGCGATGCCCACATCGCCCCACAAAACCGACAGCATGTATCCGCGGGACGATGAGGGCATCGTCCCCTGCGAGAATTTTCGGGAGCGTTTGTCAGCTGAGATCGAAAACTGGTGAAAAGGGCATAAAAAAACGAGGCGGGAGCCTCGGAATTGTGGAAATTATTCATTGACAGGATTTGGCCGCTATGCTATAATGATTGTCCATACTGTGATACTATGCCTATCTGCGGACTTCCTTCCTTACCAGGTCATTCTAACACAGTAGCGGGCGGCTGTCAAGTAGGAACTTTGCGAATATTGACAACTGCGCGGGGCGTATCATAAGCAACACAACTCGAAAGAAAGGCTGTGATGATCCATATGGCAATGGTCAAGGACGTAATGTTCGGCAAGACCATGCGTAAATCTTACGCGAAGTATGAAGAGATCCTGGAGATCCCCAACATGCTGAAAATCCAGAAGGACTCCTATCAGTGGTTCCTGGATACGGGCCTGCGGGAGGTTTTCAAGGACGTAGGCACCATTACCGACTTCTCCGGCAAGCTGGAGCTGTCCTTCCTGGACTACACCATGGAGGACAAGGCCAAGTACACCATTGAGGAGTGCAAGGAGCGGGATGCCACCTACGCCAAGCCCATCAAGGTGCGGGTTCGTCTGCGCAACACCGAGACCGACGAAATCAAGGAGCAGGAGATCTTCATGGGGGATTTCCCCGTGATGACCAACGGCGGCACCTTCGTGATCAACGGCGCGGAGCGGGTCATTATCACCCAGATCGTCCGTTCTCCCGGCATGTACTACGGCCACGAGGTGGACAAGGCGGATCAGCATACCTACACCGCTACCGTGATCCCCTATCGGGGTGCCTGGCTGGAGTATGAAACCGACAACTCCGACGTGTTCTGGGTTCGGATCGATAAGAACCGGAAGCTGCCCATCACCTGCCTGATCCGGGCCCTGGGCGTCCAGACCGACGAGCAGATCAAGGCCATGTTCGGCGAGGATCCCAGAATCCTTGCCACCATCGACAAGGATCCCTGCAAGACCCGGGAAGAGTCCCTGCTCGAAATCTACCGCCGTCTGCGTCCCGGTGAGCCTCCCACGGTGGAGACCGCCATTGCCCATCTGGAAGGGCTGCTGTTTGACTATCACCGCTACGATGTGAGCAAGGTGGGCCGGTATAAGTTCAACAAGAAGATGGACATCTGGAGCCGACTGTCCGGCCAGGAGGCGGTGGAGCCAATCGCCGACCCTATGACCGGTGAGATCCTGGTCATGCCCGGCGAGTTCATCTCCCGGGCTCAGGCGCACGAGCTGAGCCGTAAGGGTGTCAACGAGGCGGTCATCAAGATCGGCGATTACAACGTCAAGGTCTTCTCCAACAACATGGTGGAGATGGCCGGCTTCGTGGACTTCGACCCCAAGGCGTACGGCATCACCGAGAAGGTTTACTTCCCGGTGCTGAAGGAAATGCTGGAGACCGTGCCCGCGGACGGCTGGAAGGACGCCATTGCCGAGCGTTACACCGACCTGATCCCCAACCACATCATTGTGGACGATATCATGGCCTCCATCAACTACCTGAACTGCGTGGCCATGGGCGTGGGCACCCCCGACGACATTGACCATCTGGGCAACCGCCGCCTGCGCTGCGTGGGCGAGCTGCTGCAGAACCAGTTCCGGATCGGATTCTCCCGTCTGGATCGGGTGATCCGGGAGCGGATGACCGTCCAGGATCTGGACACCGTGACCCCCCAGAGTCTGATCAACATCCGGCCTGTCACCGCGGTGATCAAGGAGTTCTTCGGCTCCTCCCCCCTGAGCCAGTTCATGGATCAGAATAACCCTCTGTCCGAGCTGACCCACAAGCGTCGTCTGTCCGCTCTGGGCCCCGGCGGCCTGAGCCGTGACCGGGCTTCCTTTGATGTCCGGGATATTCACTACACCCACTATGGCCGGATGTGTCCCATCGAGACCCCTGAAGGCCCCAACATCGGCCTGATCAACTATCTGGCCACCTTTGCCAAGATCAACGAGTACGGCTTCGTGGAGGCTCCCTACCGGAAGGTGGACAAGGCCACCGGCTTTGTCACCAAGAACGTGGAGTATATGACCGCCGATGTGGAGGACGACTACTATATCGGTCAGGCCAACGAGCCTCTGGACGAGAACGGCTGCCTTGCCAACGCCCGTATCACCTGCCGTCACCGCAACGAGATCATCGAGGTCGACCGGGGCATGATCGACTATATCGACGTGTCTCCCAGAATGATGATCTCCATCGCGACCTCCTTCATTCCCTTCCTGCAGAACGACGACGCCAACCGTGCTCTGATGGGCGCGAACATGCAGCGTCAGGCCGTGCCGCTGCTGACCACCGAGCCGCCTATCGTTGCCACCGGCATCGAGCACAAGGCCGCCGTGGACTCCGAGGTCTGCATCAAGGCCAAGGGCCCCGGCGTGGTCACCGCCGTGTCCGCTTCCTCCATTACCGTCAGGTATGACAGCGGCGAGACCTGCACCCACGCGCTGACCAAGTTCGCCCGCTCCAACGCCGGCACCTGCATCAACCAGCGGCCCATCGTGGTGGTGGGCGAGCGGGTGGACACCGAGCAGATCATTGCCGACGGCCCCTCCTGCTCCGGCGGCGAGGTTGCCCTGGGCAAGAACGTGCTCATCGGCTTCGTCACCTGGGAAGGCTACAACTACGAGGACGCCATTCTGCTCAACGAGCGTCTGGTTCGGGAGGATGTGTTCACCTCCATCCACATCGAGGAATACGAGACCGAGGCCCGGGACACCAAGCTGGGCCCCGAGGAGATCACCCGGGACATCCCCAACGTGGGTGAGGACACCCTGAAGGATCTGGACGAGAACGGTATCATCCGGGTGGGCGCGGAAGTCCACGCCGGTGATTACCTGGTGGGAAAGGTCACTCCCAAGGGCGAGACGGAGCTGACCCCTGAGGAGCGGCTGCTGCGGGCTATCTTCGGCGAGAAGGCCAGAGAAGTCCGGGACACCTCTCTGAAGGTGCCCCACGGCACCTCCGGCATCGTGGTGGACGTGAAGGTCTTCACCAAGGAAAATTCCGACGAGCTGGCTCCCGGCGTTACCAAGTCCGTCCGGGTCTATCTTGCCCAGAAGCGGAAAATCGGCGTGGGCGATAAGATGGCCGGCCGTCACGGCAACAAGGGCGTTGTGTCCCGGGTTCTGCCGGAAGAGGATATGCCCTTCCTGCCCGACGGCACCCCCCTGGACATTGTGCTGAACCCCCTGGGCGTGCCTTCCCGTATGAACATCGGCCAGGTGCTGGAGGTTCATCTGGGCTACGCCGCCAAGGCTCTGGGCTGGCATGTGGCCACCCCCGTCTTCGACGGTGCCAACGAGAAGGACATCCGGGAGACCCTGAAGCTGGCTGGCCTCCGGGAGGACGGCAAGACCATCCTCTACGACGGCCGTACCGGCGAGCCTTTCGATAATCTGGTCACTGTGGGTTATCCCTACTATCTGAAGCTCCATCATCTGGTTGACGATAAGATCCACGCCCGCTCCACCGGCCCCTACGCCCTGGTCACCCAGCAGCCTCTGGGCGGCAAGGCACAGTTCGGCGGCCAGCGGTTCGGCGAAATGGAGGTCTGGGCACTGGAGGCTTACGGTGCCGCTTACACCCTCCAGGAAATTCTGACCGTCAAGTCCGACGATGTCACCGGCCGTGTCAAGACCTACGAGGCCATTGTCAAGGGTGCCAACATTCCCAAGCCCGGCGTGCCGGAGTCCTTTAAGGTTCTGATCAAGGAGCTGCAGGCCCTGTGTCTGGATATCCGGGTTCTGGACGAGAACGGCGACGAGATCGAGCTGAAGGACGAGGACGATGACGATGAGATCGTCTACACCGCCGACTCCGGAAACGACACGGTGGTTGGCTCTACCGATGAGGTGCTGGACTCCGGCTTCGTCATCGACGAGGACAGCCCTGAGGATATTATGGATGTATTCGGCGATATGGATGCCGACAACGAAGAATAAGGAGGCTACACATGGCAGATGCCACCTTTGATGCCATTAAAATTGGTATTGCGTCCCCGGAGATGATCCGGCAGTGGTCCTACGGCGAGGTCAAGAAGCCGGAAACCATTAACTACCGTACCCTGAAGCCCGAGCGGGACGGATTGTACTGCGAGCGGATTTTCGGACCCACCAAGGACTGGGAATGCCACTGCGGCAAGTACAAGAAAATCAAGTATAAGGGCAAGATCTGCGACCGCTGCGGTGTCGAGGTCACAAAATCCAAGGTGCGCCGGGAGCGCATGGGTCACATTGAGCTGGCCGCTCCCTGCAGCCATATCTGGTATTTCAAGGGCATTCCCTCCCGGATGGGTCTGGTGCTGGACATCAGCCCCAAGGTGCTGGAGAAGGTGCTGTACTTCGCGGCCTATATCGTCACCGATCCCGGTGACGCGCCGCTGACGAAGAACCAGGTGCTCACCGAGAAAGAGTACCGGGACATGCGGGAGAAGTACGAGGACGACTTCCGGGCCGGTATGGGCGCGGAGGCCGTCAAGGAGCTGCTGGAGCAGATCGATCTGGATCAGCTGTCCGAGCAGCTGCGCAATGAGCTGAAAACCGCCTCCTCCCAGAAAAAGCTGCGGATTGTCAAGCGGCTGGAGGTCGTGGAGGCCTTCCGGGAGTCCGGCAACAAGCCCAGCTGGATGATTATGGACGTGCTGCCCGTGATTCCTCCCGATATCCGCCCCATGATTCAGCTGGACGGCGGCCGGTTCGCTACCTCTGACTTAAACGATCTGTACCGTCGGGTCATCAACCGGAACAACCGCCTGAAGCGGCTGGTTCAGCTCCATGCCCCCGACATCATCATCCGCAACGAGAAGCGGATGCTCCAGGAGGCCGTGGACGCGCTGATCGATAACGGCCGCCGGGGTCGTGCCGTCACCGGTGCCAACAACCGGGCACTGAAGTCCCTGTCCGATATGCTCAAGGGCAAGCAGGGTCGGTTCCGTCAGAATTTGCTTGGCAAGCGGGTTGACTACTCCGGCCGCAGCGTTATCGTCGTCGGCCCGGAGCTGAAGCTGTATCAGTGCGGCGTGCCCAAGGAAATGGCCATCGAGCTGTTCCGGCCTTTCGTTATGAAGAAGCTGGTGTCCGACGGCCTGGCCAACAACATCAAGTCCGCCAAGAAAATGATCGACAAGGGCAAGACCGAGGTCTGGGACGCGCTGGACGACATCATCAAGGATCGCCCCGTCATGCTGAACCGTGCGCCGACCCTGCACCGTCTGGGCATTCAGGCCTTCGAGCCGGTGCTGGTGGAGGGGCGCGCCCTGAAGCTGCATCCTCTGTGCTGCACCGCCTTCAACGCCGACTTCGACGGCGACCAGATGGCCATTCACGTCCCCCTGTCTCCCGAGGCTCAGGCCGAGGCCAGACTGCTGATGCTCTCTGCCAACAACCTGCTCCGTCCTCAGGACGGCAAGCCCGTCACGGTGCCGACCCAGGATATGATTCTGGGTGCCTACTACCTGACCTACACCCGTCTGGGCAAGGCCGAGAAGGGTTCCGAGAACGTGTTCGTCACCGATGCGGGTGAGACGAATCTGCCGGTAAATACCGTGGTGGATGCCGATGACTTCGTGGCCGCCAACAAGCAGGCCAAGAAGGAGGGCAAGGCCGAAGCCAAGTTCCGTCCCATCCACGCCTATTCCTCCACCGAGGAGGCCATCGCCGCCTATGCCGATGGTGCCATCGGCCTGCACGCGCCTATCCTGGTGCGTTACGGCAAGGAAGTGGACGGCCAGGTGCAGTATCGGATGATCAACGCCACCGTTGGCCGCCTGATCTACAACGAGCCCATCCCCCAGGATCTGGGCTTTGTGGATCGCAGTGATCCTGCCCATGCCTTCGATCTGGAGGTCGACTTCCTGGTGGGCAAGAAGCAGCTGGGCAAGATCATCGACAAGTGTATCCGTGTCCACGGCTTCACCATCGCCACCGAAATGCTGGATCGGATCAAGGCTCTGGGCTACAAGTACTCCACCAAGGGCGCGATTTCCGTGTCCATTGCGGATATGGTGGTTCCCGCTATCAAGTACAAGCTGGTCAAGGCCGCCGAGGACAAGGTGGTTGAAATTGAAAACTACTTCCGCCAGGGCTATATCACCAACGACGAGCGTTACCGTCTGGTGGTTCAGCAGTGGGAGCAGACCACCAAGGACGTCACCGATGCCCTGCAGGGCAACCTGGACGAGTTCAACCCCATCTACATGATGGCCGACTCCGGTGCCCGTGGTTCCATGGCACAGATCCGTCAGCTGGCCGGTATGCGCGGCCTGATGGCCGATACCGCCGGCCGCACCATCGAGATTCCCGTCAAGGCGAACTTCCGGGAAGGTCTTTCCGTTCTGGAGTACTTCATCTCCTCCAGAGGTGCCCGGAAGGGCATGACCGATACGGCTCTGCGTACCGCCGACTCCGGTTACCTGACCCGCCGGATGGTGGATGTGTCCCAGGAGGTCATCATCCGCCAGCACGACTGCGGCACGGAGCATGGCATCTGGGTGGGTGCCGTCTACGATAAGAACGGCGACATCATCGATACCTTCGGCAACCGGATCCGGGGCCGCTATCCCGTCCACGATGTGGTGGATCCCAAGAGCGGCGAGCTGCTGCACGCCAAGGACGTGATGATGATGCCCGAGGACGCAGCCAGGTTCGAGGCTCACGGCATCCACAGAATCTATATCCGCACCATTCTGGCCTGCCGGGCTCGGGTGGGTGTGTGCGCCAAGTGCTACGGCATGAACCTGGCCACCTCCAAGGAGGTAGACCTGGGCGAGGCCGTCGGCATTATCGCCGCCCAGTCCATCGGTGAGCCCGGCACCCAGCTGACCATGCGTACCTTCCACTCCGGCGGCGTTGCCGGTGACGATATCACCCAGGGTCTTCCCCGAGTGGAAGAGCTGTTCGAGGCTCGTCGACCCAAGAAGATGGCGCAGATCTCCGAGATCACCGGCGTGGTGTCCATCGACGATACCCACCGCACTGCCCTGCGGAACATCACCATCACCGCCGACGACGGCGAGGTGAAGACCTACCAGGTGCCCTATTCCGTAGGCCTGAAGGTTGCCCACGGCAAGGTGGTGGAAAAGGGTCAGCCCATCACCGACGGCGCGCTGTATCCCCAGGACGTGCTGCGGATCTCCGGCGTGGAGGCCGTTCAGGATTACCTGGTGCAGTCCGTCCAGGCGGTGTACCGTCAGCAGGGCGTTGAGATCAACGACAAGCACATTGAGGTCATCATCCGTCAGATGATGCGCAAGGTGCGCATTGAGGATCCCGGCGACACGGAGCTGCTGTCCGGCAGTGCGGTGGATATCTTCGAGTTCGAGGATGCCAATGCCGCCATCCAGGCCAGGATCGATGCCGGTGAGACCGAGCTGCGCAAGGCCGAGTCCAGCGCCATGCTGCTGGGCATCACCAAGGCGGCTCTGGCCACCGATTCCTTCCTGTCCGCCGCCTCCTTCCAGGAGACCACCAAGGTGCTGACCGACGCCGCCATCAAGGGCAAGGTGGATCACCTGGTCGGCCTGAAGGAGAACGTGCTGATCGGCAAGCTGATCCCCGCCGGCTCCGGCCTGATGGCTTACCGGGATTATCAGCCCGGCATCACGCCTGAAGCTCGGATGCCTGAGGAGATGGAAGAGGCTGCCATCGAAGGTAAGCAGGTGTAAGTTTTTGACTTTCCCTCCGCGTGTCATGCGCGGAGGGGATTTCTTATTGTTTTAAATGGCAAAGTTTTCACTATTGACTTTTAGCGAATATTTCGCTAGAATGTAAGAGGAATGTTAATTGCCGCTATTACTGAAACATCATGTCTAAGAAGTATATTTCGCTTGGGCTTCCATGCTTGCTCTTATTCGTCCTATTTCAATACGGATGTCCCTTTTATAATTTGACGCGAATTCCGTGTCCGTGCTGTGGGGTCACTCGCGCATGGCTGGCGTTTCTTCGCGGGGATTTGGGGCTGGCACTGCGGTATCATGCGTTGTTTTTGTTTATTCCTTTTGCGCCTATTGCTTGTGCTTTTCGGGATCAGCTTCAGACTCGCCGCACGAAGATGATGGATGTATGCTTGTGTTCGTTTGCGGGAATTCTGTTCTGTTATGGTGTTTTACGTTGGCTTGGTATTGTGATTATCCCCTGAACGTCGGGGCTAAATAATATTTCGAGGAGAGATTGAAAAATGGATGCTTCTAGAGTGGATACCTACATCATAGCCAATCAAAAATATCTGCCAACGGAGAAAATCATCTATGTAAAGGAGAAACTTCTGGCGGCAGATGAGCAAAAATTTAATTTGCTTACCACGATCGAGTTCAAGGATCCGACCACGCTTCTTCTGGTTTCGATATTCCTGGGTACGCTCGGCATTGACCGCTTTATGCTGGGGGATATCGGCATGGGCGTTCTGAAGCTGCTGACCGCGGGCGTATGCGGTATTCTGACGATTATCGATTGGTTCACCATTCAGAAAAAAGCGAAGGATTATAATTTCAATCAGCTAATGACTGTCCTGTAATTCTAAAAACGAACGGCCTGCCGCGGAACTTTCACGGCAGGCCGATTTCGCGCGTCGACGTTCCGCCGCTCATAGCCGCCAGAGGCGGGCAGGCGCGCCTGACAGGCGGACAATGGGAAAAGGTAAGGTGGGAGGTCAGAATCACAAAAAATTCTGGAATAATTTTGTTGACTTTTTTCGGAAAACGCGTATAATATAATCTCGTATGGATAGGAAGCAAAAAGGTAAAATACCGGAATGCGGCGATTTGCCGGATATTTCCCGGGAGCAGGTAGCGGTCGGTGCCAAACAGCTGAAAAAGGCTGTCCGCGCCGGAAGAGCCGTCCGGGTATATCTGGCGGAAAACGCCGACCCCGCATTGACACGGCCGTTGGCTGAGCTGTGCGGGGAGAACCAAGTCCAGATTGCCTGGGTCGCCGACATGGCAGACCTGGGACGCGCCTGCGGCATTGAGGTGGGCGCGGCGGCTGCGGCCGTTCTCAAGATTCTACCGGAAAGTTCCGTAGAATAGAGGAAACTCTGAATAAATCGTCTGCGGCTGGGCAGCGGATCTTTTGCCCCTGGCCTGCGGTATGAAAAATGGAAAATACGCCCAGTATTCCCACATTTTCCATACCTTGACCAGAACCAAAAGCTCGCGCTGCCAGCTCTTGCCGATTTCATCAGAGCTTCCTATTACCCGTCAATCGACGAGAACCAAAGAAAGGAGAAAACAAATGCCTACTTTTAATCAGCTGGTTCGTTCCGGCCGTCAGCAGGTCAGCTACAAGTCCACCGCTCCCGCTCTGCAGAGAGGTCTGAACACTCTGGAGAACAAGGCTACCAACCTGCCTTCCCCTCAGAAGCGCGGCGTGTGCACTGCTGTGCGTACCACCACCCCCAAGAAGCCTAACTCCGCCCTGCGGAAGATCGCCCGTGTGCGTCTGACCAACGGTATGGAAGTTTCCGCTTACATTCCCGGTGTTGGCCACAACCTGCAGGAGCACTCTGTGGTGCTGATCCGCGGCGGTCGTGTCAAGGACCTGCCCGGTGTGCGTTACCACATCATCCGCGGCACTCTGGATACCCAGGGCGTGCAGAACCGGATGCAGTCCCGCTCCAAGTACGGTGCCAAGCGTCCCAAGGCCGGTAAGAAGAAGTAATCCTTCTGCTGCCAAATCAATTTACCTGACTCCATGCCCTTTCGCAAGGCATCGCCTTGCCAAGATGGTTTTATATAGATGAAACCTCTGGCCAGGCACAACGAAAGTCACACTTTCGAGTACCGATGAAATCATTATCATATGAAGGAGGGAAGCAAAGTGCCCAGAAGAGGTAATGTTCCCAAGAGAGAGGTCCTTCCGGATCCCAATTACAATTCCGTTCTGGTTACCAAGCTCGTAAACAGCATCATGCTGGACGGCAAGAAGGGCGTTGCCCAGAAGGTCGTTTATGGCGCATTTGAAATTGTCGAGAACAAGACCGGCAAGAACGGCCTGGAAGTCTTCCAGCAGGCTATGGAAAACATCATGCCCGCCGTGGAGCTGAAGGCTCGCCGGGTGGGCGGCGCCACCTACCAGGTGCCCATCGAAGTCCGCCCCGATCGCCGCCAGACCCTGGGTCTGCGGTGGATCACCCAGTACAGCCGCGGCCGCAGCGAGAACACCATGAAGGAGCGGCTGGCCGCTGAGATCATGGACGCCGCCAACAACACCGGCGCATCCGTGAAGAAGCGCGAGGACGTCCACAAGATGGCCGAAGCGAACAAGGCCTTCGCCCATTTCCGCTGGTAATCAAGGAGAAAATCAATGCCTAGACAGTATTCCCTGGAAAATACCAGAAACTTCGGCATCATGGCGCACATCGATGCCGGCAAAACCACTACCACCGAGCGTATTCTGTTCTACACCGGTAAGAACTACAAGATCGGCGAGACTCACGACGGTTCCGCTACCATGGACTGGATGGCGCAGGAGCAGGAGCGTGGTATTACCATCACCTCCGCCGCTACCACCTGCTTCTGGAAGGGCTGCCGCCTGAACATCATCGACACCCCGGGTCATGTGGACTTCACCGTTGAGGTGGAGCGTTCCCTGCGTGTTCTGGACGGTGCTGTCACCGTTCTGTGCGCCAAGGGCGGCGTGGAGCCTCAGACCGAGACCGTCTGGCGTCAGGCCGATGAGTACAAGGTTCCCCGGATGATCTACGTCAACAAGATGGACATCATGGGCGCCGACTTCTACCGGGTCATGGCCATGATCGACGAGCGGCTCAAGTGCAACGCCGTTGCCATCCAGCTGCCCATCGGCTCCGAGGCGTTCTTCAAGGGCAACATCGACCTGCTGACCATGAAGGCCAACGTCTTCTATGATGAGTTGGGTAAGGATGTGCGGGTTGAGGATATCCCCGAGGATATGGTCGATCTGGCCAACGAGTACCACGAGAAGCTGCTGGACGCCGTCACCGCTCTGGACGACGACCTGGCCATGAAGTACCTGGAGGGCGAGGAGATCACCGTCGAGGAGATCAAGACCGTCATCCGCCGGGCGACCATCGCCAACGAGATGGTTCCCGTTGTCTGCGGTACTTCCTACAAGAACAAGGGCGTTCAGGAGCTGCTGGACGCGGTGGTTGATTTCATGCCCAGCCCCCTGGATAAGAAGGGCATCAAGGGCATCAACCCCGAGACTGAGGAAGAGGACTTCCGTCCCGCTTCCGACGACGCTCCCTTCTCCGCTCTGGCCTTCAAGATCGCTACCGACCCCTATGTGGGCAAGCTGTGCTACTTCCGTGTGTACTCCGGTACCCTGGAGAAGGGCACTTCCGTGCTCAACTGCACCAAGAACGTCAAGGAGCGTATGGGTCGTATTCTGCAGATGCACGCCAACCACCGGGAAGATATCGATATGGTTTACGCCGGTGATATCGCCGCCGTTGTGGGCGTGAAGAACACCACCACCGGCGATACCCTCTGCGATGAGGATCATCCCATCATCCTGGAGTCCATGGTTTTCCCCGAGCCCGTTATTGAGGTGGCCATCGAGCCCAAGACCAAGGCCGGTCAGGAGAAGATGGGCATTGCCCTTTCCAAGCTGGCTGAGGAGGATCCCACCTTCCGGACCTACACCAACAAGGAGACCGGGCAGACCATTATCGCCGGCATGGGCGAGCTGCACCTGGAGATCATTGTTGACCGTCTGCTCCGTGAGTTCAAGGTGGAAGCCAATGTAGGCGCGCCCCAGGTTTCCTACAAGGAGACCATCCGCAAGGCGGTGGATCAGGAAACCAAGTACGCCCGTCAGTCCGGCGGTAAGGGTCAGTATGGTCACGTCAAGATCCATGTGGAGCCCAACGAACCCGGTAAGGGCTACGAGTTCATCAATGCCGTGGTCGGCGGTGCCATCCCCAAGGAGTATATCCCTGCGGTTGACGCCGGTATTCAGGGCGCGATGGAGGCTGGCGTTCTGGCAGGCTATCCTGTTGTGGACGTGAAGGTCACTCTGTTCGACGGCTCTTACCACGAGGTGGACTCCTCCGAAATGGCGTTCAAGATTGCCGGCTCCATGGCCTTCAAGGAGGCCTGCCGGAAGGCCGATCCCACCATTCTGGAGCCCATTATGAAGGTCTCCGTTACCGTGCCCGATGAATATATGGGTACCGTTATCGGCGACATCACCGCCCGCCGGGGCAACATCCTGGGTCAGATCACCCGTACCGGTGCCGTCCAGATTGACGCTTATGTGCCTCTGGCTGAGATGTTCGGCTACGCCACCGA
>DJQM01000007.1:0-247 GCA_002437585.1 Clostridiales bacterium UBA6386 | reverse complement strand
AGCTGCCCAAGTCCAAGACCGAAGAGATCATCAAGGCTCGGGGCAGAGACTGATGTAATTTCCCGGCGGGCAGGGAACTTCCCGCCGGAATTGCAGATATTTTCCGGGAAATTTCAAAAATTTCTCTTGTGTTTCCGCCGCAATTGTAGTATGATGTAGACAATGTGCGGCGACGCGCAAACCTAAGTTGTTAATTAAACTTTACAATCATTAACTAGGAGGAATATTTCAAATGGCAAAGCAGAAG
>DJQM01000047.1 GCA_002437585.1 Clostridiales bacterium UBA6386 | reverse complement strand
TTTGACATAAGGATGGTGAAGAGCCATCTATCATAGTTGGTATTGATTGTCATGAGGGTCCACCTGTTCCCATCCCGAACACAGAAGTTAAGCTCATGTACGCCGACAATACTTGGCGGGCGACTGCCCGGGAAGATAGGTAATGCCAACACAACAGAAAGAACCAGCCAATCGGCTGGCTCTTTTCTTATACTTATGCATATTCTGCCGGAAACACTCCACTGGAGTGTTTCTGCGTCAGGACAATACGTTGGCCTACCCGGGAAGATAGGTAATGCCAACATCAGTGGAACCAGTCGAGGAACTGGTTCTTTTTTTGTTTGCACCATCAAATTTGTAGGAGGCTACTCTGTGTTGCGCAGCCTTTGCCTTTGCGTGTCACTGGTGTGGCAATCTGTTTTCCAAGCCTTCCCCTGGGAGACAGGGTGTACGGATTGCCACGTCTGCCGCCGGCCTCCTCGCAATGACATGCGTGATACGATGGCACTCGGAAGAACGATGGGATCGCTACATCAGCGTTGCATGAATCACGGGGGGTATCGGAAAAAATCGGGCATTTCCGGTGACAAATCCCCTCAAATACGCCTGCGAAACTGCCAGCTGCGCAAATGTAAACTCACGGTTGCCTCGAGATTGCTGCATGTGTGTTTCAAGCCGCTTTCTACGCACGGATTCTGAAAAATTTTTTCTGGACTTTTTGCCGTCTTTGGGCTATAATGGGCGGGTTTCACATTATCGTTTTTATGGAGGGTAGACATATGAAACGGATGAGCAGCGATTGGTACCGAAAAATCTGGAGCCTGGACATTCAGGATCAGTCCTGGGTGGAGGACACGGCCAGGCAGGTTGACTTCCTGGTGAAGACACTGAACCTTTACGGCGGGGAGAAAATTCTGGACCTGGCCTGCGGCTTTGGCCGGCACAGCCTGGAGCTGGCGCGGCGGGGCTTTTCCGTCACCGGTGTGGACATTACGGCGGAGTATGTGAACTTTGCCAACGCCCTGGTGGAGAAGGAGGGTCTGAACGCCCGGTTGCTGTGCCTGGACATCCGGCAGGTTCCTTTTGAAAACGAGTTCGACGTTGTGTTGAATATGGCCGACGGTGCCATCGGCTATCTGGAAAATGACGGGGAAAATGAGAAGATTTTCGACGTGGTATCCCGGGCGTTGATACCCGGCGGGAAGCATTTCATGGACATTATGAACGGCGGCTACGCCCATACCCACTTCCCCTGTAAGCTCTGGGACGCCGGGGAGCGGGGGCTGACGCTGTCCGTATTTGAGTGGGATGAGCCTGCCAAAACCCTCATCTACGGTCAGCGGGACTATCCCTACGGAGAGCCGCTGACGAAGCCGGAATTTGCGGAGGGGAATCCGATTCGGCTGTACACCCTGGAGGAGATCCGGGAGTTGTTCGCGGCGCGGGGAATGACCGTTACGGAGAGCTTCTCGGATTTTAGCGGGAAGCCAGCCTCGGACAACGGCATTCAGCTGCTGGTGTGTTCGGAGAAGAATAGGAATCGATAAGGCGAGGTGTTGATCCGCCGGAGATTCGCTGCCCCGGTGCAAAGCACCGGGTAAGGAGTTGACAGCGTCGAGCCGCTGTCAATCAACAGTCCACCGGACTGTTGAATTGAATCTTTCGAATCTCCGCGAATATCAAAAAAGAGATATCCCCCATGGGGGATATCTCTTTTTTGGTGACCCGCTGGAGATTCGAACTCCAGACCCACTGCTTAAAAGGCAGTTGCTCTACCGACTGAGCTAGCGGATCGGATTGGCTGGGATGGCCGGATTCGAACCGACGCATGTCAGAGTCAAAGTCTGATGCCTTACCGCTTGGCGACATCCCAATGTTGAAGCGTCATCCTTTGCACGGACACAGGGGATTATACCATGAAACCGGGGATTTTGCAATCCTTTTTTTGAATATTTTCCGTCAGCCAGGCAGGCCGGTGGCACCGGTGACGAGAATTCCCAGGACTGCCCGGTAGATTTCGTCGAATTGGGTCAGCGGCAAGGGATTCTGGCCGGAGCCGCATTCGATGGTGAAGCCCGGCCGCCGCCAGAGCTGGATGAACCAGTCCTTGTAGCCGGCGAAGCTGGAATTGTAGGGGGTGTCCTCCAGGGCGTAGCCGCTGAGGCGGGCGAATTCCTCCCCCAATTCCTGAGCACCGGCTGCGACGTAGTCCTCGAACTGCCAGTAAATGGCCTCCCCCTGGGTGTGCAGGGCGATGACCAGGGTCGGGTCAACGGCCTGGGTGTAGTGGGCCAGGGCGATGGTCTCCCGCTGGTTCAGCGGGGCGCGACCTACGAAATCCCGGGGGCCTGGGCGGGTGTAGCCCTGGGAAAATTTGATGTCCCGTGCCTTCAGCCACCCGGCGGGGTACTGGAGGTTCAGGTCAACCCCCAGAAGATTTGCCTTCCACCCGTCCGGGAAGGGAATGGCCGGGTAGTTGTCCGCCAGGCTTTGCGCCTGCTCGTATTCCAGTGTGCCCGGCTCGATGGCTCCGGTGACCAGATCCACCCCGTCCGGGTCCACCATGGGCACGGCGAAAATGGTGGCCGCGTTCAGAATCGTTTTCGTTGGCACGCCGTAAAGCGCGCCCTGTGCCGCATCCGCCGCTGCCAGCGCCTCCAGGAATTTCAGCAGCACCGGGGCGGTGATCCACTCGTTGGCGTGGTGGGCGGCGGAATAGAGCACCCGCCGTTCGCCCCGGCCGATGCGCAGGGCCTGAACAGGCCGGCCGAAGGCGGTGGTGGTCAGGGTCTCCAGCCGGAAAGCAGGGTAGCGTCCGGCCAGTGCCTCCATACTCCGGCGGCAGAGGTCGGAGGTCATAGGAACGTCCGTCTGTACGATAGCCAAAATATCACCTCCTGACAGCATATGCGCCGGGACAAAAAAGGTGTTGACAATTTTTGATTTTGAAGTATGATTAGTCATACAAAGAATACCGGTAGGAGGAAACGAACATGGAAATTCCGGAGGGAAAGCACGCCTGGATGGTAAAAATCGGGGAAAAGGGTCAGTTTGTCATTCCCAAGGAGGCCAGAGACCTGTTTGGCTTCCAGCCTGGGGAGACGGTGCTGGTGCTGGCGGACGAAAAGCGGGGGCTGGCCATTCCGGCCAAGGCGGACAGTCAGCGGCTGTTCCGGGATCTGATCGCGGAGCTGGAGGGAGAATAATGGCGACGATCGTATTTTTCTCCATCCCCGCCCAGGGGCACACCAACCCCACCCTGGGGGTGGTACGGGAGCTGACCGCCAGGGGACACCGGGTGATCTACGATTCCTTTGAAGGATTTCGGGAAAAAATAGAAGCCGCCGGGGCGGAATTTGTGGGCTGCGAGCGCTTCGCCCCCACAATGGGGCTGACCCGGCAGGCAGGCGCGCGGGTAGGCTCCGACCTGGCTCTGTCCACCCGGGTGCTGGTGGACACGATCCTGGCTCTGGATGAGCCTGTTTGCCGGGAAATGGAAAAGCTGCGGCCGGACTGCATCGTGGGGGACTCCATGGCGGTCTGGGCCAAAACCGTGGCGCAAAGGCGGAGCATTCCCTATGTGTGTTCCATGACCACCTTCGCCTTCAACCGGGAGTCAGCAAAAATCATGCCCCACAGTCTGAAGGAAACGCTGGGAATGCTCCTGTCTATGGGCAGGGTGAACCGGGAGATTCAGCGATTGCGGGCGGCGGGCTACCCGGTGAAGAGCGTGCTGGAGCTGATCGGCTGCGATGAGACCGTGCCCACGGTGGTGTACACCTCGCCCATGTTCCAGCCCGCGGCGCAGACCTTTCCCGCCCGCTTTGCCTTCGTGGGGCCATCCATCCGGCCGGTGGAGACCCCGGTGGAAAAGACCCGGAAGACCCTCATCTACATCTCCATGGGCACG
Source organism: Clostridiales bacterium UBA6386 (assembly GCA_002437585.1). Lineage (GTDB taxonomy): Bacteria > Bacillota > Clostridia > Oscillospirales > Oscillospiraceae > Faecousia. The sequence goes on along the minus strand of DJQM01000047.1, from coordinate 21,362 downwards.
GTGAATAACCACATGCTGCCGCTGTACCGGGCGTGTATCCAGGCCTTCCGGGATACGCCGTACCAGGTGATCCTGTCCGCCGGGGATTGCGCGGAGACACTCAAGAGAGGGAATTTGCCAGAAAACGTTTTCGTACAATCTGCTGTAGATCAGATCGGCGTTTTGGAGAAAACAGACATATTTTTGACCCACTGCGGCATGAACAGTGCCAGCGAAGGCCTATATTTTGGGGTTCCTCTGGTCATGCTGCCCCAGACCTCCGAGCAGAAAGGCGTGGCGAAACGGGTATTGCAGCTGGGTGCCGGAGTGCTTCTGAAGGGCACCCGGCCTGGGGAAATCCGGCGGGTCGTCCGGCAGGTTCTGGAGGAGCCGCGCTACCGGAAAAACGCGGAAAAAGTGGGGGAAAGCTTCCGCGCCTGCGGCGGCGCGGCGGCAGCGGCAGACTGGATCGAACGCCAGATTGCGGGAAAAGAAATGCAATGTTCCCAATGACCGTAAAAAATGAACGATGGTAACTGTGCATATTGTACATATTCCAAAGAACGGAGAAAAAGCAGCCCCTTGCCGCCCGGAGACGGCGATCAAAGGAAAACAGAAGAAAAAGTTCGGCGGCATTCCGGGTGATTTTCCCGGAATGCCGCCGCCTTTTTTCAATGAAAGAACGGCGTGGGGAGTGGTGAACCTGCCCCTTTTTCTCGGATCAAACGGCGGGAGTCCGGGGGAATCGGGGGCGCAGACTCCCGAAAGAAGACCTGCGCAAAATATTTCGTTTTGCGCAAAGCCGCGGAAAGGAATGTTCCCGGAAAAGAGAAGCCTCGGGAAGTGCTTTCCCCGGTTCTTTTTGGCTCTGGAGCCGAAAAGAACCGGGGAAAACCCCTTTCTGGCGGCTATTTTATCGTCATATTGCACAATCGGACGTTCACAAAATGAACACAATTTACAAATCGTTTGGGAAAACACAAATAATTCTTGACTTTGAAAACGATTAAGTTTACCATATAGGCAAGGAAAGGGACAACGTAAACGAAAACTGTGAGATTTGTAAGCGTATCCCTTAAAACCCGTGAAGAATAACAAGGAGGAAAAAACATGAAAAAACTGATGGCTATGCTGCTGGCGCTCGTCATGGTTCTGAGCCTGGCCGCATGCGGCACCAACACCGCCGCTCCCGCAACCACTGAGGCTCCCAAGGCTGAGACCCCCGCCGCTACCGAGGCCGCTCCCACTACCGAGGCTGCCGCCGAGGAAGGCAAGGTCTTCAACATCTACGCCTGGAACGAGGAGTTCAAGGGCTTCTTCGAGAAGTACTACACCGTTCCCGAAGGCATCACCGTCAACTGGATCATCAACCCCAACGCTGACGGCGTTTACCAGGACAAGCTGGACGAGGCTCTGCTGAACCAGGCCAACGCCGCTGCCGACGACAAGATCGACATGTTCCTGGCCGAGGCTGACTACATCCTGAAGTACACCGACTCCGAGTACACCCAGGATGTCGAGGCTCTGGGCGTCACCGATTTCTCCAACGCTTACGAGTACACCGTGCAGGCCGCTTCCGACGCCAACGGCACCGTCAAGGGCGTTTCCTTCCAGTGCTGCCCCTCCGCTCTGATCTACCGCCGCTCCATCGCCAAGGACGTTCTGGGCACCGATGATCCCGCCGAAGTCCAGGCCAAGCTGGACAGCTGGGACAAGTTCAACGCCGTGGCCGCCGACGCCAAGGCCAAGGGCTACATGATGACCGCTTCCGAGTCCGCTACCTTCCGTGTCTTCTCCAACAACGGCGAGACCCCCCTGGTCACCGACGGCAAGCTGACCCTGAACGACGCCATCAAGGCATGGCAGGCTCAGGCCAAGGACTTCTCCGACAAGGGCTACACCCAGACCTGCGACATCTGGTCCGATGAGTGCACCGCTCAGATGTTCAAGGACGGCAAGACCATGTGCTACTTTGGACCGGCCTGGTACTACAACTTCTCCATGGGCAACGCTCAGGATCCCGAGAAGGGCTGCCCCGGCGACTGGGCGATCTGCGAAGGCCCTCAGGCTCACTTCTGGGGCGGCACCTGGCTGCTGGCCGCTACCGGCTCCGACAACCCCACCATGCTGGCTGACGTTATGAACACCTTCATCAACGATGAGGAAGTGTGCACCAAGCTGGTCAAGAACGAGGCTCAGTTCTCCAACAACCAGACCGTCAACGCCGCTTGCGCTGCCGAGGGCGGCAACGCCTTCCTGGGCGGTCAGAACGACACCGCCGTGTTCGTGGAGCTGGCTAAGAACATCAAGTTCGAGAACAAGACCATCTACGATCAGCTGCTCACCGAGGGTCTGCAGAGCTACTGGAGAGAGTACTGCGACGGCGAGGTCACTGAGGAAGAGGCCATGTCCAACTACTACAAGTACATCAACGAGAAGTACCCCGAGATCGTCACTCCCTGATTGCTTGTAACTCTTGAATAAAACCTGTGGGGCAAGGCGAGAGCCTTGCCCCATTCCTTATTATAAGGAGAGGCCTTTTCCAATGCCCGAGAACCAACCAAGAACTTGTAGGGGACGATTGAGCACATCGTCCCGAAGACGAACTTTGTAATTTAAACGGGTCGATGAGGGCATCGACCCCTACGAATCCGAATGAAAATGATGAAGACATTCTTTGACCTGGCTTCAAAGCAGGAAAGTCCTGATTTGAATCGAAGCCAAAGAAAGCAAGGAGGAGAAACAATGAGTCGTCTGCCTGACAATGCCGCCGGAAAGCGTAAGGGTATCAGCTACGCCAAATGGGGCTATCTGTTTATCGCGCCGTTCTTCATTATCTATGCCGCGTTCAACCTGTATCCCCTGATTCTGACCGTCTACAACAGTTTCTTTGAGAACTACCGTTCCGGTCTGAAGCAGGTGGGACCCAACTTCGTGGGTCTTGCCAACTACGTCAAGCTCTTTACCCCCGACAGCAACGGCACCATCGACATCCTGAAGTACGCCGGAAATACGGTGATCCTGTGGGTCGGCGGCGCGGTGCCCCAGATCCTTGTGGCTCTGCTGCTGGCTATCTTCTTCACCAGCTACCGGCTGAACATCCGGGGTCAGCAGTTCTTCAAGACCGTCATCTACATGCCCAACCTGATCATGGCCTCCGCGTTTTCCATGCTGTTCTACACCCTGTTCTCCAACGTAGGCCCGGTGAACCAGCTGCTGATGCAGTCCGGCATGATCGATACGCCCATTGACTTCTTCACCATGAAGATCACCGTCCGGAGCCTGATCTGTCTGATGAACTTCCTGCTCTGGTTCGGCAACACCACCATCCTCTTGATGGCCGGTATCATGGGCATCGACCAGAACATGTTCGAGGCCGCCAACATTGACGGTGCCAACTCCGTCCAGACCTTCTTCAAGGTCACGCTGCCCCTGCTGACCCCCATCCTGGTCTACACCGTCATCACGGCGCTCATCGGCGGCCTGCAGATGTTCGACGTGCCTCAGGTTCTGACCGACGGCGCGGGCAACCCCAACCGCAGCTCCATGACCCTGATTATGTTCCTGAACAGCTATCTGAAGACCAGCAAGAACTACGGCATGGCCGGTGCCATCTCCGTGATTCTGTTCATCATTACGGGACTTCTGAGTATGCTGGTGTTCAAGTCTCTGACCAAAAAGGATTAAGGAGGGAATTTCATGAATGCAAATGCTTATGACAGCCTGAAGGCAAAGCGGCAGCTGATGATCAGCCGGTTCGTGGTATATGTGATCCTGATTTTCCTGTCCGTGCTGTGTCTGTTCTCCTTCTGGATGCTGTTCGTCAACGCCAGCCGCTCCAACGCGGATCTGCAGGGCGGCTTCCGGCTGCTTCCCAGCAACTACTTCGTCACCAACCTGAAAAATGCCTGGACGGATGCTTCCATCAACATCCCCAGAGGTATGCTGAACAGCTTCATCGTGGCCGCGGCCACCTCGGTTCTGGCGACTTACTTCTCCGCCCTGACTGCCTACGGCATTCACGCCTATGACTTCAGGCTCAAGGGTGCCGCCTTCACCTTCATCATGGCCGTCATGGTCATCCCCAATCAGGTGGCGGCTACCGGCTTCTATCAGATGTGCGTGAAGCTGGGCTGGACGAACAACTACCTGCCCCTGATCCTGCCCGGCGTGGCGGCTCCCGTTGTGTTCTTCTATATGAAGCAGTACATGGAGTCCGTGCTGCCCATGGAGATCATCGACGCTGCCCGGGTGGACGGCTCCGGCGAGTTCCGTACCTTCAATACCATCATCCTTCCCATGCTCAAGCCCGCCCTGGCGGTGCAGCTGATCTTCAACTTCGTCCAGTCCTGGAACAACTACTTCATGCCCGCGCTGCTGCTGGACAAGGCCGAGATGAAGACCGTGCCGCTGATGATCGCCCAGCTGAGAAGTGCCGATTACTCCAAGTTCGACATGGGCAAGGTGTACATGTTCATTCTGCTTGCCATTCTGCCGGTTGTGGTGGTGTACATCGCTCTGAGCAAGTTCATTATCAAGGGCGTTACCGCCGGTTCCGTCAAGGGCTGAGCTAGGTTCCATATATCCCCGCTTTTTACCGCGTCCCGGCTTCCCGGGACGCGGCTTTTCCTGCCTCCGGAATTGAAAAATTTGGCATTTTCAACGATGCTTTCGCCAAAAGAAACCCCGGAAGTGTGGACAATCCGCCGACTTTGAAATCCACTACGCAGACAGGCGGGGGCGGCAAAACGAGTTTTGCCGTCCCCGCCCTTCCGCGCTCCGGTAGGGGACATGGCGTTGGCGTTGATTCGGGGGCTCCACAATTTCCCTTCTCCGTCTGAAAAAGAGGTCGCCGAAGCGTTGAGAGTGCTGAAGCAAATCTGCCCTTTTGCCCGGAACCGGAAAAACGATTTTCCCGGTTCCGGACACTTTTGCGCCCCGAAAGTCCGGCTCCGGACGCTGCTTTTCTTTGAAACAAGGAGGATTCAAACTGATACGGTTGCCCAATTGCATCGGGAAAAATTGTGAACTTTTTGTTGACATTTCACTACAAGGGTACTATAATACAGGAAGATGAGCCGGAATGCGCCAACATTCCCGCTCAGTGTTTGGAACCGCGTTTCGTGTCAGCGGAACGCCAAACTGTAAGGAGGGTAATATATGATTAGTTTCTTTGTATGTCTGGCACTTCTCATCGGCGGATACTTCATCTATGGCGGATTCGTATCCAAGACCTTCGGTCCTGACGACCGTGAGACCCCGGCTGTTACCATGGAGGACGGCGTTGACTACGTCGTTATGCCTACCTGGCGTATTTTCCTGATTCAGCTGCTGAACATTGCCGGCCTTGGACCCATCTGGGGCGCTGTGGGCGGCGCGATGTGGGGTCCCAGTGTGTTCCTGTGGATCACCTTCGGTACCATTTTCGCCGGTGGTGTTCACGACTTTGCCTCCGGCTTTATGTCCATGCGGCATAACGGCCTGAGCGTTCCCGAGCTGACCGGTATGTACATGGGCAACGTCATGAAGCAGGTTATGCGTGTGTTCTCCACCGTGCTGCTGTTCATGGTGGGCGTTGTCTTCGCCGTCGGCCCCGCCGGCCTGCTGAGCTATCTGTGCGGCCAGGGCGGCGGCACCAGCATCCTGACCAACAAGTATTTCTGGCTGGTCATCGTATTTGCCTACTTCTTCATCGCCACCTTCATGTCCGTTGACAAGATCATCGGCAAGCTGTACCCTGTGTTCGGCATCTGCCTGATTATCATGGCCATCGGCGTGGGCGCAGGCACCATCATCAAGGGCTACAGCATCCCCGAGATCTTCCCCCTACGCAACATGCACCCTGCACAGACCCCCATCTTCCCCGCTATGTTCATTTCCGTGGCCTGCGGTGCCTGCTCCGGCTTCCATTCCACTCAGTCCCCCATCATGGCTCGCTGCTGCAAGAGCGAGAAAATGTCTCACATGGTGTTCTACGGCGCCATGGTCTGCGAGGGCATCATCGCTCTGGTCTGGGCCGCTGCCTCCTGCGCTCTGTTTGACATCGAGGGCGGTCTGATGACCGGCCTGAAGGAAGCAATGGCTGCCGGCCAGGCTGCCTGCGTGTATAACATCTGCTACACCACCATGGGCGGCTTCGGCGCCATCCTGGCCATGCTGGGCGTTGTCGCCTGCCCCATCTCCTCCGGCGACACCGCTTTCCGGTCTGCCCGTCTGACCATCGCCGACGCCCTGAAGCTGGATCAGAAGAGCTACAAGAACCGTCTGCTCCTGACCGTTCCTCTGCTGGCTCTGGGTGTTCTGGTCTCTCAGCTGGACTACACCGCCATCTGGAACTACTTCGCTTCCACCAACCAGATCCTGGCCGCCATCGTTCTGTGGACCGCCGCCATGTATCTGCGTCACGAGGGCAAGAACGCTTATGTCGCCGCTCTGCCTGCTACCTTCATGACCGCCGTGACCATGTCCTTCGTCTTCGGCAGCAACCTGTACCTGGGCGGAATTTCCTTCCTGGCCGGTATCTCCAAGTACCTGGGCGTGGGCATCGCCGTCGTGCTGCTGATCGCCTTCATCGCCACCTCCAAGAAGACCACGAAGGCTGCTCAGTAATTCAATTTGAAAGGAACTTTCCCTATGTACATACCGTCGAAAGCACTGTCCGAAAAAGCCCTGCCCCCGGAGGTTCTCCGGCCGGATAAAATGTTCTGCACCCACTATGAGGATTTCGGACTGGGCGACAAGGCACTGTATGTGGGAATGTACGGCCTGAACCGGATCGGTTATATTCCGCTCAGCGCGGTCACCCGGGTGTTCAAACGCCTGGGCGTGACCAAGGGCTTCTTTGAGAACGGGAAGATTTACGGTACCCTGTGCTACCTGGTGGTTTGCTGGGACGGCAAGCAGAAGGCCTACCGCTTCTCTCATGAGGAGAATCTGGACGCGCTGCTCCAGGCCTTCCGGGAGAAAACCGACATTCCTGTGGGAAAACCCTGAAATTTCATACCCCATGCGCCCTCCGGCTTTTTCGCCGGAGGGCGTTTCGCTTGATTGTACCAAAGGGAACCCCCGAATTTGCCGGGTGCCAATTCTGAAACCGTAGGGGTCGATGCCCACATCGACCCGTTTTACCTGTCGGAAGGATTTGTTATCGGGCCGATGAGGGCATCGGCCCCTACAAGCACTTACTGGGCATCCCCGGTGAAGCCAATTGCGTCGATTTAATAACTTTTTAAGAATCCACCCCCTTTCTTATTCCGGAAAAGAATGTTATAATAGGCGCAAAAAGAGGAAGAAGGGGCGAAAGATATGTACAACGTCCTGATTTGTGACGATCAGCCGGATATCGTAAACGCGCTGAAAATTTATCTGGCACCGGAGGGCTACCATCTCTACGAGGCATACACCGGCAAGGAGGCTCTGGATGTGGTGAAAAAGCACGACATCCACCTGATCCTGCTGGACGTGATGATGCCCGTCATGGACGGCATTACGGCCACCTCCAAAATCCGGGAATTTTCCAACGCGCCCATCATTCTGCTCACCGCCAAGTCCGAGACCGAGGACAAGGTGCTGGGTCTGAACGTGGGAGCCGACGACTATATCACCAAGCCCTTCGTGCCGGTGGAGGTGCTGGCACGGGTTCGCTCCCAGCTGCGCCGGTATGACCGGCTGGGCAGCAAGCCGGAGACGGTGGAGGGCAACCTGACCGTAGGCGGCGTGACATTGGACGACCGGACGAAAACCGTCAGCGTGGACGGGGAAGAGGTGGCACTGACCCCCACGGAGTACGCCATTTTACATCTGCTCATGGCCAACCCCGGCAAGGTCTTCTCCACCAAGGTACTCTATGAGTCCGTCTGGCAGGAGACCGCCCTGGGCAGCGAGGGCGCAGTGGCGGTACACATCCGGCACCTGCGGGAAAAAATCGAAATCAATCCGTCCGAACCCCGATACCTGAAGGTGGTCTGGGGTCAGGGCTATAAAATGGAGGCAACGGTCAGATGAAAAGTCATGGGGCATTCAAATTTATCGCCATCGGGCTGTGCGCCCTGTGCCTGCTGGGTGCCTGCGGCGGGCTGGCCGGAATCTTCTGCCTGTCCGAGCTGGATCTTTACAACAACACCGTAGACGAGTATCTGGCGCAGTCGGCCCGGAACTACGCGGCGGAATACGCCAACCAGGCGGCTCTGGAATACGCGGGGAAAATCCTGGGCGGCTGCTCTTCCGAGATGCTCCGAGCTCAGGCCTATGAACAGCACGGCGACCCGGACTGGTTCTACCGGCTCTACCCTGACCACGGCTATGAGATTCTGGACGCCGAGGGTCGGGTGGTCAGCAGCTACAACCTGGAAAACGCCCAGGCGGATGCCAACGCCGTGTGCTACACCTTCCCGGAGACGGGCAAGTACATGCACTTCCTTGGCTTCGTGGGGCAGGCGGAGTTGGAGGCGGAAAAGACCGTTCCCCGGACGGTGGCGGAGGGGGAGGAATACCTCTACGATGCCGTTCAGCCCATGGGCAGCTATGTGTCCCGGATTCGCTTCTACAGCGGAAACCGGCTGGTGGACTTCGCCCCTGGCGGGACTATCGGCATCCTGTTTCATGACGAAATGGGTCGGGTGCTCTTCCGTGCCCTTGCGACAATTCCCTATGAGATCACAAACAATACCCCGGACTATTTCTGCTGCCTGGACGAGACCGGGGAGATTATTTATGAGGTTTCCTCTGCCGAGCCTGTGGGAACGATGACCTATGACGAAAGCGGCTACCTGGTGTTCCGGAGCAACGATCCGGAGCCGGAGGCGGTGGAAACCACCGTGGCCGAGACCGTTCCCGAGACCGCTCTGGCGGAAACCACGGCGGAAACCACCGCTTCTACTGAGGAGACCACGACCTCCACCGAGACCGCAGCGGAGACTACCGCTTCCAGCGCCTCCGAGACGCCTACCGAGGAATCCCTTCCCCAGACCACAGCGGCGGAAACCACCGTTCCCGAAACCACGGAAGTCACCGTTCCGGCCACCGCCGCCCCGGCGGCGGCTCAGGGGTCGACCCTGCCCGATACCGAAGTCACCGAACCGGTGATGATCGACGACAAGCCCCTGAGCAGCTACCAGATCAACCGGATTTCCTATCATGACGCTACGACGGATGAGGACGTGACGGCGAAATATGTCTATGTGACCATGCCGGAGCTGACCGTGCGGCTGTACGTTGACCCCACCGGCGGCGAGGACGCGGCCATGTGGAACGGGGTGCGGCTCCTCCGGGATATCCGGGGGCTGCTGCTGCCTGTGGTGTGCGTGAGCCTGCTCCTGTTCGCGGTTACAGCCGTGTACCTTTGCGGCGCGGCAGGCCGGAAGCCCGGCATTCCTGAGGTTCGAGCCGGAGGCCTGAACCGGCTGCCCCTAGATCTGTACCTGGTGCTGGCCGGCGGCCTGACCGCGGGCTGCGTGGCCGGCGGCGCGGCAGCGTGCGTGTATCTGATGCCCAGCGACCTGACCACCGGCGTGGGGCTGGGAGCACTGCTGATGTATCTGGGCTGCGTGGCCTTCGTGGGCTTCTGCTTCGCGGCGGCGGCTCAGCTGAAGACCCCGGATGGCTTCCTCTGGCGCAACAGTCTTTGCGGCCGGTGCCTGAGTCTGTGCGTCCGTTTCGCCAGGTGGCTGGAGAGTATCCTGAGCAATCGTGCCTGGCCCTGGCTGGTCGGTCTTGCCAGGAAGCTCTGGCACAGCCTGAGCCGGGGCGGCGCCTGGCTGGAAAAACGGGTGAACCGGATGATCTCCTTCCTGCCTCTGACCTGGCAGTGGCTGCTGGCCGGGGGGCTGTGCCTGGCGTTCTTCGTCATGAGCAGAGGCTCCCTCTGGAGCCTGATTCTGTGGGCGGCGGTGATCTGCTACGGTGCCTACTGCTTCGGCAAGCTTATGGACAGCGCATCCCGGATGAGCAAGGGCGACCTGAATATCAAGGTGGACGAAAAGCACATGGTGGGAGCCTTCTCCCAGTTCGCCCAGAGCCTGAACAGTCTGGCGGACGCCACGGTGCTGGCGGCCAAGCGGCAGTTCAAGTCCGAGCGGATGAAGACCGAGCTGATCACCAACGTGTCCCACGACATCAAGACCCCGCTGACCTCCATCATCAATTATGTGGATCTTCTGGAAAAGGCCCAGACCGAGCAGGAGCGGAAGGAATATCTGGAGGTGCTGGATCGGCAGTCCCAGAGGCTGAAAAAGCTCATTGACGACCTGATGGAAATGAGCAAGGCCAGCACCGGCAACATGAGCGTGTTCATCACCCAGGTGGACGGGGTGGAGTCTGTGAATCAGGCTCTGGGCGAGTTCGCCGACAAGCTGGACAGAGCAAACCTGATTCCGGTATTCCGGCACGAAGAGCCCTTTATGCCCATGATGGCCGATGGGAAGCTGGTCTGGCGGGTGCTGAGTAATCTTTTGGGCAACGCGGTGAAGTATGCCCTGCCCGGAACCCGGCTGTATATCGACCTGACCCGGCTGGAGGGGAAGGTGGTGCTGTCCGTGAAGAATATTTCCCGGAAGGAGCTGAATGTGGACTCCGAGGAGCTGATGGAGCGGTTCGTCCGGGGAGACGATTCCCGGAACACCGAGGGCAGCGGCCTGGGGCTGAACATCGCCAAGAGCCTGATGGAGCTGCAAAAGGGCGAGCTGCAGCTGCTGGTGGACGGCGACCTGTTCAAGGTGACGCTGATTTTTCCTGGCATTTAACGTAAACATATGTCATTGCGAACCAGTGCGCTGAAATAGAAGCTGTCATTGCGAACCAGTGTCGCAACACTGGTGTGGCAATCCGTAATGCTCCCCCTTGCTGAACAAGGGGGAGCACAAAAAAGCCCCTCTTGTGTAAGGGGGGGGCACGGCTTTTGCCGTGACGGGGGGGATTGTACATTTTCAAAAGGTGTTCCTTTACTGTCACGATTTGACAATCCCTCAGTCAGCTACGCTGACAGCTCCCTTTACACAAGGGAGTCGGGGGAACGGATTGCCACGTCGGCCTGCGGCCTCCTCGCAATGACTACTTTTATTCCGGTTGCAATTTCCCAAAAGGACGCTATAATAAACCCAAAAGGAGGAATATCATGTTGGATACGCTGCTTGCTTCCCTGTCCGGAAGCCTGTTTTTCAAGAAGCTTCTGGGAACGGTGCTGATCCTCGTCATCGGCGTGCTGGTCATCCGGATCATTATGAAGCTGATTTCCGCCGCCCTGGAAAAATCCCATCTGGAAAAGGCGGCGCACAGCCTGATTACCTCCCTGGCTCAGGCGGCCATGTATATTCTGCTGTTCCTCATTGCCGCGTCCCAGATGGGCATTGACGTATCCAGCATTGTGGCACTGGCCAGTGTCCTGACCCTGGCACTTTCCCTGGCGCTTCAGAATATGGTGTCCAATCTCATCGGCGGCTTCGTGATCCTCTATACCCATCCCTTCCACAGCGGGGACTATGTGGAGATCGCCGGTCAGGGGGGCACGGTGAAGGAGATCACCATGACCTACACGGTGCTGGCCACCTTTGACAACCGGATCATTTCCATTCCCAACAGCGCGGTGTCCGCCGCCCAGATCGTGAACTACTCCAGCGCGGAAACCCGCCGGGTGGATCTGACCGTCTCCGCTTCCTACGACGCGCCTACCCAGAAGGTGATCGATGCGCTGGTGCTGGCGGGCACCGTAGACAACGCCCTGCTGGATCCGGCACCCCGGGCGGTGATCAAGGAGTACGGCGACAGTGCCATCGGCTACAATCTGTGGGTCTGGGTAAAGCCGGAGGACTACTGGGGCGTATATTTCCAGGTGAACCAGCGGATCAAGGACATTTTCGACCAGCAGGGAATCGAGATGACCTATCCCCATTTGAACGTGCATTTGGACAAATAAAAAAAGCGGGCGGTCAGTGACCGCCCGCTTCTTTTTCGTTACAGCACCGCAAGAATTGCCAGAACGGCGATGCCCGGAAGCCCCAGAACACCGGACACCAGCACGGTGACGGCGTTGATGGGAAAGTAAATTCCCGTAAAGCCTGAGACGCTGTTCAGCAGCCACAGGCACACAAAGCCGCAGGCACAGTGAAGCGCGATCTTGAAGCCCAGCTTCAGGGGCATGAGCAGCAGCCGGATGAGCACAATGGCCAAAATGGCGGGGATGAGCAATGTGACAAATGTTTCCATGGGAACCTCCGTATGAAAATGGTTTTCTTGCAGATACTACCCTCGGACAGCAAGAAACAAGCCGTTTGTGACGACAAAACGCCTGTTACATTGTCTGTCAAGTGTGTCGCCGCCAAGCGCAGCGGTGTGACGCGAGAAAGGGGAGACAGGGAACGGTCTCCCCGGTACATTATGGCCTGACGGCGGGAAGCTGAAACGGGAACCGGCGTGACCGGTTCCAATTTTTCATTTTTTCTGCTTGCAGGCGTAAAAATAGGCATTCTGGTAGTCCTTCAGCTCCCGATAGCACAGCTCCAGCCTGGGAATGGCCTGCTCCGGGAAGCTGCCCTCGGCCAGACGCAGACAGGAAACCGCGTCGGCGTATTCCTTCCGACCCATGCAGGCCAGACCCCGGAGCAGCATCCAGCGGGGGCTGTCCCGAACTTCCATGGCATCCAGCAGCCGGGCGGCGCGGGAAGGGTCATTTTCCGCCAGGGCTTCTCTGGCACGCAGCAGCAGCTCCTCGTCCAGACTGGGCAGCCCAGCCGCTGCCCGCGGCTCGCCGGACACCTGACCCAGCAGTAGGAGCCGCCGCCGCTCTAAAGCTTCGGCGCAGTAGATTCCGGCGGTATCGATGCCTTCCAGCAGGTTTTGCGCATAAAGTTCCTTGCCCTGACGCAGAGCCGCCTCCGCCTGACCCAGCCGGGCGAGCACCCACAGAAGGACCTTTTCCCGGTCGTACACCGGGTCGGGGGAGCGGTAGCTCTCCAATGCCAGAGCCGCCTGGTCGTATTTTCCCTCGTCGTAGAGCCGCCGGGCGGATTCCATGACCTGCCCATTCGGGGACAGCACCGCCGTTTCCTCCAGGAAATAGCTCATGGGCTTCCCCAGCCGGCCGGCCAGATACCGGAGGGTTTTCATGGAGGGCTTAGCGGCTCCGTTTTCGATCCGGGAGAGCATATTCCGGGTGATTTCCTCGCCGCACAAGGCGCGCTGGCTCAGATTCGCTTCCAGCCGAGCCTGCCGCAGCCGCTGTCCTAAGTCCATACCCATCCCTCCAGGCGTAATTGTAAGGGAAGCTCTGAACCAATCCGCAAGTGCTGACAGCGAGAGATTTTTCTCTAGGCGAAGGTTCCAAAAACGGAGGAATACTGTACGTATTTCCCGCTTTTGGAACTGCACGGATAGGGAAAAAGATCCGCAGCTCAGCCGAAGAGGATTGGTTCAGAGCTTTCCTAATTTACCTCCACAGTATACCACAGCCGCCGCGGGTTTTCCACCGTTACAAAAAATTTATTTGCTATTTCCGCCGGTTTGGTTTATAACTATAGGGATTGATAAGACTGAGAGGAACCTGAGATTTTTTATGGATATCTACAATCCTTCCGAAGTAAAGAAGACGGCGGTTCGCCGCCTGCGGGATGCGCAGCAGGGGAACAAGGTGGCGGCGGTGTACGCCGGGCTTACCCTGGGACTGTCCGCCCTGGTGGTGCTTCTGAGCCTGATCCTGGATCTGCTCATTGACCAATCCGGCGGCCTGGACGGCATGGGGCGCAGAACCGTACTGATCTCCCTGCAGAATATCCTGCCCATTATCGCAATCCCGGTGAGTCTGTGCCTGGAGCTGGGCTATCAGGCGGCCATGCTCCGGGTGGCCAGGGGTCAGTGCGTCACGCCCCAGAGTCTTCGCCTGGGCTTTGACCGGCTCTGGGTGCTGCTGCGGTGCGTCCTGCTGGAGGCGGCCATACTCTTCGGTGCTTGCCTGGGGGGTCTTTACCTGGGCAGCCTGCTGTTCATGATGTCGCCCTTCTCCGACCGGGCGGTGGAGCTGCTTCAGCCCCTGATGGAGAACGCCACGGTGATGAATCCCCAGGTGGTGCTGGACAGCGGGGTCTACGACCAGCTGATGGGCGCCATGGCGCCGGCTTTTGGGCTGTGCCTGATTCTGATGGCGGTGATGGCGGTGCCCCTGGCTTTCCGGTATCGGATGGCGCAGTATGTCATCATCGACAAGCCGGGCATCCCCGCCATGATGGCTCTGCGGGAGAGCCGGAAGATGATGAAGGGAAATGCCGGCAGGCTTCTGAAGCTGGACATCAGCCTGTGGTGGTACTATGGGCTGGACGTGCTGGCGCGGCTTCTGTGCTATGGGGACACGATTCTGGCTCTGGCGGGGGTGAGCCTGCCCTGGAGCGACACGGTGAGCTACTATGGCTTTTTCGCGGCGTATCTGGCGGCGCAGTTTGCCATTTATTATTTCCTGCGCAACCGGGTGGAGACGGCCTATGCCATTGCCTACGATTCCATCCGCCCCAAGGAGGCTCAGACCGGCGGTGCGGTGCTGGGGAGTATTTTCCAGTAGGGGACGATGCCCACATCGTCCCGTGGACAACATTCCATGGATATACGAACACGCGGCGCAAGAATTCTTGCGCCGCGTGTGTTTTTATGCTTTCCCGTCCCTGAGCAGGTCTGCCAGGGTGATCCCCTCGAAGAAATCGTTGATCATCCGATCCAGCCGATCCCACATGGGCTTGGCCTCGCAGCACTGGGTTCTGGAGCAGGCGGCGGCACCCTGACTGGTGCAGGACACGGCGGCCAGACCCCCTTCGGTGAGCTTGAGAATGCTGCCGACGGTGTAGTCCTCCGGCTTCCGGTTCAGGCGGTAGCCGCCGCCCTTGCCGTGAACCGCGTCCACAAAGCCCGCCTTGGAAAGGACGGTCATAATGGACTCCAGATATTTCTGGGAAATCCCCTCGGATTCGGCGATCTCCTTCAGAGGAATGTATTCCTCCCCGCCCCGCTGGGCAAAATGTACCATCACCCGCAGGGCATAGCGACCCTTGGTGGATACGATCATAGGCACTTACTCGCCGTGAACCTGGGCGTGGAGCTGCTCGTGATCCATTTCCTCATACTTTTTGTGATCGTAGGGAATGTTGTGCTTGTCGAAGTAGTCGGTCAGTGCCTTCTTGATGGCCTCCTCCGCCAGCACGGAGCAGTGCATCTTGTGGGCGGGCAGACCGTCCAGAGCCTCGGCCACGGCCTTGTTGGTCAGCTCCAGTGCCTCGTAAATGGACTTGCCCTTGATCATCTCGGTGGCCATGGAGGAGGAGGCGATGGCGGAGCCGCAGCCGAAGGTTTCGAACTTCACGTCCGTAATGATGTCGTGATCAATTTTCAGATAGATCTTCATGATGTCGCCGCACTTGGCGTTGCCGACTTCCCCCACGCCGTCGGCGTTTTCGATGACGCCCACATTTCTGGGGTGCAGGAAATGATCCATTACCTTTTCACTATACAGTGCCATAGTTCATTATCTCCTATTCTTGCAAGAATTGATTTTACAGAATATACTGACGCTTGCCTTCCTGCAGATCACGCCACACGGGACTCATGCTCCGCAGGTACTGGACGACCTGGGGCACGACCTTGAGAATATGGTCGATCTCCTCGTCGGTGTTGTACTCGCACAGGGAAAGCCGCAGGGAGCCGTGAGCCACGTCGTGAACCCGGCCGATGGCAAGCAATACATGGCTGGGATCCAGGGAGCCGGAGGTGCAGGCGGAGCCGGAGGAGGCGCAGATGCCCTGGGCATCCAGCAGCAGCAGCAGACTCTCGCCCTCGATGCCCTCGAAGCAGAAGCTCACGTTGCCGGGGAGCCGGTTCACCAGGCTGCCGTTGACGGCGCTGTGGGGGATTTTGCTTAAGCCCTCGATGAGCCGGTCACGCATGGCGGCAACGCGAGGCATATTCTCGTCGATGTGGTCGCAGGCGTACTTCATGGCGGCGGCCATGCCGCAGATGCCGGGCAGATTCTCGGTGCCCGGCCGCTTGCCCCGCTCCTGGGCGCCGCCCTCGATGATGTTCACCAGCGGGAAGCCCTTGCGGACGTACAGCGCGCCCACGCCCTTGGGGCCGTGGAACTTGTGGCCGGACAGGCTCAGCATGTCGATGTTTTCTTCCTTCACATTGATGTGCACATGACCCACGGCCTGGACAGCGTCGGTGTGGAAGGGAACGCCCGCCTCCTTGCAGATGGCGCCGATTTCCGCAATGGGCAGAATGGAGCCGATCTCATTGTTGGCATACATGGTGGTGACGAGACAAGTGTCCGGCCGGATGGCGTCCTTGACCTGCTGGGCGTGGAGGGTGTGACCCTCGTGAACGTCCAGATAGGTGACCTCAAAGCCTTCCTTCTCCAGCTTGGCCAGGGTGTGGAGCACCGCGTGGTGCTCGAAGGCGGTGGTGATGATGTGCTTCTTGCCCTTCTTGGCACCGAACCGGGCGGCGGAGATGATGGCCTGGTTATCGGCCTCGCTGCCGCCGGAGGTGAAGATGATTTCCCTCGGCTCGCAGCCCAGGCACTGAGCCACGGTAGCACGGGCGGCTTCCAGAGCCTCCTTGGCCTCCTGTCCCAGGGTGTGCAGGGAAGAGGGGTTGCCGTAAACCGTGGTCAGGCAGGGCATCATAGCATCAATGGCAACCTGGCTGGGAGCGGTGGTTGCCGCATTATCCGCGTAAACTCGCATATTTGATTCCTCCAATGGTATTTACCTAGTAATTCTCTAGGTAATATAGCACGACCTGCCTACATTGTCAATAGGTAAATAAGACCTGAGGGATTCTGGCGCAAATTGGTGCTTTCTGGAAGGAACGGAAAGCCATCCCTGATTTTTCGACTTTTTCAGCGGTTACATTCCGCCTGCCGGGTCATATTAAGAGGGCACAGAAAAAGGAGGCGGAATTATGAAGGGCGTTTTGCGTGGGGTGATCCTCTGGCTGGGACTGCTGGTGCTGCCGGTGAAGGCGGCCGCGGCGGAGCTGATTCCGGTGGGTCAGGTGATCGGCCTGCAATTATATCATGATCGGGTGACTGTGGCGGCCTATGACGATATTCTGGGCGGCACCGCCCGGAGTGCGGGACTGAAAATCGGCGACCAGATTCTACAGATCAATGGAAAAACCGTCGCCTGCGCCGAGGATGTGCGGGGCGCGCTGCAAAGCAGTCAGGGACAGATCACGCTGACAGTCAGCCGGGCGGGAAAGGAGCGGCAGCTCCGGCTTTCTCCGGCGAATACCGAGGACGGGCCGAAAATGGGCGTATTCTTACGGCAGGGCATCGGGGGCATCGGCACCGTGACCTTTTACGATCCGGCCAGCGGCACCTTCGGGGCACTGGGTCACGGGGTCTGGGACAGCGAGGGTCTGCTGAAAATGACCCGGGGCAACGCCTTTGAGGCCACCGTGGCGGAAATCAAAAAGGGAAAGGCCGGCGATCCGGGGCAGCTCCGGGGCACGGCGGAATCGCCCATTCCCTTTGCCCCGCTGCTGAAAAATACCCCCCAGGGCGTGTTCGGCGTCAGCCCCCATCGCTGGCAGGGGGAAGCTTTTGCCACGGCGGATTACGAAAGCGTTCACACGGGGTCTGCTTCCATCCGGACCCAGATCGGCACCGACCAGCCCCGGGAGTATTCTGTGGAAATTTTGAAAATCTATCCCGAAACCCGGCCGGATCACCGGAATTTCCTGCTCCGGGTCACGGATCCCGACCTGCTCAGAGCCACCGGCGGCATTGTCCAGGGCATGTCCGGCAGCCCTATTTTGCAGGACGGCAAGCTCATCGGCGCGGTGACGCATGTTCTGGTCAATGACCCGACTACGGGCTATGGCATTTTTATCGACAATATGCTGGACGCGGCGGGGTAACAAAAACGCAGGGACGGCTATGCCGTCCCTGCGAGTCAGTTCAAATCCTGCAATTGCCGCGCCCAATCACTGCCGCCGTAGAGAACACGCAAAATAGTGACGGTGTGCCGATCTTTATCCGGGATATAGAAAACCAGATAATGATCCACAGACAGGATGCGCAGATTTCTGCCCTGCCATTTTGCGTCGTCATAGACCCGATACCGTTCCGGCATTTCGTTGAGAGACCGGATCGCCTTTTCCAGGCGGGCAAGCTGGCTGGCGGCGTTTTGCCGCGACTGCAAATCCCGCGCGATATATCGGGAAATGGACACCAGATCGGCTTTTGCGTTCTCGGTAAGCACTACGGCATAGCTCATAGGCCCAATTCCTTGTGAATATCCGCAAAAACTTCTTCTGCGGGGGCGGAACGTCCGGCAAGGGCATCCGCATATCCCTTTTCCAGCAGTGCGTCCAGCTGGGCTTTGGTTATTTTGCTTGCGTCCAGGGGCGGCTCCGGAAGCTTTACCGCAAAGGGCAGTCCGTTCTGAAGAATGATCTGCTTATAAAACATGGTAATGGCGTTGGAGGCCGGGATGCCCAGGGCGTTCAGAATCGTTTCCGCCTGTTCTTTGATCTCCGGCTCGATTCGCGCGTACAGGTTTGCGGACTTAGCCATGCAAAAAACTCCCTTCAAAATAGAATCTCTGGGAATAGTATACACCAATGTACGCACGATAGCAATACATTTTTACTCAGCTTCGCGCAAATCCAAGAAACCGGGTACCTTGGAAGGAGAGCTTTCCCTGATCTCCCTCGGCCAGCAGGCCGTACTCGCGTCCGGGCAGCAGAAGCTCCATTCGGTCGCCGCTTTCCACCTGGAAGGTGGCGTAATAGGAGGTGGAGGCGTGGCACTGGGTACCGTCGCTTCCGCCCTGGAAATGGGTCACGCTGGTTCGCTTGGCGACCACCGTCGCCGGGACGGTAAGCCTGGGGGACTGGTTGTTCTTATGCCACTGGCGCAGATTGCGGACAATTGTCACAATAATCATGACTGCCACAAGCACAAATGGAATCTTAAACAAAATCTGAAACAGGTCAAAGTCCATTCCGAAGCCTGGCATACGCACCCTCCGTTCCGTGTTGTTCTGACTTTTAGAATATCATAGTCTGCGAAGCGTGTCAAATTAAGATTTTCCGAAGATGCTACCGGTAAACTCTGAGGGAATGTTGTCGCTGTAATGCCCATTGACAATGTAGTGAAATTTACATATAATAATATTAGAATTTAGCTATATGGAGGCATGTCTATGAATATCCGCCCGTCTGCTGCCATCCGGCAGAACTACAACGAAATCGCGGAGCTTTGCCGGGGGACCCATGCTCCCGTCTATCTGACCAAAAACGGCGAGGGAGATTTGGTGGTTATGGACATTGACAGCTTCACTCATCGGGAAAAAATGCTGGCACTGCGGGAGCAGCTCCTGTCCGTGGAGGAAGACCGGCTTGCCGGGCGGAAGGGCTGCACCATCGACGAACTGGACAGCTACCTGGATGCGATCCTGAGTGAGGGCGGGAAATGAAATACACTGTCATTATTTCCGACCGAGCCAGGCAAATGCTGGGTCAGCACATTCGGTTCCTGGCCCAGGTGAACAGAAATGCTGCCGTGGAACTAAAAAAGCGATTTCTGGGAGAATTTCGCTCTTTGGAAGCGTTTCCCCAGCGATATCCCTTTTTCACCGGGGAGTTCATTCCGCCGAATAAGTATCACAAGCTGTACATTCAAAACTGGTTTCTGGTTCTCTATCAGATCAAGGACAGCGCAGTTTACGTCGATTGGATCGTGGACTGTCGGCAGGACTATCAGTGGCTCCTGAAATAAAGCAACCCCCGGAGCGTTCGCTCCGGGGGATTTTACGCCTTTATCAGACCGCTTCCTTCTCAAAATGTTCCTTCAGGAGCTTCAGCACCGTGGGAGCCAGCAGGAACACGGCCACCAGGTTGGGCACGATCATAAAGCCGTTGAAGGTGTCGGACACGTCCCACACCAGACCCAGATTCACCGTCGCGCCCACGATGGAAATCAGGGCGTAGGCGATGTTAAAGGGCAGGATGATCTTGCTTCCGAAGAGGAACTCGGCGCACCGGGCACCGTAGAGACCCCAGCCGATGATGGTGGAGAAGGCAAAGCAGCACATGGCCACGGCGGTGAAAATGGACACCCAGCCGCCGTAGACGGAAACGAAGCCGGAGATGGTCAGCTCCGCGCCGGCGGCCTGGCCGTAGGGTACGGACACGCCGCTGAGCAGGATTACCAGAGCCGTCATGGTGCAGATGACGATGGTGTCCATGAACACCTCGAAAATGCCGAACATGCCCTGTTTCACAGGCTTGCGGGTGTCGGCGCAGGCGTGGGCGATGGAGCCGGTGCCAAGGCCTGCCTCATTGGAGAAAATGCCCCGGGAAACGCCCTTCTTCATGCTCACAAAGAAGCTGCCCACAATGCCGCCGGTGACGGCAGAGGGCTGGAAGGCACCTTCAAAGATGGCGGCAAAGACCGCCGGGACAGCCTGGACGCGGGTAGCGATGACACCCAGAGCCAGGACGACGTACAGCAGAGCCATCAGGGGCACCAGCTGCTCACTGACCCGGCCGATGCGCTTGATGCCGCCGATGAGGATCAGACCCACCACCAGGCAGATGACAATGCCGATGATGAGATTGCAGGCGGACACCTGAGCACTTGAGAGCAGATGGTAGTTCAGAAGCGGCGCGTTGATGGCTGCGGTGATGGTGTTGACCTGGGTGGCGTTGCCGGTGCCGAAGACGGCGAACACGCCGAACAGGGCGTAGGCGTAGGCCAGGGGCATCCACTTTTTGCCCAGGCCGTTTTTGATGTAGTACATGGGGCCGCCCACCAGCTCGCCCCGGGCATTGCGCTCCCGGTAGTGGACGGCCAGGGTAACTTCAAAGAACTTGGTGCACATGCCGAGCAACGCGGAAACCCACATCCAGAACACGGCGCCGGGGCCGCCGATGGCAATGGCACCGGCCACGCCCGCGATGTTGCCCGTGCCCACGGTGGCAGCCAGAGCCGTGCACACCGCCTGGAAGGGGGTGATGGCACCGTCGCTGGCCTCCTTCTTTTTGAACATCCGGCCGATGGTGCAGCGCAGGGCATAGGGGAACTTGCGAATCTGCAAAAAGCCCGTGCGGAAGCTCAGGTACAGTCCCACGCCGATGATGCAGACCATGGCGGGAACACCCCAGATAAAATTGTTCAGTATGCTGTTGATTTTGACAAGCAGTTCCATAATTTCTCCTTCTTCTTCCATGGGCATCCCGGAAAATTGCCATGCCGCGAGTGGCTTCTTACAGGAATGAGGCGGCTGCACGCCCTTCTGCCCCGGCTGGCCCAGAAAAATGAAATACGTGCCTACTATACATGAAGGAAGGACAAATGTCAATTGCACAGGGGATTTTTCTTGCTTCCGGGTGTATGTGCTAAAATGAAG
>DJQM01000028.1 GCA_002437585.1 Clostridiales bacterium UBA6386 | reverse complement strand
TCACTGGTGTGGCAATCCCCCCCGGCCATTCCGGAAGCCCTCAATAGAATCCGTAGGGGTCGATGCCCTCATCGACCCGTTTTCATCCATTGACGGCCTTTACCGGCGGGTCGATGAAGGGCATCGACCCCTACAAAAAAGAATACGTTACGCCGCGTTGGGTTTGGTTTCCTTCGCCTCTTTGGCCGCCTGGGTCTCCTGGGTGGCTTTCGTTTCCTCCGTTTTTTCCTCGTCCTTGCCGTAAATGGTCTCTTCGTAGAGCTTCTCGCCGAAGAGCACATGCACCTTCTGCAAAGTCACCGCCTCGGCTCCCAGATATTCCTCCAGGCACAGCCCGGAATCCTTCATGTCCATGGAAACCGCTTTCCCCACATACCGGAAGTGCCATGGCTCGTCGGTGATGCCGGTGATGGACTCCTTGTCCGCGGTGTAGCGCAGAATGAAGCCGTATTCCCAGCAGTGCTGGGCAAACCAGGCATCCGCCTCATCGCCCACCAGGTCTACGGACAGCCCCAGCTCATGCTCGCTGGTGCCGGGAACGGCCACGGTCTCCAGAGCCTTGTCCCGGGCTGCCCGGAAGTCCAGATTATAGGTTTTCATGTGTTCTCTCGTCCGATATTCCAGAATGGCGGTCTGCGTATAGTGCGTGCGGTAGCCGGAATTGACCTCATAGGTGATGCCGGCGGCCTTACAGTCGTCCAGCATCTGCCGCAGGGCGGAGTAGCACCGCTTGTCCACGGTGTGGGTGTCGTCGATTTTCCACTCGTCCAGGGCAAAATCCTCGGGCAGGGGATTCAGGCCGTTGACCAGGATCACCTCCATACCCTTGGGGGAAAAATAGTGGGTGCGGCCGTCGATTTTCGTGGGAGATACCGCCATCAGGCCGTCTTCCTTGAAATAGTATCGGTATTCGCCTTCCTCGTACCAGCCGGTTTTCAGATAGCCGGAGTCGTCAAAGAGCCGCTTCCCGTCCTCCATATCCTGCCAGCCGGTGAGCATAGGCCCCTGGGAGCTGAAATACCGCCGGCCGCCCTCTTCCTCCAGCCAGCCGGAATACTGCTTTCCGTCCTGGCCGAAGTACCAGAGCTGACCGTCGATCTCCGTCAGGCCGGTGGCAAGATAACCGTCCACAAAGAAGTAGTTGTCCGCACCAATCTGGGTAAAGCCGTCAGCGGCCAGGCCGTCGGCACCGAAATAGCACCGTTTGCCGTCCAATTCCTGCCAGCCGGTAAGCAATGCCCCGTCCTTCAGATAGTATCGCCCCTCAGGCAGCCACAGCCAGCCTGTGACCATGGCGCCATTGCCGCCGAAATAGCAGGTGTCCCCGTCGATGGTCTGCCAGCCGGTGAGCATGATGCCATCGGAATCAAAGTAGTATGTAGTGCCGTCGATGGTCTGCCAGCCATGACTGGGAGTTCCGTCGGCCTGGAAGTAGTACCGGCCGTCGGGCAGATCCATCCAGCCGGACACCGGATCCCCGTGGAAATCCTGGTAGTACCGGATACCGTCCTTTTCCTGCCAGCCGCTGTGATCGGTGTTCTGCTCGTGCCAGACAAGCCCCCCCACCAGGGAGCCCAATATGATAATCAGAAATACAAGCGGTATCAGCCGCTGCTGCTTGGTGGTCATAGAATGCCTCCATGGTAGAATAAAATCATTCTACCATGCTTCGACTTTTTTTGCAACCTTAACCAATCTGAATCCAATCTTAAGAAAAAGACAGTGGATTTTTCGGATGGATATGTTATAATAGCCTTGCAAAAAGATAACCGGAGGAAGAGTATGGCAGAGCAGAGAAAGCTGAAAATTTTGATCACCACGGATCTGTACACTACCAACACCAATGGCGTAGTCACCAGCGTCCAGAATCTATTCGACGAGCTGACCCAGAAGGGTCACGACGTGCGCATTCTCACCATATCCAGCAACATCCACTCCCATAAGGAGGGGCATGTGTATTACATCCAGAGTATTCCCCTGGGGGCGGTGTACCCCAATCTGCGGATGCCCACCTCCTACCGCAATAAGCTGATCCAGGAGATCATCGACTGGAAGCCGGACGTTGTCCACAGTCAGTGCGAGTTCTTCAGCTTCCAGTTCGCTTCCCGGATTGCCCGGATCACCGGTGCCCCGCTGGTGCATACCTACCATACCCTGTACGAGCAGTACCTGACCTCTTACTTTGTTCCCAGCAAGCGGCTGGGGGAGTTCCTGGCTAAGGTGCTCTCCCGCCAGCGGCTGCGCAGGGTCACCACTTTTGTGGCTCCCACTCAGAAGGTGGAGGAAGCTCTCCAGGGCTACGGCATTCACGCGCCTATCAGCGTAGTGCCCAGCGGCATCTCCCTGGAGCAGCATCACAAGCGGCTGTCCCATGAGGAGCGGATGCGCCGCCGCCGGGCACTGGGCATTCAGGATGACGACCAGGTGCTCATCAACCTGGGCCGCCTGGGCGGGGAGAAGAACCTGGACGAGCTGCTGAATTATTTTGCCGAGGCCAGGCAGGAAAACAAGAATCTGAAGTTCCTGATCGTAGGCGACGGCCCGGCGAGAGAAGAGCTGGAGCATCGGGCAAAGAAGCTGGGTGTTGGGGATTACGTCATTTTCACCGGCATGGTGCCTCCCTCCGAGGTGCAGAACTACTATCAGCTGGGGGATGTGTTCGTCAGTGCCTCCACCAGCGAGACCCAGGGTCTGACCTATATCGAGGCGGCGGCCAACGGTTTGCCGCTTCTGTGCCGACAGGATGAGTGTCTGAATGACGTTTTGCAGGATGGAAAAAACGGCTACGAGTACACCAGTGCCGAGGAATTCCTGGATGCCATCGACCATGTGATGCACGATCCTCAGTGGCGCAACGAAGCGTCCAAGCGCAGCGAGGAGATTGCCGCTACCTTCGATAAGAAGAACTTCGGCGATGCCATCGAGAATGTCTACGAGTCGGTTCTGTAGATTACGCATGTCATTGCGAACCAGTGTGGTGCTCCGCGCAGCGAATCAAAATCTCAATGACTGCCGGTGGCAGTCATACCTTAATTCATGCACACTGGTGTGGCAATCCCCCGGATGAACGGGAAGACCTTAGAGGCGGATAACGTAGAGAATAGCCCGGTGCATTCGCACCGGGTTCATTTTTTTTCAATTACGTCAGAACACCGCCGTGCAGAGCCAATAAATAACCCCGTAAACCACCGACGAGGCCAGTCCATAGACGATTACCGGCCCGGCGATGGTGAAAAGCTTCGCCCCCACGCCCAGGATAAACCCCTCTGTCTGGAACTCCACCGCCGGAGCGGCAATGGCGTTGGCAAAGCCTGTGATGGGAACCAAAGTACCCGCTCCGGCGTGCTTTGCCAGATCGTCATACAGGCTCAGTCCTGTGAGCAGGGCGGAGACGGCAATCAGGGTCATGGACACCGCCGCCCCTGCCGCCTCCTTGTCCAGGCCCGCAGCGCTGTAGCCCTTCATCAGCAGCTGCCCCAGAAGACAGATGGCTCCGCCGATGAGAAAGGCGTTCCGGCAGTCCTTGCCCATGGGAGACTTGGGGGCGGCGTCCTGTATCAGCTTCGCGTATTCTTTTTCCGTCATCAAAAAACCTCCGGGAGCAGTATCTCCCGGAGGCGCGTTTTTTATTCGGCTTATTCCAGCGTCAGATGGTTATGCTCCAGAGCCTTCCGGACGGACACGGCCAGCACCGGGGCGAAGACAATGGCAACCACGGCGTTGAAGGTGGTAGCGGGCAGCTTGGCGATTACGGCCGTCAAAGCGGCGGCGGGAGTCATACCTTGGATCAGAAGGCCGTTGTAGAAATAGCTCTTGGCCAGATACAGCACCGCGTAGGTCAGCGCGCCGGCGATGGTGGCAAGCAGTGCCTTGCCGTAGTTCCAGTTCTTTGTGCCGCCCCAGGCGATGAGACCGGCCACCAGACCGTAAGCCCCCTTGGTCAGGAAGGTGATCCAGCACTCGCTGATGTAGTTGGTCATAATATCATAGAGGAAGGAGCCGAGACCGGCGGCCAGACCGCCCAGCCATGGCCCCAGCAGAATGCCGCTGAGGGCGCAGAAGATATTGCCAAGGTGGAAGGCAGTGGTACCGCCTACGGCGATGGGCAGCTGGATCCGCAGCGCGGAGCCGGCCACGGTCAGGGCGGCCATCAGTGCCGCAAAGACGATTTTCCGGGTTGAGATTGGTTGCTTCTTTTCCATTTTGATTTCCTCCCTGATTTCGGAAGCACTGAATCTGTCTCTCCGACTGCACCGTGGGGGTTCTCAGCACTTCCCTGTGAAGTTGGGTCTATTCTAGCAGATTCTGGCATGAAATACAGAACCAAAACAAGACTAAAAAACAAGGCCAGTTATGGCGTTTGCACAAAGAAACCGATTATTTGTCAAAACTGACGATTCCGGGAAATAGTTCTGTACACCGCTTGGAAAAAATGCTACAATCAGACCAGAAAAAGTGGATTTGAAAGGAGTTTCTTCCGATGAGACTGATGATCGCCAAGGATTATGCCGATGTGAGCCGGAAGGCCGCCAATATCATTGCCGCCCAGATTTACCTGAAGCCCGACTGTGTGCTGGGTCTGGCTACCGGCTCCAGCCCGGTGGGCACCTACAAGGAGCTGATTGCCAGGTATGAGGCCGGCGATCTGGACTTTTCCCAGGTGAGAACCGTGAATCTGGACGAATATGTGGGTCTTCCCAAGGATCACGACCAGAGCTACGCCTATTTTATGCGCAGAAACCTATTCGATCATGTGAACATCGACCAGGCCAACTGCAACATCCCGGACGGCATGAACCCGGACGCGGATGCCGAGTGCGCCCGATACGACGCCATCATTGACGGCTTCGGCGGGGCGGACTTGCAACTGTTGGGTCTTGGCGCCAACGGCCACATCGGCTTCAATGAGCCTGCCGGAGCCTTCGCCAAGGGTACCAATCATGTGAAGCTTACCGATTCCACCATCGACGCCAACCAGCGGTTCTTTGCCCGTCGGGGGGACGTTCCCACCGAGGCCTACACCATGGGCATTGGCTCCATCATGAAGGCCAAGCGGGTGCTGCTGGTGTGCAACGGCGCAGGGAAGGCTCAGGCAGTGAAGGACTGCTTCTTCGGCTCCATCCGACCCCAGGCTCCCGGCTCCATCTTGCAGCTGCACCCCGACT
Organism: Clostridiales bacterium UBA6386; assembly: GCA_002437585.1. Taxonomy (GTDB): domain Bacteria; phylum Bacillota; class Clostridia; order Oscillospirales; family Oscillospiraceae; genus Faecousia. The sequence goes on along the minus strand of DJQM01000028.1, from coordinate 13,211 downwards.
TCACCCTGGTTGCCGACGAGGCCGCTCTGTCTCTGGTGAAGGATCTGCTGTAAGACTTCAAGCATCTGTCAGATGCAAGCTGTCATTGCGAACCAGTCAGACTGGTGCGGCAATCCCCCGGTCAGACGCAGAATCTGTCGTGTCTTATGACAACCAAACGCCCGGAGCGTCTTCTCCGGGCGTTTTTCCTGTTTACAGAAGCCGCCCGGTGTGGTATGATAGAAAAAATACGCGTTACAGAGGTTTTTACATGGATTATATCGTTTTGGATATGGAGTGGAACCAGCCCTGGCCCGGTTCCCCCTCCTCGAAGAAGGTGCTCCCGGTACAGATTCGGGGAGAAATTATCCAGATTGGCGCCGTCCGGGTGACGGAGGCGGAGCAGGTGGCTGATGAATTCCAGATCATGGTGCGCCCCAAATTCTACCGGCACCTGAACCGCCGGGTCAGCAAGCTCACAGGCATCAAGGAAAACCGGCTCCGGGACGAGGGCGTGCCCTTTCCGGAGGCCGTGGAGCGGTTTCTTGCCTGGTGCGGCGAGGACATCGTATTTCTGACCTGGGGCTTTGACGACATCGGTATTCTCCGGGAAAATCTCCAGCTTTTCGGCCTGGACACGGGATTTACCCAGCGGTGGTACAACGTCCAGATGATTTTCAACGCCCAGACCGACGGCTCCAATTCCCAGAAGGCTCTGAAAACCGCCATGGAGACTCTGGGCATCGAGGCCACCCGGCCTGCCCACGACGCGCTGGGCGACGCTTACCACACGGCTCTGATCTGTGTCCGGCTGGACTTGCGGAAGGGAATGCGGGAATATGATGAGGCTCTGAAAAGCCACGAAAACGGCTTCCATGGGGCCGAGCTTCCCGGCTGCATTGCCCGGAAGGTGTTCTACGACTACCCGGACAAGTATGCGGCTCTGGGAGCCATGGCCGGGGAGGAAAATCTGTGTCCGGTCTGCGGAAGCCGTATGCTTGGCTCCCGGTGGTTTGCCCAGCCCGGACACCGGTACATGGATCTGGCGGCTTGCCCGGAGCACGGGAAATTCCTGATCCGGGTGCGGCTGTCGAACCAGGAGGACGGCACCGTCCGGGTCAGCCGCCTGACCTACGAGGCCACCTCCGAGGCGGCGGAGGCCTACGCCCGTCGGGCGGAGAAGGCGGAGCCGGAGGAAGCGGCTGCCCGTCCCCGCCGCCGTCGCCGCAGAAGAGCCGCCCCCCGGCAGGAGTAATCTGGCAATCATTACGCTGTCATTGGGAACCAGTGCTTACGCTGGCCACCAATGGCAGCCTTTCTTTCACAAAAAAATGTAAAACACGCTTGATATTTCTATCGGACAGTGCTATTATAATGTCAAGCTAGCTTTACATTGACAAAGGATGTGGTGCTTTGAAGAATCGAATCGAGGAAATTCGCAAGGGCAGGGGAATCCGGCAGGAGGAATTTGCCAAGGCTCTGGGGGTCTCCCGGCAGACCATCAGCTCCCTGGAAACCGGCCGATATAATCCGTCGATTTTCCTGGCGCACAAAATTGCCGTGTATTTCGGCATGACCATTGAGGAAGTGTTCCTATTTGACGAGGAGGAAGCAAAATGAAAAACTTCAGAGTGTTTTTAAGTGTTTTCTGGATCATTTTGGGTGCCGTGCTGGCCGGATGCCGGGCGGCGGGTCTGGTGGAGGAGTACTGGGGCAGCATGGGCGTGGCCGTTGCGGTGGTGGGCGTGCTGCAAATTGCCAGGTACATTCAGTATCGGCGGTCGGCGGACTACCGAGCCAAGGTGGACACGGCGAGCCATGACGAACGGAACCGGTTCCTGGCCAACAAGGCCTGGGCCTGGGCGGGGTATCTGTATGTGATGATCGCGGCGGTTGCCTCCATTGCTCTGAAGCTTCTGGGACAAGACCTTCTGTGCCAGGCCGCGGCCTTCAGCGTCTGCGGCATTATGGTGCTGTACTGGGTTTGCTACCTGGTGCTGCAAAAGAAATATTGAGAAAAGGCATGACCAAACCGGTCATGCCTTTTTCAGCAGCTTCTTCACAAGCTGCTTCCAGTAATGAAATTCCAGATAATGGTGCCAGCGGAAGGGAGCTTTTCCGTCCAGGTATTCGCCGAAGAATGCGTGTCCCGCCCGGAAGCCCTCGTAGAGGGAGGCGGCGAAGGGGGCGTACCAGTCTTCCTCAAACCAGTTGTACCGGTAGAGGTCGGAATATGCCTTCATATAGTGTACAAAGCACTGCTTTTTGTATTTCTTTGTCAGAAATTTTCCGTCCGGGGGCTGATAACCCCGATCGGCAGCGAACCGAGCCAGCTCCGGGGTGAAGCCCATGACGATGGGGCCGGTGAAATCCACGGGGTAGATGGGGTAGTGAGCGTCGATGTAAGTCACGTTCAGGTTCCGGATCCGGTTCACATCCACCTGATTGTCGATGTTCAGCACCAGCCGCTCCGCAATTTCCAGTTGCTGCCCGCTTCTGGCGAACAGCATATTGTGGGGCAGCGACCCGGACAGGGAAGCCACCAGGCGGGCTGAGCGAATGCGGAAAATCATTTCATCCAGGGAAAGGGTTTCCGGATAGAGCAGGGCATAGCCGTTTCGGGCGAAAAAATCGTCCAGCAGATCCCCGCCGCACTCGAACAAGCTGGCTTTCCGCAGTTTGCTCCGGCTGAAATAAATCTTCTCATCGGCCTTCCAGGCAGGATCGACGGCGATACGCTCCGCCACGGTGTCGAAGACCCGCAAAAGCTTCGGAGTGTAGGCACTGCGCATATGAATGCCCAGCTCCGGGATCAAAACCTGTCGATAGCGCACGGGCCGGGAAATAATCTCCAGCCTGTCCCAGATGCCCAAAAGCTCCAGAAACCGGCGGAAATTGCCCCTGATTTCCCGCTCCTCATTTTCGTCCACGAAGTAGACGTATTTGTCAACGGTTGGGTCGTTTTCCAGGAAATACCACAGCCGGGTAACGCCCTCAATGAGAAAATGTCCCCAGTGCTTTACAAGATAGCCGCAGTAGACCACCTTTTCGTCCCGGTATTCCGCATTTTCGATGGGGTAAGTCCCCTCCACCCGGCCGGGAATGCCGGATTCCGAAACATAATTGCCCATTTCGTCCAGAACGCCGCCCTTGCCGAAAAGCAGCCCGAAGCCCCGGCGCAGGGGATAAACGGTGGCGTTCTCCAGAGCCGGTACGTTGGGGTTTTCCCGAACCTCCACCGGGTCTGTGACCCATTTCTGGAGAGCCTTCGCCTTCTCCGGACGGAGATATTGATATTGAATCTCCATGTACTCACCTTTTCGTATGCTTCAGAGGAAGCAGACGCTGATCCTTGTCGCTGAGCTTCAGGGGCGTTCCGTCCGGCAGAGTGTAGCCGTCGGCACTGGCAGTGCCTTGGTACGTGCCCGTCACCCCGAGCCAGCGAACGCCGATGTCCGGATCGTTCCAGGCAAAGCCCAGCTCGTCCTCCGGGTGGTAAAAATCCGTCACCTTGTAGCAGAATTCCGCGGTGTCGGAGAGTACCAGAAAGCCGTGGGCAAAGCCCGGGGAGACGTAGAACTGCTTCTTGTTTTCCTCGCTCAGCTCGATGCCGAACCACTGGCCGTAGGTCGGGGAGCCTTCCCGGACATCCACGGCCACGTCGTACACCGCCCCCCGGATGACCCGTACCAGCTTGCCCTGGGGGTGCTTTTTCTGGGTGTGCAGGCCCCGGAGCACGCCCTTGACGGACATGCTCTGGTTGTCCTGGACGAAGGCCATGTCCAGCCCGGCCTCTGTCATATCCCTCTGGTTGTAGGTTTCCATAAAATAGCCCCGGGAATCCCCGTGGACGGTTGGCTCAATGATATACAGCCCCGCAATGGGGACCTTTGTGACCTTGATCTGTCCCATTATCATGCTCCTTGATAGTGAAGCAGCCGCTTGAGAAACTGCTTCCAATAGTGAATCTGGAAATAGTGCTCTTTCAGGAAGGGCCGGTTCCCGTCCAGATATTCCTTGAAATAGGGGTAATTGTCCTCATAGGCCTCGTACAGGGAGTCGGCGATGACGGGATACCAGGGCTCCATGTGCCAGCGGTAGCGGTAGTTGTCCTGATAGGAGGCCATGTAGGCCTTGAAGCACTGGTCACGGTACTGTTTGCTTCGGTAAATTTCATCCGGCGGCTGAAGACCATTGTCCGAAATATATTTTTCCAGAATGTGGTTGCAGCCCAGCATCAGAGGCCCTACGGTGTCCACGGTGTACAGGTGGAAGTTAGCGTCAATGGGGGTCACGTCCAGCTCCCGCATTTGGTTGATGCTCACCTGGTAATCCACGTTGATGACCAGCCGCTCCAGAATCAGGTGCTTCTGCCCGTTTTTGGCGAAGAGCATATTGTGCTGGGCGGAGCCGGAGAGGGTCGCCACCACCTGGGCGTTGCGGATGAGGTAAATCATCCGGGAAAGGCTGAGGTTCTCCGGGTGGAGCACTGCGTAGCCGTTGCGCGCGAAGAAATTGTCCAGGGCCTCGCCGCCGAACTCAAAGTGATTTCCTTTGTAGAAGCTGGTGCGGGTGAAGAAAATTTTACGTTCCGGCACCCAGTCCGGCTCCGGAGCCGCATGGGAAGCCACCGCGTCGAAAATTTCCAGGAATTTGGGACTGTAGAATTCCATGCACCGGAAGGCAATTTCCGGCACGGTCACTTCCCGGTAGGTAGTGGGAGCGGAAATGATCTCCACCTTGTCCCAGATGCCGAGCAGCTTCAGAAATTCCCGGTAATTGCCGCCAATTTCCCGGTTTTCTCCTTCTTTCAGGAAGAAAACGTACTTATCCGCGTCTGGATTCTCCAGGGCGTACCACAGCCGGGTGACAGCCTCCACCAGAAAATGACCCCAGTGGTTCACAAGATACCCGCAGTAGACCACCTTTTCGTCCCGATATTCCACCGTTTCAAAGGGATAGCCGTTCCAGATCCGGGTGGGAATGCCGGACAGCTCCACATACTGACCCGCTTCGTCCACAACGCCGCCCCGGCCGAAGAGTACGCCCTCGCCGCCGATGGGCCGCAGGGGCAGCACCGTGGCATTCTCTCCCTGCCAGAGGCGCAAATCCTCCCGCATTTCAAAGGGAGTAGCGTACATCCGGCGCAGCCACGCGGCCTTCTTCGGGCGCAGATAGTTGTCGTTGAGTTGATACATGGGAACGCCTGCCTTTACCGATTTGCGTACATTTTCTCGTAGTAATCCTGATATTCCCCGGAAAGGATGGTTTCCCACCACTCCCGGTTGTCCAGATACCACCGGATGGTCTTCTGAATGCCGTCGGCAAATTTGGTCTCCGGCAGCCAGCCCAGCTCGTTGTGAATCTTCGTCGGATCGATGGCGTAGCGCATGTCATGCCCCTTCCGGTCGGTGACGTAGGTAATCAGGCTCTCGGGCTTGCCCAGAGCCTTGCAGATGATTTTCACAATGTCGATGTTGCGCATTTCGTTGTGGCCGCCGATGTTGTACACTTCACCTACCCGCCCTTTGTGCAGAATCAGGTCGATGGCCTTGCAGTGATCCGCCACATACAGCCAGTCCCGGACGTTCAGACCCTGGCCGTAAACCGGCAGGGGCTTGTCGTTCAGGGCGTTGGCGATCATCAGGGGAATGAGCTTTTCCGGGAAATGGTAGGGGCCGTAGTTGTTGGAGCAGCGGGAGATGGTCACGGGCAGGCCGTAGGTTCGGTGATAGGCCAGCACCAGCAGATCCGCGCTGGCCTTGGAGGCGGAGTAGGGGGAGCTGGTGTGGATGGGGGTCTCCTCGGTGAAGAACAGGTCAGGCCGGTCAAGAGGCAGGTCGCCGTAGACCTCGTCGGTGGAGACCTGGTGGTAGCGGGTGATGCCGTACTTCCGGCAGGCATCCATCAGCACCTGGGTGCCCAGGATGTTGGTTTGCAGGAACACCTGAGGATTTTCGATGGAGCGGTCAACGTGGCTTTCCGCCGCGAAATTTACCACCATGTCCGGATGTTCTTCCTCGAATAGCCTGCAAACCCCATCCCGGTCGCAGATATCCAGCTTTACAAACCGGAAATTGGGATTCTCCATTACGGGAGCCAGGGTGGACAGGTTCCCCGCGTAGGTCAGCTTGTCCAGGCAGACGATCCGGTAGCCCGGATACTTGCCCAGCATGTGAAAAATAAAGTTGGAGCCGATGAATCCGGCACCGCCGGTTACGATAATCGTCATAATTTCTTCCTCAATCCTGTTTGTTTTCCCGGAAGCTGATGAACTTATCCTGGGCCACCTGTCGCAGATGATGGCCGTAGGGGGACTTGCCGTAGACCTGGGCAGATTCCAGAAGCGCCTCCGTGGAGATCCAGCCGTAGCGATAGGCGATCTCCTCCGGGGCGGAAATTTTCACACCCTGCCGCTTTTCCACCATATGGACGAACTCCGCCGCCTCCAGCAGGCTCTCCATGGTGCCGGTGTCCAGCCAGGCAAAGCCCCGGCCGAAGAGCTTTACGTCCAGAATGCCAGATTGTAAGTACATGTCGTTCAGGGTGGTGATTTCCAGCTCTCCCCGTTTGGAAGGGCGTACTTTCTTGGCTTTCGCGGAGACCCCGGCGGGGTAGAAGTACAGACCGGTGACGGCGTAGCTGCTCTTGGGCTGGGCGGGCTTTTCCTCCAGGGAGACGACCCTGTTGTTGTCGTCAAACTCCACCACGCCGAACCGCTCCGGGTCGGGGACATAGTAGCCGAAAATGGTAGCCCGGCCGTTTTCCGCGTTTATCCGAGCCTGCCGGAGAATGCCGGAAAAGCCGCTGCCGTAGAAAATGTTGTCCCCCAGCACCATGGCGCAAGGCTCGCCGCCGATGAATTCCTCGCCGATGAGGAAGGCCTGGGCAAGACCGTCCGGGCTGGGCTGGACGGCGTAGCTTAAGTGAATACCGAAGTGGCTGCCGTCCCCCAGAAGATCCTGGAAGCGGGGAGTGTCCGTGGGGGTGGAGATGATCAGAATGTCCCGAATCCCCGCCAGCATCAGCGTGGACAGGGGATAGTAGATCATGGGCTTGTCGTAAACCGGGAGCAATTGCTTGGAGGTGACCTTCGTCAGCGGATACAGCCGGGTGCCGGAGCCTCCGGCCAGAATGATACCCTTCATAGATAGTCTCCTTTTCCGGAAGAGAAACCGCACCCTTCCTTTTATTGTGTCATTTTACCATGAATCATCGGGAAAGTAAACCGGTATTTCTGAAATAAAGACGGAAAGGCGAGCCGCCGGAAGGTTATCCAAACCTATATTTTTCAGCAGAAAAGGCCGGAGGGTATCGTCCCCTCCGGCCTTACGACTGCTGAATTTATCTTGTGGCCGCCCCATATTCCCGGGTCATGGCCTTTGCGGACACGACCCACTGCTTGCCAAACTTGCAGACATCCACTCCGTTTACAAGCTTGCCGTAGGAAATGGCTTTGCGGAGGGTGCTTTCATTCAGCCCCCAAAGCCTGGTAGCGTCACTCAGGGCAATCAGCCCGTCAAAGGGCGTGTCCACAGTCACGCCATGCTCCCACAGCTCGTCACAGGACAAATCCAGTTCATCATCCCACACGATGCCATAGCCGCCGACATCCACGGAAACGCCGCCAAAAATCTCCGGGTGTTCCTTGAGACCGGCAAACACCGGAAGCCGTTCAAACAGGGGCTTTACATCGTACAGCTTGGTAACCCCTTCGCAGAACTGGACACTCAGCTTGAAATCCGGGAGAGGGGACACGTTTTTGACTTTGTGGAACATATTGCGCCTCCTTATTCCAGTGGGGGAAGCTTCCGGAACTCCTGGGTTTCCCAAATGGTTTTCAGAGCGTCTCGGTTCAGCCCGATCCATTCCTGCACCATGGCCAGGGCTTTGCTGGGCAGATGCCCCTCCAGAACTTTTCCGGTCATAAAATCAATGGCGGCAACATCGTCGTTGTAAATGGCGTGGATATGGGGCGGATTGTGTTCGTTCTGCAAAAAATACATTCGGATGACGATTCCGTAAAATCGGGACAGTACAGGCATTGGGCATCGCTCCTTTCACCATTAGTATATCACGATATCGTGATATATGTCAACCTTTTTTGTTTAGCGGTCATTTTGTGAAGTTAAAGAAGTTCCCAGTCCTCACCCTCCGGGGATGGGCCAACCTCCGCAATTCTTTGCGCCAGGTAATCCTGCAAGAGGTATGTGGCGGAAAGGGCGTGAATCAGGTATATTTCGGTTTCACCTGACTGTGTTTCCAGGGTAGAGATAAGCTCCCGTTGCAAATCGAGAATTCTGTCATAGGTAATTTCATACGAATTCATATGATAGCCGTCCTAATATATTCGATTTTAGACATCTAATATAGAATATATAACATTCTAGCAAATTAGAATATAATAGTCAATACAAGGATGGTGACGGTATGCCGAAATTTGTTGCGAGAAAGCCGGAAAAGGAAGTCATTTCCATGCGCATTGACACCGACGTGCTGGCGGATATTGATCAAAAGGCCGCTGCTGTCGGTATTAGCCGCAATGAGCTGCTGAATCAGATGATCTGCTACGCTCTGTCCAATATGGATGAGCCGGAAGCACCGGAGCATTCTTGAAGTATGATGTTCTATGATAATTTGTGGAAAGTAATGAAGGAGAAGGGCATCAGCCAATACGCCCTGATCCGGGACTATCACATCAGTCCCGGCCAGCTCACCCGGCTGAAGCGCAACGAAAGTGTCAGCACCCATACCATCGAGGTCTTCTGCCGGATTTTACAGTGTTCCGTGGGTGAAATCATGGAGTATGTACCGGAGGATGAAGAAAAGAAGCATTAAAAAATCGCGGCCGCCGCAAAGCTTTGCGGCGGCCGCGGCTGGTTTTATTTCCCGTCACGGCACCTTCTGCGATCCCGCCCAAAGTGCAGATAGTAGTCCTGCTTCTGGGCATACATGGCCTGATCGGCCTCGTTGACCAGAGCCTCTACGGACTGCCCCGGATGGGTCTGAGCCAGGGCGTACCCGGCGGACACGCTGAGGTCTGACACCTTTTCTCCCGACCAGCTCTCGGCCTCCCGCTTCAGGGCGGCCAGTGCCGCCTCCGCCTGAGCCTGGGTCATATCCGTGAGCACCACAAATTCGTCGCCGCCAATGCGGAAGGTCTGACCGTCACGCCCCAGGGTGTTTTCCACGCATCGGGCGGTTCCGCAGATCAGCTCGTCGCCGGCATCGTGGCCGATGGCATCGTTGACAGCCTTCAGGCCGTTCACATCCACCAGGAAAACCGCCAGATTTTCCGGCACATGGTTCTCCAGAGCCGTTAGGGCATCCATGTAGGCAAACCGGCTGAGTGAGCCGGTCAGCGGATCGATGGCCAGCTTTTTCTGCTGCTCGGTCAGCTTTTCACCCAGCTTCAGCTGGGAGAACTCGCAGTAGTGAATGTACAGGAAGGCGGCACCCAGGGTCAGCGCCAGATAGGCGACTCGCCGTCCGTTGCCCAGCACCTCCTGAATGGCAATGCCGGTGAGCACCAGACCGATGGTTGCATAGAGAGACATCCGGTTCTGCCGCCGGAAGGACTTGCCGTAGGAAGCCATCTGGACCGCCAGCAGAAGGATGGTCAGGCAGTAGAAGACGATGTAGAGGGGGTACAGCGGCCCGTGAGAATAGCAGTGGTCGTCATCAATGATCACCATCCAGCCGAAGGGGGCGGACACTGCCTGCATAGCGGCATTGCCCAGCAGCAGGCAGGCAAGAAGGTGATTCTTGTCCTTGGGCTTTTCCATTAGGGCAATGAACACGCCGCCGGTCATGGGAGTCAGGGTGTAGTCCAGAGCCTTCACGGCGGCAAGCAGCCACTTGGGAAAGCCCGGGTTTCCGTTCAGATGAACGCCCACGCACTCGGCCATGGCCGATAGGGCAATGAGCAGGTTTGCGCCGATGAACAGCCGCTTTTTCCGCAGGGAAATCCGGCTGTTCTCGGAAATCAGGATTGAAAGCACCAGCAGTGCCAGAAGTAAAATGAAAATGACAGAGGTATAGTAATCCATTTGCGTCCTTGACGGATTGCGAGGCTTTTGCCAGAAATCGGCATCGAATCCATAGCATTTTAATAGGATTATACCCAGATAGTGCCAATTTATCAAGAAAAAGCATACAAGCCAAGAAAGTTTGTGCAAATGGCATTCAAAAAAGAAATATGAAAATACGAAAATCGGGAAATATGACCCAAAAGGTGCAAAAAATGTCCTTGCGGAGCCGATCCGCAAGGACATTCAAAGGTTTTTACGCTTTTCTCTTTGCCCGCCAGAGACCAACCAGGAAGCCGATGGCAGCAGGGAGAATCCAGCCCAGACCCAGGTCGTACAGGGGAAGGATATTCCCGGCAAAGGCCTTCAGCCCGGCCAGCACCTGACTTCCCGGCACCATGCCGGAAATGGTACCGATCATGTCGAACACCGCGGCGATCAGAGTGAAGGCGGTGGTTGTGCGGTAAATGGTCTGATTGGTGCCGATAAACTTTCCGGACAGGGACAGCAGAATCAGGGTAATGGCCAGAGGGTACAGGAACATCAGCACCGGCACGCACCAGGACACGATGGTGGTCAGGCCGAAATTGGCAATGCCGAAGGACACCAGGCTGAACACCACCGCCCAGACGGTGTAGCCAGGCCCCTTGGGGTACATGTCCACAAAGGCCTTGGAGCAGCTTGTCACAAGACCAATGGCGGTCTTCAGGCAGGCGAAGGTGACAATCAGGGTCATGAGCACCGAGCCGGCGGAACGGAAATAGTGGTTCGCGATGGTGCCCAGCACGGTGCCGCCGTTATCCGCACCGGCGCAGATGGGTGCGCTCTGGGCGCAGACCAGGGTGATGAACAGGTAAATGAGCCCCATGAACAGGCAGCTGAAAACGCCTGCCTTGGCGGTGTTTACGGCCACCCGCTGGGGCTGGGAAATGCCGCTTTCCCGGACAACGTCAATGACCACAATGCCGAAGGCCAGCCCGGCCAGAGCGTCCAGGGTGTTGTAGCCCTCCAGGAAGCCCCGGAAGAAGGCGACACCGGAGGAAGCGTAGCTCTGCGCGGGAGTTACCGCGGAAATGGAGCTGATGGGCTTTGCCAGGGCGGCAATGACCAGCACCGCCAGAAATACCAGAAACACCGGATTCAGCCATTTTCCGATCCAGGTCATGATTCCGCCGGGCTTCAGGGAGAAATACAGCACCACGGCGAAGAAAACCAGGGAGAACAGAGCCAGATACAGCCGCTCCCCGTTCTGAGGCAGCAGATTCACCGCGCCTACGGAGAAGGAGGTGCTGGCGCACCGGGGAATGGCGAACAGCGGCCCGATGGTCAGGTACAGCAGGGTGCAGAAGAACCGGCTGTAGCCCGGAGAGACCCGGTTCGCAAGCTCCACCACGCCCTCGCTGCGGCTGAGACCCAGGCCGACCACGGCCAGCATGGGAATGCCCACGGCGGTGATGAAGACGCCCGCGAAGGCGCTCCACATATTGCTTCCCGCGCTTACGCCCACCATGGCCGGGAAAATCAGGTTTCCGGCTCCGAAAAACATGCCGAACAGCATACTGGTGATCACAATGGTTTCTTTCCGTGTCAAATTCCGCTTCATAGGAAACCCCTCCAATCCTATTTGAGTGCTATCTTACCGGACGGGAGGAAAATTTGCAAATCAGGCTGAGTTTCTTTTGGAGAAACTTTCAAGATAAAAAGTTTCTCGACAATAGACAAACGAAAGAAAATGTGGTAAGATAAAAAAAGCGGTCTGAAAACCGGCGGAATTAGATGAAAAGTTGATTGTTAGGAAACTTTTGGAGGGAGCCTATGGCACAGATCAGTCACGAGATCGGAAAACGCATCCGGGCGTTCCGGAAATCCCGGCACATGACCCTGGAGGAAATGTCTAAAATTCTCTGCAAAAACAAGTCTACCCTATCCAAATACGAAACCGGGGAAATTGTTCTGGATATTGAGACACTTTACGATATTTCCCGGGCTTTGGGCATTCATGTGGAGCAGCTTCTCTACTGCACTCCCGACCGGGTGCCCATCCAGACCCCCGGCGTCCAGACCAATTTCTTCAGCGGCCTGACCCAATTCTACGGCTATTATTATGACGGCCGGGTACACCGGATCGTCCCGGCGGTGTTTGAGATTCTGCTTCTTTCTGAGGATCACCGGTACAAAATTATGATGTACATGAACTTCACGGATTTCGACAGCTACCAGAACTGCGGTACCGCCTGCTGGGGCTATATGGAGCACTACGACGCCATTACCAACATTACCCTGACCAGCCAGGATACCCCCATGGAGCGCGCCTTCTGTCAGATTCTGGCCACCCAGACCACCCAGGACACCATCTGGGGGCTGTTCACCGGCCTGTCTGTCCGGCCTATGATGCCCGTGGCCATCAAAATGCTGTTCTCCAAAAAGCGGCTTCCCATGGACGATGCCCTGGTTCAGAAGCTGAAGGTTATGAAAGAGGACATCCGGCTGATGAAGATGTATAACATGATGACGGTACTGTAAAAAGGCGCGGTGCATCGCACCGCGCCTTACCATATTACATTCAACCCTTATACTGCGGTTCGCAGGTCAGGTTTACCCCCAGTCGGCGGAAGGTGCGCTCGTCCACCGGGGACAGGATCACCGAGGAATGAACCTCGCAGCCCCGGAGCTTGTCCAGCTGCTCCATGGCTCGCTCCGCCATAGGATTGGTGGCGGCACTGATGGACAGGGCGATCAGGGTCTCGTCGGTGTGGAGCCTGGGGTTCCGGTTGCCCAGGTGGGCTACCTTTAAGTGCTGAATGGGATCCAGAGCGGCGGGGGAGATCAGGTGCAGGTCGCTGTGCATCCCGCCAAGAGCCTTCAGGGCGTTCAGTAGCAGCGCGGAGGAAGCACCCAGCAGGGCGGAGGTCTTTCCGGTGACGATGGTGCCGTCGGGCAGCTCCATGGCGGCGGCGGGCGCACCGGTTGCCTCGGCTCGCTTCAGGGCGGGAGCCACCACACGCCGGTCGGCAGGGGAGACCCCGGCCTTCTTCATGAGAAGATCCAGCTTCCGCAGCGCGTCGTCCACCTTCTGCCCCTTCTTCTGGTCACACAAAGCTTCGTAGTACCGGCGGATGATCTCCTGACGGGAGGCCTGGCACACCGCCCCGTCGTCCACAATGCAGCTGCCCGCCATGTTCACGCCCATGTCCGTGGGGGACT
>DJQM01000050.1:4175-15063 GCA_002437585.1 Clostridiales bacterium UBA6386 | reverse complement strand
TGCCCATCCACTCGCTGTCGCGGCGAGCAAGGTAGTCGTTGACCGTGACGATGTGGACTCCCTTGCCGGAGAGCGCATTGAGATAAGCGGGGAGCGTTGCGACGAGCGTTTTGCCCTCGCCGGTCTTCATCTCCGCGATGCGTCCCTGATGCAGAACGATACCGCCGAGAATCTGCACGGGGAAGTGCTTCATCCCGAGCACACGCCATGAAGCCTCGCGGCAGGCGGCGAACGCCTCGGGCAGGATATCGTCAAGGGTCTCGCCGTTGGCGAGGCGCTCCTTGAAATAAGGGGTTTTTGCCTTGAGCTCCTCGTCGGTGAGTTTTGAATATTCCTCGTCAAGCGCGAGCACCTTGTCCTTTATCGGCGTGATACGCTTGATTTCTCTCGAAGAGTAGTCTCCGAAAATTTTCTTTAAAAGACCCATAGAAAGTCACCTCAAAAATTTCTTCTTGCCTTAACGGCTTGGATATGTTAATATCGGATTGATATAATTATGCTATTATAAGGGAAACGGAGCGGTGAAAATGCCTAAAAGAAGCGATTATATCTCGTGGGACGAGTATTTTATGGGGATCGCGATGCTCTCGGCTTGCAGGAGCAAGGACCCGAACACCCAGGTGGGCGCCTGCATCGTAAACGACAGAAACAGGATAATGTCCGTCGGCTATAACGGATTCCCCTCCGGCTGCGACGATGACGAGTTCCCGTGGGAGCGCGAGGGAAATGCGTTTGATACGAAATACCCCTATGTCTGCCACGCCGAGCTCAATGCGATACTGAACGCCAGCGGCGACCTGCGCGGATGCAAGGTCTATGTCGCGCTCTTCCCCTGCAACGAGTGCGCCAAGGCCATCATCCAGAGCGGGGTGAAGGAAGTGTATTATCTTTCCGACAAGTACGCCGATTCTCTTTCTACCCTGGCCTCCAAGCGGATGATGGACTCCGCCGGGGTGAAATATATCCAGCTGAGAACGAAGCTGAAGCAGATCGTTCTGGATTTCATCCCGGAGGAAGAAAAGCAGACCCAAAAGGGAGACTGACCGTCCTGCGGATACCGCAGCAGCATCGATTTTCCATGTCATTGCTTCTGCTCTGAAAGCAGAACGATACCGAGCGGTACCCAAAGGTATCACAATGACAGACCGGCCGAGCACCCACTGCTTGCCCGGGCGCCGGGCTGACTTTTATGAAACCGTTACAAAACCGTACAATATGGTTTGACAAATGTGACGAAACCCGTTATAATGAAGATGTTTGGGTGGAAAAACCAAATTGCGTTATTCACCATTCTGAAAAGGAAAAGGACGGATCGGAAATGTATAAAATCGTGCGTAAGAAGGAGCTGAACGCCAACGTCACCCTGATGGACATTGAGGCCCCCTTTGTTGCCAGAAAGGCAAAGGCAGGTCAGTTCATCATCTTCCGGATCGATGAGATGGGCGAGCGTGTGCCGCTGACCATCGCCGGCTATGACCGTGAGAAGGGGACTGTCAGCATCATCTTCCAGAAGGTGGGCTTCTCCACCAATGCTTTGGGTGCGCTGAACGAGGGCGACTACATCCACGACTTTGTCGGCCCGCTGGGCAAGCCCACCGATGTGGAGGGCAAGAAGCGGGTGTGCGTTGTCGGCGGCGGCGTGGGCTGCGCCATCGCTCTGCCCGCGGCTCGTGCCTTCAAAGAAGCCGGTGCCATCGTTGATGTGATCATCGGCTTCCGGAACAAGGACATCGTCATTCTCGAGGACGAGTTCCGCGCCTGCGCGGACAACCTGTACCTGATGACCGACGACGGCTCCTACGGTGAGAAGGGCTTCGGCACCGTCAAGCTTCAGGCTCTGCTGGAGGCGGGTACTCAGTACGACGAGGTGCTGGCCATCGGCCCCGTGCCTATGATGAAGTTTGTCTGCAAGACCACCGAGCCCTTCGGCGTTCACACCATGGTCTCCCTGAACCCCATCATGGTGGACGGCACCGGCATGTGCGGCGGCTGCCGTGTCACCGTGGGCGGCGAGACCAAGTTCGCCTGCGTGGACGGCCCTGAGTTCGACGGCCACAAGGTGGACTACGCCGAGCTGATGAGCCGGAACGGCACCTACCGTGACCGGGAGGCCGAGGTGGCCAAGGATCACGTCTGCCGGATGGAAGCCATGGGCAAGGCCCTCATCAAGTAAGGAGGTACGGGAAAATGGCGAATATGTCTTTGAAGAAGGTTCCCATGCCCGAGCAGGAGCCGCTGGTTCGTGCCCGGAATTTCCAGGAAGTCACCCTGGGCTATACCGAGGAAATGGCCAAGGAGGAGGCCGGCCGCTGCCTGAAGTGCAAGAAGCCTCAGTGCGTGGAGGGCTGTCCCGTCAATGTGCGCATTCCTGAGTTCATTCATGAGGTGGCCGAAGGCAATTTCCAGAAGGCCTACGAGATCATCACCTCCACCAACGCCCTGCCCGCCCTTTCCGGCCGGGTGTGTCCCCAGGAGAGCCAGTGCGAGAGCAAGTGCGTCCGGGGCATCAAGGGGGAGCCGGTAGCCATCGGCCGTCTGGAGCGGTTCGTGGCCGACTGGTACCGTGAAAACGTCAACGCCATGCCTGAGAAGGCTCCCTCCAACGGCATCAAGGTGGCCGTGGTGGGCTCCGGCCCTGCCGGTCTGACCTGCGCCAGCGATCTGGCCAAGAAGGGCTATCAGGTGTCCGTGTTCGAGGCTCTGCACACCGCCGGCGGCGTGCTGGTCTACGGCATTCCTGAGTTCCGTCTTCCCAAGGCCATCGTGGCCAACGAGGTCACTAAGCTCCAGGCTCAGGGCGTGGAGATCATGACCAACATGGTCATCGGCCGGGTTCTGACCATCGACGAGCTGTTCGGGATGGGCTATAAGGCCGTGTTCGTCGGCTCCGGCGCGGGCCTGCCCATGTTCATGCACATCCCCGGCGAGAGCCTGAAGGGCGTCCTGTCCGCCAATGAGTACCTGACCCGTACCAACCTGATGAAGGCCTACAACCCGGATTCCGACACCCCCGTCATCCGCTCCAAGGCGGTGGCCGTGGTGGGCGGCGGCAACGTGGCCATGGATGCCGCCCGGTGCGCCATGCGTCTGGGTGCGGACAAGGTGTACATCGTTTACCGCCGGGGCGAGGCCGAGATGCCCGCCCGGAAGGAGGAGCAGCACCACGCCAAGGAGGAGGGCATCGAGTTCAAGACCCTGTGCAATCCCGTGGAGATCCTGGCCGACGAGGACGGCCGGGTGAAGGGCATGAAGTGCGTGCGCATGGAGCTGGGCGAGCCTGACGCTTCCGGCCGCCGCCGTCCCGTGGAGATTCCGGGCAGCGAATTCCAGCTGGATGTGGACACCGTGATCATGGCTCTGGGCACCAGCCCCAACCCCCTGATCCGCTCCACCACGCCGGGTCTGGACACCAACAAGAAGGGCTGCCTGATCGTCAACGAGAACGAGATGACCACCCGTGAGGGCGTGTTCGCCGGCGGCGACGCCGTTACCGGCGCGGCCACCGTGATCCTGGCCATGGGTGCCGGCAAGAAGGGCGCCGAGGCCATCGATCAGTTCCTGACCAAGTAAGGCTTCCGGTTATCCATTCTGCCATCCGATAACGTACCCCCGGGGCAATCGCCCCGGGGGTCGTTTTGATTGCGTTGTATGTGTCACAGCGGCAATCCGCTCCCGGCGTGTCAGGAATGACAGCTTTGTGCCTGAATCCGTATTTTTGGCCAGGAGAACGGTCAGCGGGGCAGTATTTCAGCTCTCCAGCTGCCGTCCGAGAAATCCGGCGGCGGTTTTTGCGACACTCTGGTCGCCCTCGGCCAGCGGCGCGTCGTTCTCCTCCAGCAGCAGCATGACGCAGCCCATCAGGTCTCCCTGGGAGAGGATGGGGCTGGCCGCCCCCAGCCGGTACTTTTCCGCCCCGTCCGCGGCGAACACCGGGGTGTCCCCGGGGTGGAAGAGGTAGTTGCGCCGCTGCTCCATGAGCCGGGCCAGCTCGGCGGAGTTGGGCTTATCCATCAGCTCCCGCTTGGGGGCGCCGTGGAGGGCGATGATGCTGTCCCGGTCGGAGACCGCGGCGATGTGGCCGGTGGCGGAGCCGATGGACTCGCACATCTGGGCGGCAAATTCCTGCAAGTCTCCCATGGGCGAGTACTTCCGGAAGATCACGCCTCCGTCCTTTTCTGTGTAAATCTCCAACGGGTCGCCTTCGCGGATACGCAGGGTTCTGCGGATTTCCTTGGGGATGACGATCCGACCCAGGTCGTCCACCCGGCGGACAATGCCAGTTGCTTTCATATTGGTTCCTCTCCTTGTAGTTATTCCCAGGGCTAGTGTTTGCGGAAAAATGGGAATTATGCGGAGGAGTGATCCCTTGACGGGGTTGATAAAAAGTATCTTTTCGGGAGCCTCTGAATCAATCGCCTGCGGCCGGATACTCTATCCGTGCGGCTTCAAAAGCGGGAAATACAGCGCAGCCGTAAGTCGGCCTACGCCGGCAACGGCTGCGCTGTATTTCAAATGGAAGAAGCGGGGCAAAAAGGCACTTGAGACGCGAAGACGCAATTGTGCGGTGTCGCCTTAAATCCGAATACGCCGGCAGAAACGATACCGCAAGCGGTACCCGGAGGCCTGACGCCTTCCGGCAAACCGGACGCGCGTTGGCAGCGTCTTGCCGGCGGCTAGGCGGCTTCGCGCATACGCTGGCGAACCACGTTGGCGATCCGGGCGATGAACTCCCCGTTGGTGGGCTTGCCCCGGTCGGGGCTGACCGTGTTGCCGAAATAGCCGCACAGAATGTCCATGTCCGCCCGGGTCCAGGTGACCTCGATCAGGTGGCGGATGCCCCGCTCCACCCGGGAGGCGGTGGTGTCGAACTTGGCGGCCACCTGGGGATAGAGACCGAAGGTGATGTTGTTGATGTAGCAGCCGTCGTTGACGCACAGCACCACCGCCTCCACCACGAAGGGATGACCCAGCAGATGATCCGGCGCGCCGATGTCCAGCAGAATCTGCCGGGTCAGATACTCCGGATCCAGACGGTTGACCCGGGACTGGTTCAGCAGAACCAGCAGCTCCCGGCGAAGCCGCTCCTTTTGGGCGGGGGTTTCCGCGGCGCACAGCCGCATCAGGGTGTCTACCTGCATTTCCAGATTACGCATGTTTGGTTCCTCCTTAAAATAATACCCGTTTTGTTGGACGGTTTGTGTGCTAATCTTGGGGAAATCCGTCGAAGGATTTCCGGCAAAATCAGACGGAAAAGAGTTGACTTTAGTATTCTGCTATGCTACAATATTTCCGTGCAATGAAAAGAATATAGATGGAGAAGAATACTAAAGTAATCTCACGGACGCATTGTAGCACTACTTTAGTAGCTTGTCAATAGAGAAATAGCTACAAAAGTATTCTTCTGCGAATTGCACAACGGTGAGGGGGGCACTTTGTGTTTTTTGACAGATTCCAGACTTTGTGCAAGAAAAAGGGAGTCAGTGTGTACCGGGCCTGCGAGGACGTGGGGCTGAACCGCAGCGCGGTGGCCAAGTGGAAGGCCGGGGGCAAGCCCAACGGCACCACCGCCGGGAAGCTGGCTGCCTACCTGGGGGTAACAACGGACTACCTGCTCTGCGGCAAGGAGCCGGAAGCTGCTGGCAGACAGGTCAGTGACGAGGAAATCAAGTTCGCGCTCTTCGGCGGCGACGGGGAAATCACCGACGCCATGTACGAGGAGGTGAAGCAGTTTGCCGCCTTTGTCCGGCAGCGGGAGGCGGAGAAGAAGGAGTAGCTATGGACATTCCGATGCTGTACGCTCTTGCGGAAAAAGAGAATATTGGGGTCATCCGGTTTTCCCTTCCCAATACCGGTTCCATGTCCATTATGGACGAATGGGGGCAGTGCAGCATCGGCATGGATCCGGGGGTGCTGGACGGCGGCGCCCTGGAGCGGGTTCACCTGGGGCATGAGCTGGGTCACTGCTTCACCGGCAGCTTTTACAGCCGGAACACGGCGGTGGACTGCCGTCAGCGGCACGAAAATCAGGCGGACAGGTGGGCAGTCCAGAACCTGATTCCGGTGGACGATCTGGATCAGGCGGTGGCCGAGGGCTGCACGGAGCTGTGGGAGCTGGCGGAGCGGTTCGACGTGACGGAGGAGTTCGTCCGGAAGGCCGTTTGCCTGTACGTCCACGGGAATCTGGCCACGGAGCTGTATTTTTGATAGAGAAAAAGCGGAGGGTACCACTGCGCGCCTGGGTGGCATCCTCCGCTTTTTTCTTGCAATTTGCCGAATAATGTGCGATCCTGAACGTGGTGCTGCCAGCACCCCGGCAGGCGGTTCCCCCGATTCTTCGGGGGTGATAGTCTCTTCTTTTACCCCCTTCAGTACAGAAAGGGGGTGACGGTTATGGTTACATGGGAAGGAATTTTTCAATTCTGCATGGTCATTACTGCTGCCATTGCCCTGGTTCTCCAGGCAAATAATAAGAAGAGATAACCGTCCTCTTCCAAAGCCACGGTTATCTCTTCTTAACTGATCTTTGGGGGAGCCGTCCTGCTGGCGGCACCCTGTGCTTTTACGATAGCACGATTTTGCCGATTTGTCAACTGCTCTGCCGCGGATGCGGCGACTTTTGGGGCAATTTCAAAAAGCGGCGGGGAAATGTTGACATTTCCCCGCCGATGGGTTATAATCGTCCCAACGCATAGCAGATACGTCTTCGGGGAGCCGGCATTTCCGGCTGAGATAGAGCGACAGGCTCTGACCCGTGTACCTGATACGGTTCGTACCGTCGGAGGGAAAGGCAGAATACCACCTGTTGGTAATCGCATTGCACCTGGACGGGTTTGCAGTGCGATTTTTTGTTTCGGAGGTATTCTCTATGAACCATTCCCATCGCAAAGTGCGCATGCTCACCGAGGGCGCGCTGTGCATCGCTCTGGCGGAGATCCTGAGCTTCCTGCCCCTGTACAAAATGCCCTGGGGCGGCTCCGTGGATCTGGCCATGCTGCCCATCATCCTGTTCTGCGTCCGCTGGGGCTTCGGCCCAGGACTCGTGGTGTCCTTTGCCCACGCCGTGTTCCAGACCCTCTTTGAGGGCGGCATCGCCATCGGTTGGCAGAGCATCCTGGGCGACTTCCTCGTGGCCTACACCGTGCTTGGCCTGGCGGGTCTGTTCCGGGGCAGGTTCGTCCCCGCAACCGTCGTTGCCTGCGTGGCTCGGTTCCTGGTGCATTACGTTGTGGGTGCGACCATCTGGGCTGAGTACATGCCGGAGACCTTCTTCCACATGACCATGACCACCCCCTGGGTCTATTCCGCTCTGTACAACGGCGCGTACATGCTGCCCGACATGCTGGTGATCCTGGTGGTGGGCATCATCCTGATGAAGACCCCCGCCAAGAAGTACATCACCGGCGAAGACCTGAAATAAGAAACACCAAAGGCCCGTTGCGATCGCAGCGGGCCTAAATTCTGTAAATGTGAAACGGCCAGCTCTACCGGCCAGCCTGCCGAAAACCGTGTCATTGCGAACCAGTCCGCAGACTGGTGTGGCAATCCCCGAAACATTCCGGGAACTATTGAATCACGCATGTCATTGCGAGGAGGCCAGCGGCCGACGTGGCAATCCGTAACCCAAGCCTTCTCCTGAGAGGAGTGGTGCTCCGCGCAGCGAATTCAAATTTAACAATTGCCAGTGGCAATTGCACAATAACAATAATGTATAGGTGCCCGGAGGGCGGATAAGGTCGCTTTACGTTTTTGCCCTCATCCGTCACGGCTGTGCCGTGCCACCTTCCCCGCGGGGGAAGGCAGGGGTACGGATTGCCACGCCAGTGTGCGCACTGGCTCGCAATGACACTCTCTATCCGGGCGCACACTTGTTCGCAATGACAGCATCGATTCAAGTGCTGTGAAGAAATACGATACGGGCGGCCAATGGCCGCCCGCTTTTTATGCCGGTTTTCCCGGTTATTGCGCATTGAGAACGTGAGCGCCCTGGAACTCCACATGCAGCGGAAGCATCTGCCAGGTGTGGTCGGTGATGGCATCCAGCTTCTTGGCAAGCTTTTCCTCCAGCCCCGGGTTCCGGGTGACGCACAGAAGGGTTGGCCCCGCACCGGACAGGCAGAAGCCCGCCCCGATGGTGCGAACCAGAGCCTCGATTTTCTCGTAATCCGGGATCAGGCTCTTCCGGTACTTCTGGTGGAGCCTGTCCTGCATGGCCGTGCGCAGGAGCTTCTCGTCTCCCAGCTCCAGAGCCTTAAGTACCAATGCGCCGTGGGAGATATTGTAGATGGCATCCGCCCGGTTCACCTGCTCCGGCAGCACCGAACGAGCCAGACTGGTGGACAGACTGAATTCCGGAACCAGAGCCAGAAATTCCCAGCCCGGATGCAGGGGGAAGCTGACGCACACCGGCAGACCGCCGTCCACCATGGAGGCGGTGAGACCGCCGTAGAAGGCCGGAGCCAGGTTGTCCGGATGACCCTCCATGGCGTTGGTGATGTTCAGAAGGCCCTGGGTGGACAGCCTGCTGCCGTGGAGCACATTGGCTCCCATGGCGCCGGCCACCAGCAGGGCGGCGGAGGAGCCTAACCCTCTGCAGATGGGAATGTGAGCGTCAATGTGGATTTTCACCCCACGGACTTCCTCGCTCAGGGTGTTCAGCACCGCGCAGTAGGCGGTGTAGGCCAGATTGTCCGGGCCGGTGTAGGCCTCGTCACAGCCGGTGATCTCCAGGCCTTCCGCTGTTTCCTCGAAGGTCACGTCGGTATACAGGCTCAGGGCGCAGCCGAAGGCGTCAAAGCCCGGCCCTAAGTTGGCGGTGGTGGCGGGAACGCGGACGGTAACTCGTTTCATGGCGTTCTCCCTTACAGGCTCAGGACAAAGCTCAGCATCTTGTCCTTGTCGATGACCCCGGTGTGCTTTTCGGGCTTTCCTTGCAGAGACGCCAGGTTCCGGGGCACGGGCACGCCGGTGATTTGGCTGAGCCGGGTCATCTGGGTGAACTCGTCGCCGGAGGTGTCGCCGCCGATGGCGGCAAGCACCGCCGCGGGGAACTTGTAGGGGGAGGCGGTGGACAGCACCACCATGGGTTTCTTGTCGCCGGTCTGCGCCACATAATCCTCGGCGGCGGCCCAGCCGGAGGCGGTGTGAGGATCGCACAGATAGCCGTCCTCTTTGTAGACACGGCCGATGATCTCGGCGGCTCGGGCATCGTCGCAGCAGGCAGCCCAGAACTGACCCTGAATCTTCTCCAGCAGCTGGGCGGGCACGGTGTAAACACCCTGGGTGTTCAGCTCCTTCATCAGCTCTGCCACCAGCCTGGTGTCCCCGCTGAGCAGGTACAATAGCCGCTCTAAGTTGGAGGACACCAGAATGTCCATAGAGGGGGAGGTGGTCTTCAGCAGCGGACGGCGGCGGTCATAGGTGCCGGTGCGGATGAAGTCCGTCAGCACGTTGTTGGCGTTGGAGGCGCAGATGAGCGTGCCCACAGGCAGACCCAGCAGCTTTGCCAGGTACCCTGCCAGAATGTCGCCGAAGTTTCCGGTGGGAACGGAGAAATTCACTTCATCCCCCAGCCGGATTTTCCCTGCGTCCAGAAGATCCCGGTAAGCTCGGAAATAGTACATGATCTGGGGAGCCAGACGGCCGATGTTGATGGAATTGGCACTGGACAGAGCCACGGGCAGGTCACGACCCCGGCAGGCGGCGAAGATGTTCTTCACCCCGGTCTGGGCATCGTCGAAGTTCCCCCGGACGGCGCAGACGGCCACGTTATTTCCCTCCTGGGTCACCATCTGCGCCCGCTGGACCTGGGACACGCCCCCGTCGGGGTAGAACACGCAGATGCGCACGCCGGGCACATCCCGGAAGCCCTCCAGAGCGGCCTTGCCGGTGTCGCCGGAGGTGGCGGTGAGGATGAGAATGCCCTTTTTCTGCCCCTTGAGGTTCTTGGCGGCGGTGAGCAGCTGAGGCAGCATGGAAAGTGCCACGTCCTTGAAGGCGGAGGTGGGACCCCGGAACAGCTCCAGCACGGTAAAGCCGCCTACGGAAACGGTGGGGGTCAGGTCTTCGGTCTCGAATTTTCCGGTGTAGGCTCTGCGTACCAGCTCCGGCATATCGGGAATGTCCGGAAGCAAAGCGGACAGAATCCGGGTGGACATCTGAATGGAGCTGCCCTTCAGGCACTCCCGCCAGTCGAAGGCGGGCAGACTTTCCGGCATATACAGGCCGCCGTCGGGAGCCAGACCCTCCAGCACGGCCTGGGCACTGTCCACGAAGACGGTTTCGTTTCGGGTAGAATGGTATCGCATAGTCTTACCTCCTGGGGTACTTAAAAAAGTGCCCAATTCCTTGTTGCTAATTGCACAAAAACCGAAAAAATCTCACAAAAACCTTGGCTTTTTGATGCAGTTGCTTTTTTGATGGGTATATGATATACTGTTTTTTGTTAAAAAGCAAGTGTTTTCGGCTTGGCTACAGCTTCTTTGCGCATCCTGCCGAAATCCTTCAAAACTAGGAGGATTATTTTATGAATATCGGTTTATTGGGCTTCGGCGTAGTCGGCCGGGGCGTTTATGAAATCACGGAAAACCGTTCGGACATGCAGGTGAAGAAGGTTCTGTGCCTGGAGGACATTCAGCTGCCCGACGCCCAGGCGGTGCGGGACATCCGGGCGATTACCGATGACGAGACCATCGACACCGTGGTGGAGGCCATGGGCGGCCTGCATCCGGCCTTCGACTTTGTCAAGGCGGCAATCGAGGCGGGCAAGAACGTAGTTACCTCCAATAAGGCTCTGGTTTGCACCTTCTACGATGAGCTGCTGCCTCTGGTGAAGGAGAAGGGCGTGTTCTTCCGCTGCACCGCCGCCGTGGGCGGCGGCATCGGCTGGCTC
>DJQM01000050.1:0-4117 GCA_002437585.1 Clostridiales bacterium UBA6386 | reverse complement strand
ATGAACGGCACCTGCAACTATATTCTTGACAACATGACGAGAAACGGCCTGGGCTACGACGAGGCTCTGAAGCAGGCTCAGTCCCTGGGCTATGCCGAGGCCAATCCCTCCACCGACGTGGACGGCATCGACACCTGGCACAAGGTGATTTTGTCTTCCAACATCGCCTTCGGCGTGAGCCTGGACAAGACCACCGTCCCCGCAGCGGGCATCCGGAACATTACCGCCGCCGACGTGGAGAACTTCCGGGCTCGCGGCCTGGTGTGCAAGCTGATCTCCACCGGCAAGCGGGCAGCAGGCGGCTACAGCGTCTATGTGCACCCCACCCTGGTGAAGGCCGGGGAGCTGGAGGCGGCCGTGCCCCTGAACTATAACCTCATCACCTTCCGGGGGGACACCTCCGATCGGATGAGCTTCTATGGCCAGGGCGCGGGCAGATACCCCACCGCATATAATGTGGTGGAGGATCTGGTGGACGTTCTGGCAGGCCGGGGCTTTTACGCCCCCTACGGCCGGGTCGTCAAGGCCGACAACACCGGCCTGCTCCGGTTCTACGTCCGGGGCGGCTGGAACGGTGCCGTGGAGGAAACCTGGGGCGATGCCGTTGTCACCGCTCCCGTGGCGGTGGGCGAAATCCACGGCTGGCTGAAGGAACATCCCGACGCCTTCATCGCGGAAATTCGGGCATAACCCGAAAAAGAGAGGAAAGACCAAATGAAAGTAGTAAAATTCGGCGGCAGCTCCATGGCGGACGCGGGTCAGTACCGGAAGGTGCGGGACATCCTCGCGGCCGATCCCGACCGGCGGGTGGTGATCGTCTCCGCCGCCGGCAAGCGGTTTGCCAAGGATCACAAGCTGACCGACCTATTGTACCTGTGCTACGCTCATATTCAGTACGGCGTGGACTGCTCCCCCATTTTCGACATGATTGCCGAGCGGTACATTGACATCCGGGATGATCTGGGTCTTGACCTGCCCATTGAGGAGGAACTGGCGGAGCTGAAAAAGCGCATCGATTCCAAGGCCATCTCCCAGGAGGAGCTGGTCAGCCGGGGCGAGTATTTCTCCGCCAAGCTGATGGCGGCGTACTTAGGCTTCCAGTTCGTGGACGCCGCGGACTGGGTGAAGTTCAACATGGACGGCACCGTTGACGAGGAAGCGTCCTACAAGGCTCTGAACAGCCAGGTGCTGGTGGGCTATGGCGCGGTGATCCCCGGCTTCTACGGCACCATGCCCGACGGCACCATCCACACCTTCTCCCGGGGCGGCAGCGACATCACCGGCGCCCTGGCCGCCGCGGCGCTGGACGCGGACGTGTATGAGAACTGGACGGACGTTTCCGGCATTCTCATGGCCGACCCCCGGATCGTGGACGATCCCCAGGCCATCCCGGAAGTGACCTACGACGAGCTTCGGGAGCTGAGCTACTCCGGCGCCCAGGTACTCCACGAGGATTCCATTTTCCCTGTCCGGGAGAAGAACATTCCCGTGAACATCCGCAATACCAACGAACCCGACGCGCCCGGCACCATGATCCAGGAGGCCTTCCCCGGCGATCACGATCCGGATCGGTTCATCACCGGCATCACCGGCAAGAAGGATTTTTCCATCATCTCCCTGAGCAAGCGGGGCATGAGCAATCAGGTTGGTGTTCTGCGCAAGGTACTCACCGTGCTGGAGCGGCACGGCATTTCCGTGGACTATGTACCCAACGGCATCGACAACGTGTCCGTGGTGCTGCCCACCTGGGCCATTGAAAAAGACCTCTATACCATCATGGCCGAGATCAAGAGGGAAGTCCAGCCGGATACCCTGGACGTGCATCACCACATCGCCGTGGTTGCCGCCGTCGGTCGGAAGATGGCCTTCCGCCCCGGTATTTCCGGCAAGATTTTCGCCGCCCTGGGCGAAAGCGGCATCAATATCCGCATGATTAACCAGGGCCCGGACGAGCTGAACATTATCTTCGGCGTGGACAACAAGGATTTCAAGGAAGCCATCCGGGTTCTGTACAGCAGCTTTATTACCAAGTGACAGGAGGATCAGAATATGAAACAGTATACCGTCGCCGTCCTGGGTGCCACCGGTGCCGTGGGACAGGAAATGATGAAGATTCTGGCCGAGCGGAACTTCCCGGTGGGGAAGCTGGTGCCGCTGGCCTCCGCCCGTTCCGCCGGAAAGACCGTGAAGTTCAGAGGCGAGGACGTGACCATTCAGGAAGCTTGCGATTCCGCCTTCGAGGGCGTGGACATCGTGCTGGGCGCGGCGGAAAACGACATTGCCAAGAAGTTCGCTCCCGCCATCGTGAAGGCCGGGGCTGTGTTCGTGGACAATTCCTCCGCCTTCCGGCTGAATCCCGATGTGCCTCTGATCGTGCCGGAAATCAACCCGGAGGACGTGAAGAACCATCACGGCATTATCTCCAACCCCAACTGCTCCACCATCATCACCGTCACCGCCGTCAACGCTCTGAACAAGATCGCCACCATCCAGGCCATGACCGCTTCCACCTACCAGGCCGTGTCCGGCGCGGGCGCGGGCGGCCCCATCGAGCTGGCAAACGAGGTGGAGGCACTGCGCCAGGGGAAAACCTACGAGCCGAAGGTGTTCTCCTACCAGATCGCCTACAACCTGATCCCCCAGATCGGCGGCGAGCAGTTCGAGGGCTATACCAGCGAGGAAATGAAGATGCAGAACGAGGGTCGGAAGATCATGCACCTGCCCGATTTGAAGGTCAGCTGCACCTGCGTCCGGGTTCCCGTGGTGCGCAGCCACTCCATTTCCGTGTCCGTGTATCTTGACCGGCACGTCACCGTGGAGGAGGCCAGACAGGTTCTGAAGGACGCTCCCGGCGTGAAGCTGGTGGACGATCTGCCCAACCGGAAGTACCCCATGCCCCTGGACACCTCCGATCAGGATATCGTCTTCGTAGGCCGGATCCGTCCCGACCTGGTGTTCGACAACGGCCTGTGCCTGTGGTGCTGCGGCGACCAGGTGCGCAAGGGCGCGGCCACCAACGCCATCCAGATCGCGGAGCTGCTGGTGAAGTAAACATTATATTGTATAAATCCCTCCCGTCTGGGCAATGCTCCCGGCAGGAGGGATTTTTATGACCATACGGGACGCTATGACCGCCCCCGCCGTGCGCATTCACCCCAAGGAAACGGTCTGGGTGGCGGCGCGGATGCTGGAGCGGGAGAATATCGGAGCCTTGCCGGTGTGCGGCAGCGACGGACGGCTCTGCGGAGTCGTCACCGACCGGGATATCGTGACCCGGTGTCTGGCGGCGGGGCGGTCGCCCAGTACCACGGCGGTGGAGGAGATCATGACCCGGGCGGTGGTGTCGGCAAGACCGGACATGGACTTGGAGCTGGCCGCGGGACTGATGGCCAGCCGTCAGGTTCGCCGGCTTCCGGTGACGGAAAACGGCCGCCTGTGCGGGATGCTGAGCCTGGGAGACCTGGCCGTCAAGCCGGAATGCAGCCTGGACGCGGGGGATGCCCTGAGCGAAATCAGCGGAGGGCTGTCCCGGCGGATTTAGGCATTTGTGCGCAGTCGATGCACAGATGCCTCCTGATACAGCACAGAAAAATAATCGGGGAATTTTGCGGAAAACCCTTGACAAATAGAAAGATGGGTGGTAAGATATCCAGGCTGTCCGAGAGGGCAGCTAAAAAATGCCAAATTCGAGAGAAACTTGGAAGGAAATGAAAAAAGTTCTTGACAAACGGAATCGGATATGGTAAACTCAAAAAGTTGCGTGATGAAGAGCGAAAGCTTGGAGCGCAGCCATCACAGCTCGAAAAGCTTCGAAAAGAAACGAAAAAGTCCTTGACAAAGCCTGAAGAATGTGATAGACTAAAACAGTTCGAAGCGAGCCGGTAGAACGGCAAGCGGGAACGCGTCTGTACCTTGTAAATTGAATAACGTAAAGACGATTTTTAACACCTTGGACAATTATGGATTGTTTAAGCGTAAGCGAAAAAACAGCCAACGAAAATTCTTGAGTAATAATGCTAGAAGCAAATTATTCAAAAACTTGATTTGAAGCCAATAGGCTTTCAATACAATTTTTTGAGAGTTTGATCCTGGCTCAGGACGAACGCTGGCGGCGTGC
>DJQM01000040.1 GCA_002437585.1 Clostridiales bacterium UBA6386 | reverse complement strand
TCTAAAATTTTGTACCAATTTGGAAACGGATTGCCACACCAGTCTGCGGACTGGTTCGCAATGACAGCGATTTACGTTCAATTCTGCGGCTTACAGCAGCCGGATTCCCGCCTTCTCGCAGGCCTCCACGGTCTGAGCGTCCCACACACTGGACTGCACCTCGCCGATGTGGGCGCAGCCCAGCATCAGCATACACAGCCGGGACTGGCCGATACCGCCGCCGATGGTCAGAGGCAGCTCCCCCTTCAGAAGCATCTGGTGGAAGGGCAGCTTCCGCCGCTCGTCGCAGCCGGCTTCACGCAGCTGCCGGTCAAGAGACTGCGCGTCCACCCGGATGCCCATGGAGGAAATCTCCAGAGCGCGCCCCAGGGTCTCGTCCCAGAAGAAAATGTCGCAGTTCAGGTTCCAGTCGTCATAGTCCGGAGCCCGGCCGTCGTGGGGCTTGCCGGAGCGGAGCTTGCCGCCGATTTGCATGACGCAGGCGGTTTTGTGCTCCCGGACGTAGGCGTTCTCTCGCTGAGAGCCGGTGGGAAGCTCCGGATACCGATCCTCCAGCTCCTGGGCGGTGATGAAGCTGACCTCCTGGCCAAGCTTCGCGGTCAGCTGGGGGTAGCGTACATGGAGCCGGTCGTTGGTGGCGCAGATGGCCTTGACGATGGCCCGGACGATGAGCTTCAGAAAATCCAGATTCCGGTTTTCGGCGGTGATGACCTTCTCCCAGTCCCACTGATCAACGTAGATGGAGTGGATGTTGTCCAGCTCCTCGTCCCGACGGATGGCGTTCATGTCGGTGTACAGGCCGTTGCCCACGGTGAAGTGGTAACGCTTCAGAGCCAGCCGCTTCCACTTGGCCAGGGAGTGTACCACCTGGGCTTCGGCTCCCACCGCGGGAATGTCGAAGGAAACAGGGCGCTCGTAGCCGTTCAGATTATCGTTCAGGCCGGAGCTTTCGGTGACGAACAGGGGAGCGGAGACCCGCTTCAGGTTCAGGGCGTTGGAGAACTCCTCCTGGAAGGCGGATTTGATGTAGGCGATGGCTCGCTGGGTGTCGTAAGCGTCCAGCCTGGGGACGTAGCCTTCGGGAATGTAGATTGTGTTCATGTGATTTCTGCCTTTCTTGCAATGTAGCGTCAATTGACAAGGGTACACATGCCCGGCGGGTCTTCGAGTTTTCCCGGAGCATAAACGGGGACTGGCTTCGCTTAGACCCGGGAAAACCATGTGTCCCCTTGTCAATTGACGCTAGCTTCTATTGTATTCACTTTCGGCGTAAAATCAAGTATAAATTCCAATAACGGCCAGGTTGTCTTTGGTAATTTTTACTTGACAAACGGGTATGGCTATGCTAGAATACTTTGGCAATCAGTTGAATAACTTATTGATTCGGAGTGATACCCAAGAGGCCGAAGGGGCTCCCCTGCTAAGGGAGTAGGCGGTCAAAAGCCGCGCGAGGGTTCAAATCCCTCTCACTCCGCCACAGATTACCGCCGCTTCGGCGGTTTTTCTGTATTCGGAGAGATGTCCGAGTGGTTTAAGGAGCCAGTCTTGAAAACTGGTGATGGGGCAACCCACCGTGGGTTCGAATCCCACTCTCTCCGCCAACGAAAAAGTGCCCCCATCCGGGGGCACTTTTTCGTTAACGAAGAGGCGGGATTCGAAAGGGCGACCCGGGCGCAGCCCGGGTAAAAAGTGTCCGGTGGTACTTTTGGGAAGCTCGGAATCCATCGGCAAGGGCTGGCAGCGAGAGATTTTTCTCTCGGGCAAGGAATGAAAAATGGAGGAATACTGTATGTATTTCCCATTTTCCATGTCGAAGCCCGGGAGGAAAAGATCCGTTGTCCAGCCGCAGTCGATGGATTCTGAGTTTCCCTTGCCCGTGGGAGAATCCCTGGCTTTCCGAGCGCAGTCCGTAGGACTGTGGGCGGAAAGGCAAATGCTTTGCAGCAAGGAGTGCCCCCATCCGGGGGCACTTTTTCGTTAACGAAGAGGCGGGATTCGAAAGGGCGACCCGGGCGCAGCCCGGGTAAAAAGTGTCCGGTGAACCCCTGCCGCTTGGAAAATTCCGAATGATAGGTGTCATTGCGAACCAGTGACCGATGTCACTGGTGTGGCAATCCGTTTCTCTCACTTATTTTTGACTGCTCACATCCCATGAATCAACTCCACCAGCTCCTCCATCGTCCCTGCAATCCCCACAGCCCCGGCTTCCACCATTTCTTCCACCTTCCCGTACCCCCAGCCGACGCCGATGGCGGGAATGTCGTGGGCCTTGGCTCCCAGGATGTCGTATTTTGTGTCGCCCACCATGACCATATCCGCCTTGGCTCCGCTGCTTTCCAGCAGATAGGCAATCACCGCGTCCTTGGTGCTGCGGCTGCTGTCGATGGAGGCACCGCAGATCCGATGAAAATACTTTGCGAGATCGAACCTGTTCAGAATGGTCACGGACATTTCCTCCGGCTTGGAGGTGGCCACATACAGGGTGTACCCTTCCGATTGCAGCTTTTCCAGCAGCTCCCGGATGCCGGGGTAGGGAGTGTTCTCGAACATCCCCGTGGGGATGTACCGGCTGCGATAGACCCGGATGGCCTCGTCGGTCTGATCGGCTGGCACGCCGAACCGCACGAAGGAATCGTGAAGCGGCGGGCCTACAAAGGTGCGCATGTCCTCGTAAGGCGGAATCGGCAGCCCGAAGTGCCGCAGTGCCAGGGTGGCGCAGTTGATGATCCCCTCGCCGGAATCGGTGAGAGTGCCGTCCAGATCAAATAAAACCGTCTTTTTCATATGTTAATCCTTTCCAAAACGTTTGGCATAGCCGCAGCTTCTGCACAGCGGCTCCACCGCCTGTCCCAGGGAAAAGCCGTCGCGCAGTGCCCTTGCCCTGGGGGAGGTCAGAATCTTCTCCAATGGCGTTTCCAGCAGATTTCCCAGGGAAATATCCCCCTCGTGATCCAGACAGCAGGGTACCACCGTTCCGTCCCAGAGCACCCCGATCTGATCCCGAAGGCCGTAGCAGAACCGGATATCTTCCTCGTCCTTTCCCAAGTCCGGCCAGTCGAATTTTTCCCCGTGCTCCAGATAGACCCGATTTCCGATCCGGGTACCCTTCCGCTCCACGACCCACTGCCCGGGAAAGGCCCGGCGCATGGCGGATAAAATGACCTGATTCCGGGAATCCGCGCCGCCCCGGTTCCACAGCCGATAGATGACCAGCTTTTTCCCCTGCGCCGCCTGTCCGAAGGCAAAGCACCGCTCCAGATAGACTTCAAAGGGAACCGATAAATCATTGGCCTCGAAGGCGTGCAGTGACACATTCACCTTGTGCAGGGCAGGGGAGCGAAGCAGCCCCTCCTGCCGGTCATTCAGGAGCGTCCCATTGGTGGTGAGGATCACCCGGAACCCATTTTCACCCGCCATCTCCAGGAACCGCTCCAGCTCCGGATGGCAAAGAGGCTCCCCCATCAGGTGGAAATAGAGGAAATCCGTATAGGGTCTCAGCTCGGAAAGTACCTGGGAAAAGGTTTCCGCATTCATTCGTCCGGGTGTCCGGCCTGTGCCGGGGCAGAACCCGCAGCGCAGATTGCACAGGTTGGAGATTTCCACATATGCCTTTTGAAATCGCTTCATAGCCGTCCCCTCCTGTGTCCTCCGGGAAAGCATACCACAGCTTTGTCCCAAAAGCAATGGGTTGTTTTTTCGACGGCTTGTGCCAGAATCCTGGCTGTAATCTGCTTACATAGAGGTTATGCTATGCCCAAGCCCAAGGCACTTCACTGGGAGTTGGCAGCCCCCATGCTGTCGCTGGCTCTGCCCATCATGCTGGAGCAGTTTCTTGCCACGGCGGTGCAGCATCTTAGGGAAGCTCTGATGAAATCGGCAAGAGCTGGCGATGAGAGATTTTGGCACGAATGAAAGTTTGAAAAACCCAGGAATCCTGTAGATACCCCCAAGGGGTATGCCGCATCCGCAGGTCAGCATTCGCTGGCAGCGGCTGCGCTGCCTTTCAAGTTTTTCAAACTGCACAGTCGGGACAAAAGATCCGCTATCCAGCCGCGGGCGATTGATTCAGAGTTCCCTTAGAGGGCATGGGTCTGGTTTCCGCCTGGGTCTGCATGATCGCCCATAATCTGCTGATTTTCCTCCTTCTCACCGCCTGTTACCGTACAGGCCGCAGGAAACCGAAAAAATAATCCGAAAAACCCTTGCTTTTTGGAAAGCTCTATGATAGAATGTACCGGTCTGAAATCAAGGTGAGTCCTCTGCCGCGGCTTTGACGGCATGAACGCCTAATATTTTTAGGAGGACAAAGATATGGATTTGGTTAAGGCTCTGAACAGCCAGTACATGAAGGAGGAGCTGCCCGA
>DJQM01000015.1 GCA_002437585.1 Clostridiales bacterium UBA6386 | reverse complement strand
CTTTTTCCGGCGAAATGGTCTGTCCCTGGAAGCCCTGGCGGGAGCTGGATGCGGCGCAAAGAGCCTACGAGCAGGAGCAGCTGGAGAGCCTGAGTGCCCAGAACGCCGAGCTGCTGGACGCTATGGCGGCCATGGTGGAGGATATTTACCAGTCCGACACCGAAGAAATCGGAGGATAAACGCATGATTGCGATATCCATAAATTTCATTTTTTGGAGGAAAAAGAACATGTACAAATCTATGAAAATCCTGATTACCCGGCATTTTTACAAGACCGCGGAGGCGGCGCAGAAAAAGCTTGATGTGTTTTTCGCCGTCAACCGGCTGACGGATGAGGAGTACACCGAGTTGACCGCCCTGGTGGAAACCGTGTACAGTGAGACCGATGAAAACGCTGGCTAAAGTGCTGTGGCTGATGGTGCTGACCCCACCCCTGCTGGTTGGGCTGTCCATCGGGTTTATCGGCCTGATGTTGGGGAAGGAGGATTGGCTGTGACGATCAAACAGGTGCAGTGTTTGCTTACCTATCTGGGCTATGACCCCGGCGGGATTGATGGGCTAGACGGCCAGAAAACCCGCCAGGCCATCCGGGACTTTCAGACCGCCGAGAACTTGGGTGTGGACGGCGTGGCCGGGGAACAGACGGCAATCCGGCTGAAGGACGCGGTGTGGCAGGACAGGTTTGCAAAGGACAATATTGTCCCTAGCAGCGGTCAGCCTCCCGATCTGCCCGACTGGTGGAGCAAATACAAGTGGTTTGCCCCGTCAGAGTTCCGGTGCCCTTGCGGCAAGTGCGGCGGCGGCATTGAGAAGATGCACGAAGGCATTGTGGCCGAGGCCAACGCCCTGCGGGAGTATCTGGGAGTGCCCATCGTCATTGTGCCCCCGGACGGCCACAGCGGCGGCAGCGGGTACCGGTGTCAGAGCTACAATGATTCCCTGGCCGGGAGCGTCAAAAACTCCCGGCACGTCCAGGGGAAGGCCGTGGACATCATCACACGGGGCGTGCCGGACGAGAAGGTAGAAGCCCGGCTTGCCCAGCGGAAGGCGGCGGGGAAAATCCGGTACTGGTATCGGATCAGCCCCGGGGCACACCACATGGATATCGAATGAAGGAGGCGGGAATTTGGAGACGATTCTCACGGCCGTGATTGGCGGCGGCGTGACCCTCGTCGGGGTGCTGATTGCCAACAGCAAGACCCAGGCGGTCATGGACGAGAAGATCACGGAGCTGACCCGGGAGGTTCGGGAGCACAACAATTTCGCGAAGCGGATGCCGGTGGTGGAGGAGCAGATCAAGGTCATTAACCACCGGATTGAAGACCTAGAAGAAATCCAGAAGCATTAAGGAGGTACATCATGTTTGACTTTTTCATTTATACCTACGGCCCAACCATTCTGCTGGCTATTCTGACCGCAGTATTCGGCGTGTTGGGCTATGGGGCTAAGCAGATTTACATCAATCACATCAACGACGAGACCAAGCGTTCCATTGCCGTTGCGACGGTGAAGTTCGTGGAACAGGTGTGGAAGACGCTCCACGGCGCGGACAAGCTGAATAAGGCACTGGAGACGGCGGAGACGCTGCTGAAAAAGAAGGGAATCACCTTCGACGCGGAGGAAATGAAGGTGCTCATCGAGGCAGCGGTTGCGGAATTTAATAATGTGTTTAACAAGACGGAGAATAATTCTACTGCGGATGCCGTCCGGAAAATTGACTATGCGCTGGGTTCGTTGGGCGATGACCGCAAGGAATGCGGCCTGCTGGATTGATGTAAAAATGGAAGAGGGTGTCCCAAGCGGGCACCCTCTTTTTTCATTGCCAGAGCGGCACTTTATTTTCCAGTTTCGTGTCAAATGTCGTGTCAAATTTGCACCGAAAAAACGTCCTGTCAGCGTCAAAAGGTTACAATTCATAGGAATATTTTCCGGGGAAAAAGTTAAAAGAATACGGAACTTTTGCGATAAAGGCAACAAAAAAGCCCCAGAATAAATTTCTAGGGCTTTTTCTGTATGGGGTGGATAATGGGACTCGAACCCACGATCTTCAGAGCCACAATCTGACGCCTTAGCCAACTAGGCCATATCCACCATATGGAATTCCGAAACCGGGGGCGGACACAAAAATGGCACGCCAGGAGGGACTCGAACCCCCGACCTACTGCTTAGAAGGCAGTTGCTCTATCCAGCTGAGCTACTGGCGCGTTTCTATGGAGCGGGTGACGGGAATCGGACCCGCGTATCCAGCTTGGAAGGCTGGTGTTCTACCATTGAACTACACCCGCAAGTCCCTGCCCTTAGCAGTTTCAGCCAGAGCATTTTACCATAGCGCGCCTGGAATGTCAACCGAATTTTTTCAGAATCCCGGGAATTTTTTCATAAATCACGTCCGCAACCGCTCCTTCGGCGCAGGCGCAGACATTTTCATACCGATCGGCAATTTTTCCGTCGGCGGGGGCGTAGGCGTAATCCGCGTCTGCCATCATGGGCAGGTCGTTGT
This sequence comes from Clostridiales bacterium UBA6386, assembly GCA_002437585.1. Lineage (GTDB taxonomy): Bacteria > Bacillota > Clostridia > Oscillospirales > Oscillospiraceae > Faecousia. The sequence continues at coordinate 52,547 of DJQM01000015.1, read as the reverse complement.
CCGCGTCCCCTGCGCACACCAGAATCTTCCGACCCAGATGCGCCTGGAGCTGCCGGGCAGCGCGTCCTTTGCTGACTCCCTTGGCGTGAACGTCGATGATTCGGGCAGCCGCCCGGAATACTACGCAGGCATTCCCGAAGGTCTCGTTCAGAATCCGTTCGGCCTCGTCCATCCGGCCCACCTCCTCCGGGGTGCCGGAGAACAGGCTGTCCACGGTGTCGTCCTTGAAGGTGCCGTACAGGGAGAATTTCAGGAAGGTGCCCAGGTCGTCCCCGGGCTTGACAAATTTGTAGGCGCAGCCGTGGCTGGCGCAGAAAACGTCCCAGCCGGGATGATCCGGGCAGGCATAGTGCGCCTGAATGCCCTGTACCTCCACCGTCAGGTCGGGAAACAGCCGCCGGGCGGTGTTCACGGTCTGCCAGGGATCCAGCCGGATGGGGTGGCAGAACTCCAGTTTCCCTGTGCGCGGGTCATAGGCGGCGGAGCCGTTGTAGAGGATCATGGGGGCGTTCACGGGCACAACATCCCGGAAGGATTGAATCATGGGCGCGCTGCGGCCGGTGTTCACGGTAAAAGCGCCGCCCTTTGCCATAAAATACCGGATGGCCTCCAGATTTCGTTCCGGGATGGTAGAGTCCGGGGCGGTAAGAGTCCGGTCGTAGTCAACGGTCAGCAAAACATCCGAAAAATCCATTCAGCTCATCCTTTCCAGCTTTTGCAGCACATCTTTGAAATATTGGGGCAGCTCAGCAAAAACCATCACCGGGTGGCCGTCTCTGGGGTGGGAAAAGCACAGTACCCCGGCGTGCAGGCACTGGCTGGACTGTCCCAGCTCCGGCTTTTTGTGGCCGTAGACCGTGTCCCCCAGGATCGGGTGGCCGATATAGGCCATGTGCACCCGAATCTGGTGGGTGCGGCCGGTTTCCAGTTTACAGCGGATGTGGGTGTAGCCCTTGTATCGCCGGATGACCTCCCAGTGGGTCACGGCGGGCTTGGAATTGCGCTGGGTGACGCACATTTTCTTCCGGTCGCTGGGGTGACGGCCGATGGGCGCGTCCACGGTTCCGGAATCCTCCTTCAGCACCCCGCAGACAATGGCCTCGTAGGTTCTTGCCATGGAGTGATCCTTCAGCTGAGAGGCCAGCACCGTGTGCGCCAGATCGTTTTTCGCAACGGCCAGCAGCCCGGAGGTGTCCTTGTCGATCCGGTGGACGATCCCCGGCCGCAGCTCCCCATTGATGCCGGACAGGTCGTCCCCCAGGGCGTACAGCAGGCCGTTGACCAGGGTGTCGTCCTGGTGTCCGGCGGCAGGGTGTACCACCAGCCCCTTGGGCTTGTTGATGACGAGAAGGTCTTCGTCCTCGTAGACAATGTCCAGGGGGATGTCCCTGGGCTGGATATCCACGGCCTTGGGCTCCGGAATCTCGTAGGACACCGGATCGCCGGGATTCAGCTTGTCGTTTTTCTTTCCGGGCTTTCCGCAGCGGAGCACCTGGCCATCCTCAATGAGCTTCTGGGCGGCACTGCGGCTCATGCCCGGTACGCTCCGGGCCAGAAACGCGTCCAGCCGCTCGCCGGGGGTGTCGGCATACAGGGTCATTTGCGCTCCTTCCAGAAATCCTTGTGCAGCAGAAGCAGGCTGACCATCAGCACCGCGCAGCCGCAGGTGATGAAGCAGTCGGCCACATTGAACACGGGAAAATCCATGAAGGTGGTTTCCAGCATGTCAACCACATACCCAAGCCGCAGCCGGTCGATCATATTGCCAAGGCCGCCGCCGTAAATGGCCGCGATGCAGAACCGCTCCAGTTTGGTAAAGCCCATGGGCTTTTGGAAATACTCCCAGAAGATCAGCCCGGTGAGCACCAGGAAAATCAGGGCAAAGAGCCACTGCTGCCCTTCAAAGGAGGAAAAGGCCGCGCCGGTGTTGCGTACATAGGTAATTTGCAGCAGGCCGGGGATGAAGGGCTGGACACCGGCGGCGGGAATATAGAGCACGGTAAAATATTTCGCCGCCTGGTCGGCGATGACGATCAGGGCGACAAACAGACTATAATAGAGAAACATAGACTTCCACCTCGCTTTTACCCGGATATGATACCATGGCCGTCCGGGAATGTCAAAGGGGCTGGCAGAAAAAGAGTACAATTGCGCGGTTCCGCCTGAGTTTTTCGCAAATAAAAAACCCGCCCCGAGTATTCCCAGGACGGTGCTACTAGAGCCATATTCATTTGACCAGGAACCGTTCCGCGTCCCGGCGAAGGGCACCCAGCTCTTCCTCCGAGCACTGGACTACCACCCGCAAGGGCTGGTTAAAATCCAGGCAGAACATTTCCATGAAGCTGCCGCCCCGGATCTTATGCTGGTCGTCCCGGACACTGATGGGGAAGGCCCGGGAGGTGGCGATGGAAACAAATTCCTCCACATCCTCCATGCTTCCCAGGCGAATCCAAAATTCCCGCATATTTCTCGCCCTCCAAACTGTACAAAGTCACGTTTGTCGTGTATAATGGGAAGCAAAGACCCCGAAAATCGGTTCTGCCCCGCCGATCAACGGGACTACCGCTTATTATACCGTTTTTTTTCCAAAAAGCAACTGGCGTTTTGGATGATTAATACAGAAAGCAATGAGAATTATTGGTGGTTTTAACATATGAAATTCGCGTTTTATACCCTCGGCTGCAAGACAAATCAGTATGAGACCCAGGCCATGGAGCGTCTGCTTCTGGAAAAGGGTCACCAGATCGGTCATTTTGAGGAAGTCTGCGACGGCTACGTCATCAATACCTGCTCCGTCACCGCCGTGGCGGACAAGAAGAACCGGGCGGTGATCCGCCGGTGCCGCCGGGACAATCCCCAGGCGGTGATCGCCGTGTGCGGCTGCTATTCCCAGCACGACCCGGAGGCCGTCCGTGCCCTGGGCATCGACGTCATCGGCGGCAGCGGCCAGCGGCAGGCGTTTGTGGAGATGCTTCTGGAGGCCGCCGGAGAAAAGCGGCATGAGGAGCAGGTGGACAACGCCCTGCGCCGCCGGGAATTTGAGTGCCTGCCCGCCGGCGGACTGGAGGAGCGTACCCGTGCCATGCTGAAGGTTCAGGACGGGTGCGTGAATTTCTGCACCTACTGCATTATCCCCTATACCCGGGGGCCCATCCGTTCTGCTCCATTGGCGGTGGCGGTGGCTCAAGCCAGGGAGCTGGCGCGGCGGGGCTATCGGGAGATCGTGCTGACGGGCATTGAAATTGCGGGCTGGGGGGCAGACCTTCCCGGCAAGCCGGAGCTTACCCGGCTCATCGAGGAAATCTGCAAGGCCGTGCCTGCGCTGCGCATTCGCCTGGGCTCTCTGGAGCCACGGGTGGTGACGGAGGACTTCTGCCGACGGCTCAGCGGATTTTCCAATCTGTGCCCCCAGTTCCACCTTTCCATGCAGTCCGGCAGCGACACGGTGCTGGAGCGGATGAAGCGGAAGTACGATACCACCCGGTACTATCAGAGCGTGGAACTGCTGCGGAAGTTTTTCCCGGAATGCGCCGTCACCACGGATATGATCGTGGCCTTCCCCGGAGAGACCGAGGAAGAATTTGCCGAAAGTCTGGCCTTTATCCGCAAATGCGCCTTCGCGGACATGCACATTTTCCCCTATTCCCGGCGGCCGGGCACCCCGGCGGACAAAATGCCCGGCCAGCACAATAACGCTACCAAGGAGGCTCGGAGCCGGGCGGCCATCGCGGTGGCGGAGGAAATGAGCCGAGCCTATCGGGCAGGCTTCCTGGGAAGAACCCTGGAGGTACTCTTCGAGGAAAAAGACGGAGAATGTTACACCGGCCACGCCCCCAATTACATCAAGGTCTACGCCAAGGGCGAAAACCTGCATAACGAAATCCGCACCGTCACCGTCATGGAGGTCTACCGGGATGGCGTGCTGGCACGTCTGGACTAATCGGATGGCTTTCGTATAACGCCTGTCATTGCGAGGAGGCCAACGGCCGACGTGGCAATCCGTAATCTCTGCTTTCTCTTTGGAAAAATAAGGAACCTCTGAATAAATCGTCTGCGGCTGGATAGCGGATCTTTTTCCCTATCCGTGCAGCTTCAAAAGTGGGAAATACATACAGTATTCCTCCACTTTTGAAGCCTTCGGCTAGAGAAAAATCTCTCGCTCCCAGCTCTTGCCGATTTAATCAGAGCTTCCATAAGAATCCATAGGGGTCGATGCCCTCATCGACCCGAACCGGAACACCCCCGCATATCTGCGGGACGATGTGGGCATCGTCCCCTACAAGCCCTGAATCGGTTTTCGGATACTGAGGGGGTCGCAATGACACGCATCCAACGAGACCGCCCCTGCAAACAGTCTCCCCATTTCCCGGTTGTATTTCCGATGATTCTATGCTACAATAACTCGATTTTTGCGTTTCGGAGGCATCTATGAAAACCCTGATGCACATTTGCTGCGCGCCCTGCGCCAACCGCCCCATCGACATTCTCCGCGCCGACGGCCTGGAGGTCACGGGCTTCTGGTACAATCCCAACATCCACCCGGTGACGGAATACCGGGCCCGGCGGAACTGCCTGCAGGCCTACGCCCAGGAAATCGAGCTGCCCCTGATCCTGAAAAATGACTACGGCCTGCGCCCCTTTGTCCGGGCGGTGGCGGAGGATATCGCCAACCGCTGCGTCAAGTGCTACGAAATGCGCCTGTATGAAACCGCCCGTCAGGCCGCCGAGGGGGGCTTCGACAGCTTCACCTCTTCCCTTTTCATCAGCCCCTACCAGCAGCATGAGCTGATGCGGGAGGTAGCCCAGCGGGCGGCGGCGGAGTACGGGGTGGGGTTTCTCTACCGGGACTTCCGACCCTACTTCCAGGAGGGACAGGCCTTCGCCCGGGAGCACGGCTTTTACATGCAGAAGTACTGCGGCTGCGTGTTTTCCGAGGAAGAGCGGTACATCAAGGCGAAAAAGATCATTCCATAAGGAGCTTTTATGACGAATTTTGAATTTTCCGTGCCGACCCTGTTCGGCCTGGAGGGCATTGCCGGGGACGAGCTGCGGCGATTGGATATGGAGAACGTCCGGGTGGAGAACGGCCGGGTGCTGTTCTCCGGGGATCAGCGAGCCTTGGCCAAGGCAAACGTGTGCCTGCGCACCGGCGAGCGGGTGCTGCTGGTGCTGGCGGATTTCCGGGCCACCAGCTTTGAGGAGCTGTTCCAGGGGGTCTACCACGCGGAGCTGGAAAACTACATCCCCAAGGATGGGGCTTTCCCGGTGAAGGGTCACTGCCTGAACAGTCAGCTCATGAGCGTGCCGGACTGTCAGGCCATCGTGAAGAAGGCCGCTTCCCGCCGCTTAGGCGAGAAGTACGGCGTTTCCTGGCTGCCGGAAACCGGCGCCAAATATCAGCTCCAGTTTTCCATCATGAACGACCGGGTGCAATTGTACCTGGACACCACCGGGCCGGGGCTTCACAAGCGGGGCTACCGGGCCCAGGGCAACGACGCGCCCCTGCGGGAGACCCTGGCCGCCGCCATGGTGCAGCTGACCCACTACCGGGGTCGGGATTTGGCCTGGGATCCCTTCTGCGGCTCCGGCACCATTCCCATTGAGGCGGCTCTGATCGCCAAAAATCGGGCGCCGGGTCTGAACCGCCGGTTCTCCGCCGAGGCCTTCGCCTGGATGGAGCCAAGCCTTTGGGGCGACGTGCGCACCGAGGCAAAGGACAAGGAATTTAACGGAAAATACCGGATTTTAGGTTCGGATAACGACCCCAAGTGCGTTTCCTTGTCCATTTCCAACGCCCGGAAAGCAGGCGTTGCCGACTGTGTCACCTTCCGGGATGGGGATGCCGCCAAGATGGACTTGCCCGCCCAGAGCGGCGTTCTCATCTGCAACCCGCCCTACGGCCAGCGGATGCTGGAGCAGCGGACTGCCCAGAAGCTCTATCAGGAGCTGGGGCGGCACCTGCGCTACGCCGATGGCTGGAAAAAGTATATCATCACCTCCGAGCCGGAGTTTGAGCATTACTTCGGCCGCCGGGCGGACAAGAAGCGAAAGCTGTACAACGGCATGATCAAGTGTGATTACTATATGTTTTTGGGTGGAAGACAGAAGAAATAAAAAGACAGAGAAGAGAGGTTGGCGCGGCTATGAAGCACCTGTTCATCATCAACCCGGCGGCGGGCAGCCACGACCGGACGGCCTGGTATCGCTCCCGAATTGAGACCCACTGCGCCGGTCTGGACTACGAAATTCAGGTCTCCCAGGCACCGGGTCAGTGCCGACAGATCGCCCGGCGGGCGGCGGAAACCGGGGAGGAAGTGCGGCTTTACGCCTGCGGCGGCGACGGAACGCTCAACGAGGTGGCCTCCGGGGCGGCGGGCTTCGGCAACGCGGCGGTCACTGCCTATTCCGGGGGCAGCGGCAACGATTTTGTGCGGATTTTCTCGGAAAGCACCGCTTTTTCCGATCTTTCCCGGCTGCTGGACGCGGAGGAGGTCAGCCTCGATCTCATCCGCTGCAATGAAGACCTGGCTCTGAACGTGTGCTCCGTGGGCCTGGATGCCCGGATCGGCACGGATGTGGCTCGGTATAAGCGCCTGCCCTTCCTGCAGGGCTTCAACGCCTACGCCGTCTCCACGGTCATCAATCTCTTCCGGGGCATTTCCGCCCATTATGTGGTGGAGATCAATGGAGAGACCATCGACGCAGAGCAGACCTTCGTGTGCGTGTGCAACGGACAGTATTACGGCGGCGGCTTCCATCCTGTGCCGGAGGCCGACCCCTCCGACGGCCTTCTGGAGGTGCTTCTGGTAAAGAAGGTGAACCTTCTCCAGGTGCTCGGCATCATCGGCAAGTATAAAAACGGCCAGTGGAAGGAGCTTCCCCAGTTTGTCCGGCATTTTCAGACCCGGAGCCTGCGCGTTGTCTGTGACGAACCCAGCGCGGTGAACCTGGACGGGGAGCTGCGCACCGCCCAAACCGTGGACATCTCCCTGGCGGCGGAAAAGCTGCGCTTTTTCTATCCCCGGGGTCTTCGCTGGAAGCCCTGAAAAAACGCCCTCCGGCCATCCCGGAGAGCGTTTGGCTGCGCAATGGAGACAAGGAAGCGGCTCAGGCGATTGCCTGAGCCACTTTTCGCGTATCTTATTTCATCCGCAGGATCCTTACGGAGTTCAGCAGGCACAGCATGGAAACGCCGGTGTCGGCGAACACCGCCAGCCACATGTTGGCGTAGCCGCACAGACCCAGGATCATAATGACCAGCTTCACCGCCAGGGCGAAGTATACGTTCTCCCAGGAGATCCGGCGGGTGGCCTTGGCGATCCGGATGGCTTCGGGAATGGCGGACATTTCCGAGGTCATGAACACCACGTCGGCGGCCTCGATGGCGGCATCCGCCCCGCTGCCCATGGCCGCGCCCACGTCCGCGCCGGCCAGCACCGGCGCGTCGTTGATGCCGTCGCCGACGAACATCACGCTGCCGTGGTCTTCCCGGATGGTGTGAAGCTCCTCCAGCTTGTTTTCGGGCAGGAGCCTGGCGTGAACTTCGTCAATGCCCGTCTCTTTGGCCACATGCTCCGCGCTGTCCTGAGCGTCGCCGGTGAGCATGGCGGTGACGATGCCCTGCCTGCGGATGCGTCCGATGGCCTCCACCGCGTCCTCCTTCAGGGTGTCGGAAATCAGGATGTTGCCCACGAATCTGCCGTTTTGCGCTACCAGAACCTGGGTGCCGAAGCCGGTGGCCTGGCAATCGGACAGGTCAACGCCGTGACCCTCCAGCAGCTTCCGGTTGCCGCAGAGCAGCTCACCCATGGAGGTGACAGCCACAATGCCGTGACCGGCAATTTCCCGGAGGCTTGTGGGCTTTTCGATGGAAATGCCCTTTTCCTCAGCGGCGGTGACGATGCTCACGGCGATGGGGTGGGTGGAGAACAGCTCGCAGCTGGCGGCCATGGCCAGAAGCGTGGTCTGGCTGACGCTGTCCCCGGCGGGAACGGCGGACTGGACAACGAAGTTGCCCTTGGTAATGGTACCGGTCTTATCCATGACCACGGCCTTCACATCGCTCAGAGCCTCGATGGCGTTGCCGCCCTTGAAGAGAATATTCTTCTTGGAGGCGGCACCGATGCCGGAGAAGAAGGCCAGAGGCACGCTGAGAACCAGGGCGCAGGGGCAGGAAATGACCAGGAAGGTCAGGGCGGTGAAGATGGAGGCGGTGCCGACGGCACCGCGGAGCACGGTCTCCGCCCCGGTGTAGGCGGGGTCAACGAAGAAGTGCCAGCCGGGAATCAGGAAGGGCGGCACCAGGGCCACCACCAGGGCGGCGATGACCACGGCGGGGGTATATACCCGGGCAAACCGGGTGATGAATCTGTCGATATTGGGCTTGCTGGCGGCGGCGTTTTCCACGGAGTCCAGAATCCGGGTGACCATGGATTCCTCCAGCAGCTTTTCCACCCGGATTTTCAGGGTGCCGGAGGTGTTGACGCAGCCGGAAATCACGTTGTCCCCCACGGCGGCCTTCACGGGTACCGGCTCGCCGGTGACGGGAGAGGTGTCGATCCGGCTTTCCCCCTCGATGATGATACCGTCCAGGGGAATCCGGTCGCCGGGACGCACCAGCAGAATGTCGCCAACGTTGGCTTCCTCCGCGTCAATGACCCGGATGTCCTCGCCCACCACCAGATTGACGACCTCCGGCCGCAGATCGACGGCATCCATGATCTGCCTGCGGCTCTGGCTCACGGCCCGGTCTTCAAAGTACTCGCCGATCCGGTAGAAGAGCATAACGCCGACGGCTTCGGGGAAGTCGCCGATGGCGAAGGCACCCAGAGTGGCAATGGCCATCAGGAAATTCTCGTCGAAAACCTGACCCTTTTTGATGTTCCGGTAGGCGGTCATCAGCACCTGGCCGCCCAGGATGAGATAGGCCACGGCCAGCACGCCCAGCAGCACCGGGGTGGGGGCATTCACATGCTCCAGAATCTCACCGACGACAAACAGGACGGCACCCACAATCAGACTCCGAAGCTCCTTCTTTTCCTTGGCTTCCTCGTCCTCCTTGGGAGCCGGAGCAGGGGCGGACTCCTTGGGAACCACTGTTACCCCGTCCTCCATGGCGTTGATGGTCTGCTGAATCTGGGGAATCAAAGCGTCCGGGTTCTTGGCGGACAGGCGCATCTGCTTTGTGGCGAAGGTGATGGTCACCTCGTCCACTCCGGGCAGGGTCTGGAGCTTCTTCTCGATTTTCGCGGCGCAGTTGGCGCAGTCCAGACCCTCCAGAATGTAGACCCTGGTGGTGGCCATGCCGGAAATCCGGCGTTTTCTGGGCACCAGGGTCACGCCATCCTCAATGGAATCCACCACCGCCTGCATCTTGGGCAGCAGCGCGTCCTGATTGTCGGCGGAGACCCGGAGCTGCCGGGTGGCAAAGGACACGGTGGCGAAGGCCACCTCAGGCATGGCGCGGATCTTGGCCTCGATTTTCGCGGCGCAGTTGGCGCAGTCGATGCCCTCCAGAATGTAGACTCGCTTTTCTAAGTCCTCATCGGGCATTTTGCAGGTACACTTGGCCAGGCTCTCGCCGCAGATGTCGCAGTATTCCTCGTGATGGTTGCACAGGGGACAGTCGCAGTCCAGGGGATGGCCGGGGGTGTGGACGTGTTCTACCACGAAATGGGTGTGGGAGCGGGTGGGTACGTCCTCCTGGACAGGCTCCTCATGGTCATGGCCACAGCAGCAGCCGTCGTGATGATGGTGTTCATGTTCATGGTCGTGGTCATGATGATGGCCACAGCAGCAATCATCGTCGTCGTCATCGTGGCGGTGATGCGCATGGTCGTGGCCGCAGCCGCATTCGTCGTGGTCGTGATGATGCTCGTGTTCATGCTCGTGTTCATGTTCGTATTCATGCTCGTGCTCGTGCATAATCCTTCGCTCCTTTACTGCCAGACTACCAAATCTTTTTACGATTAAGTAATTGCTTAATTGTTATGGTTGTAGTATAATCATAAAAAGCCGAAAAGTCAACGCGGGAGGGAAACTCCCTTCCAAACAGGCGAAAAGAATTTCCAAATCAGCGAAAAAGGAGTAGTTTTGATGGACAAGCCTATTCTGCCCCACGACCACGACGCCCCCGGCCACCTGGCCTCCCTCCGGGACGCGCTGGCTCACACCGAGCGATTTGAGATCGCGGCGGATATTTTCAAGCAGCTCAGCGACACCACCCGGCTGCGGATTTTCTGGATGCTCTGTCACACGGAGCAGTGCGTCACCAACATCTCCGCCCTGATGGACATGTCCAGCCCGGCGGTGTCCCACCATCTGCGGGTGCTGCGCGGCTGCGGCCTGATCGTCAGCCGCCGGGAGGGCAAGGAGGTCTACTACCGGGCATCCGATGGAGACGTGGCGCAGCTGCTGCACAGAATCATTGAGCAGGTGATGGAAATTGCCTGCCCGGACTAGGAGGCGCGTCATGGAACGTATCGATACCGCCCTTTTTCCGGGCATTACCCTGTCCCGGATTCAGACCCAGGGGGAGGAGATCCTGGCTCCGGGCGAAAATCAGGAGGGGATCGTCCTCCACTACTGCCAGTCCGGCCAGGCTGATTGGAGCCTGTCAACGCCTGTTCACCTGGATCCCGGGGACTTCCTGCTGACGAGCCGGAACCTTCTGGGGGAAGCCTCCCTTCCCGGCGGGGACTACCGGGGGTGGATGCTTCGGCTTGACCGGGAGGTTCTGGAGCGGAATCCCCCGGAACCGCTCTGCGGCAGCGGCATGACCGGGGAAGGCCTGCTGGCACGCTACAGCCCCAGGGGAAAGCCGGCGGCCTTCTCCGCGGAACCGGGTCTGCGGCAGATTTTTGAGAGTCTTTCCGCCGGCCCGGCGGCATATCGCCTGACCTTCCGGAAAGTCAAGGTGCTGGAGCTGCTGGTTCTATTGGCCGCCGGAGAGGGCAGCCGGGAAAAGCGGCTGACGGAGTACCCGGCGGAGCAGGTGGAGATTATCCGGCAGATTCACGACCGGCTGACCGGGAATCTTTCGGAGCGGTGCTCCATCGAGGAGCTGTCCCGGCAATATCTGATGAACCCCACAACCCTGAAGCAGATGTTCAAGACCGTTTACGGCACCTCCATTGCCGCCCACATCCGGGAACACCGGATGGAAGCGGCGGCTTCTCTTTTGGCGCGGACGGATATGAGCATCGCGGACATTGCCCAGTGTGTGGGCTACGACAGCCAGAGCCGGTTTTCCGCCGCCTTCAAGGCGTATTACGGGCTGCTTCCCAAGGAATACCGGCGCAAATGCGCCAGTCAGGAAATCAGACTGGATGCCAGCACCTTGGATTGACGAGAAGAGACCCCATGCGGTGCATGGGACAGCGTGTCAAATAAGTCCGAAAGATACGCTTCATTCCGAACCGGCGGTGCCCTGCGCAGCAAATGAAACAGCAATGATTGCCGGTATGCCAGTTAAATCCATCCCCACAGGCGCATGAGGTAGAGCCAGAAGGTCAGCGAGGGGGCGGACAGCAGGGTGGACAGCAGCACCGCGTTGGCGGTGAGAATGCCGTCCGCCTTCATGTTCTTTGCCATGATGTAGCAGGCCACGGTGGTGGGAGAGCCGGCCATAATGAGAATGGCGATCATCTGACTGTCCCGGAGACCCATGGCTCCGGCAATGGGCAGGAAAATGGCGGGAAGCAGAAAAAGCTTCACAAGGGAGGAGACAGCTGCAGTCTTCCAGTGCTTCAGTGCCCCGCATCCACACAGAGACGTGCCCACCACCAGCAGGGCAATGGGGGTGGCGGTGTTTCCGATGGATTTGAGGGCACCGTCGATCATGGTGGGCACGGTGAGCCGGAGCAGGGCGAAGGGAAGCCCTGCCAGAATGCCCAGAATCAGGGGATTTTTCGCCACGTTGGCGCAGGCGTTTTTCACAGCCCTCAGTCCATGGGAGCCGGGAAGTAAATGCCCCTGCTCGTCCACCTGGGGGGAGAAGCTGAGAATCAGCACGGAATATACATTAAAAAAGGGCACCGCCGACATAATCATCATGGGCACCATTCCTGCGTTGCCGTAGATGTTCGTGGCCAGGGCCACCCCCAGAATGGAGGCGCTGGACCGGGCGGAGGCCTGGGCGAAGGCGCCGACCTGACCCTTGTCTTTCAGCAGCAGCCAGCTGGCCGCCCAGACCCCGGCGAACATCACCGTGGTGCCCAGAAAGCAGAACAGGCAGAACCGGAGGTCAAAGTCCCCGTAGAAGTCCATGCCCGCAATGGAGCGGAACAGGCTCACGGGCAGGGCGCAGCGGAAGACGAAGGTGTCGGCGGTTTTGTTAAAATTGTCGTTCAGAAAGCCGATCTTCTGCAGGAAGAAGCCCAGAAGGACGGTCAGAATGATGGGAACGATGGCGTTTAAGGAAAAAATAAAGTTACTCATAGTCTGTCTCTCTCCTTACGGTTCCTCGGGGAACAGGGGGTAGTCCCTGACGAAGGAAATGAAGGCCTCCACCCCGGCGGGGGTGTACTTGCCCTTGCGCCAGATCAGACCCACCCTCTGCTCGATCCGCGGCTCAATGGGCACGCCCACAATGTCCGGGTGATCCTGAAGGAGGGAAGCGTAAAAGAAGCTGACGCAGGTGCCGCTGTGGATCATGCTTTTGATGGTGTGAATCTGGCTGGTGTAAATGAGAATGTCAGGGGCGATACCCAGAGCGTCAAACCGATTGCGGATGACGTAATTCTGGACGGAATCGGTGTTGTACATCACAAGGAACCGGCCTGCCGGTGCCCGGATGGCTCCGGAGATGGCAGGCTGGGTCACGAAGAGCTTTTTCGCCGCCCTGGTGATACTGCCGCATTCCACCGCCGTGCAGAAGTGCTCCAGCTGGTTCAGATTCATGGTGCTTCCTGCAAACCTCCGGTGACTTACTGTCATTTTAGCATGTTGTACAAAAATTGCAAATGTTTTTGACAACATAAGGGAAACCGATATGCCCATAGTTCACCTGGAGTTCACGTTTTTGCCCTGGGGAAAAGAAACCGGTTGGCGAACGGACAGGGGTATGCTATAATACAGGCAGCAATGATGGAAGGGGGCTTTGTATGCCCGGGGAAATGAAAACCGAAAAACGCCCCCTGAATCTGGGGCTTCTGGCCCATGTGGACGCGGGGAAGACCACCCTGTCTGAGGCGCTGCTCTTTGCAAGCGGAGCCAGGCGGGTGCTGGGACGGGTAGACCACCAGGATGCCTTCCTGGACACCTACGCCCTGGAGCGTAGCCGGGGCATCACCATTTTCTCCAAGCAGGCCCGGCTGGAGACGGAGCACCGACAGATCACCCTGGTGGACACCCCGGGTCATGTGGACTTTGCCCCGGAGGCCGAGCGGACGATGCCCATCCTGGACTGCGCCGTGCTGGTCATCAGCGGCACCGACGGGGTGCAGGCCCACACCCTGACCCTGTGGCGGCTGCTGGAACGTTACGGCGTGCCTACCTTTCTTTTCATCAACAAAATGGATTTGCCGGGGGCTGACCGGGAGAAGCTGATGACCCAGCTTCACCGGCAGCTGTCCCCGGCCTGCGTGGATTTTGAGGAAGCACCCGAAAAAGTTGCGGAAAACGCCGCCATGTGCGACGAGGCTCTGCTGGAAAGCTACCTGGAAACCGGCTCGGTGACGGCGGGGAATCTCCGGGGGCTGATCGCCGACCGGCGGCTGTTCCCCTGCTCCTTCGGCTCGGCTCTGAAGCTGGAGGGTGTGGAAAAACTACTGGAAATTCTGGACATTTACGCCCCGGAACGGGAGTGTTCCCCGGATTTTGCCGCCAGAGTGTACAAAATTTCCAGAGATGCCCAGGGAAACCGGCTGACCTGGCTGAAAATCACTGGCGGCAGCCTGAAGACCCGGATGCTCCTTCCCTACCGCAACACCAAGGGGGAGCCGGTGCAGGAAAAAGTGCTGCAGCTGCGGCTGTATTCCGGGGAAAAATTCACCGCCCCGGAGGAAATATACGCGGGCACATTGGCCGCGGTGACGGGTCTGACCCAGACCTGGGCGGGACAGGCTCTGGGGGCGGAGCCTCAGGGAAAGCCCCCTGTGCTGGAGCCGGTGATGACCTACCGGGTGGCTCTGCCCGCCGGTGCCGACCCGGCGGCGGTGCTGCCCAAGCTGCGCCAGCTGGAAGAGGAGGAGCCTCAGCTTCACCTCCTGTGGGAGGGCGGCCAGATCCATGTGCAGATCATGGGTCGGGTGCAGCTGGAAATTTTCCGGGCACTGGTGAAGGAGCGGTTTGGCCTGGCGGTGACGCTGGAGGATCCGCGAATCTTCTACAAGGAGACCATTGGGGACACCGTGGAGGGCGTGGGTCATTTTGAACCCCTGCGCCACTACGCGGAGGTGCATCTGCTGCTGGAACCCCTGCCCAGGGGTTCCGGGCTGGTCTTCGGCACCGTGTGCCCCACGGACGTGCTGGACGGCAATTATCAGAAGCTGATCCTGACCCACCTGGCGGAGAAGACCCACCGGGGCGTACTCACCGGCGCGCCCATTACGGATATGAAGATCACCCTGTTGGTGGGCAAGGCGCACCTGAAGCACACCGAGGGCGGCGATTTCCGGCAGGCTACCTATCGGGCGGTACGGCAAGGACTGATGCAGGCCAAATCCCTGCTGCTGGAGCCTTGGTATGATTTCGTGCTGACCCTGCCCACGGAGCAGATCGGCCGGGGCATTACGGATATCCGGGCCATGGGCGGCCAGGTGGAGCCGCCGGAGACGGTGGGGAACCTCTCCATCCTCCGGGGGCAGGTTCCGGCGGCGGAGATCCGGGACTACGCCGAGACCGTGGCGGCCTACACCCAGGGTCTGGGTCGGCTCCAGCTGACCCTTCGGGGCTATGAGACCTGCCACAATGCCGAGGCCGTCATCGCCCAGGCGGCCTACGATCCGGAAGCGGACGTGGACAACACCCCGGATTCCGTGTTCTGCGCCCATGGCGCAGGCTTCAACGTGCCCTGGAACCGGGTCAGAGAGTATATGCACCTGGAAAGCGGCCGGAAGGAGGAAAAGCCCCCGGAGCTTCTGACCCGGAACCTGCAGCTGGAGGACAGGGAGCTGGAGGCCATCATGCGCCGGGAGTTCGGCGAAATCCGCCGGCCTCAGTACGGCATCCAGACCCGGAACCGTCCGGCCACCGAGGAAATTACCATCACCCCGCCCCGGGAAAAGTGCCTGATCGTGGACGGGTATAATGTGATTTTTGCCTGGGAGGAGCTGGCGGAGCAGGCGAAGACGGATCTGGATGCCGCCCGGCGGCAGTTGTGCGATATCTTAAGCAGCTACGCGGGCTTTACCAAATGCCGGACGATCCTGGTATTCGACGGCTATAAACAAAGGGGAAACCCCGGGGAAAAGAGCCGTTTTCACAACATTCAGGTGGTTTACACCCGGGAGGGGGAGACGGCGGACGCTTACATTGAGGCTCTGGCCGATGAGATCGGCGGCAATTATGCCGTCCGGGTGGCTTCCTCCGACGGCCTGGTGCAGCTGTCCAGCTTCCGCAGCGGCGTGCTGCGCGTATCCTCCCGGGAGCTGAAGGGGGAGGTAGAGCAGGCCAGAAAGGACATGCAGACCCATTTTCGGAAATAGGTGATGAAATGGATTTTCCCAGAAGGAAGAAGAACCGCGTGCGGGCGTATGACTACAGCCAATGCGGCGCGTATTTCGTGACCATATGCACCCAAAATCGAAGAGCGATTTTGTCAAACATCGTAGGGGACGATGCCCTCATCGTCCCGAAGCCCTATGGCCGAATCGCGGAGAAGTATATTCGGAACGCCGCAGAGGTTGAATAATATGTCATCATGCCGGATCATATTCATATGCTCATTCGGCTGGAGGGGCAAGGTGCGGAAAAGCAAAGCCCCCAAGCAAGCCGAGTTGCGAGCATTGTGCGTTCCATTAAAACATTGACGACAAAGGAAATCGGGGAGCCGGTTTTCCAGCGTTCCTACTACGATCATGTCATTCGGAACCAAAGAGACTACGATGAAATATGGGAGTATATTGAGAATAATCCCCGGAAATGGATGCTGAAAAAGCAAGGAACCCTGTAGTAGGATAATGCGTTTTTGGGTCGATGTGGGCATCGACCCCTACGGACGGTGAATCGGCTGGTGCATTTTCTGTTGACAACCCCATACGCTTCCCGTTATAATAAAACAAACATATAAGGAGGTCTCCCTATGAGCGAGCCGATTCCCCATTCCGATGACCCCAAAATTCAGGCCAAAATCGACAAGGCCATGCGTCACAACAGTCTGGTAGACCAGACCCTGCGCTGGCTGCTCCACAGCATTGAGCGGATCATTGCCGTGATAACCATTCTGGCGCTGCTGGGTGCGCTGGGGATGGAGATTTTCCACATGCTTTCCTCCGGGGCGGCCTATTTTGCCGACGTGGAGACCATGCTCCACCACATTCTGAACATCGTGGTTGGGCTGGAATTTGTCCGGATGCTCATTGACACCACTCCGGCCAACATTCTGGAGGTGCTCACCGTGGCCATCACCCGGCATGTGGTGCTCAGCCACGACGACCCCTGGAGCAACGTGGCCTGTATCGCCTGTATCGCCGGACTGTTTGCCATCCGCCGGTTCCTGATCCGCAGAAGCGAATTGAAAGAGGAAATGGTGGAAAATTAGGGAAACTCTGAATAAATCGTCTGCGGCTGAACGACGGATCTTTTGCTCCCAGACTGCGGTTCTAAAAACGGGAAATACATACAGTATTCCTCCGTTTTTAGGGCAGCACCGCACAATTTGACAAGAAGACTCAGCCAGGATTTTTACCCCAGTTCAAAGTTTGGAAAATGGAGGAATACTGTATGTATTTCCCATTTTTCAAACTGAAGAAATGGGGCAAAAAGGCGGCTGAGGCTTGCAGGCACAATTGTGCGGTGTTGCCTTAGAACCTTGCCTGGAAACAAAACCTCTCGCCGTCAGCGCTTGCCGATTTAATCAGAGCGTCCCTGGCCGGATAACAGCAATCCCCGCCGCGCTTGCGCGGCGGGGATTTTGCGCTCAGGGACGGTTGCAGGCATCGAAAATGCCCTGGGCGGTGGCTTTTTCCAGAGCCTGGACGGCGGACAGAATGGCTTCCAGATCCTTGTCCTCCGGGGAAAGGCCGAACCGGCGGCACAGGCGTTCCCGGGCGGCAAGAAGCTCCTGATAGGCCCGGTCGTAGCTGCCGCCCTCCCCGGTGATGTCCTGCACGCCGGGGAGCTGATTTTCCGGGGTGAGATACCCCAGAACCGTACCGTATAGCTGCTCAAATGTTGTCATAATGATCCCTCCTGAAGGAACCGCAGGCGATGGAATCGCTGGCTGCGGAAATAAAATTGCCAATGTATACAAAGAATACAATGCAAACGTAGCTTTGTCAAGCGCAAACGTATACGATGTATACCTGAGGTGATTGTGTGTTGAAGAAGACAGAATCCGTGACCTATCGGACGGATAAACGGGTAAAATCCGCTTTGCTGCAAATCGCGGCGGAAAAGAAATGGAGCATTTCCCAGCTGTCGGAGGAGATCATCCGGCAGTGGCTGGAAAGGAAGCGGCCGGAGCTGATGGAGGAGGAGTAAACGCCTTCCCTGTCCCCAGAGCCGTGACGGAGGAGAGCACCCGCCGACCGGCAAACAAAGCCCCGGTACGAGGCCGTACCGGGGATATGTCACGTTTTGCGGATGAACTTCTCCCGGCACCTGGGGCAGGTGATGGAAATCTTCCCCTTTCCCCGGGGTACCCGCACCAACTGATGACACTTGGGACAGTCGAAGTACCGGTTCTGCCGATCCTTCAGCCGGCCAACGATTTGCAGGAACCTCCGGTTCTCCTGATACCGCTTGTAGGTGTTCCGGGAAAGTGCCCGGAAAATGGCCCAGATCATCATGCCGTAGCTCATCACGAAGAGCACCAGATTCAACGTGGGAACCCGAACCCACATGGAAACCAGGCTGGCCACCAGTCCGATCCCCAGGATCAGCATGTTCAGCTTGTCCGTGCCGTACCGCCCGGACATAAAATTCCGCAGCCCCGCGCCCATCCGGGCGGAAAACTGTCTGAGCCAATTTTGAAAGTTACTCATGCTGCGATCACCTTTGCTGGAAATAACGTCTGAGCCTATTATATTGGAAATAAGCCAGAATGCAACACGAGGAAGGGAAAATTTACGGATTGTTTAAGATTTACTTAAGGCGGAAAACCCTCTTGGCGCACGGCGGAAAATATGATATACTGAAAGGAAAGATGCACGAAAGGAGGCGAGCCAATGGAGATTCTGGATCCCGCGGAGGAAAAAGCGGAAGCGAAAACCGAGGAGCCTGTCGAGCCGCCGGAGCCGGAGGGTAAGCCGCCTCAGACTGAAATTCCCGAAAAGAAGGGCTTTTCCCTGGGTCTGACGGAGCGGATCATGGCGGCCATCGCGGCGGTGGCGGCGGTGGTGCTGGTGCTGGCCATTGTGGTGAGCCTGCCCTACATGCACCGGACGCAGGTGAACGACGACCCGGAAATCTACCGGGACTACGGCGAGGAAATCAGCCTGCCGACCCCGGAGGAAACGGCCATTCAGGAGCCGACTCCGGAGGAAACCGCCCCGGGCAGCCGGAACGCCGCCCTGGATCGGAACCCCTATAACCGCTTCGACTTCCAGTTTACCCGGCACAACTACCTGAAGCTGCAAAACGTACCCAGCAGCGTGGGGGTGGATGTGAGCCAGTACCAGGGGGATATTGACTGGAACGCTGTGCGCGCCTCCGGCGTGGAATTTGCCATGATCCGCTTAGGCCTCCGGGGCTACGGCCAGGAGGGGCGGATGCGGGAGGACACCTACGCCAGGCAGAATCTGGCCGGTGCCACGGCCGCGGGGCTGAAAATCGGCGCGTACTTTTTCTCCCAGGCACTGAG
The DNA here is from genome assembly GCA_002437585.1 of Clostridiales bacterium UBA6386. GTDB lineage: Bacteria > Bacillota > Clostridia > Oscillospirales > Oscillospiraceae > Faecousia. Next base: position 33,583 of record DJQM01000015.1, on the reverse strand, counting down.
CATTCAGGAGGTGGACGAGGAAATCCAGTTCATCTTGGACATTCTCTCGGACACCGGCGCGGAGCTGAGTATGCCCATTGTTCTGGACTGGGAGATTCCCGCCGCAGACAATCCCCGGACGAAAAACATGGACGGCCGGACGCTGACGGACATTCAGCTCCATTTCTGCGGCCAGATGAAGAAAATGGGCTACCAGCCCATGGTGTACTTCAACTGGCACCAGTCGGAGAATCTGTATTACCTGGCCGACCTGGAGGACTATCCCTTCTGGCTGGCTCTGTATCAGGAGCAGATGACCTATCCCTGGCGGGTGGAGATGTGGCAGTGGACCCACACGGGTCGGGTGCCCGGCATCTCCGGCGACGTGGATATCAATGTGTATATGCCCTATTAGCGGCAATCCAACACCGCAAAAGGATTCCCCCCGGTTCGGTGGAACCGGGGGGATATTTGCCATTCGGAACATTATATTATCGTAGGAGGTTCGTTAAGCCGTCGGCATGGTCTCGGAATCGGGGGGAAGCGCGTCTGGCTGATCGTTCAGCTTCTTGAAGCTTCGGATTTGATAGGCCTGAAGGTTATGGAAATTCTCCAGATTCATCTGCCGATATTCCGGGTTTTCGTAGTGAAGATACGGGGCGATATCTTCGTAGTCCCCACTGGAAAACGCTTCCAGAAAATCGGCGTATGTATCAGCGATTTCGGTGGGGACGCTGTTCCTGCCAAAAGCCAGAAGCAGGAGCGCAGCCGCCAAGCCCAGGCAAAGGACTGCCAAATACATTTTCTTTTTCATGAAATACGGCTCTCCTCACTTTCTATTTCTATTTTCATTTTATCACAGAGAAGGGAGGATGACAATAGCAAAAAGGGAAAGTTATCCCGCAAGGCTCCCTTTGCTGACCAAGGGGAGCCTATATCATATGCCGCTTTTATGGCTCAACGGTGAATTCTACGCAGTAAGCTTGCTTACTATACCGTTTCGTCACATTAGCGGGAACCTTTTCTGGGTCATAATTATCCGTGACCGTAATTCTCAGATAGTAGGTTCCGGGATTCAGCTTCCCGGCGGTTTCCGACCAGTCGATAGTGATTTCCCCGGTGCCGTCCGAGGTGATGGCAATGGGAAAGCCGGGGGCATCCCGCCCGGTCTGGGTCACAAATTCATCCTGGGCACCTTCCTTTTCGGCAAACATGATATAGCCGTCAACGGTCAGATCACCCAATTCCTGCGCCTGCTTCTGGGTATAGATGACGGTCAGGCTTTCCGGGGTGACCGCTTTCACCGTGAATTCCAGTCCCCAGTCCTCTCGATCCAGGAAGTAACCCCACCGGCTGCTCTCGTCTACATAGAAGTGATCCGAGGAAGAGATGCTTTCCGCCGTGTCCGCAATTGTGATCTCGTTGATCAGCGTCTGCCTACCGTCGGGAGATTCGAGGACATCATAGGCAATTTCCAGGGCATAATCCGGGTAGGCGTAAACGAAATGGGTCAGGCCAACGTCAGAGGAAAAGCTTTCCTCACAGAACCCGTTTTCCCCATCCATACGGGCATAGGCGAAGATTTCCGCCCCGGTGATTTTGCCGGTGCGAATTGCGTCCTCCAGAGGTTCCGTTTTCCCGTTCAGGGTGATCTTCACCTCCGAAAGGTTCTGATATACCAGTTCGGCCTTTTCACTGCCCATTTTCTCCTCCGGGATTTTCATGAATCCGATTTCCTCCGTGGGTACCACGGTAAATTTCAGCTTTTGCCCGGATGCTTCGGAGGCACTGCTGGTGCAGCCACAAAGGCTGCACAGCAGTGCGATGGATGTCAGAAGGATTAGAAACTTTTTCATAATGTCTCGCCTCGTTTACCAGATATCAAAGTACACGGACGACTTGTTGTTTTGCACAATCATACCAACTCGGCCGCTATAATAAGACACACCGACTGGACACGGAAAATCGTAGGATACATAAGCCGGCAGGGAGGATGTTTCAGTCCCGCGTATACTGACAGTGAACTTGCTGCTGGAATATCCCGGAATGCTGTAGCTGCCAGAACTCAAAACTCTATCGTAGTCAGAGGGATAAATTCTGTATTTCACGTCGGTAGCCGTAAAGGTGGGGCCTTCAATTACGGAGCCTACGATTTTTGCGGTATACTCTGTGTAGGTATCGTGCTTATCCACGCCTGTTGTAATGTTGCTCGTGCTCTTCTGGAATCTCGCCATGCTCAGAGTCACCAGGCCATTATTATACTCCGTGTAGGTCATATCCGTATTGTCGTCCACGGGACGGGTCTCCCGAACGGCAATGCTGGGCTTGGTTCCCGGCTGGCTGGCGTAAGTAGCAACACCCTTCCCCTCAAGTTTGTCCCGATACTCCGGGAAAATCTGCTTTGCAAGGGCAACCTGATAATCGTAGCTCTCAAAACTGTCGCCATCCGCAAAGGCACTGACGGGCAGAATGGCGAAAATCATGAAGATGGCCAGACAAAGGGAGACTAACTTTTTCATAATGATCCTCCTAGATATTTATTTTTGTTTGGGGGCTGTCGGCCTTTAGTACTTGACAAAGCCAGTTACCTTGACCGATGTGTTCGAGTTGTTCCGAATTTTGAGCGTATAGCTCCCGTTTTCGGGAACCTCCATGGTCTTGTTGATGCTGCCACCCGTAGCCCTGAAATAGTAGTATGTACCACTTGAATCTTCCAGGCCAAAATCTACACTTGCGGAAGTAGGCGAGTAGGAAGCTTGGATTGTAACCTTATCCCCTGCACTCAACGAAAAGGAAGAATCTGCTGATAATTCCGTTTTTGCAGAGATGTTTACCGTAAAGGAGTTTGAGGCGTAAGGTGTAACCAAGCTGGTGGAAACCGACTGAAGAGTGAAGTTGTTAACCTCAGTTGCATGAGTGGGGGTCGCTAAACTGATGATCAGCAAACAAGCAAGAACCATGTTGAACATCTTTTGCAGTTTCATGTCTTTCACCCCCTTTCTTTTTGAGATTAGAACCCATCAAGGGAAAAAGTTCCCTTGGAGTACCCATCGTCATCGCCTTCACGACAAGTTGATACCTCCTGGAAGGAATAAACATGGTCTTCTGACAGCCTGCGCATCTTCAGCAGGCAGGCCAGGAGTATGAGTGCTACGATCAAGGTCAGGATAAAAGCTGTGAACCAGCCGTACTTTCTCAGGAATGTGAGGATCGGATTTTCCTTTCTGAGGCTCTCGACAGGCCTAGGCTCGGAGATCGCTTCGCCGGAAGGACTGGGCTTGGCTGATGTGGGTTCGGATGGCGCAGGCTCCGGTGACGCATCCTGAACGTCGTCGATCAGAGAATCGACGGTCACGCCGTACAATTTGCTCAAATAAATCAGATTGTCCAGGTTGGGCATCACGTTGCCGGATTCCCATTTGGAGATGGCCTGACGGGTGACATTCATTTCATCTGCCAGCTCCAGCTGGCTCAGACCTTTTTCCTTCCGCAGGGAGGCAAGTCTTTCGGGTAAATTCATGTGTTTGTACCTCCTTTTATAACCGAAAACCGGTGAAAAAGAAACCGCTTCGAGTTTACATTTGCGCAACTGGCAGTTGCATAAGGCGTTTTTTGCCGGGTGAATGCTTTGGTGAGATAATACCATAGAAAGAAGCATAATGCAATCCGGCCGGGATTTGAGATAGTGACAAACCTTCTCCTTTCAGGAGAAGGTTTTGAGATGCGGATTGCCACACCAGTGACATCGGTCACTGGTTCGCAATGACATGCGTGATACGATGGTTCGCAATGACACGCGTAGGCTTCTGAATATACGAAAAGGGGCTGCTGCAAACAGATTGCAACAGCCCCAATGGCGTATTTCCACGTTTGGTGGATGTAGGGGCGGCCAATGGCCGCCCGCGGGCGACGAATCGTCGCCCCTACAGATTCGATTGACGGATAATCGAAACTTAAGTTCCCAGGTACGCGGCCTTGACGGCCTCGTTGGTCAGTAGCTCCGCGCCGGTGCCCGTCAGGGTGATCCGGCCGGTCTCCATCACATAGCCCAGGTCAGCGGTTTTCAGAGCCATGTTGGCGTTCTGCTCGATGAGCAGCACCGTCACGCCCTGCTTATTGATCTCCTTGATGATGTCGAAAATGCCCCGGACGATGATGGGGGCAAGACCCAGGGAAGGCTCGTCCATCATAATGACCTTGGGGCGGCTCATCAGCGCCCGGCCTACGGCCAGCATTTGCTGCTCGCCGCCGGACAGGGTGCCGCCGGCCTGCCAGGAACGCTCCTTCAGCCGGGGGAACAGGTCGTAGACCCAGTTCAAGTCCTCGGTCAGGTCGTCCTTGCGCAGATACGCGCCGATTTTCAGGTTTTCCAGCACCGTCATGTCCGGGAAGATCCGCCGACCCTCAGGCACCAGAGTAATGCCCCGGGAGACGATCAGGTTGGAATCCTTGCCGGTGATGTCCTCCCCCCGGAAGGTGATGGTGCCCGCGCTGGGCTTGACGAGGCCGGCGATTGCCCGCAATGTGGAGCTTTTGCCCGCGCCGTTGGCACCGATCAGGGTGACGATCTGCCCCTCGGGCACGTCCAGGGAAATGCCCTTGACGGCCTCGATGCCGCCGTAATGAACCTGTAAGTCCCGGATTTCCAGAATATTACGCATCTTCCGCTACCCCCAAATAGGCCTCGATGACCCGCTTGTTGTGCTGCACGTCCTTGGGCACCCCCCGGGCGATCTCGCTGCCGAAGTCGATGACATAGATGTAGTCGGAAATCTTCATGACCAGATCCATGTGGTGCTCGATGAGCAGCACCGTCAGATTGTGCTTATCCCGGATCTCCCGGATGTAGTCCGCCAGCTCCTGGGTCTCCTGGGGATTCATGCCCGCGGCAGGCTCGTCCAGCAGCAGAAGCTTCGGCTCCGTGGCCAATGCCCGGGCAATCTCCAGCCGACGCTGGAGGCCATAGGGCAGGCTGGTGGCGATTTCGTCCTTGTACTGCTCCAGACCCTGCTCCTTCAGAAGCTCCATGGTCTCGGAGCGCATCCGGGCTTCTTCTTTGGCGTTCAGCCGGAAAATGGCGGAAAATACGTTCTGCTTGGCACGCATGTGCTTGGCAACCAGCACGTTTTCAAACACCGTCATGCTCTTCCACAGCCGGATGTTCTGGAAGGTACGGGCGATGCCCAGCCGCACCACACGATCAGGGGTGGGATACACGATTTTCTCGGAGGCGAATTTGTCCTTGTCGGAACCCAAATAGGTCTTTTTCATTTTGCCCGTGGGGTGGCTGCAGATCATGGTCTGCCCCATGAATTCCACCCGGCCGTTGGTGGGCTGATAGACGCCGGTGACGCAGTTGAAGGCGGTGGTTTTGCCCGCGCCGTTGGGGCCGATGAGTGCCACAATCTGGCCTTCCGGCACGTCCAGGGACAGGTTGTTCACGGCCACCACGCCGCCGAACTGCATGGTGATGTTTTCCATCCGGAGAACCATTTTTTCTTCCATGACTCAGCCCTCCTTTTCCGCCGGAACCGGCTTGGGTTTCTTGTGCTTTTTCAGCCAGTTGCCGATGCTCTCGAAGGTCAGCTCCTTGTCGCCCATAATGCCCTTGGAGAAGAACAGGACGATGATCATGATGACCACGGAGAAGACCACCATCCGGAAGCCGCTGCGCAGCAGCGGCACCTTGAAGGAGCCGATGTAGGTCTCCGCGTCCAGGAACCGGAGCCACCACTCGGAGCAGGCCACATACAAAAACGAGGCGATGACGGAGCCGGACACGGAGCCGATGCCGCCGATGACCACGATGAGCAGAATCTCATAGGTCATGGTGGAGGTGAAGACCTTGGCCTGGGCGTTGGCCACATACATGGCAAACAGCGCGCCGCCCACGCCGGCGAAGAAGCTGGAAATGACGAAGGAGAGCATCTTGTGCTTGAACAGATTGATGCCCATGGCCTCGGCGGCCACCTCGTCGTCCCGGATGGCCTTGAAGGCACGGCCGTAGGAGGAGTGGATCAGCAGCACGATGACGGTGATGGACAGAATTGCCAGCAGCATGGGCACGAAGGTACTCAGCCGGAGAACAACCTCGCCGGAAGCGTTTTTGATATTGAAGTCGGCGAAGGTGGGGAAGCTCTTGAGCATGTTGGCGCCGTTGGTGATGGGGCCAAGGGTCTGCCACTGGAACAGGGCTCTCAGGATTTCCGCGAAGCCCAGAGTGGCGATGGCCAGGTAGTCGCTTTTCAGCCGGAGCACCGGGGTGCCGATGGCGGCGGCGAACAGGGCGGCCACCAGACCGGCGCAGAGGATGCCCACCAGCACGGCCAGAATCAGGGCTACCGCCCCGCCGGCTCCGGCGGCGCCGAAGATGCCCTGGAACAGATCGACCAGGGAGAATTTTACCGCGCTGCCGCCGTACAGGTAGTACACCTGCTCCTTGGCGGCCATGGGAACGGTGAGGATGGCGTAGGTGTAGGCACCGAGCAGCATGAAGCCCGCCTGGCCCAGAGAGAACAGGCCGGTAAAGCCGTTGAGCAGGTTCATGGACACGGCTACGAGAGAGTACACCGCGCCCTTTTTCAGCACGGTGAACAGCTGGCTGGTGGGAGAGAAGACGGCGGGCATTCCGGGAATCCAGGCGCTGATGTTCTCCAGAATAATCATCAGTGCCAGCAGGCCGGCCACGCACAGCACCGCCCGGAAATCCTTTGCGTGATTGCGTTTATCCATAGTGACTGCCTCCTTAAACCTTGTCGGTGGCCTTCTCGCCGAACAGGCCCGTGGGCTTGCAGGTGAGAATGACGATCAGCAGCGCGAAGGTGAAGGCATCGGAGAACACGGACACGTTCCAGCTGGAGGGCAGACCCTTGATGATGGTCTCGCAGATGCCGATGAGGAAGGCACCGATCACCGCTCCGGGAATGGAGCCGATGCCGCCGAACACCGCGGCCACGAAGGATTTCAGGCCCGGCATGGCACCGGCGGTGGGGGTGATGGCGGGGTAGGTGGTGAAGTAGAGAATGGAGCCAACCACCGCCAGGGCGGAGCCGATGACGAAGGTCATGGAAATGACGCTGTTGATCTTGATGCCCATGAGCCGGGCGGTCTCAAAATCCTTGGACACCGCCCGCATGGCCATGCCGATCTTGGTGTGATTGATGAGGGTGGTCAGAGCCACGATGAGCACCAGCACCAGAATGGGGGTCAGGATGACCACCAGCTTGGTGGAGGTGCCGAAGATGTTCACCGTCCGGCTGAGCAGCTCAATGGTGGGATAGGTCATGGGCTGGCCGCCGGTGACGTAGGTGGCGGTGTTCTGGAGCAGATAGCTCACGCCGATGGCGGAGATCATGACGGACATTCTGGGCGCGCTGCGCAGGGGCTTGTAGGCGGCTCGCTCAATGAAAAAGCCCAGCCCGATGGTTAGCACAATTACGATGGGAATCGCGATGTACATCGGCAGGACGGCGGAAACATAAATACCCAGCAGACCGGCCACCATGAATACGTCGCCGTGGGCAAAGTTGATCAGACGCAGAATACCGTAAACCATGGTGTAGCCGATGGCGATGAGTGCCAGCTGACCGCCCAGGGAGATGCCGCTGAGCAGAATGGATACGATATACTCCGTCGATAGCAGTTGATCCATAGGGGAACCTCCAGTTCTTCTACATTTTTGACTGGCAGCTGCTCCCGGAGGAAGGCCGCGCAGACCTTGCGCAACCGTAGCCGGTTAACTTGAGCGGCTTTCCTCCGGAAACAGGAAAATACGACCTTAGGCGGGGGTACAGACCCCCGCCAAAGGATTCGGTTTTTTGGAGCGATCAGGTGCTGGGTTCGGTCTCGGCGGTCGAGGAACCCTTCTGGACAGTCTCCAGAGCCCAGGTGCCGTCGGTGGTGTTGGCGGTCTTGATGTAGGCGGTGTCCCGGATGGCGTCGCCCTGAGAGTCAAAGGCGATGGAGCCGGAAACGCCGTCATAGGTCACGTCGGGCAGAGCCTTCATGATGGCGGCCTTGTCGCCGGAGCCGGCCTTCTTGATGGCCTCCAGTGCCACATAGTAGGCGTCATAGCCCATGGCGGTGACGGCGGAGATGGTGTCGTTGCCGCCGTTGGCAGCCAGGTTCTCGCTGCTGGAGTTGATGAACTTCTTGATGCCCTCATCAAACTCGGGAGAGCCGCCCTCCTGGTAGAAGGTGGAGACGTACAGCTTCAGGTCGGTGCCCTTGATGGCTTCCAGAACCATGTTGTCGTCCAGGGTATCGGAGCCAAGGAAGGGAGCGGTGATGCCCAGGGAAGCGGCCTGCTTGATGATCTGCACGGCGTAGGCGATGGACACGGGGGTGAAGATGACATCGGCATTCTCACTCTTGGCCTTGTTCAGGTAGGAGCCGAAGTCGGAGTTGCCGGTGGGGAAGGAGTCGGTGATGACCTTGCCGCCGGCGGCCTCAAAGACCTGCTTGAAGAAGGCGATCAGACCCTGGTCATACTCGTTGCCGGTCTCGCCCAGGCAGTAGGCGGTCTTGGCGCTGAACTTATCCATGGCGAAATTGGCCAGCACGTCAGCCTGGAAGTTGTCCAGGAAGCAGATCCGGAAGTAGTAGCTGTTGCCGGCGGTGACGTTGGGGTTGGTGCAGGTCACGCCGATGGCGGGAATGCCGGCCTCTTCAAACTTGGGGCCGCCGGCAATGGAAACGCCGGAGCCGTAGGAGCCCAGCACCACGCTGACGCCTGCGCTGACCAGAGAAGAGGCAGCGGAGGGAGCCTTGTCGGTAGAGGAGCCATTGTCGCCGTAGACCAGCTCGATCTTATAGGTCTGCCCGCCCAGGGTGACCTCGGGGGTCTGACTGTTGGCGTACTGCATACCCAGAATCTCCTTCTTGCCGCCGGAGGCGGAGTCGCCGGAGGAGGGCTCAAACACGCCGATCTTGATGACCTTCTCGCCGGAGGCGGAACCGCTGCCGGAGCCGCCGCAGGCGGTCAGGGACAGAAGCATACATACGGTCAAAAGGACTGCTAAGATTTTTTTCATATTCTTTTCCTCCCATCTGGACGGATATCCGTGTCGAACGGACATCTGTCTTTATGGAAGCAATTATAGCGGATGAATTCTGAAATTGCAATTGTGAATTCTTACGCCAATGTGAAAAAATCTTGGCCGATTTTAGGCAATCAGCACAATAGTATGCAAGAACACACCAAAAATCCTGCAAATCGGAAGGATAACATAGCCGAAAAATATTGCTCGTATATAAATAAAGTATGGCACGGCGGGGCAAGGGGACTCCCTTGCGGACCCGGCAGGCGGAGGAGAGCTTCCGTCGCTGCCGTCAGGAAACCATATTTTGTGATTTACCGTGTGTAAACGATGCAGATTCCCCGGCAATCCATAAAACAGGTACTTGATTTGCCGGCGGCATAATGATATGATTATAAATAGTATAGAAAAAGTATAGAAAAACAGGAATGCTATCGAAGGCTGCCGCCCGGCGGACGGCAGGGGAAGGGGGAGATGAGTCTATGCGGCGCAAACAGATTCTGGTTGTGGAGGACAACGCGCTGAACCGGGAGGTTCTGAGCGCGATTCTGGAGGAAAGCTATGATGTTCTGCAGGCGCAGAACGGTCAGGCTGCACTGGATCTGCTGCGGAAGCGGGGAGAGGAAATTTCTCTGATCCTGCTGGATGTGATGATGCCTGTCATGGACGGCTATTCCCTGCTGGATATCATCCGGGAGGATCCGGAGCTGTCCCTGATTCCCGTCATCGTCACCACCCAGTCCAACAGCGAGGAGGACGAGGTGGCGGCTCTTTCCCACGGAGCCACGGACTTCGTGCCAAAGCCCTACCGGCCCCAGGTGATCCTTCACCGGGCGGCCAGCCTCATCAAGCTCCGGGAGAGCGCGGCCATTGTGAATTTGCTCCAGTACGACCGGCTCACCGGGGTCTATACCAAGGAATTTTTCTACCGCAAGCTCCGGGAGCGGCTGGACGCCAACCCGGACAAACGCTACTGTATCGTTTGCGTAAATGTGGAAAACTTCAAATTATTCAACGATACCTTCGGCGCCCGGGAGGGGGATCGGCTGCTGGTGACCCTTGCCGACATCCTGCGGGAAATGGCGGGGGAGGACGGCTTCTGCGGCCGGTTCGACGCGGATCGGTTCCTGTTCCTTCAGGAGGCCAGCTCCCAGTGGATCACCGGCGAGGGGAAGGATCTGGAGCCGGAGGCGCTGAATCACAGGGTGGTGCTCCGCTGGGGCGTTTACGAGATCACCGACCGCACCGTCCAGGTGGAGCAGATGTGCGACCGGGTGCTTCTGGCCGTGGGCAGCATCAGGGGAAAATACAATCAGTTCCTGGCGGTGTATGACGATGCCCTCCGGGCAAAGCTTCTCCGGGAGCAGGCCATCACCGACGCTATGGAGCCGGCTCTCCAGAATGAGGAGTTCGTGGTGTACCTCCAGCCAAAGTACAGCCTGAAGCACGGCTGCATCGCCGGTGCCGAGGCACTGGCGCGCTGGATCCATCCCAAGTGGGGTTTCATGTCTCCCGGGGAGTTTATCCCCCTGTTTGAAAAGAACGGCTTCATCCCCCGGCTTGACCAGTACATGTGGGAAAAGACCTGTCAGCTGCTGGGTCAGTGGAAAAAGGACGGCCATCCCATGATCCCCATTTCCGTGAATATCTCCCGGGCGGATATCTATCAGCAGGATCTGGTGAAGGCGTTCACCGGTCTTGTGGAAAAGTACGGCGTGGATCCCAGATATCTCCACCTGGAGATCACGGAAAGTGCCTATGTGGACAACGCCAGCCGGATTGTGACGACTCTGAAGGAGCTGCGGCAGCGGGGCTTCCCCATTGAAATGGACGACTTCGGCAGCGGTTATTCGTCGCTGAACATGCTGGGTCAGCTGCGGCTGGACATTCTGAAGCTGGATATGCAGTTCGTCTGCAACGAGACCGGCAAGCCTGAGGTGCAGAGCATTCTCGGCGACATTGTGGCCATGGGTCACCGGCTGCATCTGGGAATCGTGGCCGAGGGCGCGGAGACCCGGGGGCAGGTGGATCGGCTGAAGGATGCGGGCTGTGACTACGTCCAGGGCTACTTCTTCGCAAAGCCCATGCCCCTGGATCAGTTCGAGGCGCACTGGAAGGCGCGGGGCTATGCCTGCGTCCCGCCGGAGGAAAAGTAAAAACGGCTGCGCTGCCGTCGAGGATTTTCCTCGATGGCAGCTTTTCTGTTGTCAAAAACAGTTGCGCCCTGGAGAAAAGCGGAGTATAATGGAGAAATCACGACCCCTTGGAGGTATCACATGGAAGACAAAACCGAAGAAAGAGAGCTGTCTCAGGATATGCAGAGCTTTTCTCAGCTGGAGCAGCTGGGGGAGGAATTTCGGGACGTTGCCCAACGGCTGGAGGAGAATGTCCAGCAGATTTACCGGGAAATTCCCGAAACCGACGACCTGGACGGCCTGGAAAAGCTGGCCGGAGAGCTGGGGGAAATGGGTGTGCGCATCGGCAGGGGCGGCGCCAGGCTTCTGAGCGTGGCGGACGAGCTGGCCGCCCGATGCCGGGATATGCGCAACCAGCGCAGAAGGCGGGGTCTCATCGCCGCCGCCCCCGCCAACAGCACCATTGATCTGGAGGAAATGTCCGGGAATCATTTCGCCCGGGGCTTGGGCATCTACAAGCTGCTGCTGGTGTGCTTCATCGGCAGCTTCGCCGGGGTTGTGGTGGAGCTGGGCTGGTGTCTGATCCGCAACGGTTACATTGAAAGCCGCTCCGGCCTGGTGTATGGCCCGTTCAACCTGCTTTACGGCGTGGGCACTGTGGCACTGACGGTATGCCTGTACCGGTTCCGGAACCGGGGCAACTGGCTGTCCTTCCTGGGGGGTATGGTCGTGGGCACGGCGGTGGAATACCTGTGCTCCTGGGGTCAGGAAATGCTCTTCGGCTCCCGCTCCTGGGATTACAGCAATATGCCCTTCAATCTGAACGGCCGGGTGTGCCTGCTGTACTCCGTGTTCTGGGGCATCCTGGGGGTGCTGTGGATCAAGGATCTGTATCCCAGAATGGCGCAGCTGATTCTGAAGATTCCCAACAAGCCGGGAAAAATTCTCACCGTGGCGGTGACGGTGTTTCTGATTTTCGACAGCCTGGTGTCCCTGGCCGCCGTGGCCCGGTGGGCAGAGCGGGTAAACGGTCAGCCCGCCTCCAGCGCGGTGGAGGTGCTTCTGGACGAGCGGTTCCCCAATGACCGGATGGAAAAAATTTACGCCAATATGGATTTTTAGTATGGAAGCCTGGAAAACGGAAAAAAGTGAGACGGTTTTAGACACCCCCTGGGTGCAGGTGCGCAAGGATGCCGTTTCCCTGCCCAACGGCACCCGGATTGAGGACTTTTACACCGTCACCGTCCGGGACGCCGCCGCCATCGTCGCCCTGGACGAAGGGGGCAATGTGCTTGTCAAGCGGGAGTACCGGTACTGCTATGGCCGGGAGCTGATCGAGATTCCCGCCGGAGCCTTCGAGCCGGGAGAAACCGACGCGCTGGCGGTGGCCAAGCGGGAGCTGCTGGAGGAAACGGGCTATGTGTCCGAACACTGGCAGTACCTGGGCCCCACCATCGACAGCTCCGCGAAAATGACCAACTACATGCACCTGTTTCTGGCGACGAATTGCCGCCGGGTGGCCGGGCAGCACCTGGATGCCACGGAAATTCTCACCGTGGAGGCCGTGCCTTTGGACAAGGCCGTGGACATGGTAATGAAAAACGAAATCTGCTGCAACAGCTCCGCAAGCGGCATTCTCCGGGCGGCGCGCATGCTGGAAGGACAGAAGAAAACGCTGTGAATCCCGGGAAAGTAAATCCGGAAGGTGCCGGATAAGCTGCTCCGTTGAGAGTACTGCCGGAAAAATGTGCAAGTAACGATTACCATGTCATTGCGCGCCAGTCACACTGGCGTGGCAATCCGCATCCCCTTGAAATGTCGGAATGATTGCCTTCTTGAAGAGAACGGATTGCCAGCGTGTGCGCGGGTTCGCAATGACATTCTTTTTTTGCGGGTTTGCATCTTCCAACAAAATAAGTTGCAAAATCGCTTCTCGTCTGCTATAATAGCCCGTAACGACTTTATTGCGGCGGCCTGAGCCGCCGGGAAAGAGGCTATTATGTGCGGTATTGTTGGCTATACCGGTCAAAAACAGGCGGCTCCCATCCTTCTGGACGGTCTGAGCAAGCTGGAATACAGAGGCTATGATTCCGCCGGACTGGCTGTCCGGGACGGGGAAAAGCTGGCGGAGGTGGTCAAAGCCCCCGGCCGGTTGAAAAATCTTATGGAAATGACCGACGAGGGTCGGGCCTTGCCCGGCACCTGCGGCATCGGCCATACCCGGTGGGCTACCCACGGGGCGCCCTCCCAGACCAACGCCCATCCCCATGTTTCCGGCAACTGCACCGGCTCCGGCTCCGGCCCGGTGGAGTCCGAGGTGGTGGGCGTCCACAACGGCATCATCGAGAACTATCAGGAGCTGAAGGAGAAGCTCCTGAAAAAGGGCTACACCTTCTACAGCCAGACCGACACCGAAGTGGTGATCAAGCTGGTGGACTACTACTATAAGAAGTACAACATCGGCCCCATCGACGCCATCGCCAAGACCATGGTGCGGGTTCGTGGCTCCTATGCCCTGGAGCTGATGTTCCGGGACTATCCCGGCGAAATCTGGATCGCCCGGAAGGAAAGCCCCATGATCGTGGGCGTAGGCGACGGGGAGACCTATGTTGCTTCCGACGTGCCCGCCATTCTGAAGTACACCCGGCAGGTCTACTATGTGGGCAATCTGGAGTTTGCCCGGCTGCTGCCAGGGGAAGCTCATTTCTACAACCTGGACGGCGAGGAGATCCACAAGGAGCCAAGCACCGTGGAGTGGGACGCGGAGGCGGCGGAAAAGGCCGGCTACGAGCACTTCATGATCAAGGAGATTCACGAGCAGCCCAAGGCCGTGGCGGATACCCTGCACAGCGTCATCCACGACGGTGCCGTCGATTTTTCCGAGGTAGGGCTGACGGAAGACGAAATGCGGGGAACCAGCCAGATTGTCATTGCCGCCTGCGGCTCCGCCTGGCATGTGGGCATGGCCTCCCAGTACATCATCGAAGATCTGACGGGGATTCCCGTCCGGGTGGAGCTGGCCTCGGAATTCCGTTACCGCAATCCCCCGCTGGACAGCAACGCCCTGGTCATTGTCATCAGCCAGTCCGGCGAGACCGCGGACACCCTGGCCGCCCTGCGGCTGGCCAAGGAGAAGGGGCTGAAAACTCTGGCGGTGGTGAACGTGGTGGGCAGCAGCATCGCCCGGGAGGCGGACAAGGTGCTCTATACCCTGGCCGGGCCGGAAATTTCCGTGGCCACCACCAAGGCCTACAGTGCCCAGCTGGCCGCCATGTACTGCCTGGCGGTGGAATTCGGCCGGGTCCGGGGCGCCATCGATGCCGAAACATACACCTATTACTTAAACGAGCTGGAAACCATCCCCGGGAAGATCGGGCGGGTGCTGGAGGACAAGGAGCGGCTCCAGTGGTTCGCCGCCAAGTACGCCGGTGCCCATGATGTGTTCTTCATCGGCCGGGGGGTGGACTACGCCGTGTGCCTGGAGGGCAGCCTCAAGCTGAAGGAAATTTCCTATGTCCACTCCGAGGCCTACGCCGCGGGAGAGCTGAAGCACGGCACCATCAGCCTCATTGAGCCGGGCACCCTGGTCATCGGCGTGCTGACCCAGAACGCGCTGTACGAGAAGACCATCAGCAATATGGTCGAGTGCAAAAGCCGGGGAGCCTATCTGATGGGTCTGACCACCTACGGCAAGTACGAAACCGAGGATCGGGCGGACTTTACGGTCTATGTGCCCCGGGTGGACGAGCACTTCGCGGCCAGTCTCGCGGTGGTGCCATTGCAGCTGCTGGGCTACTACGTCAGCGTTGCCAAGGGTCTGGACGTGGATAAGCCCAGAAATCTGGCGAAAAGCGTGACCGTGGAGTGAGACTCCGAAATTCCATAGGGATCATCCATACCCCCGATGCCGGATATCTGGTATCGGGGGTGCTTGCCTGTCTTGAGCAGCCCCTTTCCCACCTTTATCCGGTGCTGCCTTAAGGAAACCTTAATCATTCCCCGGTTGATTCTTTCGGAAAAATCCGTATAATAGTAGGAAAGAAGCTATGAATTCCGGAGGAAACATTTATGAAACGGAAAGCAATTCTGGCATTTGCCCTGTGTCTGGCTCTGACGGGCTGCGGCACAAAGCAGGATGCGGTTTACGTTCAGTCTGTGGAACGGCTGGCCTCTATGGGCGGTATTGCCCCGGGAGACCGGTTTTTAGGGCTGGTGGTGTCCGAACACACCGCCGAGATCACCCGTGATTCCGAGAAGACCATTCAGGAGCTGATGGTCAAGGAAGGCGACGACGTGAAGGAGGGGCAGGCTCTCTTCAGCTACGACACCGAGGAGCTTCAGCTGAGCCTGGATAAAAAGAACCTGGAGGCCGCCCAGCTGCAAAGCACCATCGACTCCAGCCAGGAGAAGATCACCACACTGGAGCGGGAGCGGCAGAGCGTCACCGGCACCGCCCGGCTTCAATACACCGTAGAGATTCAGTCCGCCCAGGTGGATATGAAGGAAGCGGAGCTGAAGCTGAAAACCAAGCAGGACGAGGTGAAGAAGGCGGAGGAGCTGCTCAATAACTCCACCGTCACCTCCCCCATCACCGGCCGGGTGCAGAAGATCAACGAAAACGCCACCACTGACGACAGCGGTAAGCCCGCGGCCTATATCGTCATCCAGCAGTCCGGCTCCTACCGGGTCAAGGGCGTGCTGGGAGAGCTTCAGCGGGGCAGCCTCAAAGAGGGCGACCGGGTGAAGATGACTCCCCGTACCGGCGGCGACGGTTCCTGGACGGGGAAGGTGACTCTGGTGGACTATGAAAACCCCACCCAGGGCAGCAGCACCGACCAGTACATGGGCGTTTCCTCGGATGAGATGACCAGTGCCAGCAAGTATCCCTTCTATGTGGCACTGGACTCCACCGACGGCCTGCTGCTGGGTCAGCATCTGTACATCGAGCTGGATACCGGCGACGCGCCTTCCGGCGTGGGGATCAGCGGCGCGTTCCTGTGCTATAACGAGGACGGCTCCGCCTACGTCTGGGCGGAGAAGAACGGCAAGCTGGAAAAGCGAGCCGTCACCCTTGGGGACTATAACCCGGAGACGGACGTGCAGCAGATCACCGACGGCCTGAGCTATGACGATTACATCGCCTATCCGGATGCCGACCTGTGCAAGCCCGGTGCTCCCACCACCCATGACCAGCCTGTTGCGGATACGGATTCCGACGTGGAAGGCGGCATGGAAGGCGGCATGGAAGGCGGCATGGAGGATATGGGCGGCATGGAAGGCGGCATGATCGACGAGGGCATGGCGGATTCCGGCATGGACAGCGGCGTGGATTCCGGCGTGGATATCGGCGAGGAGCCCGGCCTGGACGGGGCGGAGGAGCCGGTGACGGAAACTCTGGAAGGCGGTGGAGCCTGATGGCGATTCTGGAGCTAAGGGATATCTGCAAGGACTACCAGCAGGGCAAGGAGCCTGTGCGGGTGCTGAAAAACATCAACCTTACCGTGGAAAAGGGGGACTATCTGGCCATCATGGGTCCCTCCGGCTCCGGCAAGACCACCCTGATGAACATCATCGGCTGCCTGGACGTGCCTACCTCCGGAAGCTACACCCTGGAGGGTCGGGCGTTGAAGGATTTGAGTGACGACGACCTGGCGGAGGTGCGCAACAAGCACATCGGCTTTGTGTTCCAGCGGTTCTATCTGCTGCCCAAAATGGATGCCCTGGACAATGTGGCCCTGCCCCTTCTCTACGCGGACGTGCCGCTGAAGGAGCGGCGGGAGCGGGCGGAGGAAGCCCTGAAGGCCGTGGGGCTGGGAGAGCGGATCCATTTTTTCCCCAACCAGCTGTCCGGCGGCCAGTGCCAGCGGGTGGCCATTGCCCGGGCCATTGTGGGAAAGCCTCAGCTTTTGCTGGCGGACGAGCCTACCGGCGCCCTGGACACCAAGGCGGGCAATCAGATCATGGAGATTTTCCGCCGCCTCAGCGACGAGGGCATGACCATTATTATGATTACCCACGAGCCGTCCATTGCCGCCTGCGCGGACAAGACCTATCGGATTCTGGACGGCGAACTGCATACCCGGGAGGAACCCCATGAAGATGATTAACTGGAAGGAAATTCCCAAATGGAAGGGAATCCCAAGCTGGAAGGGAATCCGGTGGCTCAAGGGCAAAAAAGTCCTGCTGGGTGCCGGTGCCGGCCTGGCCGCCGTAGCCATTGTGGCGGGAATTGTGCTGGGCACCCGTGGAAACGGGAAGGCGGTGGATGTGTACCCCTTTGACATGGTGGGCATGACGGAATACTGGGGCGACAACCAGGAAAGCTACGGCCCGGTGACCACGGACAAGATTCAGACCGTGTTTTTAAGCGACACCCAGATCATTACCAGCATTCCGGTGCAGGTGGGCGCCCATGTGAAGAAGGGCGACGTGCTCATGACCTATGACACCACCCTGTCCGAGCTGGAGCTGGAGCGCAAGCGGCTGGATGTGGAGAAGGCCAAGCTTCAGGTCACAGAGGCCGAGGAGGAGCTGCGCCGGATCAATCAGCTCAGTCCCTCCGGCGGTGGCGGCGGAAGCAAACCGGATTATGGTGATAAGCTGGACGAAAGCAAATATAAGGTCGTCACGGACGCGTCCTATGACGGCACCTCGGAGGAAAAGGCACTGGTCTGCTGGATCGCTTCGGACATTCCGGTGAACAACTCCGTGCTTCAGGCACTGTACTACCAGGCTCTGAACAATCAGGAGCTGATGAATACCCTGTCCCGGACAAGATCCAGCGCTTCGGAAATCCCGGACACGACGGTGCCCTCGGAAGACCCGGAGCCATCTTCCGCGCCCAGCGAGCCTTCCGAACCCTCCGAGCCTACGACCCCCGCTACGGAAGCCCCCACGGAGCCGACCAAGCAGCCCCTGGAGGAACCGGAGACATCGGAACCGGAGACACCGGCTCCCGTTATCACCAGCCCCAATGTAAAAAACGGCGGCACCTTTACCGTGGATAAGGGCATGGCGGTGGATCTGACCTTTGTCAATAAGACCAAGCAGAAAACCGAGTGGAGCGTGGAGCCTGCCGCAGGCGAGCTGCTGGTCTATCGGGGCGAGCAGACCTGCGCCCTGTCCGGCCGGGTCAGCCAGCTGGGCAAAACGGAGTACACCCTGACGGCCACCGTAGGCGACAAGACGGATACCTTCCGCTTTACCCTGGAGGTGGTGGAGCCCTCCGGCCCTTCCAAGGTCATCAACGACTTCTATGTGGTGCTGAAAAAAACCGTTGACAACAGGGAAAAGGGAGCCACCAGCCTGTGGCAGGGCGTTCACGTCTACGTCTACAACGGCAATGAATACGGCTTCTCCCTGTTTGACGCCCCGTCGGAAAGCGAATTCTTCGGGGAGTCCGACGACGGCGGCACCAGCATCGATTTTGGCAGCGGCATGACCTCCGCCGAGATCGCCCAGCTGCGCCGGGAGCAGACCAAGAAGGTTCAGGATCTCTACGAGGCCGCCCAGATGGCGGAATCCGAATATAAGCTCATGGAGCGGGAATTCAACGACGGCAACGTCCGCGCCGACCTGGACGGCCAGGTGGTCTCCGTGCTCACCGAGGACGAGGCACGGCAGAATAAGCAGCCCATCATCAAGGTCTCCGGCGGCGGCGGCTTCTATGTGACGGGCAGCGTCAGCGAGCTGGAGAAGGACAATCTGAAAATCGGCCAGTCCGTTACCGTCAACGACTGGAACACCGGCAATACCTATGACGGCCAGGTGGTGTCCATCGGGGACTTCCCCACGGATAGCGGTGGCTGGAACGGCACAGGAAATCCAAACGCCTCCTATTATCCCTTCCAGGTCTTTATCGACGGCAGCGCGGATTTGCAGGAGGACAGCTTCGTCAGCGTGACCTATTCCGCCGCCCAGGCCCAGAATGGGGTCTATCTGGAAAACGCTTTCCTGCGCACCGACGACGGGGAAGCCTATGTCTATGTCCGGGGTGCTCACAATAAGCTGGAGAAGCGGTACGTCACCACCGGCAAGTCCCTCTGGGGCAGCTATACGGAAATCCGCTCCGGTCTGAGTGCCGAGGATTATGTGGCCTTCCCCTACGGCAAGACCGTCAAGGCCGGCGCGCCCACCCAGGAGGGCGATCCCTCCGCCCTGTACGGCTACTAAGGAGGCAGGGTTATGCGGGAAAATATCGGACTTGCCTTCCAGGGCATCTGGGGGCATAAAATGCGCTCGGTGCTGACCATGCTGGGCATTATCATCGGCATTGCCTCCATCATCACCATCGTCTCCACCATCCAGGGCACCAACGAGCAGATCAAGGAAAACCTCATCGGCGCGGGCAACAACGTGGTCACTGTGGAGCCTTACCAGAACGGCCAGGAATTGGACTTCAGCTGGAACTCCGTACCCCAGGGCATCCGCCAGATCACCGAGGAAACCCGCCAGGAGCTGGAGACCATCAGCGGCGTGGAGAAGGTTTCTCTCTACTTCAGCCGCAGCTACGCCCAGAATCTGTTCTATCAGAACACCCAGTTCAACGGCAAGCTTTACGGCATTGATCAGAATTACCTCAGCGTCTACGGCTACCAGGTGAAATCCGGCCGGGGCTTTACCCAGACGGACTATGACACCTGCCGGAAGGTGGCGTTGGTGGACACCACCGCGGCCACCAGCCTTTTCGGCGGCCTTGACCCGGTGGGCAAGAGCCTGGAAATTCAGAACGACGTGTATATCGTCACCGGCGTGGTTGCCCAGTCCAAGGAGTTCGCCCCGGTGATCAATTCCATGAAGGACTATCAGCTCTATGCCAACACCTCCGCAGGCAGCGTCTATGTGCCGGACAGCGTCTGGCCTACGGTGTACCAGTTCGAGGAGCCCCAGAATGTGGCCATCAAGGTGGAAAATACCGACGCCATGACCATGGCCGGGAAGGAAGCGGCTGATCTTCTGACGGAAAAGCAGATCATCGGCACGGACACCAAGCTGGACTACCGGAGCCAGGATATGCTGGAGCAGGCCGAGCAACTGCAAAAAATGTCCCAGTCCACCAACAGCCAGCTGATCTGGATCGCCAGCATTTCCTTGCTGGTGGGCGGCATCGGCGTGATGAACATCATGCTGGTGTCCGTCACCGAGCGAACCAGCGAGATCGGCCTGAAGAAGGCCATCGGCGCCAAGAAAAAGCGGATTCTGCTGCAATTTCTGACGGAATCGGCGGTGCTTACCAGCCTGGGGGGCATTATCGGCGTGGTCAGCGGCATTATTCTGGCGCAGCTGATCTCCAAGATGATGCAGATTCCGGTGTCCATCAGCATTCCGGCCATCGGCGTGGCGGTGGTGTTCTCCACCCTGATCGGCGTGATTTTCGGAATGCTGCCGGCCTATCAGGCGGCGAACCTGAACCCCATCGAGGCTCTGCGCCGGGAGTAAGGAGGAAATTTTGGAAGAAAAATTCATTGCGGCCTGGGTCGCCGCCCGGGAAAAGGCCGCCGGTCTGGGCGTGAGAATCCGCCCGGTGGCGGAGGCCGATGCCCTGAATACGGCCAAGCGCGTTCTATCCGGTCGGCGGCTCAGCGACGGCTTCAACGATTTGCGGGCAAAGGGTCATCTGGAGCTGAGCCTGGAGGCACTGGCCATCGACAAACGCTTCACGGGTCTGTTTACCGACGAGGAGGCCAACGAGGCTCTGACCCGGCTCCTGGAGGCAGGGTACCATTTTTAAGGTGCATCTAGAATAGAAGCTGTCATTGCGAACCAGTGGTGCTCCGCGCAGCGAATCAAAATTCCAATGACTGCCAGTGGCAGTCATACCTTAGTATATCGCAACACTGGTTCGCAATGACATGTGTGGAACAATAGTTCCTAAAAAACAAAACGCCCAAGGCTGATCCGGTCAGCCTTGGGCTTCCTTTTTCACTTACACCTCGTAGGTACCCACGACCTCGGTAGGCCCCTCCAGCAGGAGCGACGTGACGGTGCCGTTTTCCCCGGAGACGGTATATTTCAGAGTGCCGCCCCGGTTGTAGGCGGTGAGGGTGTTCTCCGGCAGCTTCCCTTCCAGCCACAGCACGCAGGCCACGGAGCCGCCGCCGGTGCCGCAGGCCAGGGTGAAGTCCTCCACCCCCCGCTCGAAGGTGAGAATCCGCACAACCCCCGGCTCCAGGGTCTGGTAGAAATTCACATTAGCCCCCTTGGGGAAGGCCGGGTCAAACCGCAGGGCGCGCATTTTCTCCCGGAGAGAATCCGCGTTCTCCCACAGGTCGCCCCGGTACTCGGCCACGGCATGGGGCACGCCGGGATTGCCCAGCTCCACATAGGCAATGTTCCCCTTGCGGTGCAGATCCAGCACACCGGGGTTATTCAGCTGCACCCGATAGGTGTTCTCATCCAGCCGCTTGCCCGGCACCAGACCGGCATCGGTTTCCACCACCATTTCTTCCCCGGCAATGCCGTGGTCGTAGGCGTAGCGGCAGATGCACCGGGCGCCGTTGCCGCACATTTCCCCCCGGGAGCCGTCGGCGTTGTAGAAATGAAGCCGGAAATCCGCCTTGTCGGAGTTGTCCACGGCCATGAAGCCGTCGGCGTTGGTAAGTTTACATAATTCTACAGCCAGCCTGGCAAAGTCCAGCTGCTTCCCCCGGGCATCGACGACCATGAAGTCGTTGCCCGCGCCGTTCATATAAGTTACCTGCATCATTCGCTCCTTTCCTGATTCAGAAGGCTTTCCATGTTGTATAGCCCCAGGGGCTTTCCCAGGACGAACCGGGCGGCATCCACCGCCCCGTCGGCCAGCATGGCTCGGGTGACGGCCTCATGCCGGAGGGTCAGCTGCTGGGTGCCGGTGTGAAGGATCACCTCGTGCATGCCCACGGTGGTTCCCAGGCGCAGGGCGGAAATGCCGATCTCCTCCTTCGTCCGCTTGCCCTCGCCGGAGCGGCCACAGTTGGCCCAGGCATCGGGTCGAACCTCCCGGATGGCGTTAAAGAGCATCAGAGCCGTGCCGCTGGGCGCGTCCACCTTCCGGTTGTGGTGAGCCTCCACGATCTCAATGTCCGCGTCGGGGAAGTACCGGGCGGCCTCCTTGGCCAGGCGGCAAAGCACGGCGATGCCCAGGCTCATGTTGCCGCTGTAGAAAACGGGAATCTCCTTGGCGGCGGCGAAAATCAGAGCTTTTTCTTCCTCCGTGTGGCCGGTGGTGCCGATGACGGCAGCCGCGCCGATTTTCTTGGCGTAGTCCAGCACGGCGGAAATGGCGGTGTGGTGGGAAAAATCGATAACGATGTCCGCGTCCACCCGTCCCAGCTCGTCAAAGGTTCGGGCGGCTCCGTTTTCCCCGTCAATGCTGACCCGGCCAACCACCTCGGCTCCCAGCTTCTCGCCGATCAATTTGCCCATGGCGCCGTTGGCACCGCAGATCACCGCTCTCATACCTCGATCCCCAGCTTTCTCATTTCCCCGAAAAGCACCGCCCGGTTCTCGTCCTCCATGGGGGTCAGGGGCATACGCGGCGCGTCCGCGCCGAAGCCCATGGCGGCGGTGGCGGCCTTCGCGGGGATGGGGTTCACCTCGCTGAACAGGGCGTTGATCAGCGGCAGCAGGTCACACTGCATTTTCGCCGCGGCGGCGTAGTCGCCCCGGAGGCAGGCGTCGGTCATAGCCACGGACTGCCGGGGAGCCACGTTGCTCAGCACGCTGATGGTACCCTTGGCACCCATGGCCATCATGGGTACCGTCAGGCCGTCCTCGCCGGAGTAAACGTCGATTTTGTCCCCGCACAGGCGCATGATCTCGATCATCTGCGCCAGACTTCCGGTGGCCTCCTTGATGGCGGCAATGTTGGGATGCCCGGCAAGCTTTGCCACGGTCTTGGGCAGCAGATTGCAGCCCGTGCGGCCGGGCACGTTGTAGAGGATCATGGGCACGGTGGTTTCGTCGGCCACGGCGGTGAAATGGGCGATGAGGCCGTTCTGGGTGGCCTTATTGTAGTAGGGGGTCACCACCAGAATGGCATCCGCCCCCACCTGGCAGGCGTTGCGGGTGTTCTTCAGAACATGCTCGGTGTTGTTGGTGCCGGTGCCGGCGACGACGGGTACCCGTCCGGCCACATGCTCTACGGTGTAGGCGATGACCTTCTTCTGATCCTCAGGTTCAATGGTGGCGTTCTCGCCGGTGGTACCCATGACAACCAATGCGTTGATACCGCTGCCGATCTGGAACTCGATAAAGCGGCCCAGGGCTTCATAGTCAATGGAGCGATCCGGGAACATGGGGGTGACGATGGCAGTGGCCATGCCGGTAAAAATGGTGTTTTTCATAGTCTTTCTCCTGATGTTATACGGTATATTGGTTGAAATATTCGTACAGCGGCGTCAGAGCTTCAAAGAACCCGCCGACCTTCTCCGCCAGCTGGGGGCCGAAGAGAGCCTTCCCCGGGGCAATGTCCCGGGTGCAGCCGATCTCGCCCTTCCAGGCGAAGTAGGGAGCCAAGGCCGGGTTGTCCGTGGGCTTGGGACGCTTGTAGCAGGCCGCCTGAATGGGCTGACCTGCGGCGGCTTCCGTATCGGCGATGAGCCTGAGGAAATCGTCGGGCTTCGCGGAAATGTTCCGACGGAAATCCTCCATGGTCGCCGTCCGGGGCTTCCAGTAGAAGAAGCCGTAGCTGGCTCCCTCCGGTGTGATTTCAAAGTACAGGCAGGGGTTCTCCGCCCACCAGTCCACGTCCCGGCGGATGCACAGCCACAGGCTTTCCTTGTAGGGAGTGGGCGGGTGCATCCGGGCGTCCCGGTAGATGCGGCTGACCTTCAGAAGGTTCCCTGGCCGCTCCAGAAAGGGCTGGAATACCGCCTGACCCAGCGCCTTCATAGGCTCGTAGAGGGTTTTGACATAGTCGCTCTTGTGCTGGGTGAACCAGTCACGGTTGTTATTCATGCGGATTCCCCAGAGGAAATCCATGGTTTCAGGGGTAAAGCCGGTAAACATAGGATGGCGTTCCTTTCAGTGCAGGATCATGCCGGTGTGGTGCTCCGGCGGCTTCCGGGTTTTGTAGATCACCTGATACATCTGCTTCAGGGGAACCTGCCGGTCGGGAATTTCAAAGACGTACCGCTCGCAGGCGTTGAGAATTTTGGTGTCCTGATAGGCGATCTCCCGGGGGATCCGGTGGTCGTAGGAGGTATGGACGTGGCCATGCACCAGGTAGGCCGGGTGATAGTCGTCCAGGAGCTTCACCAGGGACTCAAAGCCCCAGTGCGCAGGATCCTCCGCGTCCCCCAGCCCCGCCGGCGGGGCGTGAGTGACCACGATGTCCACGCCGCCCAGCCGCTTCAGCTTCCAGGAGAGCTTGCCGATCCGGCGGCGCATTTCCCGCTCGGTGTACTGGTGGGCTCCCGGGTGATACCGGCGGCAGCCTCCCAGACCCAGAATGCGGATGCCGTTGTAGACCACGATGTGGTCGTCGATGCAGTCGCAGCCCTCCGGGGGATTCCGGTCATAGCCGGTGTCGTGGTTGCCGTGGACATACAGCACCGGACACCTGGCCATGGTCACGAGAAAGCTTAAATAGCTGGCCTTCAGGTCGCCGCAGGACAGGATCAGGTCGTAGTCGTTGAGCCTGCCTGGGGTGTAGTAGTCCCAGAGGGCAGGGCATTCCTCATCGGAGATGGCCAGTATCTTCATGGCTTGTGCCCTCCTTTTCCGCGGGGATGGAATCCCGGTAAATGCCCAGCTGGCGCACCATCCGCTGAGAGATGGGAAGAATGTCCGCAAAAGGCGGGATGGAGCCGGCGATGTTGCTGCAAAGCCAGTCCATATGCAGCACCTCGGTGGGGGTAAAATGCCGGGTGCCATCGTTTTTCACGGTGCCGTCCTGAGCGATGATTTTCCGGGCAAAGGGGTCGATGAAGCCCTGCTCCATGCCGGTTTTCAGAAGGTTTGCCATCTGGCGGACACCTTCGGGAAGCTTATCGGACAGGCCGATGTCGATGACCCCGCTGTCCATGCCCAGCCAGTAGTTCAGGGCGGTGGTGTCCGCCTTGTCCCGCTTCCAGCCCCCGGAGAGGATGCTGCGGATGACGAACGCATAGAACTTGCCCCAGACCCACACGGGGCTGGCCAGAGGAACCAGGTCTCCCCGGCTGTCCATGAGATAGGTGCCGTAGCTGCAAAAATCCAGGTACATTTTCGACTGGGTGGGGGTATCCCGGTTGGACACCACCCGGATGCCGTCGGCCAGGAAATCCGCCTGGGGCATTCCGGCCACGCAGGACCAGCGCAGCTCGATCTGGGCACGGGGGTTGGTCATCTGGGCGCCCAGGGCGAAGGCGTTGATGGAGGCGGGGACGCCGAAAATGGGGTAGGAGGCGATATAGCCGATGCGGTCGTCTCCGGCCATGGCACCGGCGATGGCTCCGGTGATGAATTTGGCCTCGTAGATCCGGCCGTAATAGGTGCGGATGCTGGAATAGGCCTGATCCACGGAGCAGTTCAGAAACCGAACCTTGGGGTATTTGATGGCGGCCTTCAGAGTGGCGGTGCACAGGAGCGGGGCGGTGGTGAAGACCACCTGAGCGCCCTCGGCTACGGCCTGCTCGATTTTCTGCTCGGCGATTTCCGTGGTGTTGGCATCGTAATAGCTGCGCGCCAC
This sequence comes from Clostridiales bacterium UBA6386, assembly GCA_002437585.1. GTDB lineage: Bacteria > Bacillota > Clostridia > Oscillospirales > Oscillospiraceae > Faecousia. The sequence goes on along the minus strand of DJQM01000015.1, from coordinate 7,781 downwards.
GACCCGGTCTCCGAAGACGGACTCCACATGAGCCCGGCCGTCCTCATGACCCAGCACCCAGGCACTCTGCGCCGGATTCAGCTGGTGGATGAAGGCCACATGCAGCACGTCGATACCGGAGACCAGTCGGCTGACGATGCTGGCCTTGGTCTCGTCCTCGGCTTTGGTCTGCACCTTCACCGCGTTTTCCTTGGAGGCGGTGACCATGTCTTCCCACAGGGCGGCAATGCTCTTACGAAGATCCCCGTTGGTGAGCCGACCTAAGTCCTTGTAGGGGTACAGCGCCAGCCACAGGAGCAGAGCCTCCCCTGGCAGCACATCCTCCTGCCGGGTGTTCAGGGAAAGGAAGGCGTCCCGGAAATAGTGGAAGTAGGCGTTGAAGGTACGCCGCTCGTCCTCCGTCCATACCTCGTCCCCCTTTTTGCCCAGGTAGCCCAGCAGCTTGGCGTAGTCCCCCGGGCGGCGGAACTGGATGGTGTACAGACGGGAGACCTTGTAGAAGTCCAGAAACTCATAATAGGCCCGGATCCGGGGATCCTCGGAGGGGGCGGGCATGACCCGGCGCACCATGCCGGGAATCCGGGGGGCACCGAAGCAGCGCAGAACGCTGACCCGCTTGTTGCCCTCCTGGACGTAGAAATTGCCCAGATATTCGTAGCAGATAATGGGATCGGTGATGCCGGTCTCCCCCAAGTGGGCGGCGCACAGGTTGATCCACTTGGCGGCAAATTCGGATTTGGGATCCAGCAGCGGGTGGAAGGAGGGGGTGAAGGCGGCGATCCGCCCGGCGGATTTGGTGCCCACGATCCGCTCCGCAGGAATTTCCACCAGCCCCACGTCCACCACCGTATGGGAACCGTTTTCCGGCAGCAGCTCGTCCAGAACCGCCGGATGGGTGGGCTTCCCGGCAGCGGTCAGCTCCCGGAACTCCTTCTGACCGACCCGCAGTGCCTGGTTGTATTCATCGGTTGCAAGCTGTATATTCATGGCTGCCTCCTATCGTCCAGGATTGATTTTTCCATATCTCTGATATCATACCGCATTTTTGGAATTTTTTCAACGAAAATACGAAAATTATCTGCTTTGGGCAGTTTGAACATGGACAAACGTCCTTTCTTGGGAAACATGCCGAGGAAAAGGGACTGCCGCAAAAAGGCAAAGTGTCCCAATAGAACAAATGTCATTGCGGAGCATCACGGCCTTGCGATGACGACCAACGTATTTTTCGGACGTTTTTGACGCACGGAAACAGGCAGAAGGCCGGAGCCTTCTGCCTGTGTGGAATTTGGAAAGTTACCAGGACAGCATGTTCCGGAACAGCTCCATGTACCGGGCCGCGGGAACGTCCCAGCTGAAGTCCGTCTCCATTTCCCGCTTCTGCAAGGCGTGCCAGGCTTCCTTGTCGCCGTTGTACAGATTCAACGCCCGCTGGATGGAGGCGAAGAAATCGTCGGCGTTGTAGCTCTGGAAGGTGAAGCCCAGGCCGCCCTTGCCGTTTTCGTCGCAGGGAGGCACGGTGTCCTTCAGACCGCCGGTGGCGTGGACAACGGGCACGGTGCCGTAGCGCATGGCGTTCATCTGGCTCAGACCGCAGGGCTCGCTCTTGGAGGGCATCAGGTAGATGTCGCCGCCGGCGTAGACCCGGTCGGCCAGCCCCAGGTTGAAGGTGATCTGGGCGGAGACCTGCTCAGGCAGCTGCCTGGCAAGATCCCGGAAGAAGTTCTCGTACTGGGGTTCGCCGGTTCCCAGGATCAGCAGCTGGGCGTTTTCCTCCCACATGAGCCGCCGGGCGATATAGCACAGCAGGTCAAGCCCCTTGTGCCCGGCCAGTCTCGTGACCATGACCATGAGCGGCACGTCCGGCTCTTCCGGCAGGCCAACCTCCTTCTGCAGGGCGGCCTTGCACTTGGCCTTGCCCTCCACGAAGGTCTCGGAACTAAAGTGGGCGGGCAGTGCCTTGGAGGTCTCCGGATTGAAGGTGTTCACGTCAATGCCGTTGGTAATGCCGGTGAGCTTCCAGGCGTTGCCGGCCAGAATGCCGTCCAGGCCGTGGGCGTAGTAGGGATACATCAGCTCCCGGGCGTAGGTTTCGGACACGGTGGTGACGAGGTCGGCGGTCTCGATGGCACCCTTCATGACGTTCACGGAGTTGTTCATGTCCAGGGTGGGACGGTACTCCCAGGGCAGCGCCAGTACATCGTCAAAGAAGGAGCTGCTGGCCCAGCCCTGATACTCGATGTTGTGGATGGTGTACATACACCGGGTCTTGTCCAGCCGGTCGTGATAGACCGCCTTCAGGTACACGGGGATCAGGCCGCACTGCCAGTCGTTGCACTGGATAATCTCCGGCACAAATCCGATGGCCAGCATGGCGTCCAGACAGGCCCGGGAGAAGAAGGCGAAGCGTTCGCCGTCGTCCATGTCCCCGTAGATGGCACCGGTGCGGCCGCCGAAATAGTATTCATTGTCCAGAAAATAGACCTGAACCTTGTCTGCCCGGTTCGTCAGCTTCATGACGGCGCAGTACTGCTGCCGCCAGCCTAAGGACACCCGGAACTCGGCAATTTTTTCGGTGACATAGGCGGTGTTGGATTTGATTTTGTGGTAATAGGGCAGAAACAACGCTACTTCATTTCCTTCGATCCGGGACAGAGCGGCAGGCAACGCCTCCATTACGTCTCCCAGACCGCCGGACTTGCAGTAGGGCGCGCCCTCGGAGGCACAGACGGCAATTCTCATACGGTTTCTCCTCGCTTGACGATGACGGGGTTCTTCCTGGTGCCGATGAGCTTGGCACCGGGGGTGACCACCACGTTCTTATCCAGAATGGCGTACTTCAGCTCCGCGCCCTCGCCGATGACGGCATCGTTGAAGAGGATGCAGTTTTCCACCTCGGCATCCTTGCAGACGGTAACGTTGCGGAACAGAATGGAATCCTTGACCTGACCCTCCAGCATGCAGCCGTCAGCCACCAGGGCATTGTCGATCTGGCTGCCCTCGCCGTAGTAGGTGGGAACCCGGAAGCGAACCTTGGTGTAGATGGGGTGACAGCCGTTAAAGATATCCTGGCGGATGTCGCCGTTCAGCAGGGACAGGGAGTTGTTGAAGTACTCTTCCACAGACTCATTGTACAGAGCCACGCCGCCGAAGGGGAAGGTATTCACGCTGACCACATTGCGCTGCCAGCCGCCCATGACCAGATCCCGATCCATGTGGAACTTGTCCCGGGCGATCATCTCCTTGACGGAGCGAACCAGGAAGGCCTTGTCCAGGACGAAAATATCCATGGAGGAAACGTAGTCCGCAGGCGCGGCGTAGTCTACCATCATGTCGGTGACCTCGCCCTTGGCGTCTACCTTCAGAGCCAGGTCGATGATCTTCTCGCCGTTGCAGATGCCGGCCTTTGTGACCACGGTCACGTCCTTGCCGGAGGCCACATGGGCGGCAAGCACCGCGTTCAGGTCGATGTTGGACAGGATAGCGGAGTCGGTCATGACCACCAGCTCATCCCCGGCACCGTACTCCAGGAAGTGCATGGCGTTGGACAAAGACTCCAGCTTGCCCCGGTAGGTGTGGGTGGAGGACTGGGCATAGGGGGTCAGAAATTCCAGACCGCCCTCCTCCAGCTCCAGACCCCATTCCTCGCCGTCGCCGATGTGGTTCATCAGGGACTGGAAGTTGTGCCGGGAGATCACGCCCACATGGCGCACACCGGCATCGCTCAGATTGGAAAGGGCAAAGTCCACCTGGCGGTAGCGGCCGCCGAAGGGCAGAGAGGCCATGGTGCGCTCATCGGTGAGCTCGCCCATGTCGGCATCGTTGGTAAAGATAATACCCATTACGTTCATAGCGGGATCCTCCTATTTACAGCATATCACCGGGCTTCAGCACGGCGTTGACTTCGAGCACGGCACCCTTGGAGGTGACGCTGATCCGCTTCTTTTCCTTGGGGGCAAAGGCTCCGCCCACCACGGCGTTCCGGCCGATCCGGGAGTCCTCGCCCAGAATGGCGTTGCGGACGATGGCACCGGCCTCAATGACCACGCCGGGCATGACCACCGCGTCCTCAATCTGGGCACCCTCGCCGATGGTGCAGCCTACGGAGATGACGGAGTGCTTTACCGTGCCGTAGACCTGGCAGCCCTCGGCCACGAAGGAGTCGGAGATGACGGCCTTGGTGTCGATGTAGGAGGAGGGCAGGGCGGAGTTCCGGGCGTAGATGGTGGAACGCTTATTGCCCCGGAGCTGGAAGGCAGGCTCCTTGCCCAGCAGCTCCATGTTGGCCTCCCACAGGGAGTCGATGGTGCCCACGTCCTTCCAGTAGCCGTCGAAGGGGTAGGCCATCAGCTTGTGGCCGGAGGACAGCAGCATGGGGATGATGTTCTTGCCGAAGTCATTGGAGGAGTTGGGGTCGTCCTCGTCGAACGTCAGCGCATCCCGGAGCACGCTCCAGGTGAAGCAGTAAATGCCCATGGAGGCGTTGGTGGACTTGGGATGGGCAGGCTTTTCCTCGAACTCATAGATGGTGTTGTCCGGGTTGGTGTTCAGAATGCCGAACCGGGAGGCCTCCGCCAGAGGCACATTGCGCACAGCGATGGTGCAGGAGGCGCCGTGCTTCTCGTGATACTCCACCATGGTGCTGTAGTCCATTTTGTAGATATGGTCGCCGGAGAGAATGACCACATAGTCGGGATTGAAGCGATCGACGAAGTCAATATTCTGGTAGATGGCGTTGGCGGTGCCCTTGTACCAGCCGGACTTCTTGTCGTGCCGCTCGTAGGGGGGCAGAACCTGGGCGCAGGAGTGGGTCTTGTTCAGACCCCAGGGCTGGCCGTTGCCGATGTATTCATTCAGTTCCAGGGGCTGATACTGGGTGAGAATACCCACGGTGTCGATACCGGAATTGACGCAGTTGGAAAGAGGGAAGTCGATGATGCGGTACTTGCCGCCGAAGGGGACGGCGGGCTTGGCGGTCTTTTCCGTCAGAACCTTCAGACGGCTGCCCTGGCCACCGGCCAGCAGCATGGCGATTACGCGTTTTTTCTGAAAATACATGGTCACAGCTCCTTATATGATTTGATGAACGCCGCAGGGGGTCGTATCAATGGGAACACGGCATACATATTTCTTCACCCATAACATATCATACTTTTTCCGATTCGCAAATGGACAATTTATCTAAAATATTGGCGAGGCTTTCGCTACTGTGCACAATTTCAGACCATTTGCAGGGGGGACTGCTGGGGATTTTTGCCATTTCCGGCCGTTTTTCCAACCATATCATATCCAACCACCGGCCAAATTTGAAGCCCTGGGCGGGAAATACCGCCCGGATGCGATAACCGCTCTTTTCATGGAAGCGCAGGGAGGGGATATTTTCCCCGCAGACCAGGCTGTAGAGCACCTGATAGCCCTGGGCGAAGAGGATTTCCTCCAGCGCGGCGTAGAGCTTTCCGGCGATGCCCGTGCCGTGGGCTTCCTGCCGGAGGTAAATGGTCGGCTCGGCGCACCACTGGTAGGCCGCCCGGGAAAAGGGCGCGCTGGCGTAGGCGTAGCCCAGCAGACGGCCGTCTTCCTCCCACACCAGCCAGGGAAACTGCTTTGTGAATTGGGTGAACCGGCGGTGAAATTCCTCCGGGGACGGCGGGACGTACTCAAAGCTTGCCGTAGCGTTTACAATGTAGGGGGTGTAGATTTCCAGCATTTCCGGAAGATCCGCTTCCCGGGCAATTCGGAGCATATGGACAACCTCACTTTGGTGCTGCGGTGTAGGGCCGGGGCAGAGACTCCGGCACCTTCATTTTACGTCACAAAAAAGCCTTCGTCAAGGTTGACATTTGCTCTGGGAGTGGGTAGAATAGAGATAAATATTTAATGAAGGAGGTACCACCATGGATGCTGGCGGCAGCGGCAATATACCTGGACGAAGTAGCTTAGGCCCCGTGGCGGGCCTGCTTGCTTCGACCAGATAATTGCCTCTTATTGGGGAAGCTCTGATTCTATTGGCAAGAGCTGGGGGCGAGAGATTTTTCACTGGATGAAAGCATCAAAAATGGAGGAATACTTTGTGTATTTCCCATTTTGGATGCTGCACAGCCAGGGGAAAAGATCCGCACCCAGCCGCAGACGATAGATTCAGAGTTTCCCCCACAAATGAAATAGGAGGGAAATCATGGCTGAACGTTTTGAAATTGTGGAAAAAGCAGTCCTCACCATGCTGGAGGAGAAGAAGTACGCGACTTTGCGGGATATTCTGATCACCATGAATCCCAGCGACGTGGCGGGACTGTTTGACTGCCTGGAGGAAAAGCAGATTCCTCTGATGTTCCGGCTGCTCCCCAAGGAGCTGGCCGCGGAAACCTTTGTCGAGATGGAGCCGGAGGCTCAGGAACTGCTGATCCGCAGCTTCTCCGATAACGAGCTGAAGGAAGTCCTGGACGAATTGTATGTGGACGACGCGGCGGATATCGTCGAAGAGATGCCCGCCAACGTGGTGCGGCGGATTCTGCAGCACGCCGACCCGGAAATGCGCCACTCCATCAACCAGATTCTGCGCTATCCCGAAAACTCCGCCGGTTCCATTATGACCACGGAGTATGTGTCCCTGCGCCCGAATATGACCGTGGGCGAGGCCATCCTGCGCATCCGCCGTCAGGGCGTGGACAAGGAGACCATTTACACCTGCTACGTCACCGCCAACGATAAGACCCTGCTCGGCATTGTCACCGTGAAGGATCTGCTTCTGGCGGAGGATGACGACGACAAAATTGAAGAGCTGATGATCACCAACCTGATCTGCGTCACCACCCAGACCGACCAGGAGGAAGTGGCCCGAATGTTCAGCAAGTACAACTTCCTGGCCCTGCCCGTGGTGGACGGAGAGCACCGGATGGTGGGTATCGTCACCTTCGACGACGCCATGGACGTCATGGAGGAAGAGGCCACCGAGGATATGGAGATCATGGCCGCTATGACCCCCTCGGAGAAGACCTACCTGAAAAGCTCTCCCTTTGAGCTGTACAAGCACCGGATTCCCTGGCTGATGCTGCTGATGGTGTCAGCCACCTTCACGGGAATGATCATCTCGTCCTTTGAAAGCGCCCTGTATGTGCTTCCCGCGCTGACCGCCTTCATCCCCATGCTGATGGACACCGGCGGCAACTGCGGCTCCCAGTCCTCTGTGACGGTGATCCGTTCCCTGAGCCTGGACGAGCTGGAATTCGAGGATATTTTCCGGGTCATGTGGAAGGAATTCCAGACGGCTATCCTCTGCGGCGTCACCCTGGCGGCGGTGTGCTTCGGCAAGGTGCTGCTGATTGACCGGCTGCTCATGGGAAATGAAAGCGTCAGCCTGCTGGTGGCGGGGGTCGTGAGCCTGACCCTGGGGGTGACGGTAATTCTGGCCAAGTTTGTCGGCTGCACCCTGCCGCTCCTTGCCAAGCGGCTGGGCTTTGACCCGGCGGTGATGGCCTCGCCTTTCATCACCACCATTGTGGACGCCCTGAGCCTTCTGGTGTATTTCATGTTCGCAAAGTCCATTCTGGGGCTTTAAGGCATCCCGGATTCGACAAAAAGGGATTGATTTTTTTCCTGGGGTCTGCTATAATGACCCCATAACGCAGGGTTAGTTCATCGGTAGAATGGTCGCTTCCCAAGCCACAGAGGCGGGTTCGATTCCCGTACCCTGCTCCATACAAGAAAAGAGCACCCCACCTGGGGTGCTCTTTTCTTGCGGAAAAAGCAGACGGGAATCGAACCAATCAAAATGCAAATGTCCGGTG
>DJQM01000044.1 GCA_002437585.1 Clostridiales bacterium UBA6386 | reverse complement strand
ATCCCTCCTTCTCCGCCAAAAACCCGGAGGGCAATCGCCTTCCGGGTTTTCTTTTTTGTTAAAATGTTGCACAATGTGCGACGGTAAGAATGCCCTCCGCGGTTAATGCGGAGGGCATTTTATGACTGTGGAAAGCCGGTACAGGAGGGACGGATTGCCACGCCAGTGTGCGCACCGGCTCGCAATGACACGGTTTTTCGACAGCTTGAACATGAATCGGAAGTCTTTCCGTTACAGCACGTCCAGCTTGAAATGGTCGCCGTCGGTGCGGATGTGGATGGCGGAAATGGGGTGCTCGAAGCTGTCGATGATGGCCTCGCTGATGGGATCCTCCAGCTCCCGCTGGAGGGTGCGGCGCAGATTCCGGGCACCATAGATGCTGGAATAGGCCTTCTTCACAAGAAGAGCCTTTACGGCTTCATCCCAGGTCAGGGTCAGGCCACGAGCGGTAAGGCTGTCCCGCAGCTCTTTGAGCATGATGTCCGCAATGCCCAGGAAGTCTTCCTCCGTCAGGCGGTTGAAGGTGATGATCTCGTCCACCCGGTTCAGAAACTCCGGCCGCAGAAATTCCCGCAGAGCCTTCATGGTGGTCTCCTGCACCTTGTCGCCCTCGGTTCTGCCGAAGCCCAGACCCCCTACCCTGCCCTCAGAGCCGGCGTTGGAGGTCATGACGATGATGGTGTTCTCAAAGTTCACCACACGACCCTGGGCATCGGTGATCCGGCCGTCGTCCAATACCTGCAAAAGCACGTTCAGCACGTCCGGGTGAGCCTTCTCAATTTCGTCGAAGAGCACCACGCTGTAGGGGCGGCGGCGGATTTTTTCCGTCAGCTGGCCTGCCTCGTCATAGCCTACATAGCCGGGAGGCGAACCGATGAGCTTGGAAACCGTGTGCTTTTCCATATACTCGGACATGTCCAGGCGGATCAGGGAATCCACGCTGTCGAACATATCGCTGGCCAGCTGCTTGACCAGCTCCGTCTTGCCCACGCCGGTGGGGCCGACAAAAATGAAGGACACCGGGCGTTTTTTGGGGCTGATACCCACCCGGTTCCGGCGGATGGCACGAGCCACGGCCTCGACAGCGGGATCCTGACCCACAATGTGGGTCTTCAGCCGGTCGGCAAGACCCTTGAGCTGCTGATACTCCTGGGCTTTGATCTTGGAGGCAGGGATTTTCGTCCACAGCTCGATGATCCGAGCCAGGTTCTCCATGGTCACGGCGGGCTTGGGCTTGGCCTCCAGCTCCTCGATCTGGGGAGCCAGCTGCATCAGCTTGCTGCGAAGGAAGGCCAGACGCTCAAAATTCTGGGTCTCCGTGTCCTCATTGAGCATCCGAAGCTCCAGCTCGTAGTCGTCCCGCTCCTTCTTCAGCTCTGCCAGCCGGGAAATGTCCTTGCACTGGAGATTCACATCGGAGCAGGCCTCATCCAGCAGGTCAATGGCCTTGTCCGGCAGGAACCGGTCGGTGATGTACCGCTCGGACAGCACCACGCACTGGCGGGCAATCTCCGGGGAAATCTCCACTCCGTGGAACTGGGCGTAGGTCTTGGCGATGCCCTGCATGATCTGGCTGGCTTCCTCGATGGTAGGCTCCGCCACGGTCACGGGCTGGAACCGACGCTCCAGTGCCGCGTCCTTCTCGATATACTTCCGGTACTCGGCAAAGGTGGTGGCACCGATGACCTGAATCTCCCCCCGGGACAGGGCGGGCTTGAGGATATTGGCGGCGTTCATGGAGCCTTCCGCGTCACCGGCACCCACCAGGTTGTGAACCTCGTCGATGACCAGGATGATGTTGCCGCATTCCTTGATCTCAGCGATCAGGCTCTTCATCCGGCTTTCAAACTGACCCCGGAACTGGGTTCCTGCCACGAGAGCCGTCAGATCCAGCAGGAAAACCTCCTTATCCCGGAGCTTATAGGGCACGTTCCCGGCGGCGATCCGCTGAGCCAGACCCTCGGCGATGGCGGTCTTGCCCACGCCAGGCTCGCCGATGAGACAGGGGTTATTCTTCTGGCGGCGGTTGAGAATCTGGATCACCCGCTCGGTTTCCACGTCCCGGCCTACAACCTTATCCAGCTTCCCGGCACGGGCACGGCCGGTCAAGTCCATACAATAGCTGTCCAGGAATTTGTGCTTTTTGTTCTTCTTTTTGGTTTTTTCCTCCTGAGGTGCTTCCTCCGTCCTCTGGGGTCTCTGGGGCTGGGCGGGGGGATTGGGATTCCCGCCGAAGAGCTGGTTCAGCAGCGGGAAGGTGGCGGTCTGGCTGTCGATCTCATCGTCGTCCGCATCCGCGCTGTCGTCCCGCTGACCGAACATGCTGCTCATCTCGTCGGTGAGCATATCCAGGTCTTCCTCGGAGATGCCCATCTGCTTCACCGCCTGGTCGATCTGGGGAATGCCCAGGCTCCGGGCGCATTTCAGGCAATAGCCCTCATTCATGGTCACGCCGTTTTCTACCTTCGTAATGAACACAACGGCGACATTTTTCTTACACTTGCTGCACATTTTCGGCTGCATAATTCTTCACTCCTTATCCAAGGAACATTTCCTTTTCATGCAGTATAGCACAGTCCTGTCAAAAAAGGAAAAACAAATTATGAACGTCACTTTGTCCAGTCGCTGGCGGCCTCGAACCGGGCGATGCCATCGTCGTACCACAGGTGGGTCATGTACAGACCCCCCGGAGGCACGGTGGGGCCGGCGGCGGTGCGGTTGCCGGAGGCCAGAATGGCTCCAATTTCCTCCGGGCAGATCTTCCCCTCCGCCGCGTAGACCACGGTGCCGGCCATGGCACGGGCCATGTTGTAGAGGAAGCCGTTGGCGCAGACCTTCAGGGTAACGATATTCCCCTGCCGCTCCACATTGTAATAATACACCGTGCGCACGGTTGACTTGACATCCGTGCCCACGCTGCGCACGGCGGCAAAATCGTGGGTGCCCACAAACTGCTCCGCCGCCGCCCGCATGACGCTCTCGTCCAAGTGCCGGGGATAAAACCAGGCTCGGTTGACATAAAACGGATCCTTCAACCGGGAATTATAAATCTGATAAGTATACTCCTTCTTCACGCAGGAGCCGATGGCGTTGAAATTCTCGTGGACATCGAAGGCGCGCGTCACCACGATGTCACAGGGCAGGTGGGTATTGAGCGCGTAGGGCAGCCGGTCGGCGGGGATGGTGGAATCCGTGCGGAAGTTCGCCACATACACCCGGGCATGGACACCAGCGTCCGTGCGGCCGCAGCCCGTCATATGCACCGGATGGCCTACGATCATGGCCGCCGCCTTTTCCAGGGTCTCGGCGACAGTTGGCAGGTTCTTCTGAACCTGCCAACCGTGATATGCCGTACCCAGATAGGTTAAAATCAGTCCGATATTTCGCATAAACTCTCACATTCCGAATGTTTTCAGCACAATCACGCCAACCAGCAGCACCAGGCCGATGCCATAGGACAGGAAGTCCTCCCGGTGGTAGCGCAGCTGCTTCATCTTGGTTCTGCCCTCGCCGCCCTGGTAGCACCGGCACTCCATGGCCGTGGCCAGCTCGTCCGCCCGGCGGAAGGCACTGATGAACAGCGGCACCAGAATGGGGATCAGAGCCTTGGCCCGATCCGTCAGGGAGCCGGACTCAAAATCCGCGCCTCTGGCCTTCTGGGCACTCATGATCTTGTCCGTTTCCTCAATGAGGGTGGGGATGAACCGGAGGGCGATGCACATCATCATGGAAAGCTCATGCACCGGCACGCCCACCCTTTTCAGGGGGTTCATCAGTGCCTCCAGGCCGTCGGTCAGAGCAATGGGCGAGGTGGTGTAGGTCAGAAGGAAGGTGCCGGTAATCAGCATGAGAATCCGCGCCATCATCATCAGCGCACGGGAAAGTCCCCCGGAGGTGACGGTGAGCACCCAGAAACGGAAGATCACATTCCCGTCCTGGGTAAAGAACAGGTTCAGCACGCCGGTGAAAACCAGGATCATCACCAGAGGCTTCATGCCCCGGAGGATGGATTTCAGCGGAATGGCAGACAGCCAGATGGCCGCCGCCAGAAACGCGAACACCAGGCCGTAGGAGACCCAGCCCTCCGCCAGAAACAGGGCAACGATATAAATCACCAGCATGGTCAGCTTGGTGCGGGGATCCAGCCGGTGGATCACGGACTGGCCGGGGAAATACTGACCCAGGGTAATGTCCTTAAGCATGGGCTGCACCTCCCCGCAGGCGGACAATTTCCGCCACCGCCTGCTCCATGGTATAGACGTTCTTTACGTCCAGACCCCGCTTTTTCAGCCCCAGGAACACCTGAGTCACCTGGGGAATGTTCAGACCCATGGCGATCAGCTCCTCCGCCCGGGAGAACACCTCCGCCGGAGTGCCGTCCATGGCAAGCCGGGAACCGTTCATCACCAGCAGCCGGTCGGTCAGCCGGGCTACGTCCTCCATGGAATGGGACACCATCAGAATCGTTGCGTTCTTCGCTTTACGGTAGGCCTCGATATTGCCCAAAATCTCCGCCCGGCCAACGGGATCCAGACCGGCGGTAGGCTCGTCCAGGATCAAAACTTCCGGCTCCATGGCGATGACACCGGCGATGGCCACCCGCCGCTTCTGACCGCCGGACAGGTCAAAGGGGGAAACCGCCAGCTGCTGCTCCGTCAGACCCACAAAGCCCGCGGCCTCCCGGACACGGCGGTCAACCTCTTTTTCGTCCAGACTCATGTTTTTCGGGCCAAAAGCAATGTCCCGGTAGACCGTCTCCTCAAAGAGCTGGTACTCCGGGTACTGAAACACCAGCCCCACCCGGAACCGAGCCTGCCGGGTCAGCTTCTTGTCCGACCAGATATCCACCCCGTCCAGAAGCACCTGTCCGGAGGTGGGCTTCAAAAGGCCGTTCATCTGCTGCATCAGGGTGGATTTTCCGGAGCCGGTATGTCCGATGATGCCGACAAACTCCCCCGGCTCCAGAGCAAAGGAAACCTGATCCAGCGCCTTATGCTCGAAGGGGGTACCTGCGCTGTAAATGTAGTTGAGATTCTTTACTTCCAGAATTGGTTTCAAACCTGTTTCCTCCCAGCGGTCAGACCTTTCAAGGCATCGTAAAGTGTCTGCGCGCATTCTTCCGGTTCCAATTTGTCAAGGGGCAGAGAAAAGCCCCGCTTGTTCAGCTCCCAGCACAGCTCCACCGTCTCCGGGGAGGCCAGACCTAAGCTATGGAGCAGCTCCACCTGAGCAAAGACCTGCTGAGGGGTGCCGTCGGCGGCTACCGTCCCTTTGTCCAGCACCACCACCCGTTGGGCTTTCGCCGCCTCATCCATGTGGTGGGTAATGAGCACCACGGTAATGCCCTTCTCCCGGTTCAGCCGTCCGATGGTGTCTATGACCTCCCGGCAGCCTCTGGGATCCAGCATGGCGGTGGGCTCGTCCAAAACGATACACTTAGGCTCCATGGCAATAATGCCCGCGATGGCCACGCGCTGCTTCTGCCCGCCGGACAGAAGATGGGGGGCGTGCTCCCGGTACTCGTACATGTCCACCTGCTTCAGGGCACTGTCCACTCTGCGGCGGATCTCCGGGCTGGCAATGCCCAGGTTCTCCGGGCCGAAGGCCACATCCTCTTCCACCACGTTGGCAACGATCTGGTTGTCCGGATTCTGGAAAACCATGCCCACGTTCCGGCGGACGGAGAGAATCCGATTCTCGTCGGAGGTGTCGATGCCGCAGACGTAGACCTTGCCGCCGGTGGGAAGCAATATGGCATTGAAATGCTTGGCCAGGGTGGATTTCCCGCAGCCGTTGGTTCCGAGGATCGCCACAAAGCTTCCCTCCTGAACGGTCAGATTCAGATCCTCGAAAACCGGGATGCCGGGGGCGCCCTCCACGCCGGGATAGGTGTAGGCCAGGTGTTCTACAGAAATGATGTCGCTCAAATTGCTTCCTCCCTCAGGGCATCCAGCGTCCGGTGGCACCGCAGGGCAGCACCAGTCCGGAGGCACTTACCGGCAGACCCAGCTCACCGGCCTGGGTTCTTCCGCCGTAAAGGCTGCTGAAAACCACGTCCGAGGCGTAGGCCACCGCCGAAGGAGCCAGGCCGGTGGTATAGGAGTTGATGATGACAAACAGGGGGTTATCCGACAGCACCTTCGCCGTCTCCTGGAGGAAGGGGTAGAAGCTGGTCTCCATCTTCCAGATTTCCCCGCCGGGCCCCCGGCCATAGCTGGGAGGATCCATGATGATGCCGTCATATTTTCTGCCCCGGCGGATCTCCCGCTGGATGAATTTGGCGCAGTCGTCCACCATCCAGTGGATGGGGCGGTCGGCAAGACCCGACGCCGCGGCGTTTTCCTTGGCCCAGGCCACCATGCCCTTGGAGGCATCCACATGGAACACCTCCGCCCCACCGGCGGCCGCCGCCAGTGTCGCGCCGCCGGAATAGGCGAACAGGTTCAGCACCCGGACAGGCCGTCCGGCGCAGGCAGCCTTCTCCCGGATAAAATCCCAGTTGGCCGCCTGCTCCGGGAACACGCCGGTGTGCTTGAAATTCATAGGCTTGACGTTAAAGGTCAGGTAGTCCTTATAGCGAACCTGCCACCGTTCGGGCAGGGTGTTCTCCGTCCAATGGCCGCCGCCGGTATTGGAGCGGACATAGCGGGCATCGTAGTGCTTCCACTGGGGCTGTCTGCGGGGGGTGTCCCAGATCACCTGAGGGTCTGGGCGCACCAGGATGTGGCTGCCCCAGCGTTCCAGCCGTTCGCCGCCGGAGGCATCGAGCACCTCATAGTCCTTCCATTCATCGGAAATCCACAGCATATTCTGATCCTCTTCTCTCTTAGTTTTCTCATCAGCCGTCGTAATTATCCGGGTCATAGAAGCCGGAATCGCCGAAGTCGTCGGGTGTCTGGGAGGTGTCGGTGTCCACATTGCCGGGAGGCGACTGGTGCACCATGCACTCCAGATAGGGCGTGCCGTTGGGGTTGCTGCGGTCGTTGTTGAAGCCCAGCCAGATTCCGCCCTCCAGATAGATTCCGCCGGAATCCAGGTACTGGGACGCCAAACCTACCCGGGAGGCACTGCGGATCTCCTGAACCTCCTCCTCCGTCATCTTCACAAGGGAGGCCCGATAAATGCCGTTTTCCGGATACTGGCTGCAATACTCAGTGGCAACGCCTCCGCCGATGGCGCAGAAGTCCACCATCACATGCTTGTCGCAGGTCTCCGTGGGCACATCCTCAGGATAGACGTTGACGTAGACCACCCGGTCAAATTCCCGGACATCAGACTTGCAGGCATTTGTGGCCAGCTTGCCGGAATCCAGGCAGATGGCAACGGTGGTAAAGGCATTGCCGTCATACAGTGCCTCCTTGGGAAGGCCCTCGTGGATGGGCTGCATGACTTTGCGCCAGAGCACCGCCGCCGGGTTCGTGCCGATGTTGATCTGCTCAGGCTGGTCATAGCCCACCCAGACCGCCGCGGTATAGTGGGTGGTGTAGCCGCAGAACCACCGATCCCGATTGGAGGAGGTGGTGCCGGTCTTGCCGGCGATGGTCTGACCGCCGAAGAGAGCCGCGCCGCCGGTACCGTGGTTGGCGGCGTTGTACAGGCAGTAGTTCATATAGTTGACGGACTTTTCACTGAGGATTTTTCGGGTGTCCTGGGTGTTGTCCAGCACCAGCTCGCCGTCACTGTTATAGACCTTGGTGTACAGCCTGGACTGGCGGAAAACGCCGTCGTTGGCGAAGGTGGCATAGGCCGTGGCCATTTCCTGCACCGTAGAGCCAAGGGTCAGCGCGCCCAGAGCCAGCGGGGCAAGGCCAACGTCGGACTTGACCTCGTACTCCGTAGGATAGCTTTCCACCAGGCTCTTCTGGCCGAAGTTATACTTGGCGAAGCTGTAGCCATACTCGATACCGATAGAATCCAGGGTCCGGGCGGAAATGGTATTCACCGAGGACACGATGCCCTGGTACACCGTCCGGGCGTACTGGTACTGCCGGTTGTCGTTTTTCGGCCAGTTACCGTCGGTGTAGGTGATGGGCAGGTCTTTGAAGACCGTAGCCGGAGTCACCTTGCCGGACTCGAAGGCCGGGGCATAGACGGAAATGGGCTTCTGAGAGGAGCCGGTCTGAAGCTTGGCCTGAGTGGCCCGGTTATAGCCCATGAAGGTGGTCTTCTCCCCTACGCCGCCGGCCAGGGCAACCACGTCGCCGGTGGTGTTGTCAATGACCACGATGGCGGACTGAAGCTGCTGGTTGCTCCGGGTGGAGGGGATATTGTCCAGGTTGTTGTAGATCTCGTCCACCTGCTTCTGGACATCCATGTCCATGGTGGTATAGATATGATAGCCGCCCTTCTGGATCCGATCCAGGTAGATGTTCCGGGCGTTCTCGTCCATGTCCTCCCAGACTTTTCCGTCCTGCTCGGCAAGATAGGAGGCAAAATCCACAATCACCGCGTCCACAAACCAGGAATACACATGCTGGGAAGCATCGGTTTTCACGGAGGTGGCGCTGCCGCAGATGGGGCAGTAGCACACGTCCCCCTCCCCGGTAAAGTGACTGCGGGTATTCTGGTAGCCGCACTCTGCGTTGCTGCACACCGTCCACCGATCCTCCGGGGCAATGCCCTCCTTGAAGACCATCTTCTGACTGATCGCTTCCGTATACTCGTCGTCGGTCAGGTAGCCCTGCTCGTGCATCTGGCTGAGTACGTTCAGCTGACGGTAGCGGTTCCGTTCCGCGCCGTTGCGCTCCAGACCCTTATACTTGTAAACGCTCTTGGAGTAGGGATTAAACAGGGACGGGTTATTGGTGATGCTGATGAGGCTGGCGCATTCAGCAGGAGTCAGGCTTTGCAGCTCCTTGCCGAAATACTCCGCCGCCGCGCTCTTGACGCCGTAGCAGCCCCGCCCCAGATAGATCTCATTGAGATAATACTCCATAATGAGATCCTTATCGTACTGCTTTTCGAAAAGCTGAGCCCGGAAAATCTCCATCACCTTCCGCTGGACGGTGATACTCTTCTCCTGGGTCAGATTCTTCACCAGCTGCTGGGTGATAGTGGAGCCGCCGAACTGATCATCGCCGCCGAAGAACATATTGAGACAGGCTTTGACGGTGGTGATCCAGTCCACGCCCTGATGCTCGTAAAAACGCTTGTCTTCGATTGCCACCGCCGCGTGCACCATGGCCTCCGGAATTTCGTCCAGGCTGGCCCACTGGCGGTCGGTGGTGGTATAGATCTGCTGGAGCTGCTGAATATCGCCGCTGCTGTCCACATAATAGATAAAGGAGGTGCGGGCCAGGTCATAGTCGTCCATGGACCAGTTGCTGGCCTCCTCCAGAATATCATCCTGAAGATAGTCGCCAAGAGTACCCACAAACACCGCGCCGCAGATAAGCAGAATCAGCAGCACCGTGGCCGCCGCGCCGATGGCAACCTTGATCAGTGACAGCGCGCCGGAGCCTGCGGTGTAGACAAGCTTGATCAGCCAGTGAGGATCCCACTCCTGTCTGGGCTTTTTCCCTCGCCTGTTAAAAAAATGGTTTTTTGCCATAGGAATACCTCCGTAAACAGGGTCATGCCCTGCAAAAAGGTGAAAAGGATACCACCACATTGCCATACGCATAGCAATACGGATTCGATTATAGCATACCAAAATGCAAAACGAAAGTCCTATTTTTTGAATTCCTTATGAACTTTCGCTTTCGGGCAGCACCACATAATTCGGACCGACCGGGAAATACTGTCTTTGGAAGGAGTGAGCGTCTGTGCGCATGTCGAGATTTCCTGCCCTGGTGCTGGCGTTTGTGGTAATTGTAGGCTCCTGGAAAGGGTATCTTGCCCTGTTTGACCCGGGAAAAAGTGAGCCGAAGCAGATTTTTCCCCGGCTGGTCTCCTCCCTGCCGGAGGCTGACCGGCAGGCACTGGAGGCGGGGATTCCCGTTCGGAACCAACGGGATCTGGAGAGCTTGCTGGAGGATTACCTGTCCTGAGCGGATCCGGTCTTTTTCGGGTCGAAAATTTCGCCACCGGTTTTCGTACAATTTTCCCTCTTGATTTTATGCAGACAGGGCGGTAGAATAGAGCCATCCGAAAAAGAGGAGTGCAGGCATGGATCAGTACGGTTCCGATTTTATTACCATCACCGACGAGGACGGAAAGGAATACGAGCTGGAGGTACTCAGTACACTGGAGTATAACGGCTGCACCTACCTGGCGGTGATTCCCGCCCAGGACAGTCAGGATACCTTGCAGCTGGAAGTCAGCATTCTCAAGTCCATTGAGGAGGACGGGGAGCCGATCCTTTGCGCCATCGACGATGAGCAGGAGCTGGAAGCGGTCTACGGTCTCATTATGGACTCCCTTTACGAGGAAGATTCCGAAGAAGAGGAATAAATTTGTTATCTTCCTGCTTGGTACGTCGGCATGTCCTTTTGGACCCACATTTTTTTACTAGGGAAGTCAGACTTCCTGTTCTGTTTGCAGACCTCCCGCCCCCGCTGCGACGTGGGGTGGACGCTGGGAGCAGTAAGGTTCAGGAGCGGCAGCCCACCTGCCTTTTCGTGCAGGTCATAATTGGATGTGCTACGGCTAAAGCGGGGTGCCTGGGGAGCTTCGGCTCCTCAGGTTTTTTTGTTGGGGCAACCCCGCGCAATTCGTGTCCCTTATCGGCTCGAAAAAAAGCTGTCCATGTACCTCAACTCTCCCAGAAACTTTCGGTACTGGTTCCTCCGGGGGCAAGGTTCTTGTCTCGGCAAGAACCTTGAGAAGAAGCCGACTCAAGGGACGCTGCCGAAAAGCCGCCCCCTTGAGAATCCCCCGGCCGCCCTAACGAACTGCGTCAGAATCTTTCGGATTGCTAAGGGTGGGTTTATCGAAAATAGCCTGAAAAATATGGTGTCATTGCGAACCATCCCGCAGGATGGTGTGGCAATCCGTTCTCTCTTGGCTCCCACTATGGGGGAGCCAAGACCCTCATCCGTCACGGCGAAGCCGTGCCACCTTCCCTCAAGGGAAGGCAGGGGTTACGGATTGCCACGTCGACCGTCGGCCTCCTCGCAATGACATCTAAAGCATAGATGCTGGGCGGGTTTTCCGAGCGGTTCCCTGAGAATTGTAAATTTTTTCTCTATTTTTGCATTTTCCGGCTTTTCCCCTTGAAAGTGGCCGGATTTTCGGTTATAATACCGGGGTCTATGCTATTTCCAGCGAAAACACACGAAGACAATTGAGAGGATTTGATCACATGAGCGCATCCAGCAAGAAACAGCTCCGCAAGGAGCAGGGCGCGGAGAAGCTGACCCAGAAGCAGATCGCTGCCCAGAAGGAAGCTTCCACCACCCGCCTGTACACCATTGCCTTTGTTGTCGTCCTGGTGGTTCTGCTTGCCATCGCCATTTTCGTGGGCGTGAACCAGACCATCAAGAACAGCGGCTACAAGGAGCGGCACACTGTGGCCGTCCAGATCGGCGATCACAAACTGAGCAACGCGGAACTGAACTACTTCTTCATTGACGCGGTGAACACCTTCTACTCCAACTACGGCAGCTATGCCAGCATGTTCGGCCTGGACACCAGCAAGCCCCTGGATCAGCAGGTCACGGACGAGGACAGCGGCACCACCTGGGCCGACGACTTCCTGGAGTCCGCCAAGGAGACCGCCCGGAACGTCTACGCCATGTCCGATGCCGCCGAGGCCGCGGGCTTCACCCTGCCTGAGGACAAGGCCGCGGAGCTGGAGCAGAACCTCAATTCCATCGACACCTACGCCACGCTCTATGGCTACCAGTCCGGCAACGCCTATCTGAAGGCCATGTACGGAGCCGGTGCCACCAAGGAGGGCTTCCGGGAGTATTCCACCCGCAGCTCCCTGGCGGACGCTTACTACGCCAGCTACTCCGATTCTCTGACCTACACCGACGAGCAGATCGCCGAGAAGGATGCCGAGGATCCCAAGGTCTACAATTCCTACTCCTATCACTCCTACTATATGGACATCTCCAAGTTCCGCGTCGGCGGCACTACGGACGCCGACGGCAACACCACCTACACCGATGAGGAGACCGCCGCCGCTGAGGCCGCCCTGCGGGCTGCCGCCAAGAGCCTGGTAAGCGACGACATTACCACCACCGAGGAGCTGGATGCCGCCATCGCCGCGCTGAGCATCAACGAGGGCGAGGAATCCGCCGCCAGCACCGCCAGCACCAACATCCGCTACAGCTCCCTGAACAGTCTCTACCAGGACTGGGTCAGCGACAGCAGCCGAAAGGCCGGCGACAAGCAGGTCTTTGAGAGCACCACCACGGGTGACGACGGCACCGAGAGTCTCAGCGGCTGCTATGTAGTCTACTTTGACGGCTCCAGCGACAACGAGTTCAAGATGGTGAATGTGCGCCACATCCTCGTCAAGCCTGAGCACCCCACCGACGAGGCTGAGGATGCCCACTCCGATGATGAGACCTACTCCGCCGAGGAATGGGACGCCGCCAAGGCTACCGCCGAGGAAATCTATGACGAGTGGAAGTCCGGCGAGGCAACCGAAGACAGCTTCGCGGAGCTTGCCAACGAAAAGTCTGACGACGGCGACGGCACCACCGGCGGTCTGTATGAAAATGTGATCCCCGGTCAGATGGTTCAGGCCTTCAACGACTGGTGCTTCGATTCCAGCCGGAAGAGCGGCGACACCGGCATTGTGAAGACGGAGTATGGCTACCACATCCTGTACTTTGTGGGTCTGTCCGACATCACCTACCGCACCTCCCTGATCCAGAACGATCTGCGCACCGCGGACGTGGCCGCCTGGCAGGAGGAGCTGGTCAACGCCCTGACCATCACCGACGGCGACACCAGCTATATCAAAACCGATCTCGTCATCGGCTCCAACAGCTGAGCCGAAAGCGCGAATAGAAATTCCTCCCACGGAAACACTTCTGTGGGAGGGATTTTTTTGAGAAAATATTGGGGTCTTGTGACTGCCGGAGCCTGCGCGGGGCTGGTGGCGGGGGTCTTCGGGGCAGGCGGCGGGCTGGTGCTGGTGCCGCTGCTGGGGGTGCTGACCGATTTTGAAGGTCAGCAGGTGTTCGCCGTGTCTCTGTCGATTATTCTGCCGGTGTGTCTTGTGAGCATCGCCGTGACGGCGATGACTGCGGGAATTGACTTTACCTCCGCCCTGCCCTATCTGCCCGGAAGCGCCCTGGGCGGGCTGGCCGCCGGAATCTGGGGGAGGAAAATCCCGGATGTCTGGCTGCACCGGGTGCTAGGGGTACTGATCCTCTGGGGAGGGATCCGGTATTTATGCTGAACTCCCTGGCCGTTTGTCTGATTGTAGGTGCCGCTCTGGGCTTTCTCACGGGGCTGGGCATCGGCGGCGGGAGCCTGCTGATGCTGTGGCTGACGCTGGTGCTGGGGGTGTCCCAGGCGGAGGCACGGGGCATGAATCTGCTGTTCTTTCTCCCCGCCGCCGCCATCAGCTGCTGGATGCGCAAAAAGCAGGGCACGCTGAGCCTGCGCAAAAGCCTGCCCGGAATGCTGGCCGGCTGCGCCGCCGCTTCCTTAGGCAGCTGGATGGCCGCAAGCCTGGACACCGGGATGCTCAAAAAGCCCTTCGGCATTCTGCTGCTGGCCGCGGGCGCAAGGGAGCTGTTTTACCGGCGAAGATAGGCCAGATACCCCTCCAGGATCAGAGCGGCCGCCACCGCGTCCACGGTGTTTTTCCGCTTTTTGCCGTGGTAATTGTGCTCGGAGAGGATGTTGTGAGCCTCCACCGTGGTGCGCCGTTCGTCCCACATGGCAATTTCCAGGCCGGTAGCCTGCCGGAGGACTTCGGCAAATTCCCGGCACAGAGCCGCCCGGGAGCCTTCGGTGCCGTCCATATTTTTCGGTAATCCCACTACAATGGTACCCACGTCGTTGTCCCGCGCCAGCCGGACGATGTCCGCCACCGCCTTCTCCCGGACCCGGCTGGGCACCACATAGGTCGTCCCCACGATGGAGCACAAAAGGTCGGAAATGGCCACGCCGGTGCGGGCGTCGCCGTAATCGATTCCCATGATTCGTTTCATAAATTTCTCCTGTTTCTGTTTCCTTCTATACAATAGCAGGTTTTCCTGTGTCAGTCTGTCAGCAATCGATCATGGCCGTTCCATTCACCATACATAATCCCTGCTTTCGTATTCTCTAAAAGTTCATAAATTCTGAAGATAAAAGTTATCATTTCATCAAATCCTGTTTTCGGTTCTTTGCAAATCGTATCAGATACATAAAGAGCAGACATACCCAGGAAAGCATTTCCGCATAGGCAATCGACATATTTCCGAAATTTGGAGCCATTGCATAAGAAGCAATAATGCGAACAGCCAATGAAATCATACCTGCAATGCTGGAGTAGAGTAGATCTCCTTTTCCTTCAAGGTATCCACGGAATGCTGTTGCTAAGCCGAAAATCGGATAGAAACAGGCAATACGTTGAAAAAAAGCACTTCCGATTGTGACAGCGGTTGTACCAGCCCCAAACAGGGCAATAATTTTTCCTCCCGTTGGGATCACGAGTCCGGTAAGCCCCAGAGATATCAGGATCGCCAGAAGCGTGCCGGCAAAGAGAGTTTTTCGAGTACGCACTTCATCTTTTGCACCGTAGTTTTGGGCTGTGAACGTGGAAATACCTGAGCCAAGATTCACGATGGGCAGCATGACCAGGGTATCAATTCGATACGCGGTTGTAATGGCGGTAACGGTGTCTGTTCCAAAGCGGTTCATAAAATCCTGCAAAACCAATCCACCTAAGGAGCTGATACTGGACTGCAACATTGGTGGCAGTCCGAATTGTATTCCCTCTCGAATGACGGCTCCGGAGAAACTTGTCTTTCGATAGCCGCATTTTAACCAACTATATTTGCTGCTTCCGTATAATATGATGAATACGGTCATTGTAGCCTGCGAAAATACAGTTGCCATAGCCGCGCCCTGAACTCCCCAATGTAGTTTTGCAACGAAAAGAATGTCCAATATTACATTAACGATTGAGGAAAGCAGAATAGAGAGAAATGGAATGCGGCTATCTCCAATTCCACGCAATGTCGCGGTGTAAACATTGTAGACTGCTAAAAACGGCAATCCAAGGAAAATAATATGGATATAGCCGCTGGCAAGGTTAATGGTATCAGACGGAGTATGCAGAAGCTCCATGAATTGATAGGATAGTACAGACCCGCCAACCGCGATCATCAGAAACATACTACCAAGTACCACAGCAAACGCGGATAACAGCGGCGGGATATTTTCCTGCTTTTGCGCACCAAAATTTTTGGCAATTAAAACAGATAACCCCAATGTGAAACCTGTGATTATTGTGATAAAGAAGTTGATAGGCGTTGTCGTTACACCAATCGCAGACAGGGATAATTCTCCATCAAAATTTCCAACAATGAACGCATCTGCCCAGTTGTAGAGTTGTTGCAATACTCCACTCAGGATTAGCGGCAGACTGAACCAGATCAGTTCTTTCATAATGGTTTTCAAGTTTTGAATTGCTTTCATAATGTCCTCCTAAAATTGCAGAACAAAAACACGCAACTGTTCCGCACAATTGCGTGGTTAAAAGCAGCACATCCATGCCTTGAAAATCCCACGTCATAAATTTTGTATCATCATTATACTATGCCCAGCCTAAATGTCAAGAACAGCTAACCCATCACGATTTTAATCTATCTTAACGTCCATTTCTCAATCCACACAAATTCCGATTGATAGTGTTCAGGATCAGGATAGCATGCGAAAAGCCAGACCGCAAGGGATCCGGAGGTTTTCCCGGAATTCCCCCGGCAAAAAGGCCGGAAAACAGCGAAAAAAGTGGTTGACTTTGGCATCCCCCTGTGTTAGAATGATTTTACCTGTGAAAAAGGGCTTTTTTTGTGCGCCTTTTTCAGCCCCGGAGCGGGAAAATGTAGTGCCCGCTGTCTAAATTTTTACTAGCCGGAGTGATACAGGGAGGCAATGTTTAAGGAGGTGCCGTTATGCGCGTGAAAGTCACTTTGAGATGCTCTGAGTGCAAGCAGAGAAACTACAACACCATGAAGAACAAGAAGAATGACCCCGACCGTCTCGAGATGAAGAAGTATTGCAGATTCTGCAAGAAGCACACCGTCCACAACGAGACCAAGTAAGGAGGCTCGCAATTCATGGCTGAAGTCAAAAAGGAAAACTGGTTCAAGAGAACCTGGGGCAGGATTGCCAAGTACTTCCGTGAGCTGAAAAGCGAGCTGAAGAAGGTCGTCTGGCCCACCCCTCAGCAGGTTCTGAAGAACGCCGTGATCGTCGCCGGCTGCGTTGTGGCCGTGGGCGTGTTCATCTGGCTGTTCGACTTTGTCGCTCAGGTCGGCATTGACGCTCTGATCGGCGCCTTCCACTGATAGGAGCCGCCGATGGCAGAAGCTGCAAAGTGGTATGTTGTGCATACCTATTCCGGTTATGAGAACACTGTCAAGGCTACCATCGAGAAAACCGTTGAATCCAGAGGCCTGCACGATGTGATCCTGGCCGTCTCCATTCCCTTGGAGACCGTTACCGAGATCACCGAGTCCGGCGTGAGCAAAACCTTTGACCGGAAGGTCTACCCCGGTTATGTGCTGGTGAAGATGGTCTACAGCGACGACACCTGGCATGTGATCCGGAACATCCGGGGCGTCACCGGCTTCGTCGGTACGTCCAGCAACGATCCCACTCCCCTGACGGACGAAGAGGTCTATGCCATGGGCGTGGAAAAGAAGGAGATCA
This sequence comes from Clostridiales bacterium UBA6386, assembly GCA_002437585.1. Classification (GTDB taxonomy): domain Bacteria; phylum Bacillota; class Clostridia; order Oscillospirales; family Oscillospiraceae; genus Faecousia. The sequence continues at coordinate 8,823 of DJQM01000044.1, read as the reverse complement.
TCGTCAACTACCATGTTGGCGATACCGTCAGGATTCTGGACGGCCCGCTGACCTCCTTCACCGGCACCGTGGAAAGCATCGACGTGGACAACAACTGCGTCAATGTGGTGGTTTCCATGTTTGGCCGCGAGACCTCCGTCGAGTTCGAGCTCGATATGGTGGAGGTCGTATCCCAGTAATCGCGTCGAATTTTCATTCGATTGCCGGGTGGGAGGGGTGAAATACCCCGAAAAAATGCGCTTTAAGCGCATCGCTACCACATCTTATTCAGGAGGTGCTTATTATGGCACAGAAAGTCACTGGCATTATCAAGCTTCAGATCAACGCCGCTAAGGCAACCGCTTCCCCCCCTGTCGGCCCCGCTCTGGGTCAGCACGGCGTGAATATCGCCGCTTTCATCAAGGAGTTCAACGCCCGCACCAAGGACATGGAGGGCTATAAGATTCCCGTGGTCATTACCGTTTACGCTGACCGCAGCTTCACCTTTATCACCAAGACTCCTCCGACCCCCCTGCTGGTCATGAAGGCCATTGGTCTGGAGAAGGGTTCCGGTGTCCCCAACAAGACCAAGGTCGGTACCATCACCAAGGCGCAGATCGCCGAGATCGCCAAGACCAAGATGCCTGACCTGAACTGCCCCACTCTGGAGGCTGCTGAGTCTCAGGTTGCCGGTACCTGCCGCTCCATGGGCGTTACCGTCGTCGATTGATAATTGCTTGTCCGGTAATTCTGGAACCGGAAATGTGGGAGGATTTTTCCGCATCACCACGATAAGGAGGATAAAACATTGTTTAGAGGCAAAAAGTATCAGGAGAGCGCCAAGCTGATTGACCGCTCCGTTCAGTATGATCCCACCGAGGCCCTGGAGCTGGTTGTGAAGGGTGCTTCCGCCAAGTTCGATGAGACCGTTGAGCTGCACATCAAGCTGGGCGTTGACTCCCGTCACGCCGACCAGCAGGTCCGCGGTGCCGTGGTTCTGCCCAACGGTACCGGCAAGACCCGCCGGGTGCTGGTGTTCGCCAAGGACGCCAAGGTGGACGAGGCCAAGGCTGCCGGCGCCGATTACGTCGGCGGCATGGAGCTGGTGGAGCGAATCACCAAGGAGAACTGGTTCGATTTCGACGTGGTCGTCGCTTCCCCCGACATGATGGGTATCGTTGGCCGTCTCGGTAAGGTTCTGGGTCCCAAGGGTCTGATGCCCTCCCCCAAGGCCGGCACCGTGACCCCCAACGTGGCCGCCGCCGTCAAGGAGATCAAAGCCGGTAAGGTGGAGTATCGTCTGGACAAGACCAACATCATCCACTGCCCCATCGGCAAGGTTTCCTTCGGTGCCGAGAAGCTGACCGAGAACATGGACACCCTGGTCAAGGCCGTGGTCAAGGCCAAGCCTGCCGCTGCCAAGGGTCAGTATATCCGGTCCTGCACCGTCGTGTCCACCATGGGCCCCGGCGTGAAGGTCTCTACTGCCAAGTATCTGTAAGCATATGCCGTCTTCCCCGGATGCGTTTTCCCGCATCCGGGGAATTTTCATGCGCCTTCTTAGAATTCCACGGGCCGATGTGCTCAATCGACCCCTACGAAAAGGCCTTAAATTCGCAAAAAACTTGAAAAAGGGATTGACTTTTCTGAATCCTTCTGCTATGATATAGCAGTTGCCAAAGACAGCAGGCGCAAAGGTAAGTCCTGCCGAGGTGCGTGAAATGATAAAACATTTGCGTGTCTTTCTGTCTTCTGGCAGGAAGACACTTTTTTATTTTCGGAGGTGAAAATTATGCCCAACGCTAAGGTTCTTGAGAGCAAGAAGGCAGTCGTTGACGCTCTGTCCGGCAAGATCAAGGAAGCTACTTCCGTGGTTTTCGTGGACTACAAGGGCATCACTGTCGCTCAGGATACCGAGCTGCGTAAGCAGTTCCGTGAGGCCGGCGTAGAGTACTCCGTTGTGAAGAACACTCTGACCAATTTCGCTACTAAGAATTGTGGCTACGATTTCTCTGAGGTTCTGAACGGTACCACCGCTATGGCTTCCACCACCGGCGACCCCATCGCCCCTGCTCGCATCGTCTGCGAGTTTGCCAAGAAGAACAAGCTGAAGACCCTGGCCATCAAGGGCGGCGTCGTGGAGGGCTCTGTCCTGTCCGCTGACCAGCTCAACGGCTTCGGCGAGCTGCCCAGCAAGAACGCTCTGGTGGCTTCTGTCCTGGGTACCTTCCTGGCACCTATCTCCAGCCTGGCCTTTGTCCTGGATCAGATCCGGGCGCAGAAGGAAGGCGGCGCTCCCGCGGAAGCGGAAGCCTGATCGCGCAACCCCACAAACATCTATTTTTGACACATAATTTAGGAGGAAATTAACATGGCTAGTGAAAAGATCACTGCTCTGGTTGAGCAGGTTAAGGAACTGACCGTTCTGGAGCTGTCCGAACTGGTTCACACTCTGGAGGAGACCTTCGGTGTTTCCGCCGCTGCCGCTGCTGTCGCTGCTCCCGCTGCTGCCGCCGCCGCTGAGGTTGAGGAGAAGACCGAGTTCGACGTTATCCTGAAGAGCGCCGGTGCTTCCAAGCTGGGCGTTATCAAGGTTGTCCGTGCCGCTACCGGTCTGGGTCTGAAGGACGCCAAGGATCTGGTGGACAACTGCCCCAAGACCCTGAAGGAAGCCATCTCCAAGGAAGATGCCGAGAAGCTGGTCGCCGAGCTGAAGGAAGCCGGCGCCGAGGCCGAGATCAAGTAAGTTATCTCCCCATGGAATGCTGTGCCGCCGCCAGAAATGGCGGCGGCTTTTCCTATTATTGAGAAGACCCCAATAGAGGAACCATTTTTACTTGGGAACGGATTGCCGCACCAGTGACATCGGTCACTGCTTCGCAATGACAGTTTGTTTTGATACCTGGTGCAGAATGCAGATACATGGGCGTTGACCTGCAACACCTCTGTCTGTGCACTCTACCCGGAAAGGAACCCTTTATGGAACTCGATTCTACCCTAGCTACCATAAGTGCCGTTTTACCGGACAACATCGGCCAGGCTGTGACCACAGCGGCGGCGTCCTTCATTCCGGAAGGGCTGTCCGACGTGATCTGGCACGCCCAGCGGTATTTTCCCAAGGAGGTGGACGTGGTTTCCGCCGCCAAGTTCATGCTGTATTTTTCCCTGATTTCCCTGATTCTCGGCATTCTGGGAAGAGTTTTCCTGGGAAAGCGTTCCAGCCTGAACCTGTCCGTCTCCTCCTCCATGGGCATTCTGTTCGTCTACGCGGCCACGGTGGCGATCTACACCTTCCATCCCTGGAGCCTGAACCAGCTGCTCACGCCGCTGCCCTTCGTCAGCTTTTCCGGGGAATACCTGATTGTGCTTCCCATTACGGATATCCAGTTTCCGGCACTGTGCGCCCAGGTGCTGTCCCTGGTGCTGCTGGCGTTCCTGGTGAACCTGGTGGACACCTTCATCCCCAAGGGAAGCAATCTGATTCTCTGGCTAATCCTGCGGGTCGTGATGCTGGGGGTGTGCATGGTGCTCCATCTGTCGGTGGGCTGGGCATTCCAGACCTACCTGCCCGGAGTGCTGGTGAATTACGCGCCCATGCTGCTTCTGCTGATTCTGGCCTTCTGCCTGCTGTCCGGCCTGGTCAACCTGCTGCTGGGGCTGGTGATCGCCGTGGCCAATCCCTTCCTGGGAGCCATGTACACCTTCTTTTTCTCCAACATCGTCGGTAAGCAGGTGAGCAAGGCCGTCTTCTCCACTGCCATCCTCTGCGCCGTGTTCTACCTGTTGGATCTGTTCGGCTACACTGTTGTGTGCATTTCTGCCGGTGCCCTGATCACCTACATCCCGGTAGCGCTTCTGCTGCTGGCACTGTGGTATCTCATCGGCTGCGTTCTGTAATATGAGGTTTTTCTATGAAAATTCTGTCTGTTTTGCTCTGCTGCCTGCTTTTGGCGGGCTGCGCCCCCCGTCCTGCCGAAACCGTTCCCGCCACTGTGCCGCCGGAAACGGCGGCTCCCACCTCCGCCGCCACGGCGGCTCCCACGGTGCCCCCGGAAACCGCACCCCAAAAGGACGCCATTGATCTGGCCATCGAGGACATGTCTCTGGAGCAGCGGGTGGGGCAGCTTTTCCTGGCTCGGTGCAACAAGGATACGGTTCTGACGGATCTTTCCCAGTACCACCTGGGCGGGCTGGTGCTCTTCGGCGAGGATTTTGAGGGGCAGACCCCGGAGACCATGACGAAGCTGCTTACCTCCTACCAGGCCGCCGCCGACTATCCCCTGCTGCTGGCCGTGGACGAGGAGGGCGGGGACGTGACCCGGATCAGCCGGAATTCCGCCTTCCGGGACAAGCGATTTTCCTCCCTGCGTGCCCGGTGGAACCGGGGCGGCCTGGAGGCGGTGCTTTCCGAGGAAGAAGAAAAATGCCAGCTGCTGGCAGGTCTTGGCATTAACGTGAATCTGGGGCCGGTGTGCGACATTGCCACGGATCCCAGTGCCTTCCTCTACAACCGCTCCCTGGGTCAGGATGCGGAAACCACGGCTCAGGTGATATCCTCCATCGTCAGCCTGATGAATCAGGAGCACATTGGCAGCGTCCTCAAGCACTTCCCGGGCTACGGCAACAACGCCGACACCCACACGGGCATTGCCCTGGACAGCCGCTCGCTTTCCGAGCTGGAAGAAAACGATCTTCTGCCCTTCGCCGCCGGAATCCAGGCGGGCTGCGGCGCGGTAATGGTAGGCCATGTGATTGTGGAAGCCATGGACGATTCCCTGCCCGCTTCCCTCTCCCCTGCCGTTCATCGGTATCTCCGGGAGACCATGGGCTTCACCGGCGTCATCATGACGGACGATCTGGTAATGCAGGCCATCACCGATCAGTACGGAGCGGGCGAAGCCGCGGTCATGGCGGTTCTCGCCGGAAACGACCTGCTGTGCGCCACGGAGTACACCACCCAGTATCCGGCGGTTTTACAGGCGGTGCTGGACGGGCGGATTTCCGTTGACACCCTGAATGCCGCCGTGCGGCATGTGCTCGAATGGAAGCAGCAGGTGGCTTCCTATGGCTGATTACAGGTCGTCCACGTCCTGCACCGGCTTTTCCGTGGGAATTTCCGGACGGCCGGTGTAGCTGCCCTGTGGGTCGGTTCTGATTTTCTTCCTTTTCGCCATTGTTTCACCCCCGAAGCCAGTATTCCCCATCTGGAGGTTTTCATGTTCGATATTACGCTGCTTGCCGTGGGCAAGCTGAAGGAAAAATTCTATCTTTCCGCCGGGGCGGAGTACGCCAAGCGGCTGGGGGGCTACTGCAGATTTTCGCTTCTGGAGCTGCCGGAGGCTCGTCTGCCGGAAAATCCAACGCCCGCCGAAATCGCCGCCGGGCTGGAAAAGGAGGCGGATGCTATCCTCGCCAGGGTTCCCAAGGGAGCCTGGTTCTGCGTGTTTACGCCGGAGGGAAAGACGCTCTCCAGCGAGGGCTTCGCCGATACCCTGAAACATGTGAAAAATTCCGGGAAAAGCAGTGCCTGCTTTCTCATTGGTTCCTCCTTCGGCATGGCGCCCAGAGTCAAGCAGCGGGCGGATTTCCGGCTTTCCATGGGGTCTATGACCTTCCCCCATCATCTGGCCCGGATCATGGTGCTGGAGCAGCTGTACCGGGCGGAGGCCATTCAGGCCGGGTCGAAGTATCATAAATGATATAGCACCGGATCTTTTAACAAGGGTCTGGTGCTTTCCTGTTTTGGTCTTCGGAATGACCGGGGGATTGTGACCGGAGGGAATCCCTGGAAGGGGTCACACCAGTGTTGCGCTACACTAAGGTATAACTGCCACTGGCAGTTATTATGATTTTGATTNNATTCGCTGCGCGGAGCACCACTGGTTTGCAATGACATGCGTTTTGATACATTTCTGTATTGTCCGAAATTTGGGCAATCTTTTTTTGCGAGATACCTTGACAGATGAGGTATATTGTGATAGGATGTTTTCCGCAAGGGAGGAATGTGTATGTCCATTGCCGGCGACCTGATACGGGGTCACACCGATGCTCTTATCCTGGCTCGGCTGCTCCGGGGCGACAGCTACGGCTACGAAATCAACAAAACCATCTCCACCCTCTCCTGCGGACGCTTCGAGCTGAAAGAGGCCACCCTGTACACCGCCTTCAAGCGGCTGGAGGAACAGGGTTACATCACCTCCTACTGGGGAGACAGCGGAGTCGGAGCCAGGAGACGGTATTACACCATCACGCCCGAGGGTCGACAGGCCTATGACCTGCTGATACGGGAGTGGCAGGAAACCAAAGATATCATGAATCGACTGTTGGAAACGGAGGAAGAGACATGCGGGAACAGCTCATCCAATATGTAAACCTGTTATTCGCCGGTGCCCCGGACAGTGAGGACATCCGGCAGGAAATTTTGCAGAACACCCTGGATCGGTACGATGATCTTGTCGCCGCCGGGAAAACCCCGGAGGCCGCCTACCGGCTTGCCATCAGCGGCATTGGGGACATCAGTGAAATTCTCGGCACCCGGGAGCCGGAGGCGCCCGCCGCGCCGGAGGCTCCGGCTCAGGAAGAAAACACCGACAGCTTGGTAAAAAAGCTGCTGCGGGCCATCGCCGTGGGGCTGTATATTCTCTGTCCCCTGCCCCTGTTCGTCCTGAGCAGCCTGGACATGGGTACTCTCGGCCTGTGTGGAACCCTGTGCTTTGTGGCCGTTGCCACGATGCTGATCATTCTGGGCGGCAAAAAGAACAGCAGCGAAAAGGACGGCGAAGAGGACGCGCCAAAGTCCCAGCTGGGCAAAAGTCTCACTGGGTTGATCTGGTCGATCGGCCTGGTCATTTATCTGGCGGTCAGCTTTCTCACCGGCGCCTGGCACGTCAGTTGGGTGATCTTTCCCATTCTTGGGGCGATCAGCAACCTGGTGTGTGCTCTGCTCCCGGCGGAAAGTCCCCTGGCCGATCAGCAGAAGCGGCGACTGCGGAAAAGCCTCGGCGGTCTCTGTTGGGCATTGGGGCTGGCGGTCTACTTTCTTCTGAGCTTTGCGACCTCCGCCTGGTATATCACCTGGGTGGTCTTTCCCATCACCGGCGCGGTGCAGGGGCTTACGCTGGCTGTGTGGGATCTGAAGGAGGCGGTGAATCATGAAGCGTAATGCCATTATCCGGGTCATCGGCTGGTCCATCACCTTGGTGGTGCTGACGAGCCTGCTGGTAGGCGGTCTGATCTATTTTCTGCCCTACAGGCAAACGCAGACAGCTGCTGAGGTGGTAGATGCCACGGGATTACCGACAGATTCCCTGAACTATGGAACCCCCGCAGGCGACATCCGGAGCATTCAGATCGACTGGGTCTCCGGGAACATTCAGATCCAGACGGCGGATGTCGACCACATCCAGGTCAGCGAGTCCGCCGCTTACGGGAATACCGAGGCCATGCTCTGCCGGAAGGAGGGGGATACCCTGAAAATCTCCTACCGCAGGAGCGACATTGCCAGTCTCAAGGGGATTGGAACCAAGGATCTGACCATTCAGGTGCCAAAAGACTGGAACTGTCGGAAGCTGGAGATAGACGCGGCCTCCCCCAAGATCAGCGTCCAAGGGCTGATCGTTGACGAAGTAAGTCTGGACACCGCCAGCGGGGAAAGCCGATTTGAGGGCTGCACCCTGGGCAAGGTGGAAGCGGACACCGCCTCCGGGAATCTCTGTCTCACAGGCGCGCTGGAGAACCTGGAATACGATTCCGCTTCCGGCAGTGTGGAAGCGGAACTGGACAATGTGCCAGGCGAAATCAGCATGGACACCGCCTCCGGCTCCCTTACGCTGAATCTTCCCAAGGACGCGGGTTTTACCGTGGAGATGGACACCCTGTCCGGCCAATTCCGGTCGGATTTCGAGACCGCCCAGCGCGGCGATCGATATCTGTGCGGCAGCGGGGACTGCGAAATTGAAATGGAATCTATGAGCGGTGGAGTCACCGTGAATCAGAAATGAGTGATCCCCCGGCCAACCCGCCGGGGGACGATTTTGTTAAAACTCGCCCACATCGTACATGACCGCGGACAGGGCGCACAGCGGGGCGGTTTCACAGCGCAGAATCCGCTTTCCCAGGGTACACACCTGCATTCCGGCGACCCGCGCCTGGGCTACCTCCCCTTCCTCCAGGCCTCCCTCCGGGCCGGTGAGCAGGCTCACCGTGCGGTAAGTACCGGCCAGAGCCATTTTCAGGGTCAGAGCTTCCTCGTGTTCGTAGAACATCAGAGCCTTGTCCGCCTGGGAAGCCCGGCTCAGGGCTTCGGAAAGGCTTTTCAGCGCAATCACCTGGGGTATCCGCCCCCTGCCGGACTGCTCGGCGGCGGAGGCGGCGATTTTCTGCCAGCGTTCCAGCTTCTTTTTTAGGCTCCTTTCGTCGGGACGGGACACGCAGCGAGCCGAGGGAAAGGCCACGATCTCGTAGGCTCCCAGCTCCGTGGCTTTCTGGATGACATGCTCCAGCTTGTCCGCCTTGGGGAAGGCCATGTAGACGCTGACCTGCACTGCCGCCTCAGATTGAGATTCCCGGCGGTCTGAAACTGTCAGTACCCAGGGATCCGCGGAAGCGATTTGGCAGAGGCACTCCTGCCCTTCCCCGTCGCAGACCAGCACCGTCTCCCCCGGCTTCAGGCGGAGCACCTTGGCGTGCTGGGCGTTTTCTCCGGACAGGGCGAGCTTCTCTCCGGCCATTTCCTGCCGGGATATAAAAAAACGTGTCATGGCATCCCCTCCCATTTTCTACCAGTTTACCAGACCTCCCGAAATCTTGCAAGTGTTTTCCCGAAAATGTATGTGCTAAAATGAA
>DJQM01000066.1 GCA_002437585.1 Clostridiales bacterium UBA6386 | reverse complement strand
CGGACACATCTGACGATGCGTCCATCCTGCAACCTGTCATATGCCACATCGATTTTTTTCCTCTTTCATTGGGTCATATCTATTTACAGCACAGACTCCCCAAAAAACTTTCTCAATTACCTACTTGACAGATGGGCAATCTTCGTGTATGATAACGACGGTTAGCAGACGCTAACCAGCTGCAACCCTATCAGTTAGCTATTGCTAACCCCAGAAAGGAGCACGTTATGACCGTCTCCGACATTCTTTCCACCGGCACGTCCCTGGCCGGACTGGTCATACTGCTTATCGTTCTCTTCAAGCTGAAAAAATATTTCAGACGGCTGGCAAGGCAGCCGGAAAGGAGCGGCTGAAATGTCCGAGGATTACCTGATCCGCAACTGCGCCCCCACTCTGGCCGGGATCAAAACCGCGAATCTGTTCACCTGCCCCTGCTCTGACCGGGCGGAGCTGGTGTCCAGTCTGTGCCGGCTGAACCGGCTGCTCTGCCGGAAGGGACTTCGGGTGCTTCCCCTCCGGTTTTCGGAAAACAAGGCTCTGATTTATCTCTACCGCCCCCGGCAGCTGTCGGCAGACCTGCGTCATGCGGAAGCAGTGCGGATCCTGGATCCCCTGGGCTATGACTGCACCAAAAGCGAGCAGTGCCTGGTGCGCCTTGCCAGAAAGCTCCGTGCCCGGGAGGAATTTCCCCATGAGATCGGCCTGTTCCTGGGCTATCCTCCCGGAGATGTGTGCGGTTTCATCGAAAACAAGCCCTGTACCTGCAAATGCGTCGGCTGCTGGAAGGTCTACACCGATGAGGCCGGGGCCAGGCGGAAGTTCGCCCAGTACCGCAAATGCACCAGAATCTACTGCGATGCCTGGGCAAGAGGAATTGATATTGAACGGCTGACCGTAGCCGGTTGATATACCATCACAAATGGAAAGGTTGAATACATTATGAGTAAAGTTGCTGTTGTTTATTGGAGCGGAACCGGAAATACCGAGGAAATGGCGAATGCCGTAGCCGAGGGTGCCAAGGGTGCGGGCTGCCAGGTCTGCCTGGCTCCTGCCGCCCAGTTCTCCGCGGATCGGATGGACGAATTTGACGCCGTTGCCTTCGGCTGCCCCGCCATGGGCGCTGAGGAGCTGGAGGAAGGCGAGTTCGATCCCCTGTTCCAGGACTGCCGGAGCAAGCTGTCCGGCAAAAGAATCGCCCTGTTCGGCTCCTACGGCTGGGGCGACGGCGAGTGGATGCGCACCTGGGAGGAGACCTGCCAGGGCGACGGCGCGAAGCTGGCCTGCGAGAGCGTCATCTGCCAGGAGACTCCCGACGAGGAAGCTCTGGATGCCTGCCGGAAGCTGGGTGCTTCCCTGGCCTAAGCAGTCCTCATAGAAATACCTCCTAAAATACCTCCTAAAATACACCCTAATCTCAATGGATACCTCCTAATGGATTTCCCTAATTGTGTATGGGCAGTGCCGAATGGCACTGCCCATATGCGTTTTTTATTGCGATGATATACATTGTCCGGAAGAACCCGTAGGGGTCGATGCCCTCATCGTCCCGTTGGAACGCATTTCCATGACAGCGCAAAGCCCCCGGAGGGAAAATTCCTCCGGGGGTCTTGTCCTTTTCGCTCAGTGAATGTCCGTGACCTGATAGCCCAGACGCTCCACGGTCTCCTTCAGGATATCGTCGGAAACCGGCTGGCTGTAAGACACCGTAGCCGTTTTCTTGTGCAGGTTGGTCTTGCAGACCACCCCGTCCAGCCGGTCAATGGCCTTCTCGATCCGAGCCTGGCAATTGGCGCAGTGCATCCCTTCTATGGTCAGCACCCGCTGACCGATGGCAGGCTCCTCCAGCTTCTTGTGGGGTCGCTCCTCGCCACCGCCGCCGCAGCATCCGCCGCTGCCTTCAAAATGCTTTCTGCCGCTGTTCACGGCAAGCACAACAATCACCAGCAGGATTGCAATAATAATCACGTTTCCCATGGAAAGTTCCTTCTTTCAGTGTTATCTTGAGAGTTAGCAACCTCTAACCGGGATGATAATACATATCTCCCCGGTTGTCAAGTGCCAATCCTGCCAAAAAAGGTATTGACAATCGGGGCAAAATCCGTTATGATAGCTTTGTGGTTAGCAATCGCTAACTCCGTCCGTCTCTATTTTTCCTGACAGTATTACCTTGCTTTTTCCCTTTTTCAAATATCCATTTTCCCCCGCAGCGATTTTCCCGTGAAGCCAAAAGCCTCACGGGAAAATCGTTTTTATTTCACGGTCAGGCTCCACACCGTCAGAGCGGACTGGCGGAAGGGCTCCAGATCGTAGTCCCGCTCCCCGCCCACCAGGAGGCTGCCGTAATAGGGCTGGGTGGGACTGTCCAACCTGCCCAGAAGGGTGCCGCCAAAGCTGACCGTGTAGCTGCTTCCGGTCTTTTCGATGTCCAGGGTATTGTGAGAGCCGTCAAATACCAGGGTGCTGAAACCGGCTCCGCCGCCGACCTGAACGGTCAGGGTATTTCCGCTTTTGCGAACCAGCAGACCCCGATAGGCATCCACCTCCTCGTTGAAGCAGGACAGATAGGTGCCGTCCTGATCGTCCAGCAGCAAGTCCGCCGTCAGGTGCCAGTCCGCCTTCGGGTCGGCGTACAGCTGCACGCCGGTGTCCAAACAGGCTTCCCCATCTCCCCGGAAGGGCGCGTCCATGGTATAGTCCTCGATTCCGGCGTAGGCCCCTTTCCAGCCCTCCAGAATCTGCTCCCGGCTGGGATTCACCCGGTTCTCCGCCGTCCAGCTGAGGCACTCCGCAGAGGATTTGGCGTTGTCGTAAAGCTCGAACCGGTCGATTTGCACCGCGCTGAGCCGCCCCAGGGTGTTGTTGGCCATCCGCTCACAGCCCAGAAGCAGGGTTCCGCTGTAGCTTTCGCAATCGCTCTGGGCAGAACCCACCTGTTCGCCCTCTAAGTAGAAGGTATACTGGTTGCCGCTCTTGGTAATGGCCAGGGTTGCCCATTCCTTCTCCGGCAATGCCAGCTTGGTGTAGTAATTGCTGCCCACGACCACGTCCAGCATTCCATCCTCCGCCAGCCGAACCAGCAGACCCCGATAGGGCTCCGTCTCGCTGAAGCAGGAGAAGAGCACCTTCTCGTTGCTGTCACAGCGGGTAGCGAACCGGGCAAAAATCGTATAATCCCGGCTGCCGCTATAGAGGGTTTTCCCGGTGTCCAGGAATTCCGCCTGGCCGTCGCCCGTGAAAGTCTTTCCCAGGATAAATTCCGCGTCCTGAGGGATGGCGTAGGCAAAGAGGGGGTCGCCGGTGCGGTCGGGCAGGTCGTAGTTGTCCTTGAGATACTGACCCAGAATGGCCGTCAGCTTGGCGCAGCCGGTGCTGTTCAGGTGACCGGCGGTGTCTCCGAAATCCGTGGCATAGTCAAAGCCATATTCCCGGAAGTTTGTCAGGCAGTCCAGCACCGGAATGCCCTCCTCCTTCAGATAGTCGTTGACGGTGTTGAGCCGAGCCTTTTCCGCCTCCGGGGCGGAGTAGGGAGCCTTCATGACCAGAAGGGGGATATTGTTCTTTTTGCACAGGTAGAGGATTTTTTTGAGATAGGTCATCTGCTTCTCCCCTACCGGCTGGCGGTCGGTGGTCTCGGAGGGTTCCGGCATGGGACACACCGCGTTCCAGTCCCGGGTGTTGTGTTCGGAGAGCCGGTTGTCCCAGAAATAGCTGTGGAAGTCCTCCTCCGTCAGCTCGGCGTACCGGCTGTGGTACTGGGACAGGGGGAAGAAGGCATTGAGCCGATCACTCGGTTCATAGGAGGCGAAAATGGCCTCCACCTTGTTCCGGGACCAGCGCAGACCCATGGTGTTTTTCACCGCGTTGGCGTACTCATAGTATTCCACATCATGGCTCAGGCACAGCTCCTCCAGCACCACCACCTTGGGATGCTGGGTTTTCAGTGCCTCGGCCAGATTGTAGTAGGAATTCCACACCGGCTGGGTGGCGCCCCAGAGCTTATAGGCACCGATGCCATAGTCGTTGCACAAAATGGTGGTGTCCACGTTCACGCCCAGGTGGGAGCTGCCCAGCAGAAGGACATCAATGCTGTCCTCCGGGAAGCTGTAAAAATCCGACATAGGGGTCACGCCGTCGTCGTACTTGAATTCCAGGGTGGTGTCCACCACATAAAAGCAGCCGCAGAACAACGCCAGTGCCAGGAGAATCCGGAGGAAAATCTCGATTTTTCGTCTCATATTCTCCCTCCTAGAACTGCATGTAGATAAAGCTGGCCGCGCTGTAGGCCGGGCCGTAAATGCCGAAGATCAGCACCGTGAAAATGCCCACCATTGCCACAACATCCTGGGTCACAAAGCCCTGACGACCCAGCACATCCCGGAGAATGATCCCCCGGTAATTGCACAGGCTGACGGCAAACTGAATGAGCAGTGCCACGAAGAGAATGTGCATCTCCACGCTGGACAGGCCCAGCCGGAACAGAGCGCCGCCGAAGAGATTGCCGAGCGACAGAGTGCTCACCATCCGGGCGAGCAGGCCGAAGGCCGCGCGCACATCGGAAGCGTTGAAGAAAATCCAGGTGATGTCCACCAGGCAGAAGGTCAGGAGCATCTGAAAGACAGTGTAGCCCAGGGAATCCTGCCGGATGTGAAGCATTTCCCGAAGCCGCTTCCGGGCGGGAAGGGTCTGGGCGCCCACCACCTGGAACAGTCCGTTCAGGCCGCCCCAGATGAGGAATGTCCACCCGGCTCCGTGCCACAGGCCGCTGACCAGGAACACGATCAGGATATTCCGGTAGTGCTTTCCCCGGCTGCACCGGCTGCCGCCCAGGGGAAAATAGAGGTAATCCCGGAACCAGCTGGACAGGGAAATGTGCCATCTGCGCCAGAATTCGCCAATAGAGCGGGAGAAATAGGGGGTATTGAAATTGTCCATGACCCGGAAGCCCATGACCTCCGCCGCGCCGATGGCCAGATTGGAATAGCCGGCGAAGTCCCCGTAAATTTGAAAAGCGAAAAGCACCGCCGCCGTCACCAGCTGGAACCCGGCGTAGGCCTCGTAATTGCCGAAAACCTGGCTCACCGCAATGGCGCACCGGTCGGAGATCACCAGCTTCTGGAAATACCCCCAGAGCATCCGGTACAGCCCCCGCTTCATCCGGTGGGCACTGGGCTTTTCCGGATTTGCCAGCTGGGGCAGCATCCGACCCGCCCGCTCAATGGGTCCGGCGCACAGCAGGGGGAAAAAGGACACGAAGGCGGCGTACCGGAAGAAATTCCGCTCCGGCATCTGCTTGCCGCTGTAAACGTCAAACACATAGCCCAGGGATTGGAAGGTATAGAAGGAAATGCCCACGGACAGAGCCAGCTTCAGGGCAGGGCTGGTCACGCCCCATTCCGGAAACACCGCCTGGATCCCCCGGAGTACGTCGCCTACGAAGAAGGAATAGTACTTGAAGACGAACAGGCATCCCAGGCACAGCACCAAGCCGACTGTCAGCCACATGACCCCCGGATGCTTTCCAGCTTTCTCAGCTGCCCGGCGTTTGCCGATGGCAAGTCCAGCCAGGTAGGTCACAAGCGTTACCCCCAGGAGCAGCAGGGCATACATGGGCTTAAAGCACATGTAAAAGGCGAAGCTGATCAGCACCAGAGTGAGATATCGCCGTTTCGCCGGGGTCAGGTAGTACACCAGCACCGCCGCCGGGAAAAATAGCAGAAATTGCAGAGAATTGTAGAGCATAGGCTTCTCCTTTATGTCTCCTGGGAATCCATCCCGGCATACAGAATCAAAGCCAGACACTGGTCGAAGGCGTTCACGTCCTCCAGACTGTCGGCGAAGGCTCCGTTCAGCGGGTCTCCCGCCGCAAAGCACCGGAAGGCCTCCATCCGGCTCACCGCCTGGGTCAGAAGCAGGTCGTCCCCCACCTCCTGGGCGATCAGACCCACAATGGCATAGATTGCGGCGGACTCATAATCCCCGCCGGACACCACATTGCCGTGAATATCATACCGGGCGTAAATTCCGTCCCCGGCCATCTGGGCTTGGAGCCAGCCCAGGGAAGCATCCTTCAATTGTCCCGCCTGAGCCTGGTGAAGCAATGTCAGCATGGCCTCGGCCATGTTCAGGGAAGAATCGTCGTAGGTTTTCGTTTCGTAGTCGTAGTAGTTGGCGTAAAATGGGAAATCGCCCCCCAGATACGCCCCCTCCAGGATTTCCTCCGCCGCTTCCAGGCTGTCGCCGAAGCCCGGAACCAAGGGACGGATGATTTCCAACGCCTGCCAGTCGCAGTAGCACATGGTCAGGCGACTGGCACGGCCGCCGTCCGCAAAGCTGTAAAAATCCACAAGATTTCCCTTTTCGTCCCGGTTTCCCGCGGCAATGGCGATGGCTCGGGACATGACGTCCTCGGTGTAGCCTCCCATGGCGTTCAGGCTTTTCAGCACCCGCAGATCGTCCAGCAGGGCGTTGACGTTTCCCGTTCCCCCGTTTGACGCGTACCAGGCCAGCAAGCCCTGCCGATCCAGGTTGGTTTTGGCATAGCCGTAGGCCTCCTCAAACAATGTCCGGTCGTGGGTTTCTGCGGCGTATTCCATGAGAAGACCCTGGCTCTCAGCCAGCACGTCCCGGCCGCTGGGGGATTGGGCAGAGCTTTCATAGACGTGCATGCTCACGCCGCCCTCGGCATTCAGCAGGTTCTCCCGGACAAATTCTTCCGTCCCGGAAGCACCGCCGTTTTTCGCGTAATCCAGCAGTGCCTCCAGCTCCGCTTCGGAGCCGATGGTTCCCGCCCGACACAGCCGCACCCGCCCGGTGCTGTCCAGGAAAAAGGTGGTGGGAATGATGTGCATCCCCAACGCCTCATAAACCGTCAGATTTTCGTCAATGATCCAGTCAAAGAGAATTCCTTTCTCGGAAATGGCGGTCTTTGCCGCTTCCAGGCTTTCCTTCTGGGGATCCATTTTGTCGATAAGCAGCACCTTCACGCCCAGATTTTCCAGCTTTTGGGTCAGGGGCGCAAGCAGCTCCACCTGCTTCTCGCAGTAGCCGCACCAGCTGCCCCAGTACATGCAAAGCGTCCACTCCGCCCCCAGGTGGGCGGAAAGGGTGGTGGTCTGTCCGTCCGGGGTGGTGAAGGTATGCTCGGTCAGCACCTGTCCCAGCCGCAGGTTGTCCGGGTATCGCCGGATGGACTGGGTCAAGGTCTGCCGCGCCTGGGTTTCCGCCGCCGCGACCGACCGCTCCGGCCGCAGGAGCAGCACCAGTGCCGCCGCCCCCAGCAGGAAAAAGAACGCCATGGCTCCAATGAGAATCTTTTGCAGCTTTTCCATGGTCTCTCCTTATCCCACGTTTTCCGGCTCTTTTTCGGGTTCTTTTTCCGGTTCCTTCTCCACCGCCTCCGACACGGAGACCCGGACATGGCCGGACTTCAGCGCGGAGGCCATGTCGAACTGACCCTCCATTTTCTGCTGCTGAAGCTGGGCGCAGTAGCTCTGAGCCTCCTCGATCCGAGCCATGGCTGCCCGTTCCGCCTGTTTTTCCTCCAAGACCCTGGTTCTGGCCGCCCGACCCCGGACAAGGTAATCGCCGCATTCCTCGTAGAGCAAATGCAGCCCCACCGCCGCCAGCAGGGCGAACAGATACAGGGCGTGGAAATGATACCGGTTCTGATTTTCCACCAGCAGGTGCATAGCAACCGTCCCCAAAAACAGAGTCGCCGGCACATAGGCCCAGGTGCCCCGGCGATGGACGGTGAGAAACACCCCCAGGGCGGAAAAGGCCACCGCCGTCAGATAGACATAATTATTCAGGTTCCGGGCGGCATAGAGGAAGGTCTGCCGCGCCTGGGTCAACGTCCCCTGCTGATCCAGGAACAGCAGATTCCAGGTGGAGCCGTAGTCGTCGTTTGCCCAGAGGACGCTGTACTTATGGAAGAACAGATTCAGAAGGCTGGGCAGCGGGGCTTTCAGCCGCTGCATGGCCAGATCCCGGCAGGCGGCCTGGGCCAGCTGGGCACTGCCCGTCTGCGCCAGCGCATCGTACAGATAATCCGCGTCCACCTGGTTCCAGCCGCCGAAGGACTCCTGATTCAGTCCCACCAGCAGATTGTAACCGAAGGAGGCGCTGCCTCCCGCCAGAGGCCTGTCCACCAGGAAGGACACGGACTTCGTCGTCAGGGCGGAGGCAAACAGATAAGCCGCCAGAATCACCGCTCCCCGGATCCAGCCCCGGCTCATGACCCGGGCGGACACCGGCAGGTCGTTAGCCGGCCGCAAAGGCAGCTTTGCCTGACTGGGAACGAGATACAGCAAAATGGAGATCAGCAGCAGCATGGCCATAGGCCGGATGGCGGAGGTCATGGCCAGGGCAATGCCCAGGAAAATATGTCCCAACAGAAGCCCGGTCTGGGGTTCTCCATCGGAGATATCCACCCTGACCAGCACCAGAAACAGCCACAGGCAGAACAGGAGCATGGCGGAAAACAGATACTCCGCCGCCAGGAAATTGTTGTAGAGAATCTGAGAGGGCCAGAAGGCCGCAAGTGCCAGTGCCGCCAGGCCGGAGGCTCTGCCCGCCAGCATGGCCGCACTACGCCAGAGGAAGAAGCAGGCCGCCACCGCGCAGAAGACGTTGAACACCTGCCCCACCCAGACGGAGCTTCCGAAAACGCGCATCACCAGAGCCAAGACGCTGCTGTAGCCATAGACGTGGGGGAACATGGACACATAGTCGCAGTAGCCCGCCCCGTCCTCCAGAAGGGTTCCCCGGTTGATAAGCTGGGCGATCTCGTAATAGGTTTTATAGTCCGACTCCGGCTCCATGGGAAAGTGGCGGATATACACCATCCGCACCCCGAAGGATGCCAGCAGGATCGCCGCCCCCAGACCCCATTCCAGAGCCGAGGCCGCCAGCGGGTGGGAAGAAAGCCCTTCGGCCAGCCGGAACCGGGCGCACAGGGTACACACCGCCACCGCGCAAAACAGGGCGGCGCACATCAGCACAATCAGCCCCGCCGGGTAGAGGTAGGGATATTCCCGACCCTCCCCCAGGGTGGACAAGCCGCTGAGCAGGGTGTAGACGCTGCCACAGAGATATAAAAATACGCACAGTCCCGCGAACCATGTCTTTCGTGCCTGCATGATATCGTGCCTTTCTTGAATGAAGTTATTTGCGCCTTGTCATCCGGGCGGAAGCCCAGGTCAGCAGAAACAGATAGGTAAAATCCGTGACCTCCCGGAACAGATACAGCTGCTTGATGGGGTCGGAGCGGCCGTTTCCCACCATGGGCAGGGGGTACTGCATGGCGCCGATGGCCAGCAGCACCAGCAGCAGTCCGGCGTAGAGCTTTCGTCTTCTGCCGGCTCCCTTCCGGAAAATGGTCATCAGCGCGGCAATTGCCGGAAGGCCAAAGAGCAGAAGATAGCCCGCAAACCGCCGGGGCAGCAGATTCGGACGCATTTGCGCCCAGAGGTTCCATTTGTTCACTGTCCGGTGAGTCCCCACATTGGTCTCCCCGATATACAGATTGAAGTCCGGCATGGGGTCTGCCGCGTAGCTTGCCGTGTCATCCAACAGATGCCAGAAGGCCTTGGGATGCTTTAAGTACCACGCAAGGTATTTGGTGGAGCTGACCTTGCTGTAAAGAAGCTCCTCCGCCTTTTCCGTTCTGGGCGGGCAGTAATAGTCTTCCTTGGGAAGATAGGGGTGCTTGCCCTTGTCGGCGATCAGGCCGGGATCCAGCCCCAGATCCTCCAGGGCTTCCTCCGGGTCGTCGGCGTAGAGAAGAATGCCGTTCATCAGGCCGCTGTAGAGGGTGTCCTGAGAGGAAATGGATTCGTTATTGCCGTAAACGCCCAGAGCGTAGGAGCCTAGCAGAGCCGTCACCAGCACCGCCGCGCCGACGGAGATCAGCTTTTTCTTCATGCCCTCCGCCGTGGAGATCGCCAGCACCGCCCACCACAAAAGCAGCACCGGTGCCAGAACCGCGTACTGGGCTTTGGCGCAGGCCAGATATACGCAGGAGAAGCCCAGCAGCACCAGTCCCCACCGGCGTTCGGAGGCGGTCTGCGCCTGGATGGTCTTCGCGCTGGACGCCAGCACCAGCATCAGCCCTACAAAGGCAATGCCCTCGCCGTAGAGGGAATTGAGCCAGCCTAGGTTGTAGCTGCCGCAGAAGAAAAGCAGATATCCGATTCCCCCCACCGTGGCCGCCCCCTTGCCCCACTGCCGGTAAAGAGCCGTCAGCAGCGCATAAACACACAGGCTCAGGGTCAACAGGTGAAACAGTGCCAGAATGGCCGTGGAGAAGGGCACCCCCGCCAGGTCATAGAGCACCCGCATGAGCGCGGAAAGCCAGCTCTGGGTCAGCTCCATTTTGCCGGGTCGGATTCTTGTCCAGTCGTAAGGCTCCAGATAGTCGTAACCCTCAATGACCTTCTGGTACTGGGTCTCCGGGTGGAAATAGTTCTCCGGGGTATGCACCAGACCCATGGCGTCCATCATCCGGCCGAAGTCGCCGTTGTTGTAGGCACCGAACCGGGGCACATAGAGCACCAGCACCATGACGGTCAGGCAGAGGAAGGCCATCCATCGGGAAAAAGCCCTGGGGTCTTCCCAAATGGCAGACAGCTTTGCCCTGGCCTTTACCGTCCAGGCCGGTACCCGGAAGGGCACATAGCCTTCCGCCGGGAAAACCGGCTCCGGGGTCGTTCTGGCACTCAGGGGCGAATAAACCACCGTCCGGAACAGGCCGGTGACGGCCAGCCCCGAAAGGGTCAGAAGATACACAAGCTGGCCGTCGAAAAGCAGCTGAAAGCCGATCCGGTTCCGCTCTCCCTCCGCCAGGCCGCAGCCCAGGATAGCCGCCAGAAGCCAGAGTCCGCCGCACAAGGGAAGCAGCAGTCCGGGAAGCCCCCAGGCGGTTTTCTTCTTCAGGCAGGCACCCAGCCCCACAAGGGCGCACAGCACCGACACCGCCAGGAATTTTCCGGTGCCGGAAAACAGGAAGCTCCGGAGCAAATCCCAGTAGTCTCCCCGTGGCACCGGAGTTCCTTCGGTGCAGACACACAGACCCACGTCCACATGACCGCCGGTTTCCAGGAGCTTTCCCGCCATGGCGGAAAGCAGGCCCGGATGGCGCAGATAGTAGGCGGCGATCCGTCCATAGCTGAGATGGTCAAGAATTTCCGCCGCCCGATCTGCGTTGGGGGAAATATAGTAGTCCTCCTCAGGTAAATACGCGGATTTTCCCACATCCTGAAGGAGGTTTTCGTCCAGTTCAAAGTCCCGGAGGGTCTGCTCCGGGTCAGGGGAAAGGGTCAGAAGACCGTCAAAAAAGCTGTGATACAGGTTGGTTTGGTTGAAAATCTGGCCGTTTTCCAGGGCAAAGCGTCCGGCGCACAGGGTAAGCACCGCCGCCGCCAGCACCGCCAGAGCCTTCCCGCGGCGCACCTTCTCCGCGGAAAGTGCCTGCCGGAAAAACAGCCCCAGAACCGGCAAAAGCAGCACGACGCACAGCTCACTGGCCGTGAGCAGCAGCAGCCCCGTCAGCCACAGGGGAAGCCACACGGTTTTGCCCCCTACGCCCTGCCGCAGAAGAGCCATGCCCCGGAAGGCCGCGGCGGCAAAGGCCGTTGCCGTCACCAAAAGCCACCCCCAGGCATAGAGGGAGGCAAAATAAAGCACATAATTCCCGCAGATACCGGCCAATGCCCACAGGCTTGACGCCAGCATTCCCCAGCCTCCGAACCGGGCGCACAGAGCCTTGCACAGGAAAAACAGGGCGATGGCATAGAGTACCGCCAGGATTCCGGCCAAAAGGGTCAGCGATACCTCCCCGCCGAAGGCCAGAAGCTGCGCCAGGGCAGCCGGGTACACCAGGCTGGGGCCGGATGTCCATTGCAGCAAACTGCCCCAGGGGATGCCCGTTCCGGCAAAAACTCCCTGGGTGCTTCCCTGGGTCAGCCCCAGCTGGGGCAAAACCAGGCTATAGAGTCCCGTGTCCGCCATGGTTGGCCGGGGCGGCAGGAACAAAATCATCACACAGCCCAGCAGGCCGATGACCGCCAGGGCAAGGGCAGCCAGATTCTGCTGCCGTAAGGTTGGATTCTCTTTCATGTCAGCCCAGCTCCCGGGTCAAGGCATCGGCGATCTGACGGCTGGCCGTTCCGTCGCCGTAGGGGTTGGAGGCGGTAGCCATGCGCCGGTATTCCGCCTCGTTTTCCAGCAGGCTCTTGAACTGCCGGTACACGTCCTCCTCCCGGGTGCCCACCAGCTTCAGGGTTCCCGCCGCCACGCCCTCCGGCCGCTCGGTGGTGTTCCTCAGCACCAGAACGGGCTTGCCCAGAGCGGGAGCCTCCTCCTGAATGCCGCCGCTGTCCGTGAGGATCAGGTCGGCTTGCGCCATAAAGTTGTGAAAATCCAGCACGTCCAGGGGTTCCATGAGCCGCAGGCGGTCTTCCCCAGAGAAAACCTGCTCCGCCGCCTGGCGAACCAGGGGGTTTTTATGGATGGGGTAGAGCACCCGCACCTCCGGATGCTCCTCCAGAACCCGGCGAATGCCCCGGAAAATGTCCAGCATCGGCTCTCCCAGATTCTCCCGCCGGTGGGCGGTGAGCAGCACGAACCGGGATCCATTCTCCTTGGCCCAGGCCAGCTCCGGGTGGGTATAGTCCCGCCGGACGGTCTGCTGGAGGGCGTCGATGGAGGTGTTGCCGGTGACGTAGATTCTGTCAGGGTTCTTGCGCTCCCGGAGAAGCGCCTCTCTTGCCCCTCCGGTGGGGGCAAAGAACCAGGTGGACAGGCTGTCCACCGCCTGGCGGTTGAATTCCTCCGGGAAGGGGGCTGTGATGTCGTAGGTGCGAAGCCCCGCCTCCACATGCCCCACCGGCAGCCCCAGATAGAAGGCGGCCAGTCCCGCGGCAAAGGCCGTGGAGGTGTCCCCATGCACCAGCACCGCCTGGGGCTTCTCCTTCTCCAGAATCGGCTTCATGCCGTCAAGAATTTTCCGGGTAATGTCAAATAGAGTCTGTCCCGGCCCCATGATGGCAAGGTCATAGTCGGGCTTCACCCGAAAGCACGCCAGCACCTGCTCCAGCATCTCCCGATGCTGGCCGGTGACGCAGACCCGGGTCTCAAAGTCCGGCCTTGCCTTCAGCTCCCGCACCAGCGGGCACATTTTGATGGCTTCCGGCCGGGTGCCGAAGACCAGCATGACTTTTTTCGTTCTCATTCTTAATCCTTTCGGCGGTTCAGATAGATGCGCACCAGCACCAGGATCACCGCCAGCAGGAACAGTGCCATAGCGGAAACCGCCGCCACGGCGAAGAGTACGGTGTCCTTGTTGTTCTTCACAAATTCCTTCAGATCCGGGGTCTGTGCCGCCGTGTCCTGGAGGAAGCGATAGGTGTGGATTTCCCCGTTGGGGTCGAAGATCACCGCGTCCTCCTTCAGCTTCCAGGTGTTCTCGTCCTTTTGCAGATACTCCCCCATCCGGCTCATGGCCTCGGCTCCGGCGGCGCACACCGCCAGAATGGAGCGATCCTCCCCATAGGGCGAGGGCAGCAGCTGCATAACGCCGATGCGCCGGGCGTAATCCTGGGACAAAATCTGGCTTTCGTTGCTGGCAAAGCCGGTGCCGTCCTGGGTATACCGGAAGGACAGCCGGTCGTTGAGGGTTCTGAGCAGCGCGTTATCCTGATAAGTCCCCAGCACGATCAGGTTCCGGTCGGTGTTTTCATCGAAATCGCCTGCCCGGACGGCCTGAATGTCTCCGTAGGCACTGATGTTCACGCCGTACAGAGCCGTCACCTGACCCAGGGTATTCAGCTCCGTCCGGGTCATGTTCTCGGGAACCACCACCGTCAGGGCGTTGAACCGGTTGCTCATCTCAAAGGGCGCGGGCTGGTTGTCGAAGGACAGCCGTCCGGTCTTGCCCACAGGCAGGTAGAAGGTAGAGGTTTCCGCCACATAAGCCCAGGGCATTTCGTCCATCCGAGGGGTGCAGAACAGATCCGGCAGCTCCAGGTCGAAGGCGACCTGAATGCTTCCGGCGGTGGCGCCCACCACGTCCGAGGGCAGGGAGAAGCTTAAGGTATCCCCGCCGGCGTTCTCCCGGGTCAGCTTCTTGCTGGCCACCGGGGTGCTTCCCCAGTAAACCGTCACCAGGGATCGGGTAAAATCCAGATTCTCGCTGTAGCGGAAGCTCAGGTCGATCTTGCCGGTGCCGGAGAGTACATAGCCTCCGGAGAAGGGCAGGAAAATGGTCTTCTCCTGGTGGAAGGGACCCACATAGCTCAGGCCGCCGCCCGCCAGACTTTGCAGGGTGTAGATCTGGCTGTCGCTGCCGTAGCTCAAAGCGTCCAGCATCAGCTGGCTGGCTCCCCGCTCCACATAGGTGATGGTTTTGCTCTCCTGAAGCACCCGGCTCTCGTCCACCAGCAGTCTGGCCGCCTCCATGAGGCAGTCTTCGTCAGCGGAGGCAATCAGCAGCGTCCGGTCTTCCCCCGTGCCAAAGGCGCGGATGGCCGCCCGGTCGGTCAGGCTCTCCCCGCCGTTTTGCAGGTGGCTTTTCAAGTCCTCCGGCAGATTTTCCACCAGAGACACCACCACTTTTTTGTCAAAATCCTCCGCCTGAGAAAGGGTGGTCAGGGTAATCTCGTCCTCCCCGTCGGTTTCCGCGGACAGATCGGCCCGCAGAAGCAGCGCCGCCGCCAGCTCTCCCTCGTTCACGGCATCGGACACCGCCACGGCGGTGCGGCTGCCGGTTTCGTCGGTGGTGGACAGGAAGGGGTAGGGGTACCACTGAATTTCGTTCCGGGAGTCCACCACGTCATAGCCCACGGTCACAAAAGAGCTTTCTTCGATGCGCACCCAGTTGGCTCCCGTCAGGTCGTCAATGCAGCCCTCGTCGTCATAAATGCGCACATAGCCGGTGACGCCGAAGCTGTTGTAGCCGGTGTTCAGCAAATCCAACGGAATGGGGACGTAGAGGATCTGCTGCTGGCCGTCGGTATAGGCCACCTTGCAGGAATACACGGGCTTGTTGTTCACCGAGAAGGTCAGGCTGGCAGGCCCCTCGCCGATGAGCTGGCTCAGGGTGTACTGGATCCGGGCATAGGCATACTGGGTGTCCCAGTAGGGGCGCACCCGGAAATAGAACTGGTTGGTATCAAAGATGCCGCTGAGCAGTACATCCTCGGTGTAAGTAAATTCCTTGGTGTAGGGGGAAGCCGGGTGCTCCGGCTCCTGAAGGATCGGCGCGCCCGCGTCCTCCGGATTGGTGTCCATCACCGCGTCCAAAAGCTCCTGGCTGGTACCCTCCTGAATTTCCTGAACCTCCGTGGGGGTCGTCTCGTCCACCGTGTCCGCCATTGCCCCCAGGGGCAGCAGACACGCCAGCAGCACCGCCGTCAGGGTCAGAGAAAGTGCTTTCTGAAACCGGTTCATATCCCCATCTCCTTTCACTTCTTATGCAGTCCGGTGCGGATCATATCCTCCAGCACCGCGTCATCCACCTCGTCCGAGGCCTTTTCCTCATAGCGGACGGTTTTGTCCCAGACCGCCTGCTTGCCCGCCACCGCGTCGGAAACGGACATCCACAGTGCCTTCACCACCACAAATACCCAGAGCTTGGAATAGGTGAAGAGCATGAGAAGAGCCAGGGCGGCGGATTCCAGGGTGAACTCGTTTTTCTCCGTCACCAGGGTCAGCATGATATTCACCACGAACACCAAAATGGCCATCACCCACAAAAGCGTCGAAAAGCCGCCCAGCGTCACATGGGTAAAGCCCAGAATGCCCGTGAAAAACACCGCGTCGGAAATCACGAGAGCCGAGAGCATCAGAATGTAGACGATCAGGTAGTAAATCACGTCCAGCCGCATTTTCCCCGCCTGGGGGTCGAAGGCGTACTTGAAATTTTTCACCAGCACATAGAGATTTCCCTTGGCCCACCGGGTTCGCTGCCGGAACCAGACGGGCAGCAGATGGGGCTCCTGCTCCCAGGTCACAGCCAAAGGCATATGCTGGATATAGTAGCCCATCCGATAGAGCCGGAAGCTGATCTCCGTGTCCTCGGACAGTGCCTTGGGATCCCAGCCGCCGATCTGCTCGATGATGCTCCGGCGAATGACGTAGTTTGTGCCGGGGATGGTACACAGCTTGAAGAAGAAGTATCGCCCGGCCTGGTTCATGCACTGGTAGGCCAGAGTCTCGATGTTCACGAACCGGGTCAGAATGGTGGCGTTCCGGTTCCTCGTCCGGAATTTTCCGATCACCGCCCCCCGCCTGGGGTCGGCCATTAGGTTTTCCACCAGGATGGTCAGAGCCTGGGGCTCGGGAGTATTGTCCGCGTCGTAAATGGCGATGACGCTTCCCTTACTCAGGGAAAAGCCGATATTCAGGGCGTTGGATTTTCCCGTGCCGCCCACCACCTTATCCGTAGATACCACCATGAGCCGCCGGTCAGGAAACTCCCGCTGAATGGCCTGAAGCTTCTGCTCGGTGTCGTCGGTGGAATTGTCGTTAATGACAATAATTTCGTATTTGTCCTTGGGGTAGTCGAAGCGAAGCAGTGCCCGAACCGTCCGGGAGATCACAATGCTCTCATTGTGGGCGGGCACCAGGATGCTCACCATGGGATATTCCTTCAAAGGCACCCGACCGCCGGTCTTCTCCACACGCATATAGTGGAGAAAGCCGCCGATGGACAGGATCACATTCAGGATCATCAGTGACCAGATGGCGCAGATGGCATACAGGGACAGACCGTCGATCCAGGACATCCCTCATTTTCCCCCTTTTTCCTCAGACTGCTTTTCCCCCTTCTCCCGGGGGTAGAAAAAGTATTTTCTCGCCTGCACCCGGGCATAGAGAATCATCCCCAGGAACAGCACCGTCACCACCGTCACAAGACCAATGAGGAAGTGGCTCTCGTTCTGAATGCTGACGGTGAACCGGGTGAGCATGTTCCGGTGGTAATCATAGTTTTCCTCGTAAGGCTCCGGGGTGTAGCGCAGGCTTTGCAGCTCATCGTTCAATGTCACGGCGTCTGCGTGGTAGCTCAGGTGCAGGTTATCCGCCCAGAGGGACTGGTCGCTGTCCCAAAGGCTGTAGTAGGAATTCCGGTTGTTTTTCACCCGCTGAAGGTTTGCTTCCAGCTCCCGTGCCGAGACGGAAGCGGGGATCCGCTGGGCTGCCGGGAACTGGAGGACGGTGTTCTGTCCGCCCTTCGCCAGATCCAGCACCGGGAAAATCAGATTGTTGTAGTTGTCGTAGGCGATGTTCCGCCGGGTCTGCCGGGTGAAGTTCGCCTGCGCCTCGTCCGCGTGGAGGAACACCGTCCGGCTCCGGCGCATCCAGGTCAGGGCATCTTCCTCCCACAGCCAGCTGTAGGGCACGTCATAGCCCAGGGGGTACACCCCGTGATCTGTCAGGGCAGTCACCGCCTCGGTCATCCGGGTGCTGAAGGTTGCCCAGTCGGAAATTTTCGCGCGCAGCTCCGGCACCCGCAGAATGACGGCTCCCCCCACAGTCTGGGCGTAGCGCAGAACCTGGCAGAACTGACCCATGGCAGGATAGTCCCCGTTCTGGAAGGTGGGATTCACGCTGATAACGAAGGGAATCTTCACCTCCGCCAGCTGCTCTATTTTGCTCAGAAGCTCCTGGGCAGGCATGTAGGCATACACGTTATCCAGCACCCAGTACTGCCCCCGCTGAGGGGGTTGTCCGCCGTACTCCCACAGAAATTCCGAAAGCGCCCACATCAGTGCCGCCCGGGTCAGGTCGGCGGACATGTCCGTCAGGGGGATATAGCGCAGACTGTCATCTCCCGCGCAGAAGGGCACGGTGCCCGTCAGTGCTTCCAGGCTGCCGCTCTGATAGTCCCCCTCCAGGCGGTACAAGGTCCTTGGCAGACTGACGATCGCGCCGTAATCCTCCCCGCCGGAAAAGGCAGCCGTCAGCACGCCGTTGTCTCCGGCGTTGGAGAGTGCCTGGGCAGGGCTGAGGGAGCAGATCAGCTCGCCTCCCAGTGCCAAGAGCTTCGTCTGACTGTCCAGCAGCCGTCTGCCCAGAATGGGGTCTGCCTCCAGGTCATAGCAGATCACCAGCTTGTAGTCTTTCAGGTGGGTCACGCCTTCCCCAGGCTCCGCCAGATCCAGGCTTCTTCCCAGGGCGGTGGCCGCATCCGCAAGCAGACGCAGATTGATAAGGTCATCTTCGTCCAGGCTTTGGCTGTGCAGCAGCAGGATGTCGCCGCCGGAGAGCGCGCTCTCCTGGGCGGCCGCTGCCGCCGGAAGGCTCAGGCTCAGGATCAGAGTCAATACCAGCAGGAGCTTACACGTCGTACTGAAGCTCGCCGTCCACTTTCCGCTTGAATTCAATGGCATTTGGGATCCCCTCTTCGTACTGCACGCAGGCGATCCGCAGATCCACCCGAATTGCCTTATCCATAATTCCGGCGAAAGCGTCCTTCTGGGCGCAGGCGTCCTCAATCCGTCGGCGCACCAGCTCCGCCCCCGCTTTGTCGCAGGTCAGCAGAATGGCAAATTCCCCCGTCCGGTTGTCGATGCTGTAGCACCGATCCTCCAGCCGGACGCTGCCGGAAAGAATCTCCCCAAGCATCTGCGCCAGCCGCTCGAACCGGCGGCGGCTCAGAATGGCGTGAAGCTCCTCGGCGTGGCGCAGGCGGATGACCATCAGGCTCAGGGGCAGCAGATTCCGGGCGGCAAAGCGCATCTGCCGCTCCAGATCGATATACAGTGCCCGCATGTTGTACAGCCCCGTCAGGGAATCCAGCAGCACCACCGACTCCATTTGCTCGCCCAGCAGCTCATTGGCTCGCTCAATGCGGTAAATGCTGCCGGTGAACAGCTGCATACCGGCGTCGGCGGCCAGGGGCAGGAGCAGCCACACATAGTCCAGCCACACCACTCTGATTCCTTGGGTCAGGGCACGGAACAGGGTGTAGGCCGCAAAGGTCAGCACCTGCAGACCCGTCAGACCAGCGGCTAAATACCGGAACCGGTAGGCCGCCAGCAAGCTCTGCGCCCCGGTCAGGGCAAACATCGCAAGGTAGATCACCTGCCGGTCGCCGGCCATGGCAATGGTCGCTGCCGCCCCGCCGACGCTGCTCAGGAAGATCAGCAGTCCCAGATCCTGTATCAGGCTGCTTTTCCGCCGGTCGGACAGGTTTCCGTCCATCTGCCGGATGGGAACCATGGATTTGCTCATGATTGCTTCACCTGCGCTTCCTCCAGAATATTCAGCCGGTGCAGCAGCTCCGACAGAGTAAAGAGCATGAGAATGTCAATGCTGTAGCCCGGAATCAGATTGTACTGCGTCAGCTGGGCGTCGCCGCCCCAAAGGATAATCTCTGTCAAGTGCACCGCAACGACGAAAAACGCAGTCAGCGTGGTGCAGAAATACACATAGTAAAACCGATCCGGCTCCTTCTTCCGCCACCAGCCCTGCCGGGAAAGCGCCGCGCAGAGGATGGCCAGAAGCACCGGATAGGCCGCCGTATGGGGCAGGGATCGGGTCTTGAACACGCTGTAGGCACCCATGAAAACGCTTCTGGCTCTGGCCGGCATTCCGGCGGCGCGCAGATAGTTTCCGCAGAAGTCCCGGGCGGTATTCATGGCCGACCGGATGCCTAAGTCCAGCATGGAAAGCAGCGCGCCCGGATGGCGCAGATAGTAAAGGCCGATGTCCAGGGTGCTGTACCGATCCAGAAAGCCGTTCTGAATATAGTATTCCGATTCCTCGGTAGCCGGGAATTGATCATAGAGGGAAATGTCCGTGAGCATGGCGTAGGAGCCGTCGATGTTGAATTCCGAAAGAGTCTTCTCCGGGTTTGCCGACTGGAGCAGCACCCCCCGGGTCATGGCGTGGATCCGGCTGGTGTCGTCAAAGTCGTTCTGGGCGAAGGCAAAGCTCCACAGCCCTGCCAGCAGTGCCGCCCCCGCGGCCAGGGCAATGGCCGTCCGCTCCAGCGTGCTCTCGCTGAGCCGGAGCTGGGTCACGCAGAACAGAGCCGCCAGGAAGCCGAAGATCCAGCAGTGCCGCCGGGTCAGGCACAGCACCGCCGCGCCGCCCAGAACGGCCAGCCAGGAGCCAAGGCTCCGCCTGCCCTTTCGCTGCAGGCTCATGGCTCCGCCGAAAAAGTAGCTCAGGCCGATGAGATAAATGGCCTCCGGGTACAGGGAATTGAAGTAGGTCACATAGGAAACGTCCCCTAAAATCAGGACGCAGACGACCGCCAGCACGCACTTTTCCACAAAGGCGTTGGCTCTGCTCACCACCGCGTGAATGAGCAGCCCCCAGCCGGGGAGGGCCAGCAGCAGGTACAGCCCCGCCAGGAACCGCACGTCGAAAAGCTGGTCGCCGGTGAACAGGTTGTCCAGAGCCTTGGCCGCCCCTATCAGGCTCAGCTGAATGGAGCGATCCTCCGGAGCCGCGTGCCGGAGGGCATAGACCGCCGTAAAGTAGTCGTTGGCGTTTTCCCTGTCCGCCTCCAGATAGCGCAGGCCTGCGTTCTGCATGGTTTTCGTCACCGTGCCGTCGTTGGCCACGCCCAGCTGATTGGGAAGCCACAGCATCACCGCCGACACCAGCACAAGGACTGCCAATGTCATCGCCGTGAACCGGCCGTCGCTCCACCGACCCGCAAAATGCCGGTTGCCCCGCCGGTGAAGACTGCCCAGAGCGGCCAGCAGACTGGCCACGGCCTGCCACAGCTTTTTCACGCGCTGACGTTGGCGCAGCCGTCTGTCCTTCGGTTCCAACCAGTCCATCCCCTTCCGGTGTTGCCCTCGTTTATTACATTATACTATTCCCAGCCCTGAATTGCAAGCAAAAGTTCCGAATTTGTAAGAAAAATCCTGGAATTAACCCCTTTGTCCTGTTTTTCCCCATCAAAAGTCTTCAGTCATCGCCAGGAGCCATCGGATCATCAGATCATCCCGGAATGCCGGTTATGCCTGTTTTTCCGGGAAGGACACCAGACACAAAAAGAGGGTATTCTCCCGGACACCCCAGATGCTTACGGCGTTGTCACTTCCGTTTCCCGCCGGTTTTTTTCTTCGGGGCGGGCAGCTGATCGTACATAGCCCGGAAAAGCTCCGTGAGAAATTCCCGGTCGTCCAGCCGGTCAACCAGCAGCATCTGCTTCGCTCCGGGATAGGGAAGCTCGTAAATGGGTGCCTCGAAGTGCTCCACCGCCGCGGCCACGGGCTTGATGAGCAGCCGATTGTCGTAAATGCCCCCGGCTACCTTCCCCCGGTAATATAGGATATACTCTCCCATCATCGCCCGTGCGGAAATTTCCTTCAGGTCAGACAGCTGCTCCAGCACATAGCCCACATATTCCTTGTCCGATGCCATTTTCTCGCCTCCTTTGGATTTTGCCTTATATATGATGATATCATACGCCGGGCGGTTTGTACAGGCACTTCAGAGGACTTTCTGGGAATTGCAATCCGGGGAAAAATGTGATATGCTGACGAAAATTCTGTCATGTAAGGAGACCGATTATGATCCAGGATATCGCGCCCCACAGACTGGGCAATCAATACGACCCCACCGCCGTGCCGGAGGATAAGGACTTCGTGCTCTTTTTCGACGGCGGCAAAATCCTGCTGACGGAAAAAGGGCTGCCCAAAGTGAAGGATTTTCCGGCGGGCAGCTCCTTCATCTACCTTTTCCGCCTGGACAATGCCCGGTTTTTCCGACCGGAGCCAGATACCGCCCTGCCAGCGGGCAAATTTGCGGACGTTCGGGTCTTGCGCGGCTCTGACCGCTTTCCCCGGGAAATCATGTTCGCCATTCTCACGGGCAAGCATCTGGCCGACTGGTACCGGGACAACCGGTTCTGCGGCCGGTGCGGCAAGGCCATGGGTCACTCCACCCAGGAGCGAGCCATGGTATGCGCCTGCGGCAATACCGTCTACCCCCGGATCATGCCCGCGGTCATCGTGGGGGTGCGAAACGGCGAGAAGCTGCTTCTGACCAAATACCGGAAGGGCTTTGCCCACAACGCCCTCATCGCCGGGTTCACGGAAATCGGCGAAACCGCCGAGGAAACCGTCCGCCGGGAGGTCATGGAAGAGACCGGCATCCGGGTGAAGAACATCACCTATTACAAGTCCCAGCCCTGGGGCATTGCCAATGATCTGCTGCTGGGCTTCTACTGTGACCTGGACGGCAGCGAGGAGATCACCATGGATCCGGGCGAGCTGAAATACGCCGCCTGGGTTCGTCGTGAGGACATTGTCCTCCAGCCCGACGACTACAGCCTGACCAACGAAATGATGGCCCGGTTCAAAAGCGGAAACATCCGGTGATCCGAAAAACGCCCCACGGCAAAAGCCGTGGGGCGTTGTGAGAAAGCGTGATTACAATTCCACCACCGCCGCCTCACAGGGGGCGAGGGTCAGGGTGTCCCCGGTGAACGCCCTTCCGGAATTGGTCAGAAGGGTCTTCCTCCCGGAAGCGGGCAGGGGCAAGGTTTGAATCTCCCGGCCGAAATTCGCCGCCACCAGCACCCGCTGGTGATCGTTTTCCCGGTAATAGGCCAGAATCCGGTCACAATCCCCAAAGGCCGGCACAAAAGTGCCATAGGTAAACAGCTGCCCATATTCCGGAGATTTGCGCAGGGCGGTCAGACGCCGGTAGTAGTTCAGGACGGAATCCGGGTCACGCTCCTGGGCGGCAACATTGATTTCCCGATAATTGTCGTTGACCTTGAGCCAGGGGGTGCCGGTGGTGAAGCCGGCGTTGGCGGAAGCGTCCCACTGCATGGGGGTTCTGGCGTTGTCCCGGCTCATTTTCCCGCAGGCAGCCAGAGCCTGCTCCTCGGTCAGCCCGGCATCCAGTGCCACCCGATACTGATCCTTGGTGTTGATGTCGTTGAATTCCTCGATGCTGCCCCAGTGGGCGTTGGTCATGCCGATCTCCTGACCCTGGTAAAGAAAGGGAATACCCCGCAGGAGCAGGCTCACGGTGCCCAGCATCTTCTTGCCCATGGGGCTGCGGGCATAAGGGGGCAGGAACCGGGAGGCTCCCCGCGGCTCGTCGTGGTTTTCGATGATGTTCGCCTTGAAGCCGATGCCCTGGGTCTCCAGCTGGGAGCGGAAGATCACATCCCGCCACCGGGCAAAGTCGATATCCGGGGCATCATACCAGCCGTGGGGACCCATGCTCAGAATGTGGGCGCTGAAATCAAACATGGTGGAAAAGTACCCGTCGTCGCCGATGAAGCGCTTCAACTCCTCAGGCTTCATGTTGAAGACCTCCGCCACGGTGAACGCGTCGTATTTGGCAAAGGTATTTTTCTTCAGATCCGCCAGAAAGTCCCCCACGCCGTCCACGCTGTCCACCATCCGGGTGCACCTGGCCAGGCCGTCCGGGCCGTCCGCCGGATAGTCCGGGAAGGACAAGTCCTTTTTGATATTGATGATGGCATCGATCCGGAAGCCGGCCAGCCCCTTGTCCAGCCACCAGTTCACCATGTCGTAGAGCTTTTGCCGCACCACCGGATTCTCCCAGTTCAGATCCGGCTGCTCCTTGGCGAACATATGCAGGTAGTACTTGTCCGTGCCGGGCACCGGCTCCCAGCAGCTTCCGCCGAAATAGGAGCGCAGATTATTGGGGGGATTGCCGTTCTTGCCCCGGCGGAAATAGAAGTAGTCCCCGTATTCCCCATCCGGGTCGGCCAGAGCCTTCCGGAACCATTCGTGCTCATTGGAGCAGTGGTTGATGACCAGATCCATGATGATGTGTATGCCCCGTTTTTTCGCCTGGGTCAGCAGCTCATCGAACTGCTCCATGGTACCGAACTGCCGGGCGATGCCGTAGTAATCGGAAATGTCATAGCCCTGATCGGCAAAGGGAGAGGGATAGATCGGCGACAGCCACAGGATGTCGATGCCCAGGCTTTTCAGATAATCCAGCTTGGACAGGATTCCCGCCAGATCGCCGATGCCGTCGGCGTTGGTGTCGAGAAAGCTCTTGGGATAGATCTGATAGGCGACTTTATCGTGCCACCACTTTTTTTCCATGGAGAACGCCCCCTTTCCGTTTCGCCCATTCTACAATAGAAGGCAGGCAAATGTCAAATATTGTTTTTATCCGCACGCAGCCGTGATCAGCTCCCGGAATTTTCTCGCCGCCGGACTAAGAGGCCGGGCGGACTGCTCCAGCAGACAGATCGACCGCTCGGGCAGGGGCTTCGTCAGTGCCAGCTTTCGTACCGCTCCCGCCTCCTGCGGCAGAAAATACTCCGTCACGAAGCCGATGCCCAGGTCATTTTTCACCAGCGGCAGAATCTGATCCGCCGTGGCCACCTCAATATCCGGCCGGAAGGGCAGTCCGCTTTCCCGGAACCAGTTCTCGTAAAGGCCGTAGGTCATGGTGTCCCGGCTCAGGCTGATAAGGGGGTATTCCGCCAGCTCCTCCGGGGTAATGGGTCGGGCGGGAAACAGACCCAGTCCCGGGCTGCACACCGCCACCTCCCGAAACTTGCGTAAATCCAGCCGACGCAGGTGTCCTCCAAGCTCCACCGGCGTGGTCACAACCGCCAGATCCACCATGCCCGTCTCCAAAGCACGCACGGCCTGGGGGGTGGCTGAGTTGTTCACCCGAATCTGAATCCCCGGATAGGCGGAGCGGAACCGGCGCAGGATCGGCAGCAGAAAGCAATGCAGCGCCACCTCGCTGGCACCGATGGAAATGCTGCCCATGCGCAGCCGGGTGGTCAGCCGCAGCTCCTCCTCCGCCCGGCGGATATGCTCCATGGCGGGAGCCACATGGGAATACAGCAGCTCCCCCTCCGGGGTCAGCTGAACGCCCTTGTTCGTCCGCAGGAACAGCTTGCAGCCCAGCTCCTCCTCCAATAGCTTCACGGCGTGGGTCACGTTGGGCTGACTGCTGTAAAGGGCGGCCGCCGCCTGGGTGATATTGCCCTGCCGGGCCACCTGATAGAACACCCGATAATGCTCCATGGAAACCGCCATGCGTCTGTCCTCCATAAACCAGATTGATATCAAACATATTGAATATCTATTTTACATATCTTTCTTCCGGGATTATACTATAGCCGTTTTCAGGTGTCAACCACGCAAACCCAAGGAGGACAAAGAATATGGAAAAGAAATATACCATTTGCATCGGCCGTCAGTATGGAAGCGGCGGCCGGGAGGTCGGCGAGCTGGTAGCCCGGAAGCTGGGCGTGACCTGCTATGACAAGCTGCTCATTCAGGAGGCCGCCAAGAAAAGCGGCATGGACAAGCGGTTTCTGGAGACCCACGATGAGAATATGAAGGACATGCTGCTGCCCATCAGCGGCAACCCCTTTGCCGACACGGCGGATATGTCCGGCCTGTTCTATTTCGCCGGCGACCACGCCTACAACGCGGAGCGGCAGGCAATTGTGGACATTGCCGGCCGGGAGTCCTCGGTAATGATCGGCCGATGCGCCTCCTCCATTCTGGCTCAGAGCGGGAATGTGCTGTCGGTCTTCCTCTACGGCAGTGAAAACGACTGTGTCGACCGGATCGCCGCCCGGAACGGTCTGAGCAAGAGGGAAGCTCGGGAGCGGATGGAGAAGGTCAACCGGATGCGCCGCCGGTACTTCAATTTCTACGCCATGACCGAGTGGGGCAAGCCGGAAAGCTATGATGCCATGCTCTCCACCAGCTCCCTGGGCACTCAGGGCTGCGCGGACATCATCGTCCGTCTGCTGGAGCAAAAGCTGGGGGTAACGTGCCATGAATAAGGACTTGACCGTAGGCCGCCCGGAAACGGTTCTGTGTCAATTCTGTCTGCCGCTGTTTGGCAGCATCATCTTCCAGCAGCTATATAACCTGGCCGACAGCTTCGTGGCCGGAAAGTTCGTGGGTGAGAACGCCCTGGCCGCCGTGGGCAACAGCTATGAAATTACTTTGATCTTCATTGCCTTCGCCTTCGGCTGCAACATCGGCTGCTCGGTGATCGTGTCCCAGCTCTTCGGCGCGAAAAAAATGTCGGAGCTGAAAACCGCCGTGTACACCACCCTCATTTCCAGCGGGGCGGTGTGCCTGGCACTGATGGCCTTCGGAACGCTCTTCTGCACCGACCTTCTGGAGCTGATCCACACCCCGGATGACATTCTGGCGGATTCCAAGCTGTATCTGGATATTTACATTCTGGGTCTGCCCTTCGTGTTCTACTATAATGTGGCCACGGGCATTTTCTCCGCCCTGGGCGATTCCAAGACCCCCTTCTATTTCCTGGCCGCTTCCTCCCTGTCCAATATTGTGGTGGACATTCTTTTTGTCACCGCCTTCCGGATGGGCGTAGCGGGCGTGGCCTGGGCCACCTTCCTGTGCCAGGGGGTCAGCTGCGTGCTGGCGGTGCTGGTGGTGTTCCGCCGGTTCCGCGCCATCGAAACCAAAGAAAAGCCCCGGATTTTCTCCGTGCCCCTGCTGAAGAAAATCGCCATTGTGGCCGTCCCCAGCATTTTGCAGCAGAGCTTCATCTCCGTAGGCAATATCATCATCCAGAGCGTCATCAACACCTTCGGTGCCAGCGTCATCGCGGGCTACTCCGCCTCCGTGAAGCTCAACAATCTTGTCATCACCTCCTTCACCACCCTTGGAAACGGCATTTCCAACTACACCGCCCAGAACATCGGCGCGGACAAGCCCCTGCGAATCTGCCAGGGCTTCCGGGCGGGGCTGAAGCTGGTGTGGATGCTGTGCGTGCCGCTGATGGTGCTCTACTTCCTGGTCGGCCGGTACCTGCTGTACCTATTCCTGGATAACCCCACGGGCACGGCCATGCAGGTGGGCATTCAGTTCCTGCGGATTTTGTCTCCCTTCTACTTCGTGATCTCCGCCAAGCTGGTCTCCGACGGCATTTTACGGGGGGCAGGGCTTATGAAGCCCTTCATGATCGGCACCTTCACCGACCTGATCCTCCGGGTGGTGCTGGCAAAGGTACTGTCCGTTCCCTTCGGCCCTCTGGGCATCTGGTGCGCCTGGCCCATCGGCTGGGTCATCTCCGCCGCCATGTCCGTATACTTCTACGAAAAAGGTCCCTGGAAGCAGGCCGAGGCGGAAGAAGCCCGGATTCCCGCCCGGGTCGCCGCTCAGGAGTAATGCAAGGCATGTCGCTTTGATGAAAACATCTGTCTTCTGTACAAAAACGTTCCTGAAAAGGCAGTAACTTTTGGCCTTTCGCCGAAAATTGTTTGTGCCACTTGACAGCCCTGGCCATCCCGGGTATAATTTCCCCATCCAAACGGCAAAGACGTCGTATACCTCGGTATACGACGTCTTTTTGCGTAGAAAGAAGGTATTTTTATGGTAGAATGGATTACACAGGTGAATAACACCCTCAACGGCATCGTCTGGGGCTGGCCGGCTCTGATCCTGCTGGCATTTGTAGGCGTGCTCACCAGCTGCATTACGAAATTTTTCCAGATCAGCCACTTAGGTCACTGGATGAAGCACACCATCGGCGCCATTTTCCATGACAGCGAAGTCACCTCCCATACGACCGATCGTTCCATTTCTCAGTTCCAGAGCCTGTGCACCGCCCTGGCCGCCACCGTGGGCACGGGCAACATCGTTGGCGTAGCCGGTGCCATCTTAGTGGGCGGCCCCGGCGCGGTGTTCTGGATGTGGCTCATCGCCTTCTTCGGCATGATGACGAACTACTCGGAAAATGTGCTGGGCATCTTCTACCGCCGGAAAAATGAGCTGGGCGAGTGGAGCGGCGGTGCCATGTACTATCTCCGGGACGGCCTGGGGGCGAAGAAGGGCTGCAAAACCATCGGCAAGGTTCTGGCCGCCGCCTTCTCCGTGTTCTGCTTCCTGGCCTCCTTCGGCATCGGCAATATGACCCAGGTCAACTCCATTTCCGGCAACGTCTACTCCGTCTTCGGCGTTCCCACCTGGGTCACGGGCATTGCCATTCTGGTTCTGTGCGGTCTGGTCATCGTGGGCGGCCTGAAGCGCATCGCCACCGTCACCGAGAAGATCGTGCCTTTCATGGTGCTCATTTACATGGTCGGCACCCTCACCATTCTGGTGAAAAACTTCACCATGATCCCCGCGGTGTTTGCCGCCATCTTCAAAGGTGCCTTCGCCCTGAAGGCCGCAGGCGGCGGTATCGTGGGCTACGGCATCAAGCTGGCCATTGAGCAGGGCATGAAGCGGGGCGTGTTCTCCAACGAGGCCGGTCTCGGCTCCTCCGTCATGGTGCACTCCAGCTCCAACGTCCGGGAGCCTGTCCGGCAGGGCATGTGGGGTATTTTCGAGGTCTTCGCCGATACCATGGTGGTGTGTACCCTCACGGCCTTCACCGTTCTGTCCTCGGGTCTTGTTGACCTGGACACCGGCGTGGCCGTTACCGAATACGCAGGCGCGGAGCTGACCAAGGCAAACCTGGTCAGCACGGTGTTCACCATGAATTTCGGCTGGCTGGGCGGTGCCTTCGTGGCCGTTGCCATTGTGCTGTTCGCCTATTCCACCGTTCTGGGCTGGAGCCACTACGGTTCCAAGGCCTGTGAGTATCTGTTCGGTGCCAAAGCCACCAAGATTTATCAGATCGTCTTCGTCCTTGCCACCTTCGGCGGGGCGGTGATGGGCGAAAACCTGGCCTGGGACATTGCCGATACGCTCAACGGCATGATGATGATCCCCAACCTGATCGGCGTGACGGTACTCTCCCCGATTGTTTATCGGATTACGAAGAACTACGTTGCCCGGAAGATTCAGGGCAAATCCGAGGAGCCTATGCTCTCCTCCTTCCCGGATATCCAGGCGGAGGCGGAGGCCGCGGTGCTGGACGGCGCGGAATAACTGCATGAAAAGGCCGCCTGCGTCTTCCGACGCAGGCGGCCTTTTCATGTTCCGGAAAATTTCAGGCCTTGTTTTCCTGACGGGCACTGGTACGACCCTCGGGCTTGATCTCGCCCACGGCCAGCAGGGAACGCTTGGTCAGCGCGGGGCCAACCAGCTCATAGACCAGCACGCTGAAGAGCACCACGTTCCGGGCCAGGGCACCGTCGGGCAGACTGGCCGCGGTGATGGCCATGCCCAGTGCCACGCCTGCCTGGGGAAGCAGCGTAATGCCCAGGTGATCGGTAATGCTCTTGGGCTGACCGGTGAGCTTGCAGCTGAAGGCCGCGCCGTAGTACTTGCCCGCGCTCCGGGCGATAATGAACAGCACGCCCACCAGCAGCGTCACCGGCTGCGCCAGCACGTTCAGATCCAGCTCCGCGCCGGAAATCACGAAGAACAGAACATTGACCGGGGTGGTCCAGCCCTCGATACGACCCATCAGCTCCTCGGAGGTGGAGCACACGTTGCAGAAAATGGTGCCGGTCATCATGCACACCAGAAGCAGCGAGAAGCCGCAGTGAATGCCCGCCACGTCAAACTCGATCATGCTCAGGCCTACGGTCAGCAGCACGAAGGCCACGGAGATGCTCATACGCTTGGAGCGGGAGTGGAAGAACTGCTCCACCCAGTTCAGAAGCAGACCCATGGCCGCGCCCAGCCCCAGGGACAGGATCACCTCCACGATGGGCTCCACCACCACGGCGATGACGCTTACATGTCCAGAGGACAAAGCCGTAGCAATGCCGAAGGAGACGCTGAAGAGCACCAGACCCACCGCGTCGTCGATGGCCACCACCAGCATCAAAAGCCTTGTCAGGGGGCCGTCGGCCTTGTACTGGCGAATAACCATCAGGGTAGCCGCCGGAGCGGTGGCAGCGGCAATGGCACCCAGGGTAATGGCGCAGGCCACGGAAATCAGGCCGGGGAACAGCAGATGCAGCGCAATCAGGGTCACATCCACAAAAACCGTGGCGATGACTGCCTGCAAAATGCCGATGGTGATGGCCTTGGCACCGGTGGCCTTCAGCTGGCTCAGGCGGAACTCATTGCCCATGGTAAAGGCAATGAAGCCCAGGGCGGTCTGGGTCACGATCTTCATGGCCTCCACCTGGTCGGCGTTGTTGAAGCCCAGGCCGGGCACCTTCAGCGCGCCGATGCAGAACGGGCCAAGCAGCAGCCCCGCCACCAGATAGGCCGTGACCGCGGGCAGATTCACCAGCTTGGTCAGCCGGGACATCATCAGGCCGCCCACCAGCGCGACGGCCAAAGAAATCAGATAAACTTCCACGTTGACTACCTCACTTCAGATACGGAATTTCGACTTTTTCGACCTCGTCATCATAGCACCAATCGGGAGCGTCGGCAAGGCACATTCCCGCCAAATATTCGGATAGAACCTCAAATTCTTTGTGCATTTCAGCAGTATTCCGGCGGTATTCCGGAACATATCCTCCAAAGATATGCTGTCCCTTTCCGCTCCAAAGACGGATAAGGGTTGCTTTCTTGACCCGAAGGGCGTATAATGAGGAAAACGGAATCCGGGAGGGATACCATGAAGCCCTGGCAGCATTTCAAAACCATCACCCATCACCGCCGGCTGGTCCGGCTGGGCTGCTTCCGGGTGGGCCTTTACCGCCAGGGCATCACCCACGACCTGTCCAAATATTCCCCCACGGAATTCTGGATCGGAGCGAAGTACTACCAGGGCAACCGAAGCCCCAACGCCGCCGAGCGGGAGGACAAGGGCTACAGCGAGGCCTGGATGCACCACAAGGGCCGCAACCGGCACCACTACGAATACTGGACGGACATGAACCCCCAGACCCGCCGGTATGAGCCGATTCCCATGCCCCGGAAATACCTGGTGGAGATGGTCATGGATCGGCGGGCGGCCTGCATGACCTACCAGGGCAAGGCCTACCGGGACGATGCCGCCCTGAATTATTTCAGCAAAAGCCGGGAGCGGGTGCTGATGCACCCGGAAACCGCCCGGCAGCTGGAATACATCCTGACCATGCTGGCAAGCCAGGGCGAGGAAGCCACATTCCGATATCTGAAAGAAAGTGTGCTCGCCGGGAAGCCCTTTCCCTGGGAGCCGGGAGGCGAACATGGAGAACATTAAGGTCATCATCCCCACCCACATCCACCATTGCGCCCAGCTCATCACCGGCTTTCTCATGCTCCGGGAGCAGGGCTGGGACATCGAGCTTGTGAACCGGGCAGACGACAAGCGTTCGCCTTGGCACGGTCTTCCCTGCCTGTTTGCCGAGTACCGGGGAAAGAAGCTCTTCTACGACGTGTGGGACGGCTACCAGGATCCTCCGGATATGACAAAGGCCATGGCCGCGTGTGATTTCTACTTCAAACGCAGCTTCTCTCCGGAGAAAAACGGGGAAATTTTCGGCGAAAACGCGGATAAGGTCTATCCTCTGGGCTTTAACTACTATGTGACCCACCGGAAAAATCCCGTGGATGAGCCCCTCTGGAAGGCCATGCTCCGGCCTTTGCAGGGAAAAACCCCGGCGCGGTTTTTTGTGCCGGAGGTCTTCGAGGGGGACGGCAACGCTCCGGTGAGCGATCCGCCGAAAATTCTGTTCCTCGCCCGGCTCTGGGGTCGGGAAGGCTGGCTGGAGGGAGACCCTGCCAACGACGAGCGGGAGGAAATCAGCCATACCCGGATTGAAATCATCCGTTCCCTTCGGGAGGCCTACGGTGAAAACTTCATCGGCGGCATCAACGACTGCCCCCTGTCCCGGCGTCTGGCTCCCGATCTCATCGTCCCCCGGGCGCTGACCGAACGGCGGCACTATCTGAAGGCCGTCCACGCCAGCGACATCTGCATTGGCTCCACAGGCCTGCACGGCAGCATCGGCGGAAAATCCGGCGAGTATG
This sequence comes from Clostridiales bacterium UBA6386, assembly GCA_002437585.1. Classification (GTDB taxonomy): domain Bacteria; phylum Bacillota; class Clostridia; order Oscillospirales; family Oscillospiraceae; genus Faecousia. The sequence continues at coordinate 29,985 of DJQM01000066.1, read as the reverse complement.
TGGCCGCCGCCAAGGCCATTGTCCACGAGGCCTTCCACTACCAGGTCACGGGGGATTTCCGGGAGGGGGTCAACTATCTGTCCTTCCGAACCGCCCAGGAATGCGTGGAGGCGGTGGGGCGGCTGGCGGCGCACCCGGCGGAAATCGCCGCCATGAAGCGAGCCAACGCCGCCTATTATCAGCAGTACCTGCGGCCTGACCGGCTGATTGCCAACAGCCTGGCGGTTGTGGACAAGACTCTGGAGGGCTGAATAAAGAAACGCTGGCATTGCGGTTTCGCAATGCCAGCGTCTTGCCTTATGCCAGATAGATGGCCTTACAGGCCAGCATGGTTTCGTAGCAGTCCAGCTTGGACACCATTTCCATGGGGGCGTGCATACACAGTACCGGCACTCCCGCATCCACGGTGACGATGTTCCGGTTGGCCATGTAGGCCGCCACGGTGCCGCCGCCGCCCTGATCCACCTTGCCCAGGGTGGCGATCTGCCAGATGACCCCGGCCTTGTCCAAAGTCGTGCGCACAAAGCCCATGGCCTCGGCGGAAGCGTCGGAGGCGCCGCTCTTGCCCCGGGCACCGGTGTACTTGCAGATGGCCGCGCCGTAATTCAGCTGAGCGTTGTTCCGCTTGTCGCAGGTGTCGGCAAAATTAGGGTCGAAGGCGTTGGTCACGTCGGCGGACAGACAGAAGGAATGGGCAAAGCAGTCCTCCAGCTTGACTTTCTGGGCATCGCACAGGCCGCCGATAAAGTGCTCAAAGTAGTGGCTCTGCATACCGGAAACGCCCACGGAGCCGATTTCCTCCTTGTCCGCCAGAATGCACACCGCGGTTTTCGTGGGGTTTTCAATATTAAAAATTGCGTCCAGCTCGGCGTAGGCGCAGACCCGGTCGTCATGGCCGTAGGCACCCAGCAGGCTTCTGTCCAGGCCCACCTCCCGGCACCGGCCGGCGGGTACCACCGTCAGCTCGGCGGACAGGAAGTCCTCTTCAATCAGGCCGTACTTTTCGTTGAGCCAGCGCAGGATGTTCAGCTTTACAAGATCGCTGCCCTCGCCCTCGATTGGCTCGGTGCCCAGAAGCACATTCAGCTGCTCGCCGGTAATGCCCTTGGCCATGGTCTTCTGCATCTGATCCGCCGCCAGGTGGATCAGCAGGTCGGAGACCATCAGCACCGGGTCGTCCGCGTCTTCGCCAATGGTCACAGTGACCACCGTCCCGTCCTTCCGGTACACCACGCCGTGAATGGCCAGGGGAATGGTGGGCCACTGGTACTTCTTGATGCCGCCGTAATAATGCGTTTTCAGATAAGCGATCTCGGAATCCTCGTACAGGGGGTTGGGCTTCACGTCCAGCCGGGGGGAATCCACATGGGCGGCGCAGATGTGAATCCCCTGGCTCAGCGGCTCGGTGCCGATGACCGCCAGGGCCACGGACTTGTCCCGATTATTATAGTAGATCTTGTCCCCGGGCTTGACATTCATACCCGGCTCGAAGGGCCGGTAGCCCAGCATCTGGGCCTGCCGAACCACCCAGGCCGTGGCCTCCCGCTCGGTCTTGCACGCATCCAGGAATGTCCGGTAGCGCAGGCAATAGGCCTCCATTTCCCGCCGGTCTTCCTGGCTTAAGCGGGTGTAGCCATTTTTGGGGGACAGCATCAGGGCATCGCGCAGTTCATCTGTATTCATAGGGGTCTTCCTCCTTTATCATTAGGGTCTATCTGAAAACTGTCAACACGCCCAAGCAGCGGGTCTTTTCCGCCTGCTGTGCAGCATTTTTCCTTGCAATACACAAAGTATTCCTGCGGAAAAATGACTTCATCAGGCGAAAAATCCCTCGCTGTTGATCATATTTCCAGTTTTCAGATAAACCCTAGTTTTTGCAGAAATTCGTGGCATATTCTCCGGAAATCTTCCTGGGTTCCGTAATTTTCCAGCACATAGTCACATTTGTCCCGGAACCAGCCGGTGCTTTTCTGGGCGGCGATCCGGGACTCGGCATACTCCCGGGAGATGTTGTCCCGCTTCATAAGCCGGGCAAGCCGCATTTCCTCCGGGGCGATCACCGCCACGGTAACGTCGCACAGCTCCGCCAGGCCGCTTTCAAACAGACCGATGGCATCAATGGCGGCCAGAGCCGGCTTGGTTTTCAGTCGGCGCAGCACCTCATTTTTCACCGCGCTGTGGGTGATCCGGTTCAGATCCACCAGAGCCGCCGGGTTGGAGAACACCAGCTCCCCCAGCCGTTTGCGCTGGAGCCGATCCTTCTCCACCGTGCCGGGAAAACGAGCCTCGATGGCCGCCAAAAGCATAGGGTCAGTCTCCAGAAGCTCGTGATAAATTTCGTCGCAGTCCAAAACCAGCCCGCCCTTTTCCGCCACGCAGCGAAGGAGGGTGGTTTTTCCGCAGCCGGTGCCGCCGGTAATGCCTAAGATCATGGCTCTTCCTCCGCGTCCACAATGTGAAAGGCCGCGGCCTTTTTCAGCCGGTTCTGCACGGCGTAGCTTACGCCGCCGCCCACCGGGCACCGGGCATAAACCTGATGGATGGCCGGGTCGTCCAGCACCCGCAGGGCGGAAAACAGCCCTGCGGACAGGGTATTGGGGTCAGCCTCCCGGCCGTAGGCCAGAGGGGCGCAGTCGGTATACAATGGCAGCTCCTCCTCGAAGCAGAGCACCCGGTCGCCGGGGACAAAGTGCCGGTGAATGTACTGCGCCGCCTTTTCCCGGGAACCGGCCACGATGACCACCGGCTCCTGGGGGGCATAGTGCCGGTACTTCATGCCCGGTGCCTTCACCACCGCGTCCTTGTCGATCTGGGCGGTGACGGCCTTATCTACCACCAGGTCGCCCAGCACAGCGAGCAGCTGCTCCGGGGTGATCCCGCCGGGGCGCAGGAGCCGGGGGCGGTCTTCCGTCAGGTCTACAATGGTGGACTCCACCCCCACCCGGCAGGGGCCGCCGTCCACAATGGCGTCGATTCTCCCGTCATGGTCATGGCGCACATGCCCGGCGGTGGTGGTGGAGGGCTTGCCGGAAAGGTTGGCCGACGGCGCGGCAATGGGTACCCCCGCAAGGGCGATGATTTTCCGGGTCACATCGCTGTCCGGGCACCGGACGGCCACCGTATCCAGCCCCGCCGTGGTGCGTTTGGGCACGATGTCCCGGACGGGCAGCACCATGGTCAGAGGCCCCGGCCAGAATTTCTCCGCCAGGGTATAGGCGGCCTTCGGAATATCATGGCAGAACCGCTCCATTTCCCTCGGCTCCGCCACATGGAGGATCAGAGGATTGTCCTGAGGGCGACCCTTGGCCTGGAAAATTTTCAGCACGGCGTTTTCATCCAGGCCGTTGGCTCCCAGGCCGTAAACCGTCTCCGTAGGGATGGCCACCAGGCCGCCCTTTCGGAGGATCGCGGCGGCAATTTCCGGGGTTTCCTGAGCCTTTGCGTCTAAATACAGGGTTTTCATAGCTTTCTCCCGAAAAGTCAACGGGCAGCCACAGAAGGTGACTGCCCGAAGGAACACTTGTGTGATTACGCGGTGGGCTGGTTGGCAGCCTCGATGATCTTGACGAACTTCTCGGGCACCAGGGAAGCACCGCCGATCAGGCCGCCGTCGATGTCGGGCTGAGCCAGCAGCTCGAAGGCGTTCTTGTCGTTCATGGAGCCGCCGTACAGGATGGAAATCGCCCGGGCATTCTTGGAGGAATACAGCTTGCGAACCACGCTGCGGATCATCTCGCAGACCTCCTCCGCCTGGTCGGGGGTTGCGGTCAGGCCGGTGCCGATGGCCCAGATGGGCTCGTAGGCGATGATGACCTTGCGGATCTTGTCCTCAGGCACGCCCGCCAGACCCAGCTTGATCTGCATGGTGATGTGCTCGGCGGTGATGCCGGACTGACGCTGCTCCAGGCTCTCGCCGCAGCACATGATGGGGATCAGGCCTGCTTCCAGCGCGGCCAGAACCTTGGCGTTCACATCGGCATCGGTCTCGCCCATGGCACGGCGCTCGGAGTGGCCGATGATGACGTACTTGCAGCCGGCATCCACCAGCATGTTGGTAGCGATCTCACCGGTGTAGGCGCCGGAGGGGTTGGCGTTGCAGTTTTCGGCACCGATGCCCACCCGGGTCTCCCGCATGGCGCGGACGGCGGCGGGGATGCACACGGCAGGAACACACAGAGCCACATCACACCAGCGACCCTTGGGCATAATGGCCTTCAGCTGGGTCATGAATTCCTTGGTCTCAGAGGGGGTCTTGTTCATCTTCCAGTTGCCGGCGATGACAGTCTTGCGATATTTTCTATTCATTTCCTATTTCTCCTTGTCGCTTATATGTCTACACCCAATGCGGGCGTAATCGACGAATTCATATGTGGGGAAATCCACTTTGCGTTTTTGCTATGGAAAATCAATTCAGGGAGCTTTTAAGGGTCTGCCTAAGCGGGTGCGCCGGACAAGTAATCGTTTGGCGTACCCGCCCAAGCGTATGCGGCCAACGAACCGGCAAGAACTGTGGGGGAGAGATTCCTGTTCCAGGCAAAGGCTTTCAAATAGAGGCGTACTTTGTGTACGTCCTATTTGAAAGTCTGCCGCATGGGGCAGGAAGATCCCCACACAGTCGCAGGCGGTTCGTTGGGCGCATGCGCCCAACATTACTTATCTTCCAGGCAGGCGATACCGGGCAGCTCCAGACCCTCCAGGAATTCCAGAGAAGCACCGCCGCCGGTGGAGATGTGGGTGATCTTGTCGGCGAAGCCCAGCTGCTCGCAGGCCGCGGCACTGTCGCCGCCGCCGACGATGGTCACGGCATCGGAATCGGCCAGAGCCTGGGCCACGGCAATGGTGCCCTTGGCCAGGGTGGGATTCTCAAACACGCCCATGGGGCCGTTCCAGACGACGGTCTTGGCGGACTTGATAGCCGAAGCGAAGAGTGCCTGGCTCTTCTGGCCGATATCCAGACCCATCTTGTCAGCGGGGATGGCATCTGCGGCCACGGTCTGCACGGTGATCTCGCCGTCAATGGGGTTGGGGAAGGAATCGGCGACCACAGAGTCCACCGGCAGCAGGAGCTTGACGCCCTTGGCCTCGGCCTTGGCCATCATTTCCTTGCAGTAGTCGATCTTCTCGTTGTCCACCAGGGACTTGCCGATGCTGTAGCCCTTGGCGGCCAGGAAGGTGAAGGCCATGCCGCCGCCGATGATCAGGGTGTCCACCTTCTCCAGCAGATTATTGATGACGTTCAGCTTGTCGGAAACCTTGGCACCGCCCAGGATGGCCACAAAGGGACGCTCGGGGTTGGCCAGAGCCTTGCCCATGATGGAAACTTCCTTCTGCACCAGGTAGCCGCAGACGGCGGGCAGGTAGTCGGCCACACCGGCGGTGGAGGCGTGGGCACGGTGCGCCGTGCCGAAAGCGTCGTTGACGAAAATGTCCGCCAGGGAAGCCAGGCGTTTGCTCAGCTCCGGATCGTTCTTGGTCTCGCCCTTCTCGAAACGGGTGTTCTCCAGCAGCATGACCTGCCCCTCCTTCAGGGCAGCGGCCTTGGCATGGGCATCGTCGCCTGCCACGTCGGCGGCCATGATGACCTCCTGACCCAGCAGCTGGCTCAGCCGGTCGGCGACTACCTTCAGGCTCAGCTCCGGCTTCCACTCGCCCTTGGGCTTGCCCATGTGGGAGCACAGGATGACCTTGGCCTTGTGGGCGATCAGATACCGGATGGTGGGCAGCGCGGCCACAATCCGCTTGTCAGAGGTGATGACACCGTTCTTGGTGGGAACGTTGAAATCGCAGCGGCACAGCACGCGCTTACCGGCTACGTCGATGTCCTCGATGGACTTCTTATTGTAGTTCATGGTACTTCCTCCTTAATAAAACCGGGGATCAGCCCCGCATTTTTCCGTAGTCCCGCAGATCCGGGAAGGACAGCTGGCGCAGTGCCTCGTAGACGGTCACGGCAACCGCGTTGCTCAGGTTCAGGCTTCTGGCATCGGGGCGCATGGGAATGCGCACGCATTCGTCATAGTGCTCCGCCAGAAAGCTCTCCGGCAGACCCTTGGTCTCTTTACCGAAGAACAGGTAGCAGCCGTCCTCGAAATGGGCCTCGGTGTAGCACCGGGGAGCCTTCGTGGACAGGCACCTCATCTGCCTGACCTGATTTCTGGAGAAGAAATCGGCCAGATTGTCATAGGCCAGAACCTCCACCATATGCCAGTAGTCCAGTCCCGCTCTTCGCACCGCCTTTTCGGAGATGTCGAAGCCCAAAGGCCGGATCAGGTGCAGCCGGCAGCCGGTGGCCGCGCAGGTGCGGGCAATGTTGCCGCAGTTCTGGGGAATCTCAGGCTCCACCAGCACAATATTGAGCACCTGCCATCACCTCGGAAACCCTTTGCGTCTATCCCTTTTCCGGATTCCGCTCGATCTCTATTGTATGCCAAATGAGCCGTAAAATCAATCTCAAAAATGGGTAAAAGCCAACTTTTTTATACTATTCACATAAAAAATGAGGAAGAACGCAGAAATTTGTGAAAATTGCTCTTACCTCGACCCTGGCTCGGCAAACCGGGCAGTTTTCCTGGGTTTTCCTTTGGGCTTGAACCCTTCCGAGCGGTCAAAACCTTACATTCCCGGCCAAAACGGGAATGGCCTTCCGCAGCAAAGGGCACGGTGCCATGGCGGCACCGTGCCCTTACGTTTTTTTAGCCCACTGCGTTGGCAAGGGTGCCGTCCTGGTAGTACCAGGTCACGCCCTCGTCGGTCAGCTGCTGGCCGTTGGACAGCTCTGCGTCCAGCCGGAGGGTCAGCTTCTGCTCGGCACCCAGGGTGCTGGGCAGATCAAAAGACACGTCATCCAGGGCGCACTCATAGCTCCTGGCGGTGTCGCCGGGCGCCATGGTCAGCTCCTTGGTGGCGATCTCCTGGCCGTCCAGGGTCAGAACCAGGGTGGCCTTGCTGCAGCCGATCTCCTGACCCGCGTCGGCGATCCGGGGAGCCTGAACCGTGGCCGCACCGGAAGTAATCACCAGCTTGCCGTCCGTCAGGCTGGACTCGCCCAGGGTCAGGCTGCAATAGGCCTCCAGAGCGGACTGCATGTTGATGTAGTTCTCCTCAATGGGATTGGCGGGGGTATTCACCGCCACCTCGGCGGTGGAGCCGTCGGCACCGGTCAGCACCACATAGTAGCAATAGCCGTCGGCGGCGTTCAGGTCAGCCTCCGCCACATAATTGCCGTTTTCCCAGGTGCAGGGTACGTTGGCAATTTCCTCATCCTCCAGACGGACGACGAAGGACGCGCTGTCCCCGTCGGCGTGACGGGTAGGCTCGGCGGTCAGATGGATGGTCGCGCCGTTGGGGCTGGACCAGGTGCTGGCACTCAGGCTCCAGGTCGTCAGACCCAGCTCCTCCAGAGCCGCCTGGGTGGTAGCCGCAGGCTCGGTGACCGGCTGGGTGGTTTCCGGCTCTGCCTTCTTTCCGCAGGCATTCAAAGTCAGAGCGAACAGCAGCAGTGCCGCCATTGTCAGACAAATCCGTTTTCGATTCATTCTGTTTCCTCCTTTTTCTTCATCAGAAAATCCACAGCATGGTCATTATACCTCATTTGTTTCCATTTTGCAACCGTTGTTGTAAAATTTTGTAAAATATTTGAAGGACTTACTCCTCCTTCGGCGCTTCCTCCCCCTGGGGCATGGCCTTCTGATCCGCGTTGACGTAAGCCATCAGCTCGTCGCCGGTGATGGTCTCCTTCACCAGCAGGAACTCGCTGATCTCATCCAGCAGCTTCCGGTGCTCCGTCAGGATTCGCTTGGCATCGGCGTAGGCCGCGTCCAGCAGCTTCAGAACCTCCTTGTCCACCTGAGCGGCGGTCTCCTGGGAGCAGTCCATATAGGCCTGGCCGTCCAGGTATTGATTCTGGACGGAGGCGGTGCTCATCAGGCCGAATTTCTCGCTCATGCCGTACTGAGTGACCATGTTCCGAGCCAGAGCCGTGGCTCGCTGGATGTCGTTGGCGGCACCGGTGGTCTGGACGCTGAAAACAATCTGCTCCGCCGCCCGGCCGCCCACCAGGGTACGCAGCTCCGTGCGCAGCTCATCGGCGGTGGACAGGAACTTCTCCTCCTCAGGCATCTGCATGGTGTAGCCCAAAGCGCCGGAGGTGTGGGGCACAATGGTGATCTTGGACACGGGCTGGGCGTGCTTCTCCAGAGCCGCGATCAGGGCGTGACCCACCTCGTGGTAGGCAACCAGCCGCTTTTCCATATCGGTAAGCACCGTGTTCTTCTTTTCGGTGCCGGCGATGACCGTTTCAAAGGAAACCAGCAGGTCTTCCTGGTTCACCGCCTGGCGACCCTGTCGGACGGCTCGCAGGGCGGCCTCGTTGACCAGGTTGGCCAGATCCGCGCCCACCGCGCCGGCAGTGGCCTGGGCGATCTTCCGCAGGTCTACGTCCTCGCTGAGACGGATCTTCCGGGTGTGCACCTTCAGGGTATCCAGACGACCCTGGAGGTTGGGCTTATCCACAATAATTCTCCGGTCAAACCGGCCGGGACGCAGCAGCGCCTTGTCCAGAATCTCCGGCCGGTTGGTGGCCGCCAGGCACACAATGCCCTTGGAGGACTCGAAGCCGTCGATCTCGCTGAGCAGCTGGTTCAGGGTCTGCTCCTGCTCGGAGTTGCTGCCGTAGCGGCTGTCCCGGGAGCGACCCACCGCGTCGATCTCATCAATAAAGATGATACAGGGAGCCACCTTGGCCGCCTGCTGGAACAGATCCCGCACCCGGCTGGCACCCATGCCCACGAACATCTCCACGAAATCCGAACCGGAAATGGAGAAGAAGGGCACGTTGGCCTCGCCGGCCACGGCCTTGGCAAGCAGCGTCTTGCCGGTACCGGGAGAGCCAACCAGCAGCGCGCCCTTGGGCAGCTTCGCGCCGATGGCGGTGTACTTCTGGGGATTGTGCAGGAAGTCAATAATTTCCTGCAGGGATTCCTTGGCTTCATCCTGTCCGGCCACGTCCTTGAAGGTAACGCCGGTCTGCTTCTCCATGTAGACCCTGGCCTTGGACTTGCCGAAGCCGCCCATCATGCCGTCGCCGCCCATCCGCTTGGTCAGCAGATTCAGCAGCAAAAACATGCCGCCGATCATAATGGCGTAGGACAGCACCATCATAACGACGGAATTGTCCTCCACGATCTTGTTGCTGACCTTCACGCCCGCATCGTTCAGTTCCTCCGCCAGTGCCAGCATATCGCCGCCGCTGGGAATGCCGGTGAAGCAGGCTCTCTGCTGGGACAGCTCCTTGGCCGCCTCTTCCTTGGTCATATACACGATCCGGTCATACCGCAGCTCCACCTGGGCAAGCTGCCCGGCATCCTTTGCGGCAAAGAAATCCGACAGTGTGGTCTCCGTATACTGACTTTTTTCCACTGTGTTCATGATCCAGCTGAACAGCAGCACCAGAATCAGCGCGATCATCAGCGGGGTAAAATAGCTTCCCTTTGGGTGGTCTCCTCCGGGCTTTTTCCCATTATTGGGGTCGTTTCCCCGATTTGGCTCCATATCTGCTCGCCTCCTTATTTTGTCACATCATACCACAATTTTTCTCCTTAGGCAATGAAGGATTCTCGTCAGGATGGTAAATTTTCTGTGAATAGGTGACATAACTTCCTGATTTTCCCCAGGTCTTCAAAAAATAATTCTTGAGAAAATTCCGCACAACTGTTATAATGCTAGCATCTATCACCATAATTATGAGGAGATACCCTTATGAATGAACGACGCCGTCCCCAGGGACGGGAGAACGCCCCCCGCCGGGCTGACCGGTTCGCCCAGCGGCCGGAGCCCCAGGCGGAAGCGGAGGGGCAGCTGGAGGGTCGGAATGCCATCACCGAGGCTCTGAAAAGCGGCCGTACCATCGACAAGGTCTTCGTAGCCCAGGGCGACACCGACAAGGGCTTACAGCGGCTGGCCGCACAGGCCAAGGAAGCCGGTGCCGTGGTGGTGAGCGTTGACCGGCGGAAGCTGGACGCTATGTCCGCCACCCATGCCCACCAGGGGATCATTGCCCTGGCCGCCGCCCACGAATACGCGACCATCGACGACATTCTGGAAGAAGCCGCCGACCGGGGGGAAATCCCGCTCATCGTTATCTGCGACGAGCTGTCCGACCCCCACAACCTGGGTGCCATTCTGCGAAGCGCGGAATGTGCCGGTGCCCACGGGGTCATCATCCCCAAGCGGCGCAGCGTTGGCCTGACCGCTACCGTGGCCAAGGCCTCCGCCGGGGCGGTGGAATATATGAAGGTGGCTCGGGTCACGAATATTTCAAACGCCATCTCCGAGCTGAAGGAGAAGGGAGTCTGGGTCTACGGCACCGCCGCCGAGGGCTCTATTCCCATGTACCAGGCAGACCTGACAGTCCCCGCTGCCATTGTCATCGGCAACGAGGGCGACGGCATCAGCCCCCTCGTCCGCAAGCACTGCGACGTGATGGTGAGCATTCCCATGCGGGGTCGTATCAGCTCCCTGAATGCCTCCGCGGCGGCATCTGTTTTATTGTATGAGGCGGTTCGCCAGCGCACATAACCAGGAGGAAACCCAATATGGACAACAATCAGGAATTTGATCTGGAGGACATTCTCCGGGAATTCGGCAGCGAAGCTCCGGAAAAGGCTCCGGAAAAGACCCAGAAACCCAGTTCAAAGCCGGAACGCCCCCAGCAGGAGCCTTCCGCGCCGGAGCTGACCTTTGATACCAGGCAGGATACCGCGGAGGAGGATGTTTCTCTTTCCTTCACCGCCCTGACCGTCTCTGAGACGAGCCCGGCGGAGGCGTCGGAAGTCCTGTCCGACGAGGATACCCGCGCCTTTGCCCCTGTGGCTGAGTTCCAAGGGGAGGAAGCTGCCGAAGCCGCTGATGTCAGCTCCGAGCCGACGGCGGTTCTGAATCAGCCCGACCGGGAGGAGCCGCCCAATGAGGCTCCCAAGGAGGAGGCTCCCAAAAAGGCGGAGCCTGCCTTTGAAGTAGCGGAGGAATATATTCCCTCCCCCATTCTCTTCACGCCCCGCTCCCGTCTGCGGGAGCTGAAAAAGCAGCTGGTGGCCGGCCCTGAGCGGCGGTACTATGAGCTGTCTGAGATGGGGCTGGCCAAATCCCAGATTGCTTTGCTGGTCAACGTTGTGGTGGTGCTGCTGTGCGCGGGTGTGGCCGCCCTGTCCGCCTTTGGGCTGGTGCCCGAAAACCGGATGAAGCTGGTGGTTTTCAGTCAGGTGCTGGCCATGCTGGTCTCCGCCTTGCTGGGCTCCAATCTGATGCTGGACAGCCTGGGCGACCTGCTCCGGGGGCGGTTCACCGTGGGCACCCTGATGACATTGACCTTCGCCGCCTGTCTGGTGGACAGCGTATTTTGCTTACAGGAGCTTCGGATCCCCTGCTGCGCCGCCTTCAGCCTGGAAATGACCATGGCCATGTGGGCCCGGCTCCAGCGGCACAACACGGAAATGGCGCAGATGGACACCATGCGCAAGGCCGTCCGACTCCACGGTCTTGTCCGGGTGGAAAACTACTATGAGGGCAAGGACGGCCTTCTTCGCAAGGAGGGTGAGGTTTCCGATTTTATGGATACCTACAGCCGGATGTCCTCCCCGGAATTTGTTCAGTCCGTTTACGCCCTGCTGGCTCTGCTGATCTGCATCGGCATCGCGGTATTCGCGGGAATTTCCCACGGCATCAGCTTCGCGGTACAGATTCTCTCCACTTCCTTGCTCGTAGCCGTACCCGCCAGCTTCTTCGTCTCCATCACCCGCCCCATGGCCATTCTGGAAGCCCGGCTTCACATGGTGGGCACCGTCCTGTGCGGCTGGGAGGGCGTGAAGGATCTGTGCGGGAAGGCCTATTTCCCCCTGACCGACCAGGATCTGTTCCCCCAGGGCAGCACCAAGCTCAACGGCGTCAAGTTCTACGGCCAGCACAATCCCGATGAAGTAGTGTCCTACACCGCCTCCCTGATCCGGGTGGCCGGCGGTGGGCTGGTGCCGGTGTTTGACCAGCTGCTTGCCAGCCGCGGCGGCAAGGTCTACCCGGTGGAAAACTACCGGAACTACGGCGACGGCGGCATCGGCGGCGAGCTGGAGGGCGTTCCCGTTCTGGTTGGCACCGCCTCCTTCCTCCAGGACATGGGCATCGCCGTCCCCGAAGGCTCCATGATCGCTCAGGCGGTGTATGTGGCCGTGGACGGAGAGTTGTCCGCCGTATATGCCATTTCCTACGCGAAGATGCGCTCCGCCGCGGCAGGTCTTGTGACCCTCTGCGGCTACCGGAAGCTCCGGCCCCTGAAGCTCTGCGGCGACTTCATGCTCACCGAGGAGTTCCTGCGCAGCAAGTTCAACATCAAGACCAACCGGATCGTGTTCGCCGACCGGGACACCAGTCAGAAGCTGGCCAAGCATCCCATCGACCCCGATGAGCCGGTGCTGGCTCTGACCACCCGGGAGGAGCTGCTGAGCATCGCCTACGCCATCACCGGTGCCCGCTCCCTGCGGCAGGCCACCAAGCTGGGGGTCGTCATCCACATGCTGGGGGGCTGCCTGGGTCTTGTGATTATGCTGGCTCTGGCGTATCTGGGACGCACCGACCTGCTGACCCCCGGGAATATTCTGCTGTATCAGCTGGTCTGGGCCGTGCCCGGCTTGCTCGTCACCGAGTGGACGAGAGTTGTGTAATAAGATAAATTCAGGCCGGAGGCAATCGCCTCCGGCCTTTTCCTAACCCCGTAAAAAGAAATCGGGGCCTTTTTCTTCAAACAGAAGCAGCGACACGCCCAGCAGCAGATCGGCATGGGCGTCCGGGTCATCCAACGGAATATGAAAATCATCCTGCATTCTGCGAATGCGGTAAAGTACCGTGTTGCGATGGGTAAAAAGGGCATCGCAGGTTTTCTTAAGAGAGCGGCAGCATGTCAGATAGTGATAGAGCGTTTCACAATACTGTGTATTCTTTTCTTTATCATGCGCGGCCAACGCTCGGATCTCCTTAGCGATCAGATCCCTGCGTCCTTCTATATTTTTCAGCAGCAGCGGCGTGCGGAGCCACGCTACCGTGCAGACGCTGCCGCCGTGAAAGCGAGGGTTCATCATCAGCTCCAGGGCTTCATGAGCCGTGCGGTAGTGGGCAGGCAGGGCAAACAAGTCGTCAAGTTCCTCCGACATGATCACCTTCAGCCGGAACTCCTCCGCCAGCGCGGAAAGGCCGTCGAAGTCTTTCCGCTCATGCAGGAACAAAAATACGTCTCCCCGATAGAGGAAGGAATGGGACTGGGGGAATCTTGCCCTGAGTTCGTCCTTCAGATGCCGTTTGCCCAGATACCCACTGTGATAGGCAGTCAGATCGATCAGCGCGAAACCGGACGGGTGAAAATCCGCGAGATAGGTACCGGATGCCTGTAAGTAAAAATACGGAGCGGAGGAAAACCCTCCATCCAAAAGGTGTGTTAAAACATCGTCCGCTGTTTCAAAGGGCTTATCATGTCTACTGGTTTCGATAAACGCCTGCTTGGCCAAAACCTGCTCAACCGTCTTCCATGTTTCGGGCGGAATATTTTGCAGATGTCCGTCCGTATCCACACAAACCAGATAGCCCAGCCGCACGCCGGAGCTGATGAGCGGCGCGAAACGGCGGCGGTATTCGCTGCCGTCCAGCTTCACACAGTCCGCCGTCCCGGAAGAAAGCGCGTCACTTTGGCTGATCAACGCGCCGGCTTCATAGGTGATCTGCCCCTGTCGAACCGCCTCCTGAAAAAGCGGATCGGTAAATCCAAGCGGCCGGTTATGCGCCATCACATGAAAGGTATCGTCCAATACCAGAAGCGGGCACTCAAGCAGCGCGCCGGCATCGGCCGCCAAGGCTCTCAGGTCATCCTGCGCGAAGAACTCGGTCAGAAGCGCGTCGGTTCCGTAGCGCTTTCGCGCTTTTTCTTCCATCTTCTCATTCCTTTCGCTTGTGCGGAAAGCACAAGCCTTTTTCTTTTTATTATACCGTAAGATCATTGCCCTTTCAAGGGGAAAGGACTATAATACGGACAGAATTCAGAAGCGAGTGCCGAAAGGAGTAATGGTCAATGCAAGCTTCCAAATCTATGAGAATCCTCAATATCATTTCAGGTGTGCTGCTGATCGTGGCGGGTATCTATTGTCTGTGCAATCAGGATGTGGCGGCGATGACCGCCGGTCTGATGATCGGCGTGTTTATGCTGGTTTCCGGCGTGATCGAGATCATCGTCTTCGCCTCGACCAGCGGTCTTCTGCTCGGTTCCGGTTGGCTTTTGCTGGACGGTGTTCTGACGGTGATCCTGTCCCTGTTTCTGCTGTTCAATCAGTGGTTCACGCTGATGTCGCTGCCGTTCCTGTTTACGCTTTGGCTTTTGTTTTCCGGTATCTCCCGTTTTGTCAGCGCGTTTGACTTGCGGGCAGTCGGTGTCCGCGGTTGGGGATGGGTTCTGGCAATGGGCATCATCCTGATGATCGCCGGGTTTGTCTGTATGATGGATCCCTGGGTCAGCGTCGCGGCGATCGGTCTGACGGTGGGGCTGGTGTTCCTGCTGGAGGGTGTCAACGCCATCGTCTATGCCTGCGTCCCGAGAGGCAAGTAAGCGATGCTTGATCGCGGCGTGTGCCGCGAGGCAAAGCTTTTGATATATAATAAGCAGCTATCTGTTATCTAACTGTCTGAATGGAGGAATGTATTATGCTGCCCGTAGTGTATGGTGAAAACATGTTCGACGATTTCTTTGACAATGGTTTCTTTGGTTCTCGCAGCCCGCTGTTCGGCAAGAATGCCAGAAACCTGATGAAGACCGATATCCGTGAGACGGATGACGCGAAGGCTTACCGTCTGGCGGTCGATCTGCCCGGCTTCAAGAAGGATGAGATCAGCCTGGATCTCAAGGACGGTTATCTGACCATCAGTGCCGAGAAGGGTCTGGACAAGGACGAAGAGGACAAGAAGGGTCGCGTTCTGCGTCAGGAGCGTTATGCCGGTTCCTGCTCCCGCAGCTTCTATGTCGGCGATGTGAAGGCCGAGGACGTCAAGGCGAAGTACGAGTCCGGCGTGCTGACCGTGCTGGTTCCGAAGGAGGACGTGAAGAAGTCTCCCGTCAGCACCGCCATCGCGATTGAGTAACCTGTTCCGACCGGAGTCTGCCGCCTGCGTTGTGCAGGTGGCAGGCTTTTTTCATGAGGCGATAAAATGAAGCAAACAATTTCACTGAACAACGTCATTGATATGCACGTTCACACCGCGCCGGACATCTGTCAGCGCACCTATAACGATCTGGAGCTGACGGCCGCCGCCGTCCGGGCGGGAGCGAGAGCGATCGTCATCAAGGGGCATCACTGCGCTACCATGGCGCGCGCCGCGCTGTGCAACGCCTATAACCGAAGGGCTTTTGACAGCAATCCGTTTGTTATGTACGGCGGGCTGGTTCTGAACTACGAAGCGGGGGGACTGAACTCCCAAGCCGTGCGGACCGCGCTTGAGATGGGAGCGAAGGTCATTTGGCTGCCAACGGTGGATGCGGAAAACGACCGCCGGAAGCACGGGAAAGCCGGCGGAATCCGCATGACGGACGACCACGGAGTACTGCTTCCGGAGCTGCGCCGGGTTTTCACGCTGGTCAAGGAATATGACGCGGTTCTTGCCACCGGTCATATTTCACCGGAAGAAATACGGTGCGTGGTGGACAGTGCCCGCAACATCGGCGTACAGAAGATCGTCATCACCCATCCGGAGTACTGGGTCGTGGATATGAGCCTTGCGGATCAGGAGGAGCTGATCTCAGATTACCATGTCATTCTGGAGCGCTGCTTTATGCAGCCGCTGAAAAACGGCAAGTGGGTCAGCAACGCGGAGCGTAACCTGGAAGCCATACGGAAGCTGGGGGCGCAGAGCACGATCCTGTCTACCGACTGCGGCAATCCCGCGACACCGCCCTGGGAGGAGTCCATGGGGCAGTATCTGCAATTTATGGCCGAGCACAATGTCAGCCGCGATGATCTGCGAAATATGGCCAGGATCACACCCGCTCACCTTTTGGGGCTTATGGACGTCCTGGAATAACCGGAAGGCCGGAGGCGATTGCCTCCGGCCTGATTCTTATCTTCTGTGCTGCTCCAGGAAGTCGCCCAGCTGCTCCATGGCCTGGGTGATGACCTGAGGCTCCGGAAGCATGACGATCCGGAAGCGCAGATCCTCGAACCAGTCGAAGCCGTGGCCGGGGATCACCAGAACATGCTTCTCATGGAGGAAGCCCATGGCGAAGTCCTCGTCGCTTTCAAAGTCGAACACGTCTTTTTCCAGGCCGGGGAACAGGTAGAACGCCGCCCGGTTGGGAACCAGGGTCACGCCGGGAATCTTCTCCAGAGCCGTCACCGTGGCCTTGCTCTGCTCGTAGAGCCGACCGCCGGGAGCCATCATGGCTCGGGTGCTGTCCCGATCGGAAAGTGCCGCGGGGATCACCAGCTGGGTCAGGGCGTTGCCGCACAGCCGCATGGCGGCCAGCTGCATGACCCCCTGCTCAATGCCCGCCAGCTCCTCCTTGGGGCCGGAGAACACCATCCAGCCGCAGCGGAAGCCGCAGATGACGTGGGATTTGCTCAGGCCGTTGAAGGTGACGCAGGGCAGATCGGGAGCCAGTGCCGCAATGGAATAGGTGGGCAGATCCTCCAGCACCAGCCGGTCGTAGATTTCATCCGCCAGCAGCAGAAGGTGATGCTCCCGGGCAAGTCCGGCGATCTCCAGCAGGGTTTCCTTGCTGTACACCGCGCCGGTGGGGTTATTGGGGTTGATAACCAGGATGGCCTTGGTTCTGGAGGTGATTTTGCTGCGGATGTCCTCCAAGTCCGGGTTCCAGCCGTTTTCCGGGGCGCAGCGATAGTGTACCGGTCTGCCGCCGCCCAGATAGGTATTGTTGCTCCACAGGGAGTAGCAGGGCGAGGGTACCAGCACCTCGTCCCCGGTGCCCACCAGCGCGGTCATCAGCATGGATACCGCCTCGCTGACACCGTTGCAGATATAGATATCCTCCAGGGTGATATCCTTCAGACCCCGGCTCTTATGGTAGTCCAGAATCGCCTGACGAGCCTGCGCCATGCCCCGGACATCGCAGTAGGGCACGGCCTTATCCACCTGCTCCAGGAGCGCGGCGCAGACGCTGTCCGGGAGTTTGAAACCGAAGTTGCCGGGGTTGCCGGTGTTCAGCTTCAGCACCGGGGTTCCGGCGGCCTGCATCCGCAGGGCTTCTACATACAGCGGCCCCCGGATGTCCGAGTGGACATGGGTCAGCCGATCCGATTGTGCAATCATGGTATTCCCTCTCTTTGTACCCAATGGGTGAAGTAGTGGTTATTATAACATGGTTATTCTCAGAAAACAACCGGAAAATACGACAAAAAAGCCGGGGTACAGAAACGTACCCCGACTTTTGAAAAAAGAGTCAGTTCTTTGATTTGTTCTTGCGCAGCAGAACCACGCTCTGCACCAGCAGGAACAGGCAGATCATGGCCGCCACGGTGATGTTCGTCCACCAGGCCTCGTCCAGACCCAGGGAGGAAACGATGTTCTTGATGGTATTCAACGACAGGACGCCAAAGAAGGTGCCCAGGATATTGCCCACGCCGCCGGTGAGCATAGTGCCGCCGATGATGGAGGAAGCAATGGCGTTCATCTCCGCGCCGCTGGCGTGACTGGGAGAGCCGGAGCCTACATGCAGGAAATACACGAAGCCGCCGATACCGGCCAGGGTGCTGCACAGCAGATGCGCCAGGAACTTGGTGCGCTTGACGTTGATGCCCAGCATGTTGGCGGAGGCCATGTTGCCGCCCACGGCGTAGAAGGCGCGACCCAGCTTTCCCCACTTCAGGAGGATAAACAGCAGCAGCACCACGAGCAGTGCCACGATCACACCAGGCTCCACATAGGCGGGTACATAAATGCCCCGCTTATTGACGCTGCCCATGCCGGGAACATAGACCCGGATGGCCTTCAGAGCCTGGAAGGCCTCGTTGGTCACATTGAACTGGGTGGAGTTCACAATGGTGGTCATACCCTTGGCAAAGAACATGCCCGCCAGAGACACGATGAAGGGCTGAATCTCCAGGTAGGCGACCAGGTAGCCCTGCACCAGGCCAAAGGCAACACCGATGCCCAGGGCGATCAGCATAGCCGTGAGTACGGTGCCGCCCTGATAATCCAGATGCACCGCGCAGCTCATGCACACCAGAGCCGTCAGGGTACCCACGGAAATGTCAATGCCGCCGGTGATCATGACGATGCTCATGCCGCAGGACAGGATGATCAGCGCCGCGTTCTCGTTGAGGATGTTGAAGAAGGCCTGGGGCTTCCGGAACCCGGAGCCAAGCACCACCACCGCCAGCGTGTACATAAGGATGAACACCACGATGGTGATGGTCAGCAGCAGATTGGTATCGGACAGATTGCTCAGGCGGGTAGAAAGGCGTCCGTTTTTTACCGTAACCTTCGGTGCCATATCACTTCGCCTCCTTTACAGCTTTCGGGGCAGCGTGCTGCTTCCAGAGCTTCGCCATCCGCTCCCGGACTACCGGCGCGCTCATGACCACCAGGATGATGACCACCACAGCCTTGTAGGCGGGCAGGGCGTCGGAGGCCACGTTGAACTTGTACAGGGTGGTGGTCAGGAACTGGATGACGTAGGCGCCCAGGATGGAGCCCCACATGTTGAACTTGCCGCCGCCCAGGGCGTTGCCGCCCAGAGCCACCGCCAGAATGGCATCCATTTCGATGTCCTTGGCAATGACGGAGTAGTTGATGGAGGAGATCCGGCTGACCTTGATGAGGCCTGCCACCGCCACGCACAGACCCAGGATCACATAGGTCAGGAACTTGACGAAGGCCGGGTCAATGCCGTTCAAGCGGGAGGAGTGGGCGTTGATGCCCACGGACTGGGTCAGTAACCCCAGCGTCGTGAATTTCAGCACCAAAGCGATGACAATCATGCAGGCAATGGCAATGAACACCGGGGTGGGCACGGGAATGCCGGGGATAAAGTTGCCGAAATAGCCGAACTGGGGGTCATTGATAATGGGCAGCTCGTTGTTGTTGATCCAGGCGGCGATGGAGCGGCCGGCGGTATACAGAATCAGGGTCGCGACCATGGGCTGAATCTTGAAGTAGGCAACCAGGGTGCCGTTGAAGGCACCGAAGAGCATACTCACCACGCAGGCGGCCAGGAAGGCCAGGATGACGGGCGCCTGCATGGTCTCAGGGCGGGCACCCTGGTTTCCGCAGAGCACCCGCAGGATCACGGAGCCGGCGATGGCGATGTTCGCGCCTACGGAAATATCCTGTCCGCCGGAGGCGGCAGTGACCAGGGTCATGCCGATGGCCAGGATCACCAGCTCAGAAGCGTTGTTGAGAATGGTAATCAGGTAGCCGGACAGCACGGGATCGCCGTTGCTGTTCTGACCCATGGTGATCTTGAAGAAGCCGGGATCGGCAATCAGGTTGAAGAGAACCAGCAGCAGCAGAGCGGCCAGCGGAATGAAGATCTGCTGGCGCACCAGGTTTTTCAGCCAGCTGCCGGATTTTGCGGGTGTTTCCAGTCTTTCCATATCAGTTCTCACCTCCGGCAATGGTCGCCATGATTTTGGTCTGGTTCAGATCGTCGCCGGCCAGCTCGCCCACGGCCTTCCGGTCACGCATGACCACCAGTCGGGAGCAGGTGCGCAGCATTTCGTCGATCTCCGAGGAAATGAAGGTCACGCTTTTGCCTTCGGAAGCCAGCTGCAGCACCAGCTTCTGAATTTCGATCTTGGTGCCCACGTCGATGCCCCGGGTCGGCTCGTCCAGGATCAGATATTTGGGATGGGTCAGCAGCCACCGGGCCAGAATGACCTTCTGCTGGTTGCCGCCGGACAGCTGCTTGATGGGGGTATCGGCGGAAGCGGTCTTGATCTCAAGGAGCCGGATGTACTCATCGGCGTAAGCCTCGGCCTGGGCACGGCTGATGGGCTTTGCGAAGCCCTTCATCACCTGCAGAGCCAGGATGATATTCTCCCGGACGGACAGGTCGCCCACGATGCCGTCCTGCTTCCGATCCTCGGGCAGGTAGCCGATGCCAAGTTTCATGGCATCCAAAGGCTTATTGATCCTCACCTTCCTGCCGTCCATGAACACCTGGCCGCCGGTCTTCTTATCGGCACCGAAGATGGCTCGGACGCATTCGCTTCGGCCGGAACCCAGCAGGCCGGTGAAGCCGTTGACCTCGCCCTTGTGGATGGCAAAGTCGAAGGGCTTGATGCCCTCGGTGCTCGACAGACCCCTGGCCTCCAGCACGGGGGTGCCCATGTCCGCCTTGGCATTTTCGCCGTCATTTTTGATGGAGGCCATGTCGTCCAGCTCCTTGCCCAGCATTCTGGACACCAGCTTGACCCGCGGCAGATCCTCGATGACGTACTCGCCCACCAGCTGGCCGTCCCGCAGAACGGTGATCCGGTCGCAGACCTCGTAGACCTGATCCAGGAAGTGGGTGACGAAAATAATGCCCACGCCCTTGGCTCTCAGATCCCGCATGAGCATGAAGAGCTTTTCCACCTCCTGCTCGTCCAGAGAAGAGGTAGGCTCGTCCAGAATCAGAACCTTGCACTCCATGTCCACCGCCCGGGCGATGGCCACCATCTGCTGCACGGCGATGGAGCAGCTGCCCAGCTGCTGAGTAGGAGAGGCCGGAATGTCCAGAGCCTCCAGCATTCTGGCCGCTCCGGCGTTCATTTTCTTCCAGTTGGTAAAGGCTCCCTTGGTGCGGCCGATATACATATTCTCCGCCACCGTCAGGTTGGGGCAAAGGGTAATTTCCTGATAAACGGTGCTGATGCCCGCGTTCTGGGCATCCTGAGGGGAACGGATGGACACCGGGCCGCCCTGTCCTTTGATATGGATTTCGCCGCCGTCCTTTTCATAGACGCCGGTCAGAACCTTGATAAGGGTGGATTTGCCCGCGCCGTTTTCCCCCATCAGCGCGTGAATTTCCCCCTCCCGCAGTGTAAAGTCCACATTTTGCAGAGCCTTGACACCGGGGAAATACTTGCAAATGCCGCGCATTTGCAGCACTGCTTCTTCTGCCATGGTCATCCTCCTTCATGTCCGGGATATCATCGTCTTTACGGCGGCTGCGCACCGCCGCGCGGTGCTGCCGCCCTGAAAAAGGCACGCGGTGCGGCAGGATGCGCCGAACCGCGTGCCCGGAATTTACTTAGTTTTCTCCGTATCCTTTAGGCATCAGATGCCGTAGGTGTCCACGTCAGCCTGGGTGATGGTGGAAGCGTCGAAGCCCTTCTCGTCCATGACGATGGTCTTCTCGGCGGGGGTGTTGCCGGCCTCCAGGGTCTTAATGATGTCGGTGATGTAGGAAGCCTGGAAGGGGTTGCACTGACCGTCATAGTTCCAAGCACCCTTGAGCAGCTCTTCCAGAGCCCACTTGTTGCAGTCGAAGCCCATGACGATCACGTCGCCGTCCACACCGTGGGTAATGCCGGCAGCGTCCAGAGCGGCAACGGCGCCCTTGGCCATGTCGTCGTTCTCGGCGTAGATGACGTTGAAGTCCTTGCCGGAGTCGATGACGGCCTGAACGATCTGCTGGGCGTTCTCGGCGTTCCACTCGGCGGTCTGCTGGGTGACGATGTTCCAGTTGTCACTCGCGGCGACCTTCTCGTCCAGCGCGCCGGAACGGCCGATCTGAGCGGCGGAACCCATAACGCCCTGGATGTGGATCACATTGTAAACGTCCTTATTCTGGGAAGCCAGCCAGTCAACGGCGGTCTGGCCTTCCTTGGCCATGTCGGAGACGATGGAAGCGGCGTACAGGCTGGGGTCAGCGTCGATGGTACGGTCGAACAGGATGACCTGGATGCCGGCGTCCTGGGCGTCCTTCAGAACGGTATCCCAGCCGGAGGTGCCGGCGGCGGACAGCAGCAGGTAGTCGACTTCGTCCTGGATGAACTTCTGGGCGGCGGCGATCTGCTCCTCGTTCTTCAGGGAGTAAGCGAAGGAAGCGTCATAGCCGTTCTCCTTGGTGAAGGTGTTCTTCATGTCCTTGTCGTTGGCGGTACGGTAGCCGGACTCGTTGGGGTCGTTGTTGATGATGCCCACCTTGATCAGGCCGTCACCGGCGGGAGCGGCGGGAGCCTCGGTAGCGGCGGGAGCGTCAGCCTTGGGGGCTTCGGTGGCAGCGGGAGCGGCGGAGCCGCCGCAGGCAGCCAGAGCCAGAACCATGGACAGAACCAACAGGATGCTCAGGATCTTTTTCATACGATTTTCCTCAACTTTCTTGATTCATTTTCGGGTTGTTCATTCAACCCCTCTGCCAGCATTAAAGCACATTTTTTCTTCCGCGTCAATAGGCTGTCGTACAGAATGCTCAAGTTTGTCTCCTTAAATAATACAACTTTTCGTTCATTGTTACCAATATTGATACAAATTTTAAGATGGCCTCCCTTTTTCGCTGATCCGGTTCGTTTTTTTACGATTTGCCCGGCGGGTTTGTACGTTTTTTTAAGGCCGTTTCCTGGCAGACAGCCGAGGAAAGCCTCCGGCAACTTGCACACATCCGGCGAAAAACGCAATGGATGCCGGAAAAAAGTTGGTTTTTTTACACACACCGCCTGGCTTCCGCCGGTGCCTCCGGCCGGGAATCGGCTTTTATCTTCGGGTCAGGGTAAAAAAAGTCATAAGAATTTCAACGAATTGACTGGCCATTTCTCCGGTATCTCTGCTATAATAAACACAACTTATGAAACTTGTCCCTTGGGAGGAAGAAAGATGTCCAAAAAATACGAACAACTCGCGGGCATTCTGCGAAGCGAGCTGCAGCAGCTGGTACGTCAGGGAGGCAGCCGTCTGGCAACCGAGGCGGTGCTGGCCGAGCGGTACCACATGAGCCGCCAGACCGTCCGCCACGCTCTGAAAATTCTGGAGGAGGAGGGGCTTATCCTCCGCCGACAGGGCAGCGGCTCCTATGTCCGCGCCGACCCCGCCGAGCCGGGAGCCCGGCAGGTAGCCGTGGTGACCACCTTCCTGGACGACTACATCTTTCCCTCCATCCTGCACGATGTTCAGGGGATCCTGTCCCAGGAGGGGTATTCCACCCTGGTCTTCGCCACGGAGAATCTGGTCAGCCGGGAGCGGGAGATTCTGACCCGGCTTCTGGACATGCAGCTCAGCGCGGTGCTGATGGAGGGGGTAAAGACCGCCCTGCCCACGGTGAACGCCGATCTTTATCAGCTTCTGCGCGCCCGGGGGGTGCCGGTGCTGTTCCTCCACGGCACCTACTGCAATCTCAGCGGCTTTCCCTCCATTCAGGACGACAACTACAGCGGCGGCTATCAGCTGACCCGGTATTTATTGTCCAAGGGTCACACCCGGATCGCCGGAATCTTCAAAAGCGACGACGCCCAGGGTTCCCAGCGGTATCATGGGATGCTCACCGCCCTTCGGGACGCGGGGGTACCCATCCGGGACGAGGCCGTGGTCTGGTTCGGCACCCGGGAGCGGTCGGCTCTGGTGGATTCCGGGGCGGAGAGCCGGATGGCGGAATTTCTGGGCAGCCGTCTGGACGACAGCACCGCCGTCATCTGCTACAACGACGAGATTGCATATCTCGTCATCCGTCACCTTCTGCACATCGGCAGGCGGGTGCCGGAGGATATGGCGGTGGTCAGCTTCGACAACAGCTTCTACAGTCAGATCGGCCAGGTGCCCATCACCTCCCTGGGGCACAAGGCCAGCCGCACGGGCAAGGCGGCGGGAGCCGCCCTGCTGCAGATTCTCTCCGGCAATCAGCCGGAGGAGGAGCGGCTGGAGTGGGAGCTTTTCCTCCGCGCCAGCGGCTAGCGGCGTGTCGCCGCGGGCAATGCGTGCGCCAGCTGGTCTGTATTCGTTTTTCTCCTGGGTACCGCTCGGTATCGTTCTTGCTGAGCACCTGAATAGAAGTTGTCATTGCGAACCAGTGGTGCTCCGCGCAGCGAATCAAAATCCGAATGACTGCCAGCGGCAGTCATTCCTTAATGTAGCGCAACGCTGGTGTGCAATGGCAGGCGTTATACGATAATACGCAAAAAACACCCAGGCGCGCCGCAAAAACGCGGCGCGCCTGGGTGCTGCTTTCTCAATATTCCCGGTCGGCAATGATCTCCTCGGTCAGGGTCTCCGGGGTGAATTGCTGCTCCGCAATATGCTGCTGCTTCTGGGGGGTCTGCCCTGCCTCCAGGGTACGGACGATCTCCTCCGCCATGGGGCCAAGCAAGGGGTTGCACTCCATGACCAGGGAAATTTTTCCCGCCATGCACAGACGCAGGGCGTTCCGGGTAGCGTCGAAGCAGATCACGTCCACATCCCGGCCGCAGACATAGCCCCGCTCCTCCAGAGCCTCAATGGCACCGAAGGCCTCGTTGTCGTTTTCGCAGTAGACCACGTCAATGGCCTGCCCCTCAGGGAGACCGTCCAGGTATCTTCCCATGGCCTCATAGGTTTTCGCCTGGGTGAAATCTCCGTCCAGCCGGGTCAGCAGGTTCCAGTTTTTATGCCGGGTCATGCCGTCCTCCAGAGCCGCGGTACGACCCAGCTGGGCGGTAGAGCCAAGGGTTCCCTGAATATGGATGATCTGTACGGCCTGCTCCGGGTCGGGATACTGTTCTTCCATCCAGGCTACCGCCTTTTTCCCCTGGCCGTAGAAGTCGGAGCCTACATGGGCGGCATACAGGGTATCGTCCTCCACGTTCGCCATCCGATCCACCAGGATCACCGGAATATGCGCGTCTTTCGCCTCCTGCAGAACCGAGTCCCAACCGGTTTCGCTCAGGGGCATGAGCACAATGTAATCCACCTGCTGCTGGATAAATTTCCGCAGAGCCATGATCTGGTTTTCCTGCATTTGCCGGGCATCGTCGAAAAGCATCCGGTAGCCCCGGCTCTCGGAGAAGGCCGCCTTGACGGACTCGGAGTTGGCCACCCGCCAGTCGGACTCCGCTCCCACCTGGGAAATGCCCACCACGATCAGGTCTTCTTCGGTGGGGTCGGTTTCCTCGGCGGCGCAGCCCGCAAGCAAAAGCAGGGTCAGGGCAATCACAATCAGCCGCTTCATGGGCGCGGCACCTCCTTCCGGACGTAGGGGATCCGGGCGGTGACCCGGGTGCCTGTCCCCTCCTCGCTTTCGATGGTCAGGCCATACTGAACCCCGAACTGCAATTGCAGCCGCTGATTCACCGCGGACATGCCGAAGCCCACGGGCTTCTTGCTGCGCATCCCCTGGCGCAGCTGCTCCAGCCGCTGCCGCGTCATGCCCACGCCGTTGTCCTCCACCTGCAGGATCACGTCGCCGCCCTGGCGGGTGCCGGTAATGCGGATGGTGCCCTTGGCACGCTTGAGCTTGATGCCGTGATACAGGGCGTTTTCCACCAAGGGCTGTAAGGTCAGCTTGGGGATCATGGCATCCTTAAGCTGAGGGTTCATTTCCAGGGTATAGTCCATAATGTCCTGATACCGGGCCTGCTGGATCCGCAGATAGCTTCGCACATGGCTCTCCTCCTCGGACAGGGTGATCACGTCCTCGCCCTTGCTCAGAGAGTGGCGGAAAAAGCCGGAGAGATTGGAGACCATCTCCACCGCCTCCTGCTGCTTGTCCGCCTCGATGAGCCAGATAATGGTGTCCATGGTGTTGTAGAGAAAATGGGGGTTGATCTGCGCCTGGAGCAGTGCCAGCTCCGTCCGGCGCAGGCTCTCCTGCCGCTGACGGCTTTCCCGCATCTGGTCGTCCAGCCGGGCGATCATCTGCTCCAGTCCGGCGCTGAGGGTGCGGATCTCCCGGATTTCCGACTGCACCGGTTTTCGGGTCGTCAGGTCTCCCCTGGTGACCGCCTCCATCCGGCCGGAAAGCTCCTCCAGAGGCCGGGTAATGGACTGGCTCAGCCGGAAGCTGTAGCGCAGGGTAAAGCCCAGGGTCAGAGCCGCCGCCAGCACAATCGCCGCGATCTCCCCGGCCATCTGCCGGGTGGCCGCCTGCTGCACCGCGTTCAGCTCCGCCGCCTCGTAGTAAAGATAGGTGTACATGTACTCCTCCACCAGGGAGGTGAGGATGTACACATTGTTTTCCAGCTGACTTAAGCGCTGGTCGTAGTCCGAGGTTTCCTCGATCTGGTAGATTTTTCCCTCCAGATTTTCGCATAAGTCCAGGACGCTGGTAATGGCCTGGCGGCTGTTTTTCTGGCTGGTGGTAGCCCGGAGGGACTTGGCAAGGGTCTGGGCATCCCGGACCTCCGCAATGGGCAGACCCTGAGAATACTGACTTTCGATGACGTAATAGTACATCTTCTGGTCAATGGTGTTTTTGAACTCCCGGTTGAATTCCGAGGCGGTGGTCACGTTGTGCAGAAGCCTTGCGTAGTGCCGGTTGTAGCTGACCAGCATCAGCAGAGCCGCCGCCATCAGGACGGCCAGCAAAATGGCGATGGCGATCACCAGCCGCCGGAGCCGCCCCTTGATGGAGTAGGTCATTTCTTTCCCCTGCCTCCCCGGTAGTCTCTGGGCGTGCAGCCCTGGGTCTTCTTGAAGAGGAAGCTGAAATAGTGGGAATCCTTATACCCCACCGCCGTGGCGATCTCCCCGGAGCGCAGGTCGGAATTTCGCAGAAGCTCTCTGGCCTTTTCCATCCGCTTGGCGGTCAGGTACTCCACAAAGGTGGTGCCCATTTCCTGGCTGAACACCGCGGACAGATAGTTGGGACTGATGTTGACCTCCTTGGCCACCCGGTTCAGGGAAATATCCTCCCGCCGGAAGTTTTTGTCGATATAGTCCACTGCCTGCTTCAGAAGGCTCTTGTACTGGCTCCCCGCCAGATTATCCCGCAGCTCGATGGCTCGCAGGAGAATATCCGACAGGTAGCGTTTTAGATCGTCGGTACTCACCCGCTGCCCCACCATGTTCAGGCAGTTCAGGCAGTCCAGGAATTCCTTCTGGCCGGTACCCAGGGACTCCGCGAACTGAGTGGCCGTAAACCGGGCGCTGAGCATCAGATATTGGCAGAAGGGCATGGATTCCAGCGCGTCCGCCAGGCTCAGGATATATTCGTCCACAAAGCTGGAGATCTCCTGGGTGCTGGCACTGTGCAGCACGCCGGTAAGCACCGCCGGATTGACCTTTGCCATGTCAAGCCCCGACAGGTCGTGGTCGGAGCCGGTGCCGGTGAGGGTACTCACGGTCTGAGTGCTGAGTACATGCTGCTCCGGCAGAATGTGCCGGTAGGCCCACAGCCGGGACACCTCCTCAAAGCATCCGGGCAGGGTGCTGAGACGTTGGGTGGGCGTTCCCACCGCCACATACCATTTGCGCTCCGGGCCGTAGGTCTCGTACAGGGAGCGCACCTTATCCACGCACCGGCGGATAATTCTGTCCATATCGTCCCGGTCTCCCAGCAGCAGCACCGCGTAGCTGGCCAGATTCCACCGGAACAGCACATACTCCGGGTGCTTGAGGAAATGGGCGACCAGCCCGTCCCGGATTCTGGCTCCCGGCTCAGAGTAGGCCTCCGCCCCGGCGTCCCGCTCCGGCATGGAGGACACCAGCACAATGTCATAGCACTGTGCCCGCAGGTCTAAGTCCAGCTTTTCCGCCTGCTCATAAATCTGGGGAACAGACAGCTGTCCTCCCACGATCCGCTCGAAAAGCCGGCGGCGGGCGTACTGCTCATAATCCTGAGCCTCCTGGTGGAACTGAGTCAGGTAGTTCTGCTGAGCCCGCTCCCCCTGGATTTTCTCCCGAACCTCCTCCAGCACCCCCATCAGGGTGCTCTTGGTAATGGGCTTGAGCAGATACCGCTCCACCCCCAGGCCGATGGCCTTCTGGGCGTACTCGAAATCGTCGTAGCCGGAGAGGATGATGACCTTCATCTGGGGAAATTCCTGCAATACCAGCTTGCTCAGAGCCAGGCCGTCCATAAAGGGCATCCGGATGTCGGTAATGAGCACATCCGGCCTTAGCTTCTGGATCAGGGGCAGAGCCATTTCCCCGTCGGCGGCTTCTCCGGCGAAGGTGTAGCCGCACTGAGCCCAGGGCACCGTATCCCGGAGGGTCTCCCGGATAATGGTCTCGTCCTCTGTCAGAAATACACGCAGCATAGGGGGTTCCTCCTTCTCTAACTCAGTACGGCTTGCTGGGGTGGTTTTTAGGGAAGCTCTGATTCAGTCGGCAAGTGCTGAAAGCGAGAGATTTTTCGTCCAATCGAGGTATCCGAAGCGGAGGAATACTGGATGTATTTCCCGATTCGGATACCGACGAGTGGGCGGAAAAGATCCGCTTCTCAGCCGCGGACGATTGATTCAGAGTTTCCCTCAAGCCTTTGCGATATCCCTGGCCACATGGACGCCGCTGGCGGAGGCATGGGACAGAGAGTGGGTGATGCCGCTGCCGTCGCCGATGATGTAAAGGCCGGGATAGCGGCTCTGAAGCTTTTCGTCCACCTCAACCTCCATGTTGTAGAACTTGACCTCCACGCCGTACAGGAGGGTATCGTCGTTGGCGGTGCCCGGAGCCACCTTGTCCAGGGCGTAGATCATCTCGATGATGCCGTCTAAGATTCGCTTGGGCAGCACCAGGCTCAGGTCGCCGGGGGTGGCGTTCAGAGTGGGGGTAACGAAGGATTCCTCGATCCGGCTGGGGGTGGACCGGCGACCCCGGGTCAGATCTCCGAACCGCTGGACGATGACGCCGCCGCCCAGCATGTTGCTAAGCCGGGCGATGGACTCGCCGTAGCCGTTGGAATCCTTGAAGGGCTCGGAGAAATGCTTGGCAACCAGCAGGGCGAAGTTTGTGTTCTCCGTCTGCTTGGCCGGGTCTTCATAGCTGTGGCCGTTGACGGTGATAATGCCGTTGGTGTTCTCGTTGACCACCGCGCCCTTGGGGTTCATGCAGAAGGTTCGCACCTTGTCCCCGTACTGCCGGGTGCGGTAGACGATCTTGCTTTCGTACAATTCGTCTGTCAGGTGGGAGAAGACCTCCGCGGGCAGCTCCACCCGGACGCCGATGTCCACCCGGTTGGATTTTGTAGGAATGTCCAGCTCCCGGCACACCTGCTCCATCCACTTGCTGCCGCTGCGGCCGACGGAAATGATGCACTTTTCGCAGGTGAAGACTTCCTTGGCGGTGATGATCTCATAGCCGCCGTCAATGACGCTTACCTTCTCCACCGGGGTGTCAAAGAAGAAATCCACCTTGTCCTTCAGGTAATTGTACAGATTTTCCAGCACCACATAGTTGATGTCCGTGCCCAGATGGCGGACGGAAGCGTCCAGCAGGTGCAGATCGTGCTGGATGCAGGCCTTCTTGAACTGGGTGCCGGCGGTGGTATAGAGCCTGGTGCCCGCGCCGCCGTAGCGCATGTTGATCTCGTCCACATAGCGCATCAGATCCAATGCCTGACGCTTGCCGATATACTCGAAGAGGGTGCCGCCGAAGTCGTTGGTAATATTATATTTTCCGTCGGAAAAAGCACCGGCTCCGCCGAAGCCGCTCATAATGGAGCAGGTCTTGCAGCCGATGCAGGTCTTGACCTTCTCGCCGTCGATGGGGCAGTGACGGCGGGACAGGGCATGACCCGCCTCGATGACCGCCACCTTCTTCTGCGGGCACCGCTGGGTCAGCTCATAGGCGGAATAGATGCCGCCGGGGCCGGCACCGATGATCAGAACGTCGTAATTCATGGGGTTCCTCCAAGTATTCTGTGCGGTTTTTGAGGTTTGCACAATTTCTTATAATATCAGTATAGCGTATCCGCCGAAAAATAGCAAGACGGAAAAACGCGCCGTTTCCCGGCGCGCTGTTTTGTCGTCTATACCATGTCATTGCGAACCAGTGTCGCAACACTGGTGTGGCAATCCGTAACCCCCGCCTTCCCTTGGGGTGGTGCTCCGCGCAGCGAAT
>DJQM01000041.1:84459-94133 GCA_002437585.1 Clostridiales bacterium UBA6386 | reverse complement strand
AATTCACACCTTAGTGTAATCGAGTCCTGTCGCCCGCACCAAAAAGAGAACCCCTCCGGCAATGTCAGTAAGTTAAAGGCAACGCCGCACAATCTGACAAGAAGACTCAGCCAGGACTTTCCCCCGGTTCAAAGCTTGGAAAGAGTCGGAATCCAGTATGCACCCGGAAGGGGTTTGCCCCATCCGCAAGCCGGCCTGCGCCGGCAGGGGCTGCGCTGTATTTCCCATTTTTCAAGGGGAAGAATTGGGCAAAAGGACGGCTGAGGCTCGCAGACACAATTGCGCGGTGCTGCCTTAGGGTGTATCTGAAAACTCCCAATGTGGCCGACAGCGAGGAATTTTTGCGCTGGGCAAGACATTTTTTCGCAGGAATACTGACGTATTTCAAGGAAAAATGGCGCGGCGCAGCGTGAAAAGACCCGCTGTCCGGGTGCGTTGGGAGTTTTCAGATACACCCTAGATGAAATACCTTTCAAATCCGCGGAAACAGTTGCGATTATCCCTGAAAGATGCTATACTGATACAAAACTGCAGAAATGCCAAAGGAAGAAAAAATGACCAAAATCTTATTCGTCTGCCACGGGAATATCTGCCGCAGTCCCATGGGGCAGTACATTTTACAGGACATGGTGAATCAGGCCGGGCGGGCATCGGACTTCGTGATCGACTCCGCGGCGGTGAGCCGGGAGGAGATCGGTAACGGCATGTACCCCCCTGCCCGGCGGGAGCTGGAGCGGCGGGGCATTCCCTGGGGGGATCACCGCTCCCGTCAGGTGACTCTGGCCGACTACCGGCACTTTGACCGGATTTACTACATGGATCGCAGCAACGCCCGATACCTGGCGCGGCTGCTTCCCCAGAACCCGGAGAAAATTCGCCCGCTCCTGCCCCGGGACGTGGCCGATCCCTGGTACACCGGGGATTTTGAAACCACCTACCGGGATCTGGTGGAAGGGTGCAGGAAGATTCTGGAGGAATTTGCGTGAATTACGAAAAGCTGGAAGCGGCTCTGTCCGAGCTGCCCCTGTACCTCTACGCCTGGGTCGACCCGAAAAAGCTGGAATTTTCCCACCGGGTTCGGTGGATCTGCCAGCATGAGTGCGCCATGTACGGCACCACCTGGGCCTGTCCGCCGGGGGTGGGCACGGTGGAAGAATGCAAGGCCAGGTGCCTGCGCTACAACAAGTGCCTGCTGATCTCCACCATCACCGAGGTGGCGGACATCAGCGATTTGCAGGCCACCCTTGCCACCCGGGCAGACCACGAGGCCATCACGGATCAGGTGGGGGAGCTGCTGCGCGCCCAGGGAGCGGAGCCATACATCCTCTCCACGGAGGCCTGCGCCATCTGCAAGCGGTGCGCCTACCTGGACGGTCAGCCCTGCCGTCACCCGGAGAAAATGCACCCCTGTGTGGAAAGCCAGGGCATCAACATCATCCCCACCCTGGAGGAAAACGGCCTGGAATTCCAGTACGGCTCCAATGTAGTGACCTGGGTGTCCCTGCTGCTGTTTTCTGACTGAATACTACTGAGAAAGGGGAGAAACCGCAATGCGATATGGAAAGAGAATCATCGCCATCCTATTGGCGGCGGTGCTGATGATCGGCACGCTGCCCCTGACCGCCCTGGCAGAGGAGGGAACCGAGCCGACCCAGACCATCACGGAGCCTGTGGAGACTGCGTCCGCGCCCGCCGCTTCCGAAACCACGGCGGAAACCTCCGTCCCGGAACCCACCGAGACCACCGGGGAATCCCAGCCGGAAGCGACGGTGGAGACTGCCCCGACGGAGGAGTCCATTCCCGAAACCACCGGCGAGACGGTTCCGGAGACCACGGCGGAAACCGTTCCGGAAACCACCGGCGAGACGGTTCCGGAGACCACCGCCGAGACGGAACCGGAAACGCTTCCCTACGGCCTGCCCGGTCTGCCGGAGGACTATGTCCTCAGCGAGGAGGAGCGGACGGACAAGGCGGACATGATTTCCCATCAGGTGGCTCAGCAGACCGCCGCCCTGACGGAAGGGGAGCAGTACGAGAAGGACGTTCTGCTGGTGTGGGCGGAGAGCGAGGAAACCGCGGAGATTTACGCCGCCGCCTTCTCGGCGGAGCTGCTTTCCTGGCAGGAGGGCATGGGTACGCTGGGACTTCAGGGCGTTTCCGTGGCGGATGCTCTGGCCGCCGCCCAGGAATCCGACCGGCTCCCGGCGGCATACCCCAATCATATCGCCCTGCTGCCGCCGGAGGAGACGGAGACGGCGGAGGATTCGGGCATTGCCCTGTTCTCTGCGGATGTTCCCCAGACCCAGACCTGGCGCAGCTGGCTGGACGGCACGGAAAACCCGGACGCGCTCCTGAAGGATCCCACGGCCTATAACTATCAGTACATGCACGACACCGTGGACAGCTACGCCGCCTGGGGCGTTACCACCGGCAAAGGCGTGACGGTGGCCATTCTGGACAGCGGCGTAATGGCAGGCCATGAGGATTTGCCGAATGTGACGCGGATGGAGGTATCCTATCAAGGCGACTCTCTGGGACTGGACGATGCCATCGGTCACGGCACCCATGTGGCGGGCATTATCGGCGCGGCCATGGGCAACGGCGTGGGCGGCGCGGGCATCGCCCCGGGAGTAAGGCTGCTCAGTCTGCGGATCACGAACGATCAGGGCAGCAGCACGGATTCCAAGCTGATTTGCGGACTGCAGGCCGCCGTCGAAGCCGGCGCGCAGATTGTAAACATCAGCCTTGGCGGCCCGGGCTACAGCGCGGTTTTTCAGAAGGCCGTCAACGAAGCCACGGAAGCCGGGGTCACTGTAGTGGCGGCCATGGGCAACGACGGCACCAACTGCCTGAATTACCCGGCGGGCTACGACAACGTCATCGGCGTGGTGTCCGTTGACCGCACCGGCAGCCGGGCTTCCGGCTCCACCTACGGAACCTGGGCGGATGTGGCCGCACCGGGAGCGGTCATCTGGTCGACCCATACCACCCCCCGCTATTGGCGTAAAAGCGGAACCTCCATGGCTTCCCCGGTGGTAGCGGGGGTTGCCGCCCTGTACCAGAGCGTCCACCCGGAGGCCACCCCCGCCCAGATCACCGCCCGGCTGAAGGCCACGGCCACCAAGGGCGGCAGCAATCTGGGAGCGGGCATCGTCAACGCCGCGGCGGCTCTGTCGGAAAAGCCCGGTACCCCGGCGGCGGAAATTTGGGATGCTAAGACCGGCGAAGTGCTGAGCCAGTCCACCGGCGGCACCCTGTCCGCCTCTTGGGACGGCCAGCTGCGCCTGACCGGCGGCACGGAAGACGACTACCTTCTCTACACCCTGGACGGCAAAACCCCCGGCATCCGGGAGGGGAAGGTGACTTCCGGCCAGCGGTACAATGCGCCCATTTCCCTGACCCCCTACGCCGGGCAGACCCTGACGGTGAAGGCCATGGCCGTAAACGGTCTGGGCATGGCGGGCAGCGTCCTCACCTGCCGGATTCAGGTGGGCAAGGACACGGAAATCGGAAGCGTCACCGTTTCCGGCCCAACGGAGCTGCTGGCGGGGAAGACCGGGGAATTCCGGGCGAAGGTCACAGGCCTGAACCCGGAGGCTCCGGTGGAGCAGGCCGTGACCTGGCACCTTACCGACCGGTCGGACAACATGGCCAAGGCTTCCATTAACGCTTCCACCGGCAAGCTCACCACCCCCAAGCTTTCCGCCGGGGACGAGGGATGGGTGGAGTTGATAGCCATCTCCAAAAATCGCCAGATTTACTCATCAATCTTCCGGGTGACGGTGAAGGCACTGAACCCGGTGGCGAAAATCAGCCTTTCCGCTGCGAAAATCA
This sequence comes from Clostridiales bacterium UBA6386, assembly GCA_002437585.1. Taxonomy (GTDB): domain Bacteria; phylum Bacillota; class Clostridia; order Oscillospirales; family Oscillospiraceae; genus Faecousia. The sequence continues at coordinate 90,299 of DJQM01000041.1, read as the reverse complement.
GCTGCTATACCGGAAATACCGCCGCTCTGACGGTCACTATGCTGGATTCCAAGGGAAATCCGCTTTCCCCGGAGGTACTCTGGAGCAGCAGTAAGCCCCAGGTGGCCACCGCGGCGGACGGCGTAATTACCGCTCTGGCCAAGGGAAGCACTACCATCACCTGCAAGGCCTTGGACGGCAGCGGAAAAACCGCCAAATGCACCGTTACGGTCGCCCAGGGGGTGGAAGGCCTGACCATCACCGGCCTTGCCTCCATGGCACCCGGCACCAGTGCTGCCCTCAAAGCCCAGGTGTCCCCCAAGGGGGCAGTGAACCGGCTCACCTGGTCGGTGGTCGACGGGCCGGCGGGTACCCGGATCACGAACGGAAAGCTCTACGTTCCCAAGGACGCGGCGGTGGGGGAGACCATCATCATTTCCGCTCAGCCTCCGGCAGGCGGCGGCGTGGGAGCGGAATACATCCTGACCGTGGCTCCCAAATGCGCCAGTGTCCACACCTACCTTGCCGGGGAAACGGGCTATGCCCCCCTTTCGGAAAGCTATGACCGGAAGGGCAATCTCACCGGCCTGAGCCTGTACAGCGTGCAGCCGGGGGAGTATTCCAAGCGGAAGGACTGCGTTTCCCTGGGGGCCGATCCCCTGGATGCCAAGGGAGGCTATCTGGATAACGCGGGTTGTATTCAGTGGAGCAGCAGCAACCCTTCCGTTGTCTCCGTGACAGAGGACGGCTTTGTCCAGGCGCACAAGGCCGGTACGGCGAAAATCACCGCCGCCGCCCAGGACGGCTCCGGCAAAAAGCAGACCGTTACCGTGAAGGTGACAAATCCCGTGTCCACCATCGCCCTGGGAAGCTCCGCGCCCCTGGGAAGAATGCTGACCTTCTATCCGCTGCTGGCGGCGGGAAAATCCGTCAGACACAAGGTGACTTTCGCCGAAACCTACGGCAAGCCCACCAATCAGAAGATTACCTGGAGCTGGGAACTCTGGGCAAGAAAGGATTCGGAGAGCTGGAATCTAACAGCAGATTTTTCCAGATATATTGGTCTTACCACCAGCGGTCGGCTGAGTATCCGCGCAAATGCTTCGAGTCTCATTCGCAACTACATCGAGGCGGGGAAGAACCTGGAACTGACGGTGATCGCCCAATCCCAGGATCTGAGCGGTGCTTCCGCCACTGCTACTTATCTGCTGGTACCCCCGGCCACGAAGCTGTCTGTGCCGACGAACCGGAAAACCATTGGCATTGAACCGGGCGGAACGAGGGAGATAGTCTTCTACAGCGACCAGTACAGCGAGGCCAAAAAAATCAAGGTGAAGAATGACTGGGTATACTACGACGCAAGCAATTTCCTTATCACCAGCAGCAATCCCAAGGTGGCCAGCGTCTCCGGCAATTACCCCACCGGATGCAGCCTGGGCAAGGACGGCTGGTACAGCCTGCGGATTTATTCCACCCAGATCGGAACGGCGAAGATCACCGTCAAAACCACCGACGGCACCAACCGTTCCTGCACCTTCACCGTGCGCAGCACGCCGAAAAAGGAGGGATTCTGATGCGGCTTTTTCCCATTCTTCTGAGCCTGACGGCGATCCTTCTTTCCGGCTGCGCCGGTGATGCAAGGCCGGAGCCGACGGAAACCACTGCCATCACCCAGCCTACGGCTCCCGCCCCGTCGGTTCCGGAGACCACCGGAACCGGCGAGCCTCAGCTCATGGCTCTGACGGACACCCAAGCGGAGGCGGAGAAGCTTGCCCGGCAGTACGGCATTACCCTGGTGTCCTGGCAGGATGGCCTGGCGCTGTTCTTCACCGAGGAGGATCCGGAATCCGTCGTCCTCCGGGGGGCGAAAAACGGCTGGCCGGAGCTGTCTATTAACTATCAAAGAGAGCTGTTCTAGTTTTTGCAGACGGAAAAAGAAAGCTGTCATTGCGAGCCAGCATGTACCAAAATAGAAGGTGTCATTGCGAACCAGTGCGCACGCTGGTGTGGCAATCCCCCAGATATTCCGAATGCCCCGTATCACGCATGTCATTGCGAACCAGTCCGCAGACTGGTGTGGCAATCCGTAACCCCTGCCTTCCCTTGGGGGAAGGTGGCTCGCGTCTCACGCAAGCGCGAGACGGATGAGGGCCACTTGCCTCTCCCTATGGAAGAGGTACCCTGAAAGGGCGGAGAGGGCGTTTTTTACCCTCTCAGTCACTTCGTGACAGCTCCCCCAGAGTGGGAGCCAAGGGGGGGAACGGATTGCGAACCAGTGACATCGGTCACTGGTTCGCAATGACATGCGTTGCTTGGTAGCTTTGGAAAAGTCTTTTTTCCTACTTCGGTATTGTGATCGTCAGCACGATCTGGCTGTCCGTTTCCCGCCGTTCCGACACGGCGGGAATCCCGGACAGCTGAATTTTTTGCAGATTTTGGGTCAGATTGTTCAGGAATGCCCCGATATTCGCCCGGGAACCCCGACTGTTGGGGGCGTTCAGCAGCCGGTCGATGTACCGCTCGGTCTGGGCAACGCTCATATTCTGCCGGACGATCTCCCGCAAGGCCGCCAGGGTGCTTTCCTCGTCGGAAAGCCGCAGCAGTGCCCGGCCGTGCCGCTCCGTCAGCCCGGCAGAGCGCAGAGCCTCCAGCACCGCCGGGCTGTGGCGCAGGAGCCGCAGCTTGTTGGCCACCGCGCTCTGGCTTTTTCCCAGCAGCCGGGCAGCCTGCTCCTGCCGCATTCCGAAGCGCTCCATCAGATACCGGATGCCCTGGGCTTCCTCGATGAAGTCTAAGTCCTGCCGCTGCAAATTTTCCACCAGTGCCGCCATTCCCGATTCCAGATCGTCCATCCGCATGAGAATGCAGGGAATGTCCGTGACCCCCGCCAGCTGCGCCGCCCGGAGCCGCCGCTCCCCGGAGATCAGCTCATAAAACCCTTCCTGACGGCGGACGGCCAGGGGCTGCAAAATGCCGTGAAGCCTTATGGACTCGGCCAGCTCGTCCAGCGCGCCGGAGGCGAAGACCTTCCGGGGCTGAGCCGGGTTGGGATGTATGGACTGGGCAGGCAGAAAAACCACCCGACCGGTTTCCATGTAGGTTTTCAGCTTCTGACACTGCATGTTCCGCCCTCCCCGCGTAAGTTGATATGCTCATTGTAGGCCAAGCGCCGGGGGAAATCCGGCGAAAGGAAACCCGGAGAACCCACAAACCGTGCGACTTTTTTTGCGCCGGGAAAAACCAGGGAAGCTCTGACGCAATCGGCAAGAGCCGGCAGCGAGAGTTTTTGTTTTCAGACAAAGGCTGGAAAGGTCGGAATCCTGTATGCACCCGCAAGGGGATATGCCGCATCCGTAAGCCGGCTTTCGCTGGCAACGGCTGCGCAATCTTTCCCGCCTTTGATACCGAAAAGTGGACGAAAAAAATCCGCTCACGGTCGCAGGCGATTGCTTCTGAGCCTCCTTCGCACTGCGGAAACAGAATACCCCCCTGGGACGGCTTTGTCCCAGGGGGGTGTGTCATTTCTGTCATTTCAGCGGCGACTGCTTGATTTTGGCGTACCGTCTGGGGTACTGTGCCGGGGTGGGAGCAACCTTACGCAGAACGATCACCCCATGGCCGGTGCCGTCGATGGGGAACCTGCGCACGTCCTCCAGCTTCAGCCCCAGCTTCCGGATGGCTCCGGCGCACTCACTGAGCTCTTCCTCCGCGGCGGCACCCTTCATGGCCAGCACCGCCCCGCCGACCCTCACATAGGGAGCCGTCAGCTCCAGCAGAATATTCAGCCGGGCAACCGCCCGGGAAACGGCAAAATCATACTGCTCCCGGCACTGCGCCACTGCTTCCTCCGCCCGCGCCGTGACGCACCGGGCGGAAACGCCCAGGCTGGGCAAAACCTCTTCCAGCCATTTCATCCGCTTGCCCAGGGAATCCAGCAGGGTGATTTCCGCCTCCGGGCAGGCAATGGCCAGGGGTACCCCGGGAAAGCCCGCCCCGCAGCCCACGTCGATGAGCGTTTTGCCCCGCAAGTCCGCGCAGCACAGCACCGTCAGGCTGTCCAGCAGATGGAGCTTTGCCACCTGGGTGTCCTCGGTGATGGCCGTCAGGTTCATGACCTCGTTCTGCTTTACCATAGCCCGGGCGAAGGCGCAGAGCTTTTCCTGCCGCGCTTCCGGCAAATGAAGACCCAGCCGGGCAAGGCCTTCCTTCAGGGTTTTCTCCATCAGCCGATGCCCCCCTTCGCGTTGACAATGCCGCTTAAGTCCACCTTGGTCTCGTCGTAGGGGTCAAACCGGGTCTCCGTCTGGGTGATGGAGGGCAGCACCACGGTCTGGATGTGCCAGTTCACCAGCAGGTCGCAGACCTGGGCATAGGAAGCCACGCCCTCCTTTTCGCCGCTGGTTTTCAGATAGGTATCGTTGACGGTGTCCGCCAGCTTGGTAGCCTTGGTGTCCTGCTTCTGATTGAAGAAAGCGTCATAGGCGTTCCAGTCGGTGCGCAGGGTATCGCCCACGCCCTGCTTGACACGGGCAGCCGCCGCGGCCGCCGCCTGGGTATTCACGCTGGCAAGGGCGGTATAGCAGTATCGGAAGGCCATAAAATAGGCGGAATACTGGAAATCCGGGTCGGAGTGAACGGAGCAGGCCAGGAAGGCCGCGAAGTTGGCGTCCCGCTCGGAGGCGATGCACATCCGGTGGGCCATCTCGTGGCACATGGTAAAGGGCAGCAGCACGTCCGGAATCTGGGGGTTCACGCAGGCCTCGCCGGTGATGCCGAAGGTGAAGCCGGTAATGCCCATGGAGGTGTACATGTCCGCCCAGCCCAGCTTTTTCACCGGAAGGGTACACCCGGCGAAGACAGGATAGTGATTTTCATAGGTCAGGGTATGGAAGCCCTCCCCGGCCTTCTGAGCCATTTCCTCGAAGGAGTCGAATGTTACGTTGCCGCTGCCGTCCCGGCTGACCTTTTTCGCCAGGGAATTGGCCTTGTCCCGGTAGTACTCGGTGGCTTCCGTCAGCTCGTCCAAGTTATAGCTGCTGACCTCCAGCCGGATGTCGTCGGACAAAGAACCGGCGTAGTAATTCATGCCCCACATGGCCATATGCAGCAGGTAAATGCCGGAAAACACCGCCAGCACCCAGCCAAGCCATTGGATGGGGTTCCACTTGAGCACCAGCACCAGCACGAGACTTGCCAGAATCAGCATTCCCAGCACCACCGCCAGTGCCTGCCAGACGGGGTAATCAAACTGGCCTGTCCAGTTGGCCAGATATTCCTGGAGGGTGCGCACAACGTAGGGGTAGACCATGTCAACCAATGTTGCGTAACGCTCGCCGAACTGAGTCAGCAGCCAGGTCATGGCGGCGAAAATTCCGGCGGTCAGGTAGCCGAACCAATATCGCAAAGGAATTCCTCCTTTTCGCCCAGAGTTTCATAGATTTTTATAGTATAACACAAAAGGCCGGAATTGTCTTGTAAATTTTCTTAATTTTTTCCGACCCGGTGCCCGGGCGGGCAACGCGTGCGCAGGCTGGTCTGTTATTGTTGGACTGCTGGGTACCGCTCGGTATCGTTCTTGCGGAGCACCCGGATAGGAGTTGTCATTGCGAACCAGTGGTTGTAACACTGGTGTGACCCCTTCCAGGGATTCCCTCCGGTCACAATCCCCCCGTTATTCCGAAAGCCATAATAGAATCCGTAGGGGACGATGCCCTCATCGTCCCGTGAATTGCAAGGCTATTCCTATATTCCAAGTCTCCTAGAAACTTTCAGTTCTGATCCCTCCGGGGGCAATGTTCTTGTTCCGGCAAGAACATTGATAAGTAAGCGGGCTTAGGGGGCGCTGCCGAAAAGCCGCCCCC
>DJQM01000041.1:60720-84449 GCA_002437585.1 Clostridiales bacterium UBA6386 | reverse complement strand
CCGGCCGCCCTATCGAACTGCGTCAGAATACTTCGGGTTGCTATGGGTGAGTCTGTTGAAAAAACCTGAAAGATACGGTGTCATTGCGAGGAGGCCAGCGGCCGACGTGGCAATCCGTTTCCCAAGCCTTCCCCACCGGGGTGGTGCTCCGCGCAGCGAATTCAAATCAATCAATTGCCAGTGGCAATTGCTCCATAATGTATAGGTGGCACGGCGCAGCCGTGACGGATGAGGGCAAAGAATACTTTCCCGCTTAGAAAACCTTCGTAAGAATCAGTAGGGGTCGATGCCCACATCGACCCATTCAAGTGTTAACATGTTTTACCATCGGGCCGATGAGGGCATCGGCCCCTACGGATTCTATTATGGCTTTCGGAATGACCGGGGGATTGTGACCGGAGGGAAGCCCCAGCGGGGGCCACACCAGTCTGCGGACTGGCTCGCAATGGCATATGTTTATGACAGCACTCAGAAAAAAATGGGATTGCCACGCACGTTGCGGCAATCCCATTTTTATCATTTCAGCCGTTTTTCTAAGGTAGCCGGGCTGAGGGCGGTCAGGTGTACCCGGTGAAAGCCGTATTCCGAGGTCAGAAGAAAGGCCTTGGGCAGCTCGTCACAGGGCACCACCTGGCCGTTTTCCTCGCTTTTCGCCAAAAAATCACGGGTTCGCCTGGAGGTGGAGGTATTGTCCAGGTCAAAAATGCCGATGATGGAGCCGTCCCGGACGGCCATGTCATTGCCGATGGAAAGATACATCTTACTTCCTCATTTTCCACTGAGCAACCGCCAGCTCGTCGCAGCGGTTGTTCTTGGGGTTGTCAGCGTGACCCTTGACCCAGTGATAGCGCAGCTCATGGGTCTGGGTCAGCCGGAGAAGGGTCTCCCACAGATCCGGGTTCAGGGCGGGCTTTTTGTCGGACTTCACCCAGCCCCGCTTTTTCCAGCCCCAGACCCAGCCCTTCTCCAGCGCGTCAATGACGTACTTGGAGTCGGAATACAGCTCCACGATACATGGCTCCTTCAGTGCCTTCAGCCCTTCAATGACGGCGGTCAGCTCCATCCGGTTGTTGGTGGTGGCGTTCTCGCCGCCGGACAGCTCCTTCTCGATGCCGTTAAATTCCAGAATGGCTCCCCAGCCTCCGGGGCCGGGATTACCGGAGCAGGCGCCGTCGGTGTACAGTGTCACGGTCTTCATGCCTGGGGCTCCTGGCTCTTATCTTCTACCTCCATGGCCTCCACCCGCTCCAGGGAGACCACCTGGTTGCCCTCCTCGATGCGCATGACGATGACACCCTGGGTGTCCCGCTTGTAGACGTTGATGGAGGAAGCGGGAATCCGGATGATCACGCCGCCGTTTTCGATGAGCATCACGTCGTCGCTGTCGCTCACCACCCGGCAGCCGGCAACAGGCCCGGTTTTGGGAGTGATGTTGTAATTCTTCAGACCCTTGCCGCCCCGGCTCTGGGCGCACTTCTCGCCGTTGGGGCCGGTGCGCAGATACTCGCTCAGCTCCGTGCGCTTGCCGTAGCCGTTGACGGTGACGGTGAGCAGGGTCTTGCCCGCCTCGGCCTTCTCCGCGCCCACCACGAAGTCGCCCTCGCTCAGGCTGATGCCCCGGACACCGGCGGCATCCCGACCCATAGGCCGGACGTCATTTTCGTTGAAGCAGATGGCCATGCCCTGGGCGGTGGCAAGCAGAATGTCGTCATTGCCGCCCGTGCGGATCACGTTGATCAGATGGTCGCCGTCTTCCAGGGTGATGGCCCGGATACCGGCCTTCCGGTTGGTTTTCAGGGCAATGAAGGGAATCCGCTTGACGGTGCCCTTCTTCGTGACCATCATCAGGAATTCGTTGTCGTCAAATTCCCGGGTAATGACCATGGCGGTGACGGACTCCCCGGCCTCCAATGGCAGCACGTTCACAATGGCGGTGCCACGGGCGGTACGCCCGGCCTCCGGAATCTGGTAGCCCTTGCGCAGGTGCACCTTGCCCATGTCCGTGAAGAACAGGATATAGTCGTGGGTGGAGGCGATGGTCAGGGACTTGACAAAGTCCTCCTCCTTCAGGTTCTGGGCGTTGACCCCCCGGCCGCCCCGGCTCTGGGTGCGGTAGGTGTCCACGGGCATCCGCTTGATGTAGCCGTGGCTGCTGAGGGTAAAGGCGCAGGTTTCCTCCTCAATCAGGTCTTCGATGTCGATTTCGTCCTCGATGTCCTGAATCTCGGTCTTCCGCTGGTCGCCGAACTTGTCCCGAATCTCAATCAGCTCCTGACGAAGCAGGGCTTTCAGCTTGTTTTCGTCCGCCAGCAGCTCCAGATAGTACTTGATTTTCTCCATCAGATCATCGTATTCCGCCTGGAGCTTCTCCCGGTCAAGACCCTGAAGAGCTTTTAAGCGCATGTCCAGAATGGCCTGGGCCTGGATATCGTCCAAAGAAAACCTGTCCATCAGACGCTGCTTGGCATCGTCGTAGGCCGAGCGGATGATATGGATGACCTCGTCGATGTTGTCCTGGGCGATGAGCAGACCCTCCAACAGGTGGGCGCGCTCTCTGGCCTTGCGCAGGTCGTACTGGGTCCGCCGGGTCAGGATTTCCTCCTGATGCTTCAGGTACTCGTCGATGATCTGCCGCAGGGACAGAATTTTCGGCTGCTTCTGGTTGTCCACCAGTGCCAGCATGATGATGCCGAAGCTGGACTGGAGGGCGGTCTGCTTGAAGAGGTTGTTCAGCACCACCTGGGGGTTGGCATCCTTTTTCAGCTCAATGACCATCCGCATACCGTTCCGGTCGGTTTCGTCCCGGAGGTCGGAAATGCCGTCCAGCCGCTTGTCCTTCACCTGCTCGGCGATATTTTTGATGAGCTGCCGCTTATTGACCTGGTAGGGAAGCTCGGTGACGATGATCCGCATCCGATCCTTGCCGAACGCCTCAAATTCCGTCCTTGCCCGGACGATGACCTTGCCCCGGCCGGTGGCGTAGGCCGCCCGAATGCCGCTGCGCCCCATGATAATGCCGCCGGTGGGGAAATCCGGGCCGGAAATGTGATCCATCAGGTCGGTCATGGTAGCCTCCGGGTCGTCCAGCACGCACACGCAGGCGTTGATAACCTCGGTCAGGTTATGGGGCGGGATGTTGGTGGCCATGCCCACGGCGATGCCGGAGGAGCCGTTCACCAGCAGATTGGGAAAGCGGGAGGGGATCACCAGCGGCTCCTTGCGGGTCTCATCGAAGTTGGGCAGGAAGTCCACCGTCTCCTTGTCGATGTCCCGGAGCATCTCGTCGGCCATGCGGGCCATTCTCGCCTCGGTATAACGGTATGCCGCAGGGGGATCGCCGTCTACGGAGCCGAAGTTGCCGTGACCGTCGATGAGGGGATAGCGCATGGAAAAATCCTGGGCCAGACGGACCAGCGCGTCATAAACGCTGGCGTCGCCGTGGGGATGGTACCGGCCCAGCACGTCGCCCACGGCGGTGGCGCACTTGCGGAAGGGCCGGTCGTGGGTGAGGTTGTCTTCATACATGGCGTAAAGGATGCGCCGGTGGACGGGCTTCAGGCCGTCCCGCACGTCGGGCAGCGCCCGTCCCACGATGACAGACATGGCGTATTCGATATAGCTCTGCTTCATCTCGGAGACAAGCTCGCTCTCCCGGATCACCTGGTTGGGAAAGGCGATATCCTCGGGCTTATAGTCTTTATTTTTATGGGCCATTTGCTGTCACCTCCTTAAAAATCCAGATTGACGGCGTATTTCGCGTTTTCTTCGATAAAGGCCTTCCGGGGCTCCACCTGCTCGCCCATGAGGACGGTGAAGGTCTCGTCGGCCAAAACGGCGTCCTGCAGACAGATCCGCCGGAGGGTCCGGGTCTCGGGGTTCATGGTGGTCTCCCAAAGCTCGTGGGGATCCATCTCGCCCAGGCCCTTAAAGCGGCTGATGTCTACCTTGGCGTTGGGATTGTCGGCCCGCAGCTCGGCGGAGATCCTGTCCCGCTCCGGCTCGGAGAAGGCCAGCCGGGTGGTCTTGCCCCGGGTGAGCTTGAACAGCGGCGGCACGGCGGAATAAACATAGCCGTGCTCGATCAGCGGCCGCATGATACCGGAAGAAGAAGGTCAGAAGCAGCGTTCGGATATGGGCGCCGTCCACATCCGCATCGGACATGATGACCACCTTGTGATAGCGCAGCTTGTCCAGGTCGAACTCCTCGCCGATGCCCGCGCCCAGGGCCACGATCAGGGGGTACAGCTTGTCGTTGCCGTAAATTTTGTCGGCTCTGGCCTTTTCCACGTTGAGCATCTTGCCCCACATGGCCAGGATTGCCTGGAACCGGGAGTCTCTGCCCTGAATGGCAGAGCCGGCGGCGGAGTCGCCCTCCACGATGTAGATTTCGCACAGCTCCGGGTTGCGCTCATTGCAGTCCTGGAGCTTGTCCGGCATCTGGCCGGACTCCAGGCCGGTCTTCCGGCGGATGGACTCTCTGGCCTTCCGGGCGGCTTCCCGGGCACGGTTTGCCATCATGGCCTTGTCCAGCACCGCCTTGGCGATCTGGGGATGCTCCTCGAAGAAGGTGGTCAGCTGGTCGTTCACCACCTGGTCGACCAGGGTGCGGATATAGGCGTTGCCCAGCTTGGCCTTGGTCTGACCCTCGAACTGGGCATCCGTCAGCTTCACGGAGATGATGGCGGTGATGCCCTCCCGGCAGTCGTCGCCGGAGACCTTGTCGTCGCCCTTGATGATGCCGTTTTTCACGCCGTAGTTGTTCAGCACACGGGTCAGAGCCGTCTTGAAGCCGGTTTCGTGCATACCGCCCTCCGGGGTGCGCACGTCGTTGGCAAAGGACAGCAGAAACTCGTTGTAGCCGTCGTTGTACTGGACGGCGATCTCCGCGGAAGCGTCGCCCTTGCTTCCGCGCATGTAGATGACCTCGTCGTGGATGACGGTCTTGTTCCGGTTGCACCAGGCGGCAAATTCCTTGATGCCGCCCTCGTAGCACATGGTCTCGGAAACGGGCTTTTCATCGTCCCGGTCGTCGGTGATGGTGATGGTCAGCCCCGCGTTCAGGAAGGCCTCCTCCCGCATCCGCTCGTGAAGGGTCTCGTAGTCGTAGACCAGGGAGTCGAACATCTCCGGGTCCGGCTGGAAGGTGACTTCCGTGCCGGTTTTGTCGGTTCTTCCCACCACCTTCATTTCCTGGGTGATGTGGCCACGGGCAAATTTCATCTCATAAATTTCCCCGTTTTTGTGGACCCGCACCCGGAGCCACTGGGACAGGGCGTTGACCACCGACGCGCCTACGCCGTGGAGGCCGCCGGAGACCTTGTAGCCGCCGCCGCCGAACTTGCCGCCGGCGTGAAGCACGGTGTAGACAACCTCCAGAGCAGGCCGGCCGGTCTGGGGCTGGATGTCCACGGGAATGCCACGGCCGTCGTCGGTGACGGTGATGGAATTGCCGGGATTGATGGTGACGGTGATGTGCCTGCAGTAGCCGGCCAGAGCCTCGTCGATGGCGTTGTCCACGATCTCATAGACCAGATGGTGCAGGCCGGAAGATGAGGTGGAGCCGATATACATACCCGGCCGCTTGCGCACCGCCTCCAGACCCTCCAGAACCTGAATCTGGGAGCCGTCGTATTCCTGTGTTACTTTCGTTTCGTCAGACATTGTTGTCCTCCTATTTGAGCGATTTACGATTCATTCTTCACGAAATGGAAGGAGAGAATGGATTTTCTGAGTATCGGACTGGCGGCCATTGGCCGACCCACCGTATCAAAAAAGCTTAAATGATACGTTGTCATTGCGAGCAAGTCCGCTTAAGTGGTGTGGCCCCGCAAGGGGATTCCCTCCGGTCACAATCCCCCGAATATTCCGAGTGCCCCGTATCACGCATGTCATTGCGAGGAGGCCGGCGGCCGACGTGGCAATCCGTTCTCCAAAGCCTTCCCCTCCGGGCAATGTCATCAACTTAAGGATTTCAGCGTAGGGGTCGATGCCCACATCGACCCTTATGTGCGTCGACTGGCCGGTAGGTTTGATTTTACCAATCCCAAATTTTCGGATTTCGGGCCGATGCGGGCATCGGCCCCTACAGGCTCTATTATGGTTCTCGGAATATCGGGGGGATTGTGACCGGAGGGAATCCCCAGCGGGAACCACACCAGTGACATCGGTCACTACTCCGCGCTAAGAGCCGGCTTCGCCGGTTGCGCTCTGTACACGCCTGCGGGCATAGTGGTTCGCAATGACACCGAATCCTTTGGATTTTCTGCCACAAGGGATCAAATCAGCTGCCCGTTTTGGATGGGAATGGTCTTGCCCAGCTTGGTAAACCGTCCCTCCTCGCAGCAGGTGATGAACACCTGGCCGGAGGAAATCTGGTTGAGCACAAAGTCCTGCCGCCCGGGATCCAGCTCGGAAAGCACGTCGTCCAGCAGCAGCACCGGCTCTTCGCCCCACTCCCGTCCCATCAGCTCCCGCTGGGCAAGCTTCAGGCTGATGGCCGCCGTCCGGGTCTGACCCTGGGAGCCGTAGGCCTTCAGGTCGATGCCGGACAGGGTGACGGTGAAGTCGTCCTTGTGCGGCCCCGTCAGGCACTGGCCGGAATCCAGCTCCGCCCGATGGTGAGACCGCTGGTGCTCCAGAAGCCGTTCCGTCAGCTCCCCCACGGAAGCGAAGGGGTTCGTCACCGTGGAAACGGTTCTGTATTCCAGCCGGAATACCTCGGCCCCGCCGGAAAACCGATGGTGATAAACCGCCGCCGCCTTGCCCAGAGCGTCATAGTACCGGGCCCGATAGGAGATCAGCAGCGCGCCCACCTGGCACAAGCGGGTATTGTACTCCGGCAGAATTTCCAGAAGCCCCGGGTTCTCGTGATAATCCTTGAGAATCCGGCTTTTCTGCTCCAGAATCCGGTGATATTCCGTCAGTGCCGCGTCATAGTTTGGCCTGAGTTGACATAACCCGGAATCGCCGAACCGCCGCCGCTGGCCGGCTCCCAGCTTCAGGATCATCAAGTCCTCCGGGCAGAACAGCACCGTGGGCAGCACCCCGGCGATGTCCGCAAGGGCTTTCTTTTTCACCCCGTTGCGCCAGATTTGTCGGGGGCGGCTGCCGGGAAAAAGCACGATCCGCAATGTCTGCGCCCGCTCCTGGGAGAAAACCTTTCCCGCCACCTCTCCGAAGGGATCGCCGAAGCGGATCAGCTCCGCGTTTTTCTGGGCACGGAAGCTCCGCCCGGAGCCAAGATAGGAAATGGCCTCCAAAAGATTGGTCTTTCCCTGGGCGTTGCCGCCGATGATCAAGTTCACCCCAGGGTCAAACGCAAAGCTCTGATTTTCGTAATTGCGGAAGCCCCGCAAAAACATGCTTTCAATATTCATGCCTTGGCCGTGACCAAAATGGTCTGCCCCTGAAACGCAAAGCTGTCCCCGGGGCGAAGCTTTTTGCCCCGCATGGTGCATATTTCCCCGTTCACCGTCACCTGACCCTCCTGAATGTGTACCTTGGCCTCGCCGCCAGAGCCTACCAGGTTGGCAAGCTTCAGCGCGTCCTGGAGCTTGATGTATTCGGTGGTGATTTCCAGGGGACGGGAGGCTTCCTTCTTTTTGACCGTTACCTTCATATTCTGCCCTCTTTTCAGCCGTTTTTAATCCGCACGGGCAGAACCATGTAGGCAAAATCGTATTTGTCGTCCACGGGAGTCAGCACGATGGGGCTCAGGCCGTTGGTCAGCTCCAGAGTGACCTCCTCGCTGGGGATCACCCGCAGGGCGTCGGCGAGATACCGGACATTGAAGCCGATTTCCAGCTCCTTGCCGTCGCCGGCGAAGGAACACTTATCCTCGGCGGCGCCGATGGTGGTATTGGTGCGCATGAGCAGCTCGTTGTCGCCGAACATGCAGCGCACCGGGCTTTTGTATTTCTCGGAGACGATCAGGCCAACCCGCTCCACGGAGGAGGCCAGGTCGCTGACGCTGGCGATGAGCTTGATAGGGCAGTCGGAAGGCACCACCCGCCGCCAATCCAGAAATTCACCCTCCAGCAGGCGGCACACCAGGGTGGCCTTGCCCACCTGGAAGAGAATGTGCTTGGGACCCAGGGTGAAGGAGGCCAGGTCGTCCACGTCAGAGACGATCTTCTCCACTTCCCGCAGCCCCGGAGAGGGAACCACGAAGCTCATTTCCCGGCCGGTACCCTCCTCCGGGTGGTAGGTGCGCCGGGCCAGCCGGAAGCCGTCCACGGCCACGGCGGTGATAGCATCGTTTGTCACCTCAAATTTCACGCCGGTGTGGATCGGCCGACCCTGATTTTCGGACACGGCGAAAATGGTGCCGGAGATCAGGTTCTTCAGCTGGCACTGGGGCAGCTTCACCGGCCGGCCGGTGTTTACGTCCGGCAGCTCCGGGTAATCCTCGGCGGACTCGGCGGAAATGGTGAAGGAGGCGTAGCCCGCCCGGATGGAGACCTTGTAGTCCTCGCCCACCACCACAGTCACCGGCCCTTCGGGCAGTCTCCGGACGATATCGCCGAAGAGTCTGGCCGGGAGAATGCACTCTCCGGCTTCCGATACGTCCGCCTCGATGTCGTAGGTGATGGCGGTTTCCATATTGTAGCCGGTGAGGCTCAGCCCCACCTCGGCACGGCACAGAATGCCCTCAATGACGGGCAGGCTGCTCTTTTGGGCGACGGTACGTCCCGCGATATTCAGTCCAGCCACCAGCATACTTTTTTCACAGGTAAAACGCATGGTCAGCATCCTTTCTTTCTCAGTATTCAAAGATATCTTTCTCTTTCATAGGTTAAGGTAGTATTAACAGTATTAGGGATAACTTATGTGGAAAAGTCCCATTTGTCTTAGAGCCACAACCACTTTTTTTCCACAGGGGAGTGTGGGATTTTCCACAGCCCTCCACAGGTTCTGTTGAGAAAATTCTGGTTGGTAAGTTATCCACAGAAATGTTTTCCACATTCCACAATGGGGTGTGGATGAATTTTTGACGTGGCTTTGCCTATTCCGTGTCATTCTGAGAGCCATCGTATATCGTATGTCATTGCGAGGAGGCCGGCGGCCGACGTGGCAATCCGTTCTCCAAAGCCTTCCCCTCCGGGCAATGTCATCAACTTAAGGATTTCAGCGTAGGGGTCGATGCCCACATCGACCCTTATGTGCGTCGACTGGCCGGTACGTTTGATTTTACCAATCCCAAATTTTCGGATTTCGAGCCGATGAGGGCATCGGCCCCTACAGGCTCTATTATGGTTCTCGGAATATCGGGGGGATTGTGACCGGAGGGAATCCCCAGCGGGAACCACACCAGTGACATCGGTCACTACTCCGCGCTAAGAGCCGGCTTCGCCGGTTGCGCTCTGTACACGCCTGCGGGCATAGTGGTTCGCAATGACAGCTTCTATGGAAGGCTCTCCGCAAAAACGAAACCGAGCGGTACCCAACGGTCTATCAATGACAGACCCGCTTGCGCACGCATTGTCAGCGGCGACTCGCCGCTACAGGCACGAATTGATATTGGCGGTAATATCCCGGATGTTGTTCTGGACGGTGGTATCCCCGTTTTTCAGAGCCACCTCCACCTTGCGGATGGCGTAGAGCACGGTGGAGTGATCCCGGCCAAATTCCTTGCCGATTTCGGGAAGGCTCAGGTTCGTCAGCTTCCGGATTAAGTACATGGCCGTCTGCCGGGCTTCGGCGGTACCCTTGTTCTTCTGGGTACCCCGGAGGACGGACTCGTCCACATTGTAGAACTTGCACACCTGGGTGACGATGAGACCGGGGGTGGGCAGGGCGTTGCCCTCGCTCTTGAACATGTCGTCGATGGCACGGGAAATGTTGGGAAGATCCAGGGGCATGTTGTTTAAGTCCCGGTAAGCAAGGATCTTCTTCACCGTGCCCTCGATCTGCCGGACGTTAGAGGTAATGTTCACGGCAATGTAGTTGCACACGTCGTCGTCCAGAGTCAGTCCCAGCTGCTTGGCCTTGTTTTTTAAGATAGCCATCCGGGTCTCGTAGTCCGGGGGGTTGATGTCCGCGGTCAGACCCCAAAGGAACCGGCTGCGCAGCCGCTCCTCCAG
This sequence comes from Clostridiales bacterium UBA6386, assembly GCA_002437585.1. Taxonomy (GTDB): domain Bacteria; phylum Bacillota; class Clostridia; order Oscillospirales; family Oscillospiraceae; genus Faecousia. The sequence continues at coordinate 74,367 of DJQM01000041.1, read as the reverse complement.
GGTGAGCATATCGTCGGGCTTCCGGTCGGAGGTCAGGACGATCTGCTTGTGTTCCTCGTAGAGCTTGTTGAAGGTATGGAAAAATTCCTCCTGGGTGGATTCCTTGCCGGCGATGAACTGAATATCATCCACCAGGAACAGGTCGGCTTCCCGGTATTTGCTCCGGAACTCGATGTTCCGGCCGCTTTTGATGGCGTCGATCAGTTCGTTGGTGAACTGGTCGCCCTTGATGTAGACGATGTTGGCGTCCGGGTTTTCCTTGCGGATGCCGTTGGCGATGGCGTAGAGCAGATGGGTCTTGCCCACGCCGGGCGGGCCGTAGATGAACAGGGGATTGTACACCTGCCCCGGGGTCTTGGACACGGCAATGGCGGCGGAGTAGGCAAACCGGTTGGACGGGCCTACCACGAAATTGTCGAAGGTGAACTGGGGATTGAAGTCCATGGCCGTGGGAGACTTGCCCTTCTGCTTCCGGGCGTCCATTTCCTCATCGCCGTAAACCAGGAGCTTTGCGTCGGAATTGAAAATCTCCTTCAGAGCGTCCTGGATCAGGTCGGTGCACCGGCGGCGGATGATCTCCCGGCGGAAGTCCGAGGGGGAATAGAGGATCAGGTTATTTTCGTTCAGCTCTACCACCTCGGCGTCGTCCAGCCAGGCGGAAATGGTCACAGCCCCCAGACGTTCTTCAATATAGCTGAGAACCTTTGCCCAGACATAGGCGGATGAATACATACTCGGCTCCTTTCCGTTTTTTTGCGGCGGCACCGCACAATTGTATCTGCGCGCTTCGCTCAATTGTGCGGTGCCGCCTTAGATGATTCCACGCAGCTGCGTCAGACTGTGCAGAATTTCCTTCGTTTGTCTCACCCGGAAAGAACACGCGTACCGCGTTCCGGGCACAATCTTTCAACCTAAATTTTATCACATTTCACTAGAAAACACAAGGAATTTTTAGGGAAAAATAAAGGAAGAACCCCACGAATTGCCGAAGAACGGGAGGGCGGCGGAAGGACATTTGTATTTCCCGGAAAGAGTCATGGACATACCCCCTGCATCGGGGATTTTTTGGCCTGTCTTTTTCGTCAAATTCCTTCTTGACCGCTGAAATAACCTATGTTAAAATCCATTATTAAGCAACACTCGACAGCCCGGAAAAAAGGGCTGCCGTCACAGGAAGGTACCTATGCACACTGCGAAAAAACTTTGGACGTATCTGGTCATTGCCGGTGTGGCGATGATCGGCGCGATGAACTATCAGCTGTTCGTCTTTCCCAATCAGTTTGCCCCTTCCGGCCTGAATGGTATCTGCACCATGATCCAGTACATCACCGGTATCAGTGTGGGCTATCTGAGCCTGCTGGTCAACGTGCCCCTGGCCATCTGGTGCTATGTTGACGTCAGCAAGCCCATTGCCCTGCGGAGCATGGTCTACGTTATCACCTTCTCCCTGGGACTGATTCTACTGGATCATGTGGATCTTTCCGCCTTCGCCTACTCCACGGAAAACGGCACCAGCAAAATTCTGGGTCCCCTGGTTGCCGGTGTGATCCAGGGCTACGTCTATTCCATCCTGGTCAGAGCCAGCGCCTATACCGGCGGTACGGATTTCGTTTCCGCCATTGTCCATAAGCATTCCCCGCAGATGGGTTTTTTCGGAGTTACCTTTGCCCTGAATGCCTGCGTGGCCATTTGCAGCTATTTTGTCTACGGCTATCAGATGGAGCCGGTGATCCTGTGCATTCTCTACAGCTTTATGTCCACCACCGTAGGCGAGCGGCTGATGAAATCCGGCCGGTCTGCCATTGCCTTTGAGATCATCACCGACTACCCGGAGGAAATCTCCAGGGCGATCATCAAAAACATCCACCATACCACCACCCTGATCCCCGGAAAGGGCATGTATTCCGGCCGGGAGACCAGCGTGCTGCTGTGCGTGGTGAACAAGACCCAGGTGGCCGCGGTGAACCAGATCATCCGCCAGTACCCCAATACCTTCGCCATCGTCAACCCCGTCAGCGAGATTCTGGGCAATTTCCGCAAGCTCAGCTCCTCCGGCAAGGAGGTTGCGGAGGTGCTGGACTCCGGCGACGGAAAAACACTGTAAAAGATAGGGCGGCCATTGGCCGCCCTTATCCTAAAATTCAGTATGTCAAAAAGCTGAAAAATCCGCTGTCATTGCGAACCAGCGCGCACGCTGGTGTGGCAATCCGTAACTCCTGCCTTCCCCTCCGGGGACGGTGGCACGGCGCAGCCGTGACGGATGAGGGCAACTTGCCCCTCCCTATGGGAGAGGTGCCCGGTCGGGGCGGAGAGGGCGATTTTTACCCTCTCAGTCACTTCGTGACAGCTCCCCCAAAGTGGGAGCCAAGGGGGAACGAAGGAAACGGATTGCCACGTCGGCCACTGGCCTCCTCGCAATGACATGGTTCCATGACAGTCTCCCTAAATAATTTCAGTCATCCTTACATAAATTATTTCAAAGAAACAGGAGGAACTCCCCAATGGCTTACTATTATCCGGAACCCAGCCACACCTTCAGCGAGTACCTGCTCATCCCCGGCTACACCTCCGAGGATTGCGTCCCCGACCGGGTCAGTCTGAAAACCCCCCTGGTCAAGTACCGCAAGGGCGTGGAGGAGCCTGCTCTCAGCCTGAACGTGCCTCTGACCTCCGCCGTCATGCAGTCCGTTTCCAACGACACCCTGGCCATCGCCCTGGCCAAGGAGGGCGGCATCAGCTTCATTTTCGGCTCCCAGAGCATCGAGAATCAGGCGGCCATGGTTGCCAAGGTCAAGGGCTACAAGGCGGGCTTCGTCACCTCCGCTTCCAATCTGACCCCGGAGGCCACCCTGGCGGATGTGCTGGCGCTGAAGGCCAGAAACGGCTTCTCCACCGTGGCCATCACCGCCGACGGCACCGCCAACGGAAAGCTCCTGGGCATCGTCACCAGCCGGGACTACCGGGTTTCCCGGATGGAGCCGACGGACAAGGTCTGTGACTTCATGACCCCCCGCGCCAAGCTCGTCACCGCCCCCAAGGAGACCACCCTGAAGGAGGCCAACGACATCATCTGGGAGAACAAGCTGAACAGCCTGCCCATTGTGGACGAGAACGATCATCTTCTGTATTTCGTCTTCCGGAAGGACTACGCCTCCCATAAGGCCAACCCCCTGGAGCTGCTGGATAGCAAGAAGCGGTACCTGGTGGGCGCGGGCATCAACACCCGTGACTACGCCGCCCGTGTCCCCGCTTTGCTTCAGGCCGGGGCGGACGTGCTGGTCATCGATTCCTCCGAGGGCTATACCTGCTGGCAGGAGAAGACCATCCAATGGGTGCGGGACACCTACGGCGACACCGTGAAGATCGGCGCGGGCAACGTAGTCGATCGGGACGGCTTTTTGTTCCTGGCCAAGGCCGGGGCGGACTTCGTGAAGGTGGGCATCGGCGGCGGCTCCATCTGCATCACCCGGGAGACCAAGGGCATCGGCCGCGGTCAGGCCACGGCTCTCATCGAGGTGGCCGCGGCTCGTGACGCGTACTTCCGGGAGACCGGCATTTATGTGCCCATCTGCTCCGACGGCGGCATTGTTCACGATTATCACATGACCCTGGCGCTGGCCATGGGCGCGGATTTTCTGATGCTGGGTCGGTACTTCGCCCGGTTCGACGAGTCTCCCACCAACAAGGTCATGGTAAACGGCGCGTATATGAAGGAGTACTGGGGCGAAGGCTCCAACCGGGCCCGGAACTGGCAGCGTTACGACCTGGGCGGCTCCACCAAGCTGAGCTTTGAGGAGGGCGTGGATTCCTATGTCACCTACGCCGGTTCCCTCCATGACAACGTGGAGGGTTCCCTCTACAAAGTCCGCTCCACCATGTGCAACGTAGGCGTGACCACCATTCCCGACCTGCAGCGGGAGGCCAAGCTGACTCTGGTGTCCTCGGTGTCCATTGTCGAGGGCGGCGCCCATGACGTGACCCTGCGCTCGACCTCCAATGTGAAGTGATTGTTGCGCAAACGATAGATTTTCCTGTGCGGGCGGCCAATCGGCCGCCCGCTTTTTCCGCGCAGAAATAGAAGTATGTCATTGCGAACCAGTGCTCACACTGGTGTGGCAATCCGTTCCCCTTGGCTCCCTTTTGATGGTTCCGGTAGTGAACTCATCCGACCGACCGGCACCTGCACATTATGGTATGATTGCCACTGGCAATCATTTGGATTTTGATTCGCTGTGCGGAGCACCACTCCTCTCAGGAGAAGGCAGGGATACGGATTGCCACGTCGGCCGCTGGCCTCCTCGCAATGACACATATTAATCACAGCCTTCCAAACAAAAAAACACCCCCTCGCCGGAGGCTTTCCGGAGAAGGGGTGCTTTTTATTCCTTACCGCCTCAGAACATACTCCGTTCCGTCTCCACGGCATCGGATTCTGTGACCGTGTCGTAGTAGCGGTAGTAGACGGTGGTGCCGCTGTCAATGCCGGAGAGAATTTCCACGTTCTCCCCGTCGGACAGGCCGGTGGTGACCTCCACGGGGTTCGTCAGCTCCCCGGTTTTCTTGTCCTTGCCGGTGTAGACCAGGGTCTTGCCTCCCTCGTCCTGGAGGGCGGCCACGGGCAGGGTCAGCACGTCCATCTTTTCATAGAGGGTCAGCTGGGCGGCAACGCTCATGCCGGGCAGCATGTCGCTTTCCCGGGACAGGGTGATCTCCACGTCGAACTTGCTGCTGCCGCCGCTGCCGCTGCCGGTCTGACCCACCCGTGTAACCTGACCCTCGAAGGTCTCGTCAGCCAGGGCGTTCATGGTCAGCTGGGCGGTCATGCCGGTCTTCACGCTGGCGATGTCCTTCTCGTCCACGGAAATGGTAACGGTCAGGGTGTCCAGGGGGGTGACGGTCAGAAGCACGTCCCCGTCCAGGCTGTACAGCTGACTGGAAGTGCTGCTGCCGGTGCCGCTGCCGCCGCCCATGGAGAAGCCGCCCATCATGCCGCTGAAATTAAAGTTCGGCATCTGGGAGCCGCCGGAGGAACTGATTTTTACCAGCCCCAGGGAGCTGCTTTCATCCCCCTTGGTCACGGTAATGTCCAGCAGCACGTCTCCGGCCTGATAGCTTCCGCTGCCGACGGAAATGGTATCCGACTGGACACAATTGTTGGTGGAGAAGGGCTGACCATCCTTCCGGGCCCAGCCGCTGGCGGTTTTTACCACCTCATAGACGGTGGAATCCCAGTAGCCAACCAGCACGCCGTCGCCCACGGAGACCACCTTGAAGATTTTACCGGTGTAGGTGGCATTCTGGAAATAGCAGCCGTCCTTGTGCTTGGTGGCGGGACAGGGTTCGTCGGCGGAGTGACTGACAATACAGCTTTCGATGCAGTCGGCCTTGTGATGGCCTGCCGTACATTTGCCCACGGTGTCCGCGCTGATGCAGGACTCAATACAGCCCTTTTTGTGAACATGCGCCGGGCACTGGCCGCTGACGGAAGCCTCGATACACTTTTCAATACAGCCGTCGTAGTGGTACTTGGTTGCCGGACACTTGCCCTCCTGATTGGTCTCAATACAGGATTTGATGCAGTCGGTGTGGTGCGCGCCGGTGGCCGGGCAATCCTCAGGATTTTCCGCCCGGGTGCAGGCCATGATGCAGTCGTTAAAGTGTTCGTTGGCGGTACACACCCCCTCGGCGGTGGCGTGCTGACAGGCCTTGGGGCAGCCGGGCTTGTGATTCGGATCCGTACCCTTCAGGGGGCAATTTTCATCGCCGGTGCAGGTCTGGGTCACGCTGCTCAGAGGCACCAGCCGGAATTCCCCGCTGCCGTCCACCAGAAGATCCGCGGTAAGGCGTTCTTCCTCCTGCGCCGCCAGCAGGTGGACACTGTCCGTGTCAATGCCGGAGACCAGACCGTCGCAGGGGGCGGTGATGAGGCCCGTGTCCTGCCAGGTCAGAAGCTTCTGCAGAAGCTCCTCATATTCCCGGTGGGTTTGCGCCAGCAGCTCCCGCTGGGCGGTGTAGTCCGTGTCCTTCAGGGTAAACAGGCTTGCCCCGGAGGACACCGTCTGCTCCAGGCGGACACTCACAGAGGACACCGTGCCGTTGAAGGCGGTGGCCAGCCAGGGATTGTGAATTTCCAGAGACCCGGAACCCAGACCCTCCAGGGTGACGGTGTCGCCTACGGCGTAGCCGTTGTCGGCGATGGTCACGGTCAGCTCTCCGTTCAGGTTGGATTCCACCCGGCCGGAGACGGTCTTCCCGGAAGCCAGGGTCACGTTAATGGAATCTCCCGGCACCAGCTGGGAGGAAACGGCCAGGGTGACGCTCATCCGGCCGTCCAGGCTCAGAAGCGCCAGCCCCCCGTGTTCCACCAGCACCTGGGCTACGGAATCGCCGGGATTGGCGTAAATGGCCTTCACCCGGCCGCCTGCCGGGGCGGTGACGGTGGAAGCGGATTTTTCATCGGAATAGGTTTCCATCTGCTTTTCCACGGCGGCCATGGAAGTCCTGACTTCCGTGATGGCAGTGGCGGCGGAAACCCTGTCGATTTTCGCCACCGGGTCGCCTTCCTTGACCTCCTGGCCGTTTTTCACCAGAAATTCGGTGATCTTCACATCGGCGGGCAGCTCAATGTCCTGGCCGTCCCCGGCTTCCAGGGTGCCGCCGCCCCGGACGGTGGTCTGGACGGAGCCTTGGGCTGCCGTTGTCTCCAGCACGCTTGCCACCGGGCCGTCCTGGGTATCCTGCTGCCGGGCCAGGGCGGGCAGTATCGCCAGACCGATCACAACCAGTGCCAGCACCCCCCACAGGACGTACCGGCGGATATGCTTTTTCTTCGTCTTATCCATAAGTTTACCCTCCGTAGTGCAGCGCGTCGATGGGCTTCATCTTGGCGGCCTTATTGGCCGGGTACAGTCCGAAGACCACGCCGATGAGGAAGCAGAAGGCCACGGCCAGCATGACCACGCCTGCGTTTAAGGAGAAGGAAATGCCCGCGCTGACCGTCACCGTGGACACCACCTGCAAAATGACCCAGCTCAGGAAAATGCCCAGGCCGCAGCCCATCATGCACAGCACCACGGCCTCCATCAAAAACTGGGTCAGGATGGTGACCCGGTTGGCGCCGATGGCCTTGCGGATGCCGATCTCCCGGGTCCGCTCGGTGACAGTGACCATCATGATGTTCATAATGCCGATGCCGCCCACCACCAGGGAAATGCCGGCGATGCCGCCCAGAAGAATGGACAGGGTAGAGGTGATGGAATTCATGGCCTCCTCCAGCATATTGGAGGAATCCACCTCGAAAGCGTCCTCGTCGGCGTCAAACCGCTCCATGAGGATCCGGGTCATGGCGTTGGCGGCGGCGTCCACGGTGGAGCCCTCCGCCGCGGACAGGTAGAAGGTGGTCACGTCATTACTTACGCTGTCCGTCAGACGGATGAGGGTGGAATAGGGGATGTAGGCCATCAGCGTTCCGGAGGTGAGCATGGACATCATGGAGCTGGTGTCCTCCTCCAGCACCCCCACCACCTCAAAGGAAACGCCGTTCAGAACTACCGTCTGGCCGACGCAGTCGGTGTAGCCGATGAGCTCCGTGGCGGCGTCGCTGTTGAGAACGCATACATAGGTGCGGTTGTCCTGGTCGGCGGTTTTCAGCCACCGCCCCATGGAAAGCTGCAAGCCCTGGATATCGTAGTAGGAGGGGGTAACGCCATAGACGGTGACGGTATCATAGTTGGCACCGTGCTTGCCCACCAGAGACGTGCTGGTTCGGGCGGAAATCCGGCCGATGTCCGGCTCCTGGGACATCCAGGTGTTCAGGTCGTCCAGGTGAATGGGATTGCCCTTGTCGTCGGACACGGTGACGGTGACGAGACTGGTGCCCAGGTCGGACACCGCGGTGGTAACGGAATTGGTAGCCCCGCTGACCAGACTCACCAGCACCACCAGCGCCATCACGCCGATGATAATGCCCAGCATGGTCAGGGCGGAGCGCATTTTGTTGGCACCGATGGAACGCAGTGCCATGACGAAAGACTGCATTACAGGCTCACCTCCGAAATCCGACCGTCCAGAATGTGGATGGAACGCTGAGCCTGCCTGGCAATGCCGCCGTCGTGGGTAATGAGCACGATGGTGTTGCCCTGGCCGTGAAGCTCATGGAAAATGTCGATGATCTCCCGGCTGGTCTTGGAATCCAGCGCGCCGGTAGGCTCGTCCGCCAGAATCAGCTTGGGCCGGGTGACGATGGCTCTGGCAATGGAGACCCGCTGCTGCTGGCCGCCGGAAAGCTCCGTGGGCAGGTGCTTGGCACGGGCGTACATGTTCACCCGCTCCAGAGCCTCCTTCACCCGCTCGGCTCGCTCCTTCTTGGGAACCTTCTGATAGATGAGGGGCAGCTCCACGTTTTCCTCGGCGGTGAGCTTGGGGATCAGGTTGTACTGCTGGAACACAAAGCCGATCTTCTCGTTCCGTACCTTGGCCAGCTGGTTTTCGGTGTAGCTTTCGATGGGCAGGCCGTCCAGCAGGTATTCCCCCGCGTCGGCCACGTCCAGGCAGCCGATGATGTTCATTAAGGTGGACTTGCCGGAGCCGGAGGGGCCGATGATGCTGACGAATTCCTTCGGGTAGATGTGCAGGTTGGCGTGATCCAAAGCCCGAACCCGATCCTCGCCTACCTGATAATATTTGCACACGTTTTTCAGCTGGATCATATTAGCCTCCCATGCCGCCGGGGCCGCCCATGTTTCCGCCGCCGGGCATACCGCCGCCCATATTTCCGCCGCCGCTGGGCATACCGCCGCCCATGCCGCCGCCCATGCCGCCGGACATATCGCCGCCCATGGCGAAGAAGTCGCCAAAGCCGCTGCTGTCGGATTCGGTATAGTAGACGGTGTCGCCCTCCTTCAGGCCGGAGGTGATCTCCACATAGTCGTCGTTCTGCATACCGATGGTCACTTCCGTCCGGCCGGTGTAACGCTTCTGCTCCTCGTCATAGCCGGTGTAGACATAATAGGTGGCGCTGTTCTGATGCAGGGCGTCCACGGGGATAATCAGGGCGTTTTCCGTACCCTGGATCTGCACGTCCACGTCGGCGGTCATGCCCATCAGCATTCCGGTCTGCCAGTCCAGAGTGACCTCGGCGGAGTACCGGGTCACGCCGGTGGAGGTGTCGGCGGTTTTGCTGATGGAGGTGACGGAGCCGGTGAAGGCGTCGTCGCTGACGGAGCTGACGGTGACCTGAGCCTCCTGCCCCTCCTTCAGGGACAGAATGTCCGTCTCGTCAATGCTGATGGTGACGGTGGCCTGCTTCTGGGGATACAGGGTGAGAATCTGGGTTTCCGTGGAGGAGGTGACGGCATCCTCGTCATAATCCACGCTGGTGACGAGACCGTCCTGGCTTGCCAGCACCGCCCCGTCCCGATAGATGGTCAGAAGCCCCGTCAGGGTGTCCTCCAGATCCTGCCGCTGGCGCAGCAGCGCGTCAAAATTCGCGCTGGTTTTGGTGTCAGACAGGGTCATCAGGGTGGAGCCTGCGGTGATGCTGGCGTTTTCCTTGCAGGAAACGCTCTTGACGGTACCCACATAGCCGGTGACGGCCACGGGGGAATGGATGTACAGCTTGCCGGAGCCAAGGGTCTTCCCGGAAGCGTCGGCCACGGTGACCTGCTCGTCCAGGGCAGGGCCGTTGTCCGTGACCAGCACGGTGACGGAGCCTAAGGCGGCGTTTTCCACGGTTCCTTCCACAGCGGTTCCGTCGGACAGGGTGACGGTGACGGCGTCGCCCCGGACGCAGCCCTCAGCCTCGATGTCCACGGCCATATAGCCGTCCACGCTCAGAAGCGCCAGCGCACCGTTTTCCGTGACGCGGGAGACCACGTTGTCGCCGACCTGGGCGTAAATCTTCTTCACCCGGCCGCCTACGCTGGTGGTGACGCTGGTGGAGGCGGTGTCACTCTTGGCGGAGTTGATCTTCTTGTCCAGGGTCTTCAGCTGATCCTGGGTGTCGCTGAGGGTGTCCACTACCGAGGCCATGTCCACCTTGGCAAGCAGGTCGCCCTTGGCAACCGCGTCTCCGGCCTCGGCGATGACCTCGTCCACTTCAACGCCTGCCGGGACGGTGACCTCCTCCTCGTCCACCTGCTCCAGCACGCCGCTGCCGGAGACCAGGGTGTGGATGGTGCCAGGAGCCACGGTGTAGCTTTGCACGTCCTTCTGGGTGGCGGCGAATTTGGCGTCCACGCTTCTGCGCAGATTCATGACCACCATTACCAGAATCACGGCGATCACCGCGATGATGATGATCACCGTGCGCAGGCGTTTGCGCTTGCGCTGCTTTTTTTCCTGACTGAGCTTGTCAAATAGCTCCTCGCCGGATTTTTGCTGTTCATCCATAGGCTTTTTCTCCTAACCGCGTGAAATAATAGTCACAAAAATGACACTGCTATTTTATATAACCCGCCGGAGACAAGTGGAAAGAAACTGTAAACAAATTGAAAAATCCGCGCCATACCGAAGGCAGCTCCGAAGCAATCGTCGGCGGCCGGACAGCGGCACCTTTGCCCCCAGTCCGCGCGATATTTGCGGTTTTGCAAACGGAAGAGAGGGGGTAAAAAGACGGCTGAGGCTCACAGGCGCAATTGTGGGGTGCTGCCCTTGGTGTTTTCCAGCTTCGCCCCGACGGGATCAAAAACGGGCGGCCAATTGCTCATTGGCCGCCCGTTTTTTCTGCGCCGGAACAGAAGGTGTCATTGCGCTGCAGGAAGACTCCCGCCCCACCGGGCGAAAAGCTCACCCGCGCTCCAGTGCCATCATCTTATCGATCCGCCGCTGGTGACGAGCCTCCCCGCTGAAGGGGGTCTTCAGCCAGGTGTGCATGATCTCCAACGCCAGATTCTCCCCCACCACACCGGCACCGATGGCCATCATGTTGGTGTCGTTGTGTTCCCGGGTCAGTCGGGCGGACATCAGGTCGCTCAGCAGAGCGCAGCGGATGCCCTTTACTTTATTGGCGGTGATGGACACGCCGATGCCGGTGGTGCAAAGGACAATGCCCCTGTCGCATTCTCCCGCCGCCACCGCCTTCGCCGCCGGGGCGGCGTAGTCCGGATAGTCGCAGCTATCGGCAGTGTAGGTGCCGAAGTCCTTGACTTCATACCCCTCCGCCGTCAGTACCTCCACCATTTTCTTTTTCAGTGCCAGTGCGCCGTGATCGCAGGCAATCGCAATTTTCATAGTCGTTTCCTCCGTATTGCTTGGGAGAGCAGCACCGGGGTGCTGCTCTTGAGTTTACATAACAAGACCACCGCTGACCCCCAGAACCTGTCCCGTGACAAATTCCGCCTCGGCCAGAGCCTCCACCGCCTGGGCGACGTCCTCCGGGGTGCCGTTGCGGCCAAGAGCCGCCTGACGGGCAAGGCTCGCCAGGGTGTCTTCGTCCACATTCGCGCACATGTCCGTGAGGATCACCCCCGGAGCCACGCAGTTGACCCGGATGCCGCTGGGGCCAAGCTCCTGAGCCAGAGCCTTGGTCAGGGCGATGACCGCCCCTTTGGTGGCCGAGTAGGCCGCCTCGCAGGAGGCTCCCACCTGTCCCCACATGCTGGAGACGGTGACGACGCTTCCCCGGTGGGTGTGGAGAAACGCGGGCATGGCGGCGTTGACGCAGTGATAAATGCCCTTGACGTTCACATCAAACAGCCGATCCCAGGCTGCTTCCTCCATGGAAGACAGCAGCCCGTACCAGCAGATTCCCGCGTTGCACACCAGGATATCCACCGCCGGAATCCGGGCGAAGGCAGCGCGCACCTGCTCTGCGTCCGCTACGTCGCAGCAGATGGCCGTGGCACCGGTTTTTTCCGCCACGGCTTTCGCCGCTTCGTGATTTTTCTCATACAGGAAGTACACCCGATCCCCCCGGGCGGCAAAGCGGGCGACAATGGCCGCGCCGATGCCCCGGGAGCCGCCGGTCACAACCACGCTCCGCACGTCAGCCTCTTCTTCTGGGTCGGCTGGTGCCCCGGTGATCGGCATACTGCTTGATGCCGGAGAGCTTGCTGTCGGATTCGGTCATGAAGGCCTTCAGCTTTTCCTCAAAGAGCTGATCGGCGGTCTTGGGAGCGGCGGGCTGCATGGGCGCCCGCTGCTGGGGGCGGGAATTTTCCCGGTTCGGACGGTTCTCCCGATTCTGGAAGCCCTCTCTGCGCTGCCCGTTATTGCCTCCCCGGTAAGCGGGCTTGCCTCCTTGCTCCCGCTGGGGCTTCGGCTCTAAGCGCTTGATGGAAAGGTTGATTTTTCCGTTTTCCATGCCGATGACCATCACCTTCACGTCCTGACCCTCGGTCAGGTGCTGACGGATGTCGCTGACATAGGCGTTGGCCACCTCGGAAATATGTACCATGCCGGTCTTTCCCTCCGGCAAGGAGACAAACGCGCCGAAATTGGTGATGGACTTGACTTTACCCTCTACGATGGCTCCTACGGTTAACTCCATATATGCTCTGCTTCCTCCATGGCATTTCAATATATTTCTTGACGTTTCGTCAATTATTCCGGTTGGATGAGAACGGTGTCCGGGCTGACAAGTCCCAGCTGATCCCGGGCAATGTCCTGGATTCCCTGAACGGAACCGGCCTGGTTGATTTTCTCCTGCAATTCAGCGTTTGTGCCCTCCAGAGCCGCCGCCTGAGCCTGCTTTTCCGCCGTGGCCGCCAGGATGCCGTCGTGTACCCACCGCAGGGCGACCAGTGCGGTGACGGAGAAGACGATCAGGGCGATCAGGGCGATCTTCAGAGCCGCCGGGGCGGGACGCAGCTTGATGTTTACCTTTCCGGTTTTGAAGTTTTTCATGGGCGTTACCTCTTCGCCGGGGCTTCCGGCGGTGAACATGGGTTTTTACTATTGTAACCCATTTTTTCACAGATGCAAACAAAATTTTCTGGAAACGGAAAATTTTTTCGACAGGAAACAACGCAAGGCGGAAAAGGGATTGGATTTTAAGCCAAAACCAACAAAAACCCGGCCGCAGCCACCGGCCGGCGGTGGCCTCCCAGGCAAGCCCCCCGGCGAAAAGTCCCGCGCAGCAGCCCAGCCGGATATCCCCTTGGCAGATGTCAAAGTTATAGTAGAGCCAGACCCAGAAGGCACCGAGCAGAAATACCCCGTCGGCCAGTACCGTGTATTTTGGCCGCAGAGGCCGCAGAAAGCCGTAGAAAAGCCCCAGCGCCGCCCCCAGAGCCAGGGCGCAGACCAGCCGGTAAGCCGCCGTCCCTGGGGTCATCGGAACAGTCCGCGCCAGCCGGTCTGGCGAGGCTCCTCGTAGGAAAGGCCGCGGATGCTCCCCTCCACCGCCACCTGACCCCCCTCCAGGGTCAGGTTTTTCAGCTGGAGCTGCTGACCCTGGACGACCAGAAGGCCTAAGGACGTTTGCAGCACCACCGTGTTTTCGTCGAAGCTGACCACCTCGGCCACCCCGGTCATGGTCAGGCTTTTGCGTTCGTTTAATTGCAGCCTGTGCGGCAGATGCTCCTCCTCCATGCCCGATCCCCCCTTGCCCTAAAGCCTATGCGCCCGGAGGGCAGGTTATGCGCCGAGGGGGGGAGTACCCAATGTGCGCACGCTAAAATAGAAGCCTGTCATTGCGAACCAGTGACC
>DJQM01000041.1:52125-60692 GCA_002437585.1 Clostridiales bacterium UBA6386 | reverse complement strand
GCAATCCCCCGGATATTCCGAGTGCTATTGTACCACGCATGTCATTGCGAGGAGGCCTGTGGCCGACGTGGCAATCCGTTTTCCCCTCGGCTCCCTTGTGTAAAGGGGAGCCTTTGCCCTCATCCGTCTCGCGCTTGCGGGGGACGCACGAGCCACCTTCCCCGTGGGGGAAGGCTTTGGGTACGGATTGCCACGTCGGCCACTGGCCTCCTCGCAATGACATGTGATATCCGGAAACGCCCGGAAATAACCAGGAGATTGCCACATCAGTGACAGTACGAAAAGTTCCCTAAAAAGCAAAAAAGCGGGCGGCCAATGGCCGCCTCTACTGATTCTTAATCGGCCCTCTGAAAAAAGGAAAAAGACCCGTGTTCCTGAGAACACGGGTCTGGGAAACTCTGAAACTTAGAACGCGCACTTCTTGGCGATGTAATCCCGCAGCTCGGAAATGGGGATTCTCACCTGCTCCATGGTGTCCCGGTCGCGGACGGTGACGCAGTTGTCGGCGGGGGTGTTCTCGTCGCCCACGGTCTGGAAGTCCACGGTGACGCACAGAGGGGTGCCGATCTCGTCCTCCCGGCGGTAACGCTTGCCGATGGAGCCGGAATCGTCGAAGTCCACCATGAAGTCCTTCTGGAGCGCATGGTAGATTTCCTCGGCCTTGGGGCTGAGCTTCTTGCTCAGGGGCAGAACGGCGGCCTTGAAGGGAGCAAGGTACGGATGCAGATGCAGCACCGTGCGGATATCCGGGTTGCCCTTCTTGTCAACGCCCACCTGCTCTTCGTCATAGGCCTCGCACAGGAAGGCCAGAGCCACCCGGTCGCAGCCCAGGCTGGGCTCGATGACGTAGGGAATGTAGTGCTCGCCCTTCTCCTGATCGAAGTAGTCCAGGCTCTTGCCAGAAGCCTCCTGATGGCGACCCAGGTCGTAGTCCGTCCGGTCGGCAATGCCCCACAGCTCGCCCCAGCCGGAGCCGAAGGGGAACTGGTACTCGATATCGGTGGTAGCCCGGGAATAGAAGGCCAGCTCCGCAGGCTCATGATCCCGCAGCCGCAGGGAGTCCTCCTGGATGCCCAGGCTCATCAGCCAGTGCTTGCAGAAGTCCTTCCAGTAGGCGAACCACTCCAGGTCGGTGCCGGGCTGGCAGAAGAACTCGCACTCCATCTGCTCGAATTCCCGGGTGCGGAAGGTGAAGTTGCCGGGGGTGATCTCGTTGCGGAAGGCCTTGCCCACCTGGCAAACGCCGAAGGGCAGCTTCTTCCGGGTGGTGCGCAAAATGTTGGCGAAGTTCACGAAAATGCCCTGGGCGGTTTCCGGCCGCAGGTAGACGGTGGAGGAGGAATCCTCGGTAACGCCGATCTGGGTCTTGAACATCAGGTTGAACTTCCGGATGGGGGTGAAGTTGTGCTTGCCGCAGTTGGGGCAGACCACCTCGTCGTGGCTGGCGATGAACGCGTCCATTTCCTCGAAGCTCATGGCGTCCACGTTCACGTCCTTGCCGGACTCGCAGGACTCGATGAGCTTGTCCGCCCGCTGACGGGAGCCGCAGCCCTTGCAGTCAACCAGGGGGTCTGAGAAGTTGCCCACATGGCCGGTGGTGACCCAGGTGGTGGGGTTCATCAGAATGGCCGCGTCCAGACCCACGTTGTAGTCGGATTCCTGGACGAATTTCTTCAGCCAGGCCTTCTTCACGTTGTTCTTGAATTCCACGCCCAGAGGGCCGTAGTCCCAGGCGTTGGCCAGGCCTCCGTAGATTTCGGAGCCGGCGTAGACGAAGCCCCGGCTTTTGCAGAGGTTTACGATCATGTCCAGAGTCTTTTCACTGTTTTTCATGGTTTTTCCTCCCAGTTTTTCAGTTGTGTGCTATTATACAGGGGTTTCCCCGGTAAATCAAGAGGGAAGGCCGCTTTCTCCGGGGGAAAATCGGAACGTTTCCCCCAGATCGCCGATCATTTTCTCGTAGATCATTTCTCCCAGCGCCACGGTGTTCAGCCCGGCGTAAGCTTCCGGCGGGATCACCTCCACCAGGTGGAGCTCCACCTCCGTGTGCCGCAGGTGCCGGAGGTTCCGGAAAAGCTCCCGGGTGCCCTGAATGGTACACACCACAATGGGCACGTTCGTCTTCTGGGCGATCTTGAAGACCCCGGCGCGGAAGGGATGGAGCTTGCCGTCCTTGCTGGTGTAGCCCTCCGGGAAGGCGCAGACGGAGACCTTGTCCTCCCGGATGAGCTGGATGCACTTGATAATGGATTTCAGTGCCTGCCGGTCGTTTTCCCGGTCGATGGGCTGGCAGAGGATTTTGTGCATGAAGGCGCCGATGAAGGGCAGGCGGTAGTTTTCCTTCTTGGTCAGAAAGGCCAGCTGGCTTTTTTGGAAGCAGTGCAGGACGATTCCCGGGTCAGCCACGCACAGATGGTTGCACACCAGCAGGAACCGGCCGGTTTTTGGGGTCTTTTCCAGACCCTTCGTGTGCAGCCGCACCCGCACCAGCCGGATGAGAGCCTCGATATAGACGTACATCACCGACCGGTAGAACCGGTCGTCCTCCTCCTGGGGCTTACTTAGGTCAACCCGTGCGCAGACAATCCACAGGAACAGCACCGCCAGCCCAAGGCCGATGAGAAATAGCCCCGCGAAGGCCACCGGAACCATCCAGACTGCCCATCCCAGGCACAGATATAACATGCAGGCAATCCCCAGGGACACCCCGGCAATGGTTTTCAAGAGCATAGGTTTCCTCCAATATATTAAGTGGATATCCGAGAACCAAATAAGAACTTGTAGGGGACGATGCCCACATCGTCCCGCTGATATGCACCATCGATGTCCGGGACGGGGCGATGAGGGCATCGCCCCCTACTGATTCCATTATGGTCTTCGGAATGACCGGGGAATTGCCACACCAGTGACAACCGTATACCCGTATTTTATCCATTTTCTGTATTATACTCAAAAACCCGCCCCGAAACAAGGCCGAATACTCCACAAAGAGTTTTTTCACAAAGGGCTGGAAATTGGGACAATCAACTGGTATAATGCTCCTATCTATAGAACCTCTGGAGGAGAAGCCCTGTGAAAAATGGGAAATATACGCCCTTGCTGGCGTTTGCGATGGGTCTTGCCTGCGCCGTGGCTCGCTGGACGCTGTTCCGGAACCATACGGATGCCCTGGGTCTGCTGGAAACCGGCACCCTCCTGGAAACGGGAATTTTTCTGCTCACCGCCCTGGGTCTGGTGCTGTTTGCCGTCGCCGCCCGCCGGGGCTGGGAGGCTTCGGAGACGAAGCTTGCCGCGCCGGGGCAGATGCTGGGCGGCCTGGGCATTTTTCTGGCCGCCCTGACAAACCCCGGCCGGATGACCGGGTCTGTGGCCGGCCTGTGGAAAATCATGGGGCTGCTCGCCGGGGTCTGCCTGATCCTCCAGGGGGCGTGTACCCTGAAAAAACGCAAGGTCTTCTTTCTGCTGCCCCTTCTTCCCTGCGTCTTTTTTCTGCTGCATCTTGTCGACAACTACCGCAGCTGGAGCAGTCAGCCCCAGCTGGAGCGGTATCTTTTTGACCTGCTGGCCAGCCTGTCCCTTGCCTTTTTCAGCTATTGCGATGCCGCCCGGATCGTGTCCCTGGGTCAGCCGAAAACCCGCCGGTTTTCCGGCCTTTGCGCCGTCTACTTCTGCCTTGCCGCCATGCCCGGAACGCCGGAATTTACCATTTTGTATGCTCTTTGCGCCCTGTGGACGCTGACCGCTCTTCTTTCCCAAACGGAGTAACCATGTATCTGCCAGACTATATTCAAAATTGTATTGCCGCCCTGGAGGGTGCCGGCTTCGCCGCCTACGCCGTAGGCGGCTGCGTCCGGGACAGCCTTCTGGGGCTGACCCCGCACGACTATGACCTGTGCACCAACGCCCTGCCGGAGCAGACCAAGGAAGTTTTCCACGGCTACCGCCTGGTGCTGGCGGGAGAAAAGCACGGCACCGTCACCGTCGTCACCCCGGAGGGTAACGTGGAGATCACCACCTTCCGCACGGAGGGGGACTACCGGGACAGCCGCCACCCGGATTGGGTGAAGTTCGTCCCGGACATCGAAGGCGACCTTGCCCGCCGGGACTTTACCGTCAACGCCATGGCCTATTCTCCCACCCGGGGCTTTGCCGACCCCTTCGGCGGCCGGATTGATCTTCAGAATCACATCCTCCGGGCGGTGGGCGATCCGGAAGCCCGGTTTTCCGAGGATGCCCTGCGGATTCTCCGGGGGGTTCGGTTCTCGGCAAAGTACGGCCTGACCCCGGAAGGAGCGACCCTGAACGCCATGATTTCTCAGGCTCCCCTGCTGGAGAAAATCGCCCGGGAGCGGGTCTTTGACGAGCTGGGGA
Organism: Clostridiales bacterium UBA6386; assembly: GCA_002437585.1. Taxonomy (GTDB): domain Bacteria; phylum Bacillota; class Clostridia; order Oscillospirales; family Oscillospiraceae; genus Faecousia. Next base: position 56,321 of record DJQM01000041.1, on the reverse strand, counting down.
AATATCTGCTGGCCGCGAAAACCGAGGATCTGTGCCGGTTTGCCCCGATCCTGGGGACGGCCATTCCGGAGCTTGCCCCTATGATCGGCTTCGACCAGCACAGCCCCCACCACGCCTACGACCTGTTCACCCACACCGCCCATGTGGTGGCAGGTGTCCCGGCGGAGCCGGTGCTGCGCTGGGCGGCACTGCTCCACGACACCGGCAAAATCGCCACCTTCACCCGGGACGCCACCGGCCGGGGGCATTTCTACGGCCACGCCAGGGAAAGCGCCCGGATCGCGGACAGTGTCCTTCGGCGGCTGAAGGCTCCCACCGCCCTCCGGGAGGCGGTGGTGCCGCTCATCGAAAAGCACATGACCAGGCTTCTGCCCGATCCGAAAATCCTCCGGCGGCAGGCGGCAAAATTCGGCTTTCCCTTCCTCTACGCCCTGCTTGCCCTTCAGGAAGCGGACATGGGCAGTAAGGGCACCGGCGAGGACGACGGCAGCACCCTTTTCGCCGAAACGGATCGGCTCCTTCACCAGCTGGAGGCGGAGCACGCCTGCCTGAGCCTGAAAGATTTGGCCGTCAACGGCAACGACCTGATGGCACTGGGCTATTCCGGCCGGGCAATCGGAGTTTGCCTGAACACGCTGCTGGGCGAAGTCCTGGAGCAGCGGCTTCCCAATGAAAAACGATCTCTGCTGGCCTTCGCCGCCGGACAGCCGAAAACCGATTCTTACAGGAAGGACAGCTGATATGAATCTGAAAACCAAACTTTTTTCCCTGATTCTGGCACTTTCGGTGCTGCTGGGGGGCTGCGCTCAGACCCTTCCCGCCCCGGCGGAAACCGTGGCCCAGGACGAGAGCCTCACCGTCTCCTTCCTCGACGTAGGCCAGGCGGACTGCGTCCTGCTGGAATGCGGCGGGGAATTTCTGCTCATCGACGGAGGCAACCGGGACGACAGCCAGCTGGTGGTGTCCTACCTGGAGCAGCAGGGGGTTCAGGAGCTGGCGGCGGTGGTGTGCACCCATGCCCACGAGGATCATGTGGGGGGCCTGCCCGCGGTGCTGGCGGTGTACCCCACGAAAGCGGTCTACGCCCCCACCCGTACCTATTCCTCCAAAATTTTCGACAAATTCGTCTACTACACCGACCAGCAGGGATTGGAGATCACCATCCCCGCCCCCGGCGACGGGTTTTCCCTGGGGGATGCCCAGGTGACGGTGCTGGGGCCGGTGAAATCCTACGCCGAGCCGAACAACACCTCCATCGTTCTGCGCATTGCCTTCGGCAGCAACGTCTTCCTCTTCACCGGGGACATGGAGACGGAAGCGGAGGACGACATGCTGGACTACTGGGGTGACAAAATGGACTGGAAGGCGGATGTGCTCAAAGTCGGTCACCACGGCTCCAACACCTCCACCGGCTATCGCTTTCTCAACGAAGTCATGCCGGACTACGGCGTGATCAGCCTGGGCAAGGACAATTCCTACGGCCATCCCCACGCGGAGCCTTTGTCCCGGCTCCGGCAGGCGGGAGTGGTGATTCTGCGCACCGACGAGCTGGGCACCATTCAGGCGGTGTCCGACGGGAAGACCGTCGCCTTCACCTGGGAGAACCAGTCGGCAAACCCCGAAAACACAGAGCCGGCAGTCCCCACAGTGTTCATCGGCAACCAAAAATCCAAAAAATTCCATTCCCCGGACTGCGCCAACCTGCCCTCCCAAAAAAATGCCGTGGAATTTTCCTCCTACCAGGCGGCCATCGACGCGGGCTTCACCCCCTGCTCCAGCTGCCTGAAATGAGCCGGTGACTCTGTTGGCAGCGGGATGCCGCCGGTCGGGGAAATTCCGGGAAGCAGCGCGCAATTTGCGCGAATTGCGCGCTGCCGCCTTAAAAGCAAGCACCGAAGGTACCCGCTATTTCCGGGTGCTTTCGGTGCTTTTGCAGGATTATACCATTTTCTCCGGGTGGAAGACCGCATCGAACTGTTCCGCCGTCAGAAAGCCCAATTGTACGCAGGCTTCTTTCAGGGTAATGTTCTCGGCGAAGGCCTTTTTCGCGGTTTTCGCCCCGTTTTCGTAGCCGATGTAGGGGTTCAGGGCAGTGACCAGCATGAGAGAATTGCTAAGATTGGCATCCATTTTCTCCTTATTTGGGGTGATCCCCGCCACGCACCGCTCCCGGAAGGCGGTCATGGATTCCGCCAGAAGCCGGGCGGACTGGAGGAAATTGTAGATGAGCACCGGCATGAACACGTTCAGCTGGAAATTCCCCTGGCTGGCCGCCAGGGACACGGCGGTGTCGTTGCCCATGACCTGGACGGCCACCATGGTCGTCTGTTCGCACTGGGTGGGGTTGACCTTGCCGGGCATGATAGAGGAGCCTGGCTCATTGGCGGGAATGGTGATTTCTCCCAACCCCAGCCGGGGGCCGGAGGCCAGCCAGCGGATGTCGTTGGCGATCTTCATCAGGTCGCAGGCCAGGGCTTTCAAAGCTCCATGGGCGAAGACCAGCTCGTCCTTGGAGGTCAGGGCGTGGAATTTATTGGGTGCCGTGCGGAAGGGCTTGCCGGTGAGGGCGGTCAGAGCCTGGGCGGCGGCCTGGTCGAAGCCCGCCGGGGCGTTCAGCCCGGTGCCCACGGCGGTACCTCCCAGTGCCAGCTCATGCAGGGGAGGGAGAGCCCGCTTCAGAAGCTCCCGATCCTGCTCTAAGCTGCCGCGCCAGCCGGAAATCTCCTGGGAGAAGGAAAGGGGGGTGGCGTCCTGCAAATGGGTGCGGCCGCACTTGATGATGCCTCTGTTTTCCGCTTCCAGCCGGGCAAATTCGGCGATCAGCCCCTCCAGAGCCGGGAGCACCTGATCCTCGATGGCCAGCACCGCCCCGATGTGCATGGCGGTGGGGAAGGTGTCGTTGGAGGACTGGGACATATTCACGTCGTCGTTGGGGTGCAGGACGGTTTCCCCCAGGTAGGTATTGCCCAGGTGGGCGATGACCTCGTTGGCGTTCATGTTGGACTGGGTGCCGGAGCCGGTCTGCCAGACAACCAATGGGAACTGGTCGTAACAGCGGCCTGCGATGATCTCGTCGCAGGCTTTGGAAATGGCGGCGAGCTTCTGCTCCGTCATTTTCTCCGGACGGATGGCGGCGTTTGCCATGGCCGCCGCCTTTTTAAGTAATCCGAAGGCTCGGATGATCTCCCTGGGCATGGTCTCCAGCCCTACGCCGATGGGGAAATTCTCTACGCTGCGCTGAGTCTGGGCACCCCAGAATTTGTCTGCGGGCACCCGCACCTCTCCCATGGAATCGTGTTCAATGCGGTATTCCATTTTACTCTCCTTGGTTTACATAACATTCATATTAAGGCATTTCGCGAAAAAACTGCCCCATTCAGGTTGCTACCGCAAACACGCACAGGAATCGATTGTGCTGTCATTGCGAACCAGTCCTCAGACTGGTGTGGCAATCCGCTTCTCATAGTAGTAAGATAAATATTTAGGAGAACGGATTCCCACGCCAGTGTGCGCACTGGCTCGGAATGACATGCTTTTTTCCATAGTGTGCCATTTGACGAATAGTCCCACAATGAGGCAGCCTTGGATTCACTTGTTTTTCAGCAGATCCCGGATTTCCATCAGCAGCTTTTCCTCATGGCTGGGTTCCGGCGGCGCGGGCGGGGCAGCCGGAGCCTCCTTCTTCTTGCCCATGTCGGAAATTTTGTTCAGACCCTTCACCAGGAAGAATACCACCAGTGCCAGGATCAGGAAATTGATGACGGCGGAAAGGAAATTGCCGTAATTCAGGGTGTTTTCAATGACCCGGCCGTTTTCGTCCAGGGTCTCGGCGAAAAGCCGGGGAAGCGTCAGCTTCATTTCGGAGAAGTCCACGCCGCCGAGGAAAATGGAGACGATGGGCATGATGATGTCGTCGGTCAGGCTCTTGGTAATGCCGGAGAAGGCCGCGCCGATGATGGTGCCCACGGCCAGAGCCATGGCGTTGCCCTTGACGGCGAAGGCCACAAATTCATCCCACCACTTGGGCTTGCTTACCTTATCCATGTCGTTTCTCCCTTTCGATGGATGGAAGGGCGGCAAAAGCCGCCCCTTCGTTTTTACTTCTTCTCGATGACTTCCATGCCGCCCAGGTACTTGCGCAGAACCTCAGGAATGACCACGGAGCCGTCGGCTCTCTGGTTCTGCTCCACCAGAGC
>DJQM01000041.1:24010-52059 GCA_002437585.1 Clostridiales bacterium UBA6386 | reverse complement strand
GGCTTGCCGGTGGCCTCCCGGCGGAAGCGGATGTTGCCCCGGCGAGCCTGGTAGTCCCGGGCGTTGGACACGGAGGAAACCTCCTTGTAGCCGTCCATGGAGGGGATCAGAATTTCAATGTCGTAGGTTCTGGCCATGGAGGCGGAGCAGTCCCCGGCGGCCAGCTTCACGGTGCGGAAGTGCAGACCCAGTCCCGCCACAAGCCTCTCGGCCTTTGTGACCAGCTCGTCAAAGGCCGCGTCGGAATCCTCAGGCCGGGTGAACTGGAACATCTCCACCTTGTTGAACTGATGTCCCCGCACCATGCCCCGCTCGTCTGCCCGGTGGGAACCGGCCTCCCGGCGGAAGCAGGGGGTGTAGGCGAAGAGCTTCCGGGGCAGATCGGATTCATTCAGAATCTCGTCCCGGTAGATGGAGCACAAGGCGGCCTCGGCGGTGGGCAGCATGTAGTGCAGCCGGTCGTCGGTGGGGTTGGCGATCTTGTAGACCTCGTCGGCAAACTTGGGGAACTGACCGGCGGTCTCGCCGCAGGCGTACTCCAGCATGTGGGGCGGCAGGATGAACTCGTAGCCGTCGGCAATGTGGGTGTCGATGAAGTAGTTGAGCAGTGCCCACTCCAGCCGGGCGCCCATGCCGGTGTACATCCAGTTGCCGGAGCCGGCCAGCTTCACGCCCCGCTCATAGTCGATCAGGCCCAGATCCTGGCACAGGTCAACGTGGTGCTTGGGGGTGAAATCAAAGGAGTGCTTTTCGCCGATATAGCGCAGGGGCTGGTTGTTCTCCTTGCCGCCGGGGAGCAGGTCGGGGTCGGGCAGGTTGGGCAGACTCAGCATGGCGGTGCGGTACTCGGCGTTCAGGGTCTTCAGCTTCTCCGCGTCGTCGGCGATTTCCTTGTCCAGACGGATGGCCTGGGCCTTGTTGGCCTCAATGGCGGCATCCAGAGCGGCGGTGTCCTCGCCCTTCTTCTCCATGCCCTTCTTCTGGCCGAAGAGCTTGCCGTTTTCCTTGGCCAGCTTGTTCTTCTGGGCGGTGGCCGTCTCAGTGGCTGTCTTCAGACCCCGGATTTCCACGTCCAGCTCCAGGATCCGGTCGATGGTGGCATCGCAGTCCACTTCCTTCGCCTTCAGGCCGGCCTTCACGGCATCGGGATTTTCCTTGATACGCTTGATGTCTAGCATTTTAGATAACCTCTCTTAAGAAATTTGAATAGATATTTTTATTTTTCCAGCTTCATTAAGGCGTCCAGCAGCTTTTGCAGGTCTTCCTCGCCGTAAAATTCCAGCTCGAAGCGACCCTTTTTCCTGCCGTTGACAATTTTCACGCCCCGGCCTAAGTGCTTGCTCAGGCTTTTTTCGCACTCGGCCACATAGTCCACGGCGAATACCGGCTCCTTCTTCGGTGCCGGGGGCTTGCCCATATTTTTGCACAGAGTCTCCGCCTGACGGACAGACAGGGACAGGGCGATGATCTTCCTTGCCGCCTCCTGCTGCTGCTTTTCGCCCTTCAGGGTCAGGATCGCCCGGGCATGACCGGCGGACAGGCTCCCCGATTTCAGCAGCTCCAGCACCTCCGGGCAAAGCCCTAATAGCCGCAGGGAATTGGCCACTGCCGGACGGGATTTCCCCACACGGGCGGCGGTCTCCTCCTGGGTCAGGCCGTATTCCTCAATTAAGGACTGGTAGCCCAGTGCTTCTTCCACCGGGTTCAGGTCCTGCCGTTGGAGATTCTCGATCAGTGCCAGCTCCATGGCCTTCTTGTCATCGGCCTCCACCACGATCACCGGCACGTCGCTTAAGCCTGCCAGCCGGGCGGCTCGCCAGCGGCGTTCGCCCGCAATGATCTGATAGTAGCCGTTGGGCATTTCCCGCACCGTCAGGGGCTGGACAATGCCGTGGACGGCGATGGAATCGGACAGGGCTTGCAGCTCCTCCTCGTCAAAATCCCGCCGGGGCTGGTCAGGATTTGGCTCTACCTTATAAATGGGCAGCAGCCGATAGGCACTGCTGCTGACCGGTTCCTCGCTGAAGTCCCCCAACAGTGCGCCCAGACCCTTGCCCAGGCCTTTGTTGCTTGCCATTTTGTCACCTCTTTCTTACAGCTTTGCTTTCACTTCTTCCGCCATGGCGCGGTAGGCGATGGCTCCCCGGCTGGTGCGGTCGTAGGCCGTCACCGGGACACCGTGGCTGGGTGCCTCCGCCAGACGGATGTTCCTGGGGATCACTGTGGTGAAAACCTTGCCGGGGAAGTGCTTGCGCACCTCCTGGGCAACCTGGGTGGAAAAATTCGTGCGGCCGTCGAACATGGTCAGTGCCACGCCGAAGATTTCAAGTCTCGGATTCATCCGCTTTTTCACCATCCGCAGGGTGCTCATCAGATCGCTTAAGCCCTCCAGAGCGAAATACTCGCACTGCACCGGCACTAAAATTCCGTCGGCGGCGCACAGACCGTTCAGGGTCAGCAGCTCCAGGGACGGGGGGCAGTCGATGAAAATCAGGTCATAGTCCTCCTTCACCCGGAACAGTGTCTTCTCCAGCACCCGTTCCCGATGGGTTTCCCCGATCAGCTCCACGGTGGCACCGGCCAGGTCGGCCGAGGAGGGGAGCACATCCCCGAATGGGGTGCGGACGATGGCGTCTTTCAGCGGGGTTCCGTTGATGGTCACGTCATAGGCGGAGGCCTTGATTTTCCGCTTGTCCACCCCCATGCCGGAGGTGGCGTTGGCCTGGGGGTCGAAGTCGCACAGCAGCACCCGAACCCCCAGCTCATGAAGCGCCGCCGTCAGATTCACCGCCGTGGTGGTTTTTCCCACGCCGCCCTTCTGGTTGACCACTGCAATGATCTTGCCCATCTTTCTCTCCCTACTTTCTTTGTTTCCCGTGAAACAGCTCCGGCTCCCGGCTTTGAATGTTTCACGTGAAACATTCACCTTGGCTCGGTCACCGGAATGGTCACCACTGCGCCGGGCTTGGCGGTGGTATAATTTTTGCCGATCTGGCCTCGTTCATCCTGCATCTGAACAATCAGGGGCACACACAGGCACACCACAGCGATCAGAGCCGCCAGGAACAGGCAGGCATAAAGCCGCACCCGCTTGCGCAGAATTTTTACCTGCTCCTCCGGTGTGATCCGGCGTTTGACGACCTTCTTCAGGGGAGCCGGCCTCCGGGCGGGAAGCTGAACAACGGTTCCCGGATCCACCGGATATTTGGCCATTTCCTTCTGACATTCCAGGCAGAAGGCCTGGTCGTCCATGGTTTCCTTGCCGCATTTCAGGCAGTGCACAGCACCCACCTCCCAATGTGATATAAGGTATTGTACAACAGTTTTTTTGATTCGTAAAGAGGGAAAAGCACAATAAAATCCTGGAAAGCGGCAAAAAGCCGGTGGACGCATGTCCACCGGCTCCAGATCAGGATTAACGGACGAAATCCGTGCTCAGGGTGCAGCTCCATTCCTCGCCGGGAGCCAGGATGGCGGCGGCGGGCTTTTTCTCCCACCGGGTAGAGCCGTTTTCCGCCGAGGGCAGGCTGTGCCATGGCTCGATGCAGACGAATTGGGGCTGGCCGGGCTTGCTCCAGATCAGGGTATAGGGGAAATCGGCAATATCACAGACCACCGCCCGGCCGGTGTCCTTCTCGTAAATGCCCAGGGTTCGGGAGCGGAGGTTCACCATGCAGTGGGAGTCGTTGGCGAAGAGCTTCTCGTCAATGGGAATTTCCCGGATGTTGCTGCCCAGGTAATAGAGGTTGCCGTGGAGCAGACCATAGGGGCGGCAATTGACGCACAGGGGAGACTCCGGCTCGGAAAAGCGCAGCGCATAGTCGGTGAAGGTGTGCTTGTCATCGAAGGGAATGGCGAAGGCCGGGTGATAGCCGATGCCGAAGGGCAGATTGCTCTCGTCCAGATTTTCCACGGTCAGGGTGTGGTGGAGGGTGCTGCCCTCGACGGTGAAGGTGGATACCAGCCGGAAGTCGTAGGGGAAGACCTTCCGGGTCTTCTCGTTGGCGCACAGCTCCAGCACCAGGGTGTCCCCGCACTGGTCAACGAAGGCGTGCTCCAGCAGCCGGGCGAAGCCGTGCTGGGCGGATTTGTATTTGCCGCCCTTGGCCTCAATGATTCCGTCCGTCACCTTGCCGCAGTGGGGGAAAAGGACGGGCGCGTGGTAGCCCCAGACGTTCTTGTCCGCCTTCCACATGTGCTCCACGCCGTCGCACTTCCGGATCACGCTCTTGACCTGGGCACCGAAGGTGGTGACCGTCACCTTCAGGTAGTCATTTTCCAGAGTATACTCCATAGAAACCTCCCATTGATCAGGCTATGCCTGTATATTTACGCCAGGAACGCAAAGTAAACGAGAACAATAATGCCGAGAACGATCCGATATACACCGAAAACAGAGAAGGAATGATTGCGCACATACTGCATCAGCCCCCGGATGACCATAAGGCTTACCAGGAAGGAAACCACGCATCCCACCACCAGCACGCCGATTTCCGTGCCGGTGGCGCTGACGCCGGAAAGGAGAAATTTCAGCCCCTTGATGGCGGACGCGCCCAGCATGGTGGGAATGGCCATGAAGAAGGAGAATTCCGCGCCGGCGGGACGGCCGACGCCGATCATAATGGCACCCAGAATGGTGGAGCCGGAGCGGGAGGTGCCGGGCACCAGGCTCAGGCATTGGAACAGGCCGATGATCAGAGCCGTCTGATAAGTAATGTCGTACACATCATTCACAGCAGCAAGCCGGGGGTGGGTCGTGCCATCCCTGCCACGCTCAAAGTGACCATGCTGGTTCCGCGCCTCCACCACAATGAAGGCGATACCGTAGACGATCAGGGCAATGGAAACCACAATGCCGTTGTGCAGGTGGGCATCCATCCAGTCGTCAAAGAGCACCCCCACAATGCCCGAGGGGAGAATGGACACCACTACTTTGAACCACAGCTGCCAGGTCTGATTCCGTTCCGCCTGGGTCTTGCCGGGGGAGAAGGGATTCAGCTTGTGGAAGAACAGGACGATTACCGCCAGAATCGCGCCCAGCTGGATCACCACGTCGAACATGCTCTTGAATTCGTCGGACATATTCAGCGTGATGAACTCGTCCAGAAGGATCAGATGCCCCGTGGAGGAAATGGGCAGCCATTCCGTCACGCCCTCCACAATGCCGAAGAGAACCGCTTTCAACAATTCAATCATAGAAACCCCTCATTTCTCAGAAAAATTATCTTCCAGCCCTATCATAACGCCTTCTGGGCAGAAATGCAACAACTATTTCTTGTTCACAAATTAGGGGTGTATTCTTTACAGACTGTTCACGTTTTAACTGTGTAAAACGCTATAATAAGAGAAAACGCAAACAATAGGAGGAAGAGAACATGGCTGTATCGGTTTTGATCGCGGAAGACGACCGGAATATCGCGGAGCTTCTGCAAATGTATTTGGAAAAGGAAGGCTACGCCGTGACCGTAGCCGGCGACGGCGGCCAGGCACTGGCCAAATTCCGGGCCATCAAGCCCGACCTGGTGCTGCTGGACGTGATGATGCCGGTGATGGACGGCTGGAGCGTGTGCAAGGCCATCCGGGCGGAGTCCCAGGTGCCCATCATCATGCTCACCGCCAAGGGCGAGACCGACGACAAGGTCAATGGCCTGAAGGCCGGTGCTGACGATTATATCACCAAGCCCTTCGAGATGAAGGAGGTGCTGGCACGGATCGAGGCGGTGCTCCGCCGGACGGCAGGGGTGACTACGGAGAAAAAGGCCCGTCGGCTGGTGTTCGACAAGCTGATTATCGACATGGACGCCTTTGAGCTGATCGTGGACGGGAAGAAGATCGACACGCCGCCCAAGGAGATGGAGCTGCTGTATTACCTGGCTTCCTCGCCCAACCGGGTCTACACCCGGAACCAGCTGCTGGACGAGGTCTGGGGCTTCGACTATTTTGGCGACAGCCGGACGGTGGATGTCCACGTCAAGCGGCTTCGTGAGAAGCTGGAGAACGTCCACGCCAACTGGAGCCTGAAGACCGTCTGGGGCGTGGGCTACAAGTTCGAGGTGCTTCAGCAGTAAAGACGCCTTGACTTTTGGCTGCGCTGTGGTATAATAAAAATGAAAAGAGCATTGCCGATAAGCGGTTGGCTCGGTTCTGGTTATCTAAGACAAAGCATAGAAACCGTCACTGGCCAGAGTGGCGGTTTCTGCGTTTTACGGTGATCGTAATGGTATAGCTACCAATATGTAAGGTCAACGTAATCGGCATGGAGCAGCACCTCCTCTCGGAGATGTAGCCAACCGCCTATCCGTATTATGGCAATGCGCTTCCCGGCTCCTTGCAGGGTTGGAACCATTCTACCAAGGAGTCCCGAATTTGTCAATTTTCGCAAGGAGGAACGCCCTATGAATCCACTGTACGCTCTGACCCATCGGCTGGTTTTCTCCACATTTTCCCGGGAAGCCCTGGAGGAAAAAAGGAAGCTTCTGGAAGATAGCGGCATCCAGCCCCTGGTCAAGTCCCACAACACCAATCTCCAGACCGGCTCCCTGGGTCAGCTGCCGGAATATCAGGTTTCCTATGATCTGTACGTTCCCAACGCCGATTACGAGGAAGCCAGGCATCTGATCGGTTAACCCATTCATCCCGCCGTCCCGCCGGACGGCGGGCTTTTATTTGAAAATTGTAAACTTTCTTTTGCCTTGGTTGAAATACCCAGGGGATATGCTATAATAAAATCACACATTTACAGGAAATCAAGAAAGAGGTGCTGCAAGGATGAAAAGCTCCTTCAGCCGCAGCTTTTCCATGGTGGCCACCATCCTGCTGCTGGCACTGGCCATTCTGGGCGCGGCCTTCCAGCTCCAGGTGAATCACTTTCTGGAGGACACCACCGTCTCCCGGCTCCACCAGGACGCCCAGGTGGTGGCAAACCTGGCCAGTGCCTATGGAGTGGACGACAACTTAACCAGCCGGGAGCTGATGCTGAATATAGACGTCGTCTCCCAGATCACCCAGGCGGATGTGGTCATCTGCAACAACCAGGGCTATATCATCCTATGCTCCGGCAATCTCACCGGCAGCGACTATGACGGCTGGCAGCTGAACCAGGAATACCTGGACAAGGTCTACGAAAATGACGGCTACAGTGCCACCGGCACCATCCGCAATCTCTATTCCGAGGAGCGGTATGTGGTCTCTGCCCCCATTGTCAGCGCAGAGGAGCATCTGGGCATCGTCATGGTTTCCACTCCCACCGCCGGAACCAAGGTGATTCTGGACAAAATTGCCAACATTTTCACCACCGCCGCCATCTTCGTGGTGCTGGTGGCTGTGCTGGGGGTCACCGCCTTTGCCCGTCGGGAAAGCAAGCCCCTGAAGGAGCTGGCCAACGCCGCCACCGCCTTCGGCCACGGGGAGCTGGACGCCCGGGTGAAGCTGGACGAGGACTCCAGCGAGGAAATGGAGGAGCTGGCTCTGGCCTTCAACAACATGGCCTCCTCCCTGCAAAAGAGCGAATACCAGCGTCAGGAATTTGTGGCCAATGTGTCCCACGAGCTGAAGACCCCCATGACCACCATTTCCGGCTATGTGGACGGCATTCTGGACGGCACCATCCCGCCGGAGCACCGGGAGCATTACCTGCGCATTGTCTCCGATGAGACCAAGCGGCTGAGCCGACTGGTGCGCAGTATGCTGGACATCTCCCAGCTGCAGAAGGAGCAGGGAATCCCGGAGGAAAAAAAGATTCACTTCGACCTGGAGGAATGCGCCGGTCAGGTGCTTATCACCTTCGAGAAGAAGATCAACGACAAAAAGCTGAACGTGGATGTGAACTTCCCGGAGCACCCGGTTTACACCATGGCGAACCAGGACTATATCACCCAGGTTATCTACAATCTGCTGGACAACGCCGTCAAGTTCTGCCCCGAGGGGGGCACCCTGGGGCTGACCATCCGGGAGGGCAGCAGTAAGGCCTACGTCTCCGTGTCCAACGACGGCGAAACCATCCCGCCGGAGGAGCTGCCCCTGGTCTTCGACCGGTTCCACAAGCTGGACAAGTCCCGCTCCCAGAACCGGGACGGCTGGGGTCTGGGGCTTTACATTGTGAAAACCATCATCTGCGCCCACGGAGAGAACATCTCCGTCACCTCCAAGAACGGAAAAACCGAATTTACCTTTACCATGCCCCTTGTAAATTGACCGAGGTACCCTATGAACGAACGCAATCGCAACTATCCTGAGTGGAATGACAACACCTATTACACAGGCCCCACCGAGCCGCCGAAGAACCGGGGGGCACTGATTGCTCTGCTGCTGATTTTCATTATCTTCCTGTGCGGCATCGTTACCGTGCTGGGCGTTCTGAATATCCGACTGTTCCAGAAGCTCAGCCGGGAGGATTCCCACCAGGAGCTGGCCATTTCCTTCACCACCGAGGAAACCGTCCCGGAAACCCGGGAGCCGGCGGCCGCCGCTGCCCAGGCGGAGTCCTCCGCCCTTGCCGGATGTACCATGGATCTGCAGGCAGCCCCCAAGGGCGTGGACACCATTCCGGAAGGGGGCGGCCTTTCCCTGCAGGAAATCTACGCCAATAATATTCCCTCGGTGGTCTCCATTTCCTGCGCGGGCAGCCGGAGCACGTCCACCGGCACCGGGGTGGTTCTCTCCGCCGACGGATATCTCGTGACCAACTTCCACGTCATCAGCGGCGCCAAGGAGATCACCGTGCTGCTCACCGACGACCGGACCTTCACCGCCCGGACCGTGGGCTATGACGCGGTGTCCGATCTGGCGGTGCTGCACATCGACGCCCAGGATCTCACCGCCGCCAAGTTCGGCAATTCCGACAGCCTGCGGGTGGGGGACACGGTGGTGGCCATCGGCGATCCTCTGGGGGTGGAGTTCCGGGGCACCTATACCAACGGCATTGTCTCCGCCATCAACCGGGACGTGGAGGTCAACGGCCGCACCATGACCCTGATCCAGACCAACGCCGCCCTGAACTCCGGCAACTCCGGCGGGCCGCTGATCAACTGCTACGGCCAGGTCATCGGCATCAACACCATCAAAATCGGCGCGTTTACCGACGATGCCGGGGTGGAGGGTCTGGGCTTCGCCATCCCCAGCACCCAGGTCAAGGAGATCGTGGATCAGATCATCGCCCAGGGCTATGTGTCCGGCCGTCCCACCCTGGGGATCACCGGCGAGGCACTGTCCAACTTCTATCAGCACTACTACCGGATGCCGGCGGGGCTGTATATTACCCAGGTGGACGCGGACAGCGACGCAGCCCGGCAGGGCGTTCAGGTGGGGGACATGCTGCTGTATCTGGGCGATACCCGGATCACCAGCCTGGACGACCTGAAAGCCGCCATTTATGACTGCGAGGTAGGCCAGCAGGTGGAGGCCATTCTCTACCGCCGGGGTCAGCAGTACCGGCTTGCGCTGACCCTTCAGGAGGACATTCCCAGTCAGGGTTAGCGTGACTGTCGAAAAGCCATGTCATTGCGAGCCAGTGTGGTGCTCCGCGCGGCGAATGAAAATATCGATGATTGCCACTGGCAATCATACCATAATGGATAGGTGGCTCACCCGTCTCCCGCAAGCGCGAGACGGATGAGAGCAAAGAATACTTCCCAGTTTAGAAAAGCTTCATAAGAATCCGTAGGGGTCAATGCCCACATTGACCCGTAGTATGCACCACTGTTTATTAGGACGGGTCGATGAGGGCATCGGCCCCTACAAGCTCTCGATTCGTTCTCGGAATGTCCGGGGATTGTGGCCGGAGGGAATCCCCGGAGGGTTCAGCACCAAAAGTCTCTGAGAAACTGAAAATAAAAGGTAAAGTCTGTATTTCCTGATTTTTCATCAATCACACAAAAACACGAATAATTTCAACACATTGCGAGGTCTTATCTACATGGAACCCATTTATCAGACAAATTTTGAAATCACCGAGCGGGATGTGGACTGCTTTGGCCGTCTTCTGCCATCCCGGATTCTGTCCTTCGCCCAGGAGGTGGCGGGGATGCACAGCACCGAGCTGACCGTCGGCTATGACGTGCTTGTCCGGCAGCGGATGTTCTGGGCGGTGACCCGGCACAAGGTGCAGGTCACCCGGCTTCCCCGGCTGGGGGAGACCGTTCATGTGGAAACCTGGCCCATGCCCCCCACAAGGGTAGCCTTCCCACGGTCGATGGTTGCCTATGACGGGGCAGGGCGGGAGGTTTTCCGCTCCATTAGCCTGTGGGTGCTGATGGATCTGGACACCCGGAACATGATCCTTCCGGGAAAAAGCGGCATTTCCCTGGTGGGCACCCTCCGGGGCAACGAGCTGACGGTACCCCTGGGGCTGCCCGCCAAGCTGCTGAAAAACGCCCGCAGCCGTCAGGTCTGCTTCACCGATCTGGATCGGAACGGCCACATGAACAATTGCCGGTACTTAGACTGGATCTGTGATCTGATCCCCAGCGGCTACCACAAGGATCACGAAATCCGGGAGTTTACCGTCTGCTATCTCAGCGAGGCCCGGGAGGGCCAGCAGCTGGAGCTTCGGTGGGATTTTCCGGAGACCGGCTGCCTGTACATGGATGCCCACCGGCAGGATGAAGACCAGCAAACCCGGGTATTTTCTGCACGACTCCTGTTTGCGTAGTTGTTATGTAAACAAAAGAAACTCCACAGCTTCCGGTAAAGCTGTGGAGTTTTTTCGATACCAGGGAGAAGCCCCTTCCAATTCCACAGCTTTTCCGGAAAAGCCTGTGGAGAAACCTGTGGAGAATGTGGAAAACTCCTGGGGAAGAATCGGGAATAAGATTATGGAACCACGTTATGTAAATGCTTTTCGTATTATTTCGCTGGTTTTCGTATGGGCACGTCAACGTTGCCAACGGAAAACCAAAGCCCCCGGCCTGGTTATCAGACCGGGGGTGTGGACTTAATAACGCATCAGTGCCGCGATGGACGCGCCGTAGACCGCAATCAGCACGACGGTCAGCACAAGGATAACCAGCGTGATGATGAACTGGGCAATGGCCCAATTTTTCCGGGAACGCTTCTCCGGGGAGCTGCTCACCGCCCAGACGATCAGGCAGATGAAGCCCACCAGGGGAATGGCCGTCAGGATCAGGGTAGCCACCCAGTCGCCAACGGACATATCCGTATTTTTCTGGGCATAGGGGGGTACATACTCGGAGTCAAGAATCGGATTTTCCATGTGTAATTCCTCCAGCTTTCCATATTTTTGGGGGCACTACTGTCATGATAGCACAGAAACCGGCAAACGCAAGCAGGTTTCGGGAAAAACAGCACTTACCCCTTTTTGTAAAAACCGCCGGACGCGGCCGTTACTTTCCGGCGGCCAGCTTCTGCTCCTTCTTTTCCTCCATGTTGGAGACGATGACGGCGCAGGCCGCGTCGCCGGTGATGTTGACGGTGGTACGACCCATGTCGAAGATCCGGTCAACACCGGCGACCAGAGCAATGCCGTCCACCGGCAGGCCAACGGAGGTCAGCACCATGGCCAGCATCACCATGCCCGCGCCGGGCACGCCCGCGGTGCCGATGGAGGCCAGGGTCGCGGTCAGCACGATGGTCAGCATCTGGGGCAGGGTCAGCTGAATGCCGTAGCAGGCGGCGATGAAGATGGCGCACACGCCCTGATAGATGGCGGTGCCGTCCATGTTGATGGTGGCGCCCAGGGGCAGGACGAAGGAAGCGACCTCCTTCTTGGCACCCAGCTTGGTGACGCAGTCCAGGTTAATGGGCAGAGTGCCCACGCTGGACGCGCTGGAGAAGGCAAAGATGATGGCGGGGAGCATTCCCTTGAAGAACTTGGCCGGGCTCATGCCGCCCATGGCCTTCACGGTCAGGGAGTACACCACCAGGGCGTGGACAATGTAGCAGATGTAGGCGGTCAGCAGCACCATGGCCAGAGAGCCGATGATGGCCGCGCCGTTGCTGGCGATGATGGGGCACAGCAGGCAGAACACGCCGATGGGGGACAGCTTCAGGATCAGCTCCATGCACTTCATGAAGATGTCGTTCAGGTCATTGAAGGCGGAGACCACCTTGGCGTTCTTCTCGCCCACCAGGATGATGGAGAAGCCCAGCAGCACGGCCATGACGATGACCTGGAGCATGTTGGCATCCACCATGGGCTTGAAGAAATTGGAGGGGAAGATATTCACCAGGGTATCCATAAAGGAGGTGGCGGCGGAAGCGTCATAGGTCAGGTCGGTGGTGGCCACAACCGGGAAGGCACCCTTGAACAGATTGCCGCCCACCAGGCCGATGATCACGGCGAAGGCGGTGGTACACAGGTAGAAGACCACGGTCTTCAGGCCGATGGAGCCAACCTTGCGGATGTCGCTCATGGAGATAATGCCGCACATGATGGAGAACAGGACAATGGGCACCACGATGAATTTGACCAGGTTCAGGAAGATGGTGCCGAAGGGCTTGATGTAGTTGTTTGCGAAATCCGCGCAGCTCTGCATCAGAAGACCGGCAACAATGGCCAGCACCATG
The DNA here is from genome assembly GCA_002437585.1 of Clostridiales bacterium UBA6386. Taxonomy (GTDB): domain Bacteria; phylum Bacillota; class Clostridia; order Oscillospirales; family Oscillospiraceae; genus Faecousia. The sequence continues at coordinate 39,537 of DJQM01000041.1, read as the reverse complement.
GCAATGAAGATCTGCGCCGCCAGGGACAGTTTTTTCTTTTCCTTCATAAATAGAATCGCTCCTTTTCGTTTCCCTTTGCAAAAAAGCAAGTTTCCCGCAAATGCAAATTCATAATATCATCAATATAGCCAGAATGCAACCTTTATTTTTCCGGATTTTTGAAATTATAAACAATTTGAATTGCAATTCGAAGGAACCCGCGGGAAAGCGGCAGCAGGAGCCGGCGCGGACTTGTGCCTACGGGGTTGTTTCCGTCCCCAGGGCAAGAGCGGCCAGAGCCTGGGTCAGGGCTTCCGCCGCCCGCCGGGCTTCTTGCTGGGTATTTCCCGCCGCGCCGATCTCAATGAGCAGGGCGCCTGGGCACAGATCCTGGTTGAACCGGGCTGCCCGGAGCTGCAGGGGTCGGGTAATGCCCGGATACATCCGCTCCAGCTGGACGTGGAGCTTCAGCCCCAGGGAGAGATTTTCCTGGTAAGTATCATAATTGGTGCCCATGACGATCATCAGCTGCGCCGACGGCTCCCCTGCCACCGTGGCCTGGGTGCGCATTTGCCGGCTTCCCTCCCCGGCGGCATCCCGGTGGAGGTCGAGCACCAGCCGGATGCTGGGATATTGACGCAGATATTCCGCAAGGGACTTCCGGGTTCTTACATAGGCTCCGTTGTAGCTGGGGTAATCGTGAAGCTTCCGATCGTGGAGAACGCCGATCCCCTGCTCGGTCAGCCCGTCGGCCACGATGTCCCCGATGGCGACCATGTTTTCCGATTCTTCCGTGGTGCGCCAGCCGGGGGTCTCGGCGTAGCCTTCCGTGGTGTGGGTGTGAAGGATGAGCACCGAAGGCGGATTTTCCTTCAGATTCCATTCCAAAGGCCGGGACAGAAGCTTCCCGATGTCCGGCTCCACCGCCGCGGCGTAGTAGAGGGACAGCTCGTCCTCCGCCGAAAAATCGGGAAGGACCGGCTCCGTGGGAACCGTCGCCGCCGGGGGAGATTCCATGAAATCCGGGGAAAAGGTGGGCAAAGCGTGGGAAAACCGGACATCCCGTCCGGTTTCCAGGTATAGAAAAAAGGCCGCGCTGTCGGGGCTGGTCAGAAAATCCAGGGCTTGTCCGCCCCAGCCGCCCAGCCAGAGCCGCAGAACCAGGGCGCAGAGCACCGCGGTGATCCCCACCCGGCGTGCCCGGGTAAGCTGCTTCAAATGCACCCCTCCTGTTAGATGGAAACTCTGAATCAATCGTCGGCGGCGGGATAGCGGATCTTTTGCCCCCGGTCATCGGTTTGAAAAACGGGAAATATAGCACAGCCGTTGCCAGCGAAAGCCGGCTTACGGATGTGGCATACTCCTTGCGGGTACATACAGTATTCCGACCTTTTCCAAACCCCGACCGGAAGCAAAATCTCTCGCTCCCGGCTCTTGCCGATAGAATCCGAGCTTCCATAAAAGCCTCAAAAGAAAGCTTCCCTTAACGCTTCGGCTGCCATTTGGGTCTTGTCCGAAGCTCCAGGCGCAGCTTTTGGAAAAATTCCGTCAGCAGCGCGCCGCATGCTTCCGCCAGGATTCCCGCCTCCACCTGCGGGTGGTGATTGAACCCCATGTCAAAAAGGGCGCAGACCGACCGGACGGCACCGCATTTCCCGTCGGAGGCTCCGTAGACCACCCGGGGAATCCGGGCGTTGACGATGGCACCGGCGCACATGGGGCAAGGCTCCAGCGTTACATACAGGGTGCACTCCCACAGCCGCCAGCCCCCAAGGGCTTCGCAGGCCTCGGCGATGGCCTCGATCTCCGCGTGAGCCAGGGCGTTTTTTGCCCCCTCCCGGCGGTTCCGACCCCGGCCGACGATCCGGCCGTTCCGGGTGATGACGCAGCCCACGGGCACCTCTCCCGCGTCAAAGGCCTCCCTTGCCAGCTCCAGAGCCGCGCGCATCCATTCCTCGTCCATGATATCCCTCCTTTAACCTTTAAGGTTATCATAGCCGAAGAATTGCCGCGCCGTCAAGGGTATGATAGCAAAAACCGAAAGAGAATCCTGTCAAATATCGTTCGCAGGACAAAAGCGGTTTTTCCGCCTACAATGAAGAAAACCAAAAGGAGGAAACGATATGGAACCGACCTTATTTTTTGATCCCCAGGCGGCGAAGCCCGCCGCCTTCTGCCCGGACTGCGGCGGAGAATGCTACGCCCCCGGCGGCTTCTGCTTCCGCTGCGAAAGGAGCGTCCTATGACTCTGGAAGAAATCAGCGCGTCTTACCTTACGGCGGCGGAGCCTTTGCGCGTCCGGCTTCGGCAGCTGCGGCAGGCGGAGGCACTGGAAACGGACCCGGAAAGGCTGTGGCAGCTTCGCCGCCGGATGGCCGTGCTTACGCCCATTCTCACCCAGCTGAACGAGCTGGCGGAGCTGACGGCTCACTACTACGAAAGGGGGTACTGGCGCAGTGAGAAATATACCCTCTGATACCCAGGGCAAGCTGGAGCTGGTGAAGCTCATCATGGAGCGGGAGCTGAGCGAATTGCAGCGGCAGACCCTGGTGGACTACTATATGGGCGGCATGACCATGACGGAAATCGCCCGGGAGCGGGGCGTCGCCCCCAGCACGGTTTACCGCACCCTGGCGCGGGCATTGGAGCGAATCTGGCGGTTCCTGCTTCTCGATCCGAGGGAATGTAAAAAAATCGTGAACTCCCCGGGGAAGCTTCGGCAAAAGCTTGCGAAATCCGGAAAAAATGGTATAATACTCAAATAGGATTGCAGGCTCCGTGTCACGGAGCCGATTTCATCAAAGGACGGTTTGATTGAACGTGAAAACCATGCTGTTTATCATGAATCCCTTCGCCGGGCAGAAGCGGGCCAACCGGGTGCTGCCGGACATTCTGCTGCTGTTCAGCCAGGCGGGGTACGATATGCATACCGTGATGACCACCGGAACCGGCGCGGCCACCCGGGCGGCGCAAGCCCTGGGCGGGGACGTTGACCTGGTGGTCTGCTGCGGCGGCGACGGCACCCTGAACGAGACCATTACGGGACTGCTCCGGGCGGGGGTTCAGACCCCTCTGGGCTATATCCCCACGGGTACCACCAACGATTTCGCCGCCTCCCTGGGTCTTTCTCACAATCCGGTGCAGGCGGCCAAGGACATTCTGGGCGGTGAGGTTCACACCTACGACGCCGGCCGGTTCGGAGCGCGGTACTTTTCCTATGTAGCCTCCTTCGGCGCCTTCACCCGCTCCAGCTACATTGTGCCCCAGAACATCAAGAACGCCCTGGGACACACGGCCTATGTCCTCGGCGGCATTTCCGAGCTTTCCCAGATCCGCAACGAGCATATCCGCATGGACATTGACGGGGAGATCGTGGAGGACGACTTCCTTTTCGGCGCCATCTGCAATTCCACCTCCATCGGCGGCATCCTGACCCTGGATCCGGAGCAGGTGGACATGGGCGACGGCCTGTTCGAGGTCATGCTGGTGCGGATGCCCAGAAGCTTCGCGGAGCTTTCTGAGTGCCTTCGGGCTGTCCAGTCCCAGGACTATAACTGCGAAATGATTACCTTCCGTTCCGCCAGCCACATCCGGGTGGAGGCTGACCCCACCATGGCCTGGTCTCTGGACGGGGAAAAGGAGGAGGGTCATGCGGTGGTGGAGGTGGAGAACCTGCACCACGCCATCCACCTGATTCAGGGGAAAAAGGCCGATGCTTAATACGACCCTATGTTATGTCACCCGTGGAAATGAGGTGCTGATGCTCCACCGGGTGAAGAAAAAGAACGACATCAACCACGATAAGTGGATCGGCATCGGCGGCAAGTTCGAGGAAAACGAAAGCCCGGAGGCGTGTCTTCTGCGGGAAGCCAAGGAGGAAACGGGGCTGACGCTGACCAGCTGGCAGTGCCGGGGGGTGGTGACGTTCCTGAACGACACCTGCCAGGGCGAGTACATGTACCTGTTCACCGCCGACGGCTTTGCGGGGGAACTGGCGGACTGCCCGGAGGGGGATCTGCGGTGGGTCAGCCGGGAATTTCTGAATGGGCTTCCCAAGTGGGAGGGCGATCAGATTTTTCTCGACCTGCTGTGGCAGAACGCTCCCTTCTTCCTTCTGACCCTGCGCTACCACGGGGACGAGCTGGCAGAAGCCGTTCTCAATGGGAAGAAAATTCGATGACCGAGAGAGCTGATTGACAGTGTTGTGCATTTGAATAGAACATTGTCATTGCGAACCAGTGGTGCTCCGCGCAGCGAATCAGAATTATAATGACTGCCGGTGGCAGTCATACCATAATGTAGCGCAACACTGGTGTGGCAATCCGTATCCTAATCTTAAAAATAACCTAAAGACTTTTCCCTCCTTTTGTGGTACAATGTCACAAAAGGAGGGAATTTGTATGACGAAGGTGAAAAAGGGGCTGTGGGTGCTGGCGATCATGGGGATGCTGGCCATCCTCGCGGGTACGGTGGGAAGACAACCCATCTACAACCTTTACCGGGAAATTGAGTATCAGCAGGGCACTCCCACGGCGGCGGAGCGGGAAGTCCACGCCTACGCCGAGAAACACAAGATTCCCTACGGCAGCTACCCCAAGGATTTGATCGCACTTCTGGAAATCAACCCGGAAACCCGGGATTTTGTACTGAATTACCCCACCCGGCAGGAAATTCCGGTGGATTTGTCCGGCTACAGTCGGGAAAGTGTGCCGCTGTTTTTGCAGTGGGATCCCATGTGGGGCTATGAACCCTACGGCAGCGGCTGCATCGGCCAGACCGGATGCGGCCCTACCTGCCTTGCCATGGCCGGGTACTATCTCACCGGCGAGGAACGCTTCAATCCCAAGGACGTGGCGGCGTTTTCCGCCCAAAACGGCTATTACGCCTCCGGCTACGGCTCCTCCTGGACGCTCATCAGCGAGGGTGGGGTGAAGCTGGGGCTGAAGGTTCAGGAGCTGCCCCTGGTCAAGGGGAAAATGACCAAGGCGGTGGAGGCCGGACACCCGGTGATCCTGGCTCTGGGTCAGGGGGACTTCACCTCCTCCGGTCATTACATCGTGCTCACCGGCTGGGACGGGGAGGCCTTCCGGGTCAACGACCCCAACAGCCGCGTCCGTTCGGAACGGCTGTGGACGTATGAGGAGCTGGAGCCTCAGATCCGCAACATCTGGGAGCTGAGCGTGTAACAACAAGGCGGCCGCTGTTGCGGCCGCCTTGTTTCGCTTATTAAAGAATCTGTAGCTTATATGAGCACTTCCGATAAACGCGCTGACAGTGGGCTGAAATATTCTGACGCACTCTCGGCGGTGCGGCCGGGGGATTCTCAAGGGGGCGGCTTTTCGGCAGCGCCCCTTGAGCCGGCTTCTTATCCATTTTCTTGCCGGGACAAGAAAATTGCCCCCCGGAGGGAACAGTACCAAAAGTCTCCGGGAGACGAAAAGCAATGCGAAAGTCTCTGCTTTTTGAGAATCCAAGGCTTTCCGTGGCCGCCTCAGCTTTATTCCTCCACCGGGAACCAATAGGAGAAGTAGAATCCGGCGATGGAGCCCCACATATCGTCCCCGTCATATTCCCAGGGTCGGAAGTAGTAGACTTCCTTCGGCAGAATGTAGGAGCCGTACATGGCGGCGTGAATGGCTCGGTACTGAGCCATGGTGGGCTGGGCGGCGGAAAAGTTCCGGTGGATGCCCTTCATGCCGTAGACGATGTCCCGGATCGTGTTGCCCCAATAGGGACTGGTCAGCCGGTTCAGAGCCACCTCCGCCACTGCCTGCTGCACCTTTTCCGACTTGTTCCGAGCCTGCGCCCAGACGTAGGCGGCCAGAAGCCGGACGTCCTCGTCGTCCAGCTCGTAGCCGGTATACCGGGTCTGGGGAGTCTCCGGCTTGGAAGCGTCGTACAGCTCCATATCCTGGGGCATGGCGGACTTGTCGAAGACCCAGGCTCCGGCGTAGCCCTTGGTGATGGCGTAGTCCGTAAAGCCGTTTTCCCAGCCGGGCTGCAATTCCTCCTTATAATAGTTGGGTCGGAAGGGGTCGTTGATGAGAATTTTCCCGTTTTCATTCAGCCCGGTCAGGACGATGAAGTGCTGGCCGGTGGTGAAATCCGACTTTTCGTTCTCCAGCACGATGACCACCTTTCCTTCCTCCAGAGCCTTCCGGGTGACGGAAAAGTCGAAGTTTTTTTCGTAGGGCAGGTGAAGAGCCTGCGCCGCCTGCTCCAGCTTCTCCACGTTGTTCAGGCCGTCCTTGTCAAAGTGGTACACCAGCTGATCCGGGGTGTACTCGTGGTCGGTCATGTAGCTTGCCACCATGGCAAGGCTCGTCAGGCTGCATCCGGAGGTGGCGATGGTGCCGCCGGAGCTTCCGAATTTCAGATAGGGGTAGTCCGTCTGGTAGTATTGGGGCACGGCATCGATGGTCTGCCGGGGCGGCTCCGTCTCCGCCTGGGTGGTCTCCGGGACGGTCTCCGGCTCCGTGGCGGCGGTTTCAGCCACCGTCTCCGCCGCCGTCTCCACAGGGGCAGCGCGGAAGCCCAGACCGAAGCCGATGAGGGCGGAAAGCAGGCACAGAAGCACTGGGGCGAGAATCCATTTTTTCTTCACGTTGGGTACGCCTTTCGGGAAATTTCGTCGATTTTCTTTCATACGGAACTCCAATTAAAATCTTTCAAAAAGATTTTCATTGCCCGAAGGGCATGGAGTTCCTATGAGACTTGTTTTGTGATTTCTTTCCTTATCAATCACAAAACAGGCAACGCCGTTAGGCGGTGCCTTTCTGATTAAAATCAAGATTTTAATCAGAAAACAGTATCAGTATACCAGCTGGCACCGGGCAATGCAAGCTTTCCCTTTACTTTTCCAGCAAAATCTGTTATTTTATAACCGTTGAAAAGCGCATGAAAGGCGGCGACACTGTGGAAACAAAGAGAATCACCCGGCTGGCGCTGCTGACGGCCATTGCCCTGACCATCTTCCTGGTGGAGGCGCAGATCCCGGCGTTGGTTCCCATTCCCGGTATCAAGCTGGGGCTTGCCAACATCGTCACGGTGTTCACGGTCTACGCCCTGGGAGCCAAGGACGGCTGCCTGGTTCTGGCCGCCCGGATTTTCCTGGGGGCGGTGTTCGCCGGGAATTTCAGCACCATCCTCTATTCCGCCGCCGGGGGAGCACTGGCCATTGCCGTGACCATCGGCCTGCGGAAAATTTTGAAAAAAAATCAGCTCTGGGTGGCGGGAGCTCTGGGAGCCGTTGCCCACAGCATCGGCCAGATGGCCATGGCGGTGCTGGTGACAGGTACTCCGGGACTGCTGGTTTACCTGCCGGTGATGATCGCCGTGAGCATCGTGACCGGCTGCTTTACCGGGCTTTGCGCCCAATTTCTGGTAAATCGAGGGAAATTATGGAAAACTATTTCCGAATGAATCTGACCAAGCAGGAGATCGACGCCATTTCCAATCTGGGACTTGCCCACATGGGAGATTGCGTCTTTGAAATCCTCTGCCGGGGCTATCTGTGCGCCAAGGGGGAGACCACCGTTGACCGGCTCCACCGGGACACCATCGCCCTGGTGAAGGCCACGGCTCAGGCAAAATTCGTGGATAAGCTCCTGCCGCACCTGACCGAGGAGGAGACCGCCTATTACCGTCGGGGGAAAAACGCCCACGTTCACGCGGTGCCCAAGTCGGCTACCCCCGCCCAGTACGCCAAGGCCACCGGCCTGGAGGCTCTCTTTGGCGCGCTGTATCTGGCGGGGCAGACCGACCGGCTGAACGAGCTGTTCCACCTGGTCATGGAGGATGCGTAAATGGCATTTGACGCGTTTTTTCTTTCCGCCGTGCTGGCGGAGGTCCGGGGAAAGTGCCTGGGGGCAAGGGTGGACAAAATTCACCAGCCCAGCCGGGACACCCTGATTTTGCACCTGCGGGGTCGGGACAGCCGGGAAAAGCTGCTCTTCGCCGCCAACCCCACCGCCCCCCGGCTCCATCTGACCGCCGCTTCTCCGGAAAACCCGGCGGAGCCGCCCATGTTCTGTATGCTCCTGCGCAAGCACCTTCTGGGAGCCAGGCTGGCGGAGATCACCCAGATTCCCATGGAGCGGGCGGCCTATTTTGCCTTCGACTGCACCGACGAAATGGGCTTTCCCGTCCGGAAGACCCTGGCCGCCGAGCTGATGGGCAGGACCTGCAACCTGTACCTTCTGGGGTCGGACGGGCGGATACTGGACTGCCTGCGGCGGATCGGCCTGGACGAAACCAGCCGCCGACCTGCTCTGCCGGGGCTGAATTATCAGAAGCCGGAGCCGGTGGCCAAGGAAAATCCCCTGTATTTTGAGGATTATGGTAACCTCCTTGCCAGACCCGGAGCGGATTTGCTCTCCGACCGGCTCATGGACACCCTGGGCGGCCTGTCCCCCCTGGTTTGCCGGGAGGCGGCGTTGTTCGCCGCAGGAAGCACGGATGCCAGAATCAGTGCGCTGAACGTGGACGATACGGCGGAAAAGCTGCTGCTTTTCTTCCGGGAGCATCTGAACCACCCCAAGCCCTACGTCTACATCCAGCCCGACGGCACCCCCAAGCAGTACGCCTTCTGCCCCCTGCGGCAGTACGGAAGCTGCCAGGAAATGGAATCCTTCGCCGCGCTGCTGGACGGCTTTTATACCCTCCGGGATCGGAAGGACGCCATGCGCCAGAAGGGTCAGGCGGTGCGCAAAACCGTGCAGAATCTGTGTACCAGGCTTACCCGGAAGATGGCGCTTCAGGAAAAGGAGCTGGCGGCCACCTACGACCGGGAGCGGCTGCGCCAGCTGGGGGACATTCTCACGGCGAATCTGCACCGGATCACCAAGGGTCAGACGAAAATTACCTGCGAGGACTTTTACGACGAGAACATGGCTCCCGTGGAAATTCCCCTGAGTCCTACCCTCTCCCCCCAGCAGAACGCGGCGAAATGCTACAAGGATTACACCCGGATGAAGAACGCCCAGAAGGAGCTGACCCATCAGCTGACCCTGGGTCGGGAGGAGCTGAGCTACCTGCAAAGCGTCCTGGACGAGCTGAACCGTGCCCAGACCGATGCGGAGCTGGAGGAAATCCGCCAGGAGCTTCAGGAGCAGGGCTATCTGCGCCAGGAAGGAAGCCGGAAGCGGCCGAAGCAGGGCAAGCTCTCTCCCATGCGCTTCCAGTCCACCGACGGCTACCCCATTTATGTGGGACGGAACAACCGGCAGAATGAGGAGCTGGCCTTCCGGCTGGCCAGGAAGGACGACATCTGGTGCCACGCCAGCAAGGTGCATGGCTCCCACGTTATCATCTCCTGCGGCGGCACCACCCCGCCGGACGACACCCTGACCCAGGCCGCCCAGCTGGCCGCCTACTATTCCGAAACCGGGGACGGCCAGAATGTGCCTGTGGACATGACCCAGGTGCGGCAGGTGAAGAAAATTCCCGGCGGCAAGCCCGGCATGGTCATTTACCACACCTACAAAACCGTCATTGCCAATCCCTACCCGGACATCGTGGTGGATCAGCTGAACGCGGAAAAGAAGGAATAATGGGAAAAATCTCCCTGTGGACGATGCCCACAGGGAGATTTTCTTTGATTGTGTCAGGGTTTTCTGGTAATAAAAATCGCCGTTGACCCGTCGGCACCGCCGATGACGGCAATCGTATGACTGGGCAGGCACCAACAGAAGGCTGTCGGCAGCACCTTTAGAACTTTCCGCTCTTGCCGGAGTAGCCCCCGGAGGAATGGGAGTAGCTGCCGCCGCCGGAGGAATTGTCCTTGTCGGTATTGATTTTGACTCGGGTCTCCGTGGTGTGGGTGTAGCGTTCCGAGCGGTGGGTGATGTTGACGCTGCCGCCCTTCAGGTAGCCCAGCGCCTGGGTCTGCACCCGAACCTTCTTCTTCTGCATGGCATTCTGGGTCAGGCACACGATCAGAGCCAGGACAAGCCCCACCACCAGACTCCAGATCCACTGGCTTTCGGAGGAAACAACGTCCCGGTCGTAAATATCTCCCTTCCGGGCACGGGTCAGCAGGCTGTCCGTGGCGTTCAGATAGTCATAAACGCCGTAATACCACTCGTCCTCGCCAAATTCATCCAGGCAGGCCTCGGTAATATAGTCCTTGCCGGAGTCGGTCAGGGCGGTGTCGCCGAAGCTGTGGGCAATCAGGCTGTAGTCCCGGTTCGCCATGGACAGCACCAGCAGCACGCCGTCCTTGTTTTCACCGGTGCCAAGATGCTTCTGCTCGAAAAGCCACACGGCGGTGTCGTAGATGGTGTCCTTGCCGGAAACGGTATAGTCGGGAATGCTCAGGAAATACACGCCGCAGCCGGTGCGCTGGGAAATCTCCCGGGCGGTGTCGTTCAGCTTCGCCCGGCCCTCCTCGGTCAGAAGGCCAGCCTCGTCATAGATGTAATTTTCCGCGGCGCAGGCGGGCACCGCCAGAGCCATCAGCAGCACAGCCGCCAGGAATACAGAGAAAAGTCGCTTCATATTCCTGCCCCCCTTACAAATAGCGAACCCAAAGAATCAGCAGCTTCAGGATGCCGGAGAATCGGAAGAAGAGGGTCAGAAGCAGAGCCAGCACCATCAGATTCCGCCAGAACAGGACGGGATCCGTAGGAAGCTCCCCCACCATTTTCCCGGTCTGGCCGTTCATGGCGAACAGATAATTCTTGTCCTTCCACTTCGTCGTCAGCATCCACACGGGAAGCAGGGCGTAGTGGGCTTCCTTCCGGTCAATGTGAGCCTGGAAGCTTTTCTGGGTGACGGTGGTGTGATTCACGTCGCTGCGCAGCTTGGCGGACAACGCGTTTTCGCACCGGGTCTGCATTCTGGGGGCGCAGTCCTCGGCACTTTGGTCGTACCGGTCGGCCAGGAAGCCGGGCAGATAGGCGGTGGAGAAGGGCGCAAGCTTGCCGTAGTCGAAGGGCTCCAGGGAGTCCATGTAGTTATCGGGCATTTTCTTGGAAGCGTCCACCGGCACCTTCTCGAAATCCGCCGAGCCGGCACGCTCCACGTCATAGTGCATGGTGCGGGTGACCTCGTAGTCCCCCTCCCGGTGGGTGACGCTGTCCATGCCCTCGTAGAGACCCTGACCGGAAAGGCGGACATCGTAGAGCCAGAAGGGGACGTAAACCCCCTGAACCTTCTGAATGTGGTTTTCCGTCCGGAAGAGCTTGGGCAGGTAGAAATTGTGCTTGCCGTAGTGCTTGTGCAGAGCCTCCACCACCGCCTTCTTCTCCACCTGGAAGGGGATCACGAAGTCGGGCTTCAGCGCCCCGGACAGCTGTCCGGGGACAATGTTCACATTGCCGCAGTAGGGGCAGGAGGTGGCGGCGGTGGTTTTCTCGCAGATCAGCTCCGCGCCGCAGCTGGGGCATAAGTAAGCGTGCAAATTCGGGTCTTCCGATTGCTGAACCTCCGGAATATCCGGCTTTTCCGCCTTGGCGGCGGCAGCTTCCTTCTCGGCATTGCCGGCTTCGGCCTCCTTGATGGTGTAGGTGCTTCCGCAGAAGTCGCAGACCAGCTTCCCGGTCTTCTCGTCAAACCGCAGGGGCGCGGTACAGGCCGGGCATTTATAGTTGACCAGTTCCATATTCCCCTCCCAGGCCGTCTTACTTCACGACATCCCCGTCGTCAAAGGGATCGCCGCACTCCGGGCAGAATTTGGGAGGCTTGGTGCCCTTGGGCGGCTCCCAGCCGCACTTGTCGCAGCGGTACTGGGGCACCCCGGCGGGCTTTCTGGCTCCGCACTCGGTGCAGAATTTGCCCTTGTTCACCGCGCCGCAGGCGCAGACCCAGCCGGTTTCCTCCGGCTTTCTGGCACCGCACTCGGTGCAGAACTTGCCGGTGGCGGCGGCGCCGCAGCTGGGGCACTTCCAGGTATTGGCAGCGGCAGGAGCGGCGGAGGCGGCCTGAGCACCCATCCGGAACAGCTGGGCGGCGGTGCTGCCGGTCTGCTGGACGGCGTTCATGCCGAACATGCCCACCATAGCCCCGCCGGGATTCCCGGCGGCGGTCTTCATGGCCTCGGCCTGAGCCTTGAACAGCTGGGCGGCGGCGTGCTGGGGGGTGGCGTAGGCGGAGGCCGCCTGAAGCTCCTGGATCCGCTTCATGTCCTCCTCCACGGGGGTCAGGCTGGAAATGCCGATGCTGACGATCTCCAGACCCCGCTTTTCCCGCCATTTCTTGCTGAGGATATCGTTCAGGGTGTCCGCCAGCTCCAGGGTGTGCATTTGCAGGGCACTGTAGCGGATGCCCATTTCGGAAATTTTGCCGAAGGCCATGCCCAGAGCGGAAAGCAGCTCGCTTCTCAGCTGGCCGTCCAGATCCTCCCGGGTGTAGTCGGCGGAAATGTTGCCGCAGACGTTCTTATAGAAGAGCATGGGATCGCAGATCCGATAGGAAAATACGCCGAAGCACCGCAGGCCTATGTCCATATCCAGGCCGATGCCGCTGTCCACCACCCGGAAGGGCACGGGACTGGGGGTGCCGTACTTGTTGCCGGTAAGCTCCTTGGTATTGAAGTAGTAGATCCGCTGATCCTTGGCCGCCTCCCCGCCGAAGGCCACCCGGCGGCCGAATTCCACGAAGGACTTTTTGACCCCCTCGCCGAAGTCGCCGCAGAAGATGGTGGGCTGGGTGGAGGCGTCGTAAGTATATTCGCCAGGCTCGGCGGCGAACTCCACGATTTTTCCCTGATCGACGATCATCATGCACTGGCCGTCGGCAACCAGAATCACGGAGCCGCTGGTGATCACATTGTCGCTTCCCTTGCTGTTGACAGAGCGGCGGCCGCCGGCCTTCTGCCCCTTCCTTGCCAGAACGTCCGCGGGAATGGCCTCACAGCGGAAAAATTCCTTCCACTGATCTGCCAGCACGCCGCCGGCGGCATTCAGACTCGCGCGAATAAGACCCATAAATCATACATCCTTTCCGTTTTTTGGCTTGTAATCCTGTAGCAAGTATAGCAAATTTCGGTGTCCATTGCAAGAGAAAATCAAAAAGGAGAGGAACTGTCCTCTCCTTTTTGGCGTATTTTCATGGGAATGGAACAGTTGACAAATGCTCCGAGCTGGGGTATAGTATAGCCAAGGAGGGTGCTGCCAGCAGGTCGGCTCCCCCAAGAATTAGGTTAAGAGATAACCGTTACTTTTGGTAGGAGTGGGCGGTTATCTCTTCTTATTATTGTTGGCCTGGAGAACCAGGGCAATGACAGCCGTAATGACCATGCAGAATTGAAACAATCCTTCCCATGTAACCACGCTATCACCCCCTCTCACGCTGGATTGGGGGCAGAAGAAGACTATGACCCCCGAAAAAAGTCGGGGGAACCGCCTGCCGGGGTGCTGGCAGCACCGCTTACAGCGTATCACAGAATGTGACAAATTGCAAGAAAAAAGCGGGGTATATCAACAAATGGCCCCGCTTGCTGGATAGTACAATCTGGCAAGCGGGGCCACTATTTTGTTTTGTCAACCTCCCGGCGTGGCTGCCGGGAGGTTTTGTTCAGTCAAACACATACATCCCGAAGAAGGCCAGCAGCCCCTCCCCGCAGTCGTAGTCGATGCCGCAGTGCTCAGCCAGCTTGCGCACGAAGATGCAGTAGGCGGACATGCAGCTGTACCGCTCCTCCGGATGGGGGCAAGGCTCCCCGCTTTTCAGATGGCAGGGTACGCACAGGCTGCACCCGCTGGCACCCACCAGAAAGCCGGGTACTCCCGCCTCATGAAACTTCTTCTGAAGCCGGAGCTGGATGGCGTTGTGTCCCTTCTTGGCGGGCTTGATGGCGGCGTTGTCGGAAATATCCGGGATTTCCCAGATGGTCTGCAAAACCAATCCACGCTTGTGGGCGAGAATCCGCTGCTTCATTTCCTCCGGGGTGCCGCAGTCCGGGGGGCAGCAGTAGTTGACCCCGTACTGGCCGCACAGATTCTCTTCGCAGAAGGGTCGGAACATGGGGTCAAATACGATGTCCCGGGTGTCTACCATCACCGCGGCGGAAACGCCCTCAGAAAGAGCCAGGTCGATCATTTCCTGTTCTGTCATAAACATCCGCCTTTCATAGGGGCAGCCCCAGCACGCCGAAGAGCACCAGACCCGTCACCGCGCTGAAAATCAGAATCTGGGGAATCCCCACCCTAAACTTCATCAGAAGCACCGTGTCCACCGCGCCCAGGGCGATGCTGACCCATTCCAGGCTCTCCCCGGACCAGTAGTTGCTGATGCTCAGGGAGATCACCACGCCGGCGATCATCCCCAGGCAGATGGGGCGGACACCCAGCAGAATGTGCTGCATGACCCTGCTTTCACGGAACCGGGTGAAGAAAATGGCGGCCACAGCGCAGAGGGTAAGGCTGGGGGTGAGCACACCGAAGTTGGCGGCGATGGCGCCGGGAATCCCCGCCGCCTGCATCCCGGCGAAGGAGGCGCAGTTCAGCCCCAGAGGCCCCGGGGTCATTTCCGCGATGGCCACAATGTCCGTGACCTGTTCGGCGGTCATCCAGCCGTTGGAGAGCACCTCGTTGGAAATCTGGGGGATCATGCTCAGGCCGCCGAAGCTGCCGAAGCCGATGAGCAGGAAGCTCCAGAAGAGCTTAAGCAGAACCATGCTTGCCGCCCCTCCTTTCGTAGCAGCTTCCCAGGATCAGTCCGGCGAACACGCCGAGGATCACGAGCAGGATGGGGTTGATGTCCGTGAACAGGTAGGCCGCGACGGACAGAACCATCAGCACCACGCAGGGCGGATAGGGCATACTGCCATTGACCAGGTTGATGGCGGCGGAGAAAATAATGGGCACCACCGCCGCCTGCATCCCGGACATGGCCGCGCTGACCCAGGGATTGCTCCGGAAGGCGGCGTAGAAATAGCTGATGGCCACAATGACCACCATAGGCGGCAGAATCATGCCAAACACCGCGGCAAAGCCGCCGGGAAGGCCACCCGCCCGATAGCCGTAGAGCATGGCCACGTTGGCGATCATGGTGCCGGGCAGGCTTTTGGCCACGCTGGTCAGGTCAAGAAGCTCCTGGGAGGTGATCTCCTTGCGCTGGTCGCCGTAATATTGCTGCATCTGGGCAATGATGCTCCAGCCGCCGCCAAAGGTAAAGCAGCCGAACCGGGTAAATTCCAGAAAGAGGGCAAAGGGGTTTCGTTTGTTGTTCGTATTTATCACCTTCAAAGATTATAGTCCAGCTATAAAGTACCATATTTTTTTCAATTTTTCAAGTCCCTTGCTCCAAGGAAGGTTGTCATTGCGAACCAGCGTCGCAACGCTGGTGTGGCAATCCGTTCCCCAAGCCTTCCCTTGGGGTGGTACTCCGCGCAGCGAATCAAAATCCAACAATTGCCAGTGGCAATTGCTCCATAATGTAAAGGTGCCCGCCGCAGCGGGCGGATGAGGGCAGAGAATACTTCCCAGTTTAGAAAAGCTTCGTAAGAATCCGTAGGGGTCAATGCCCACATTGGCCCGTGAATTGCAAGGCTACCCTTATATTCCAAGCTTCCTAGAAGCTTTCGGTGCCGGTCCCTCCGGGGGCAA
>DJQM01000041.1:9846-23903 GCA_002437585.1 Clostridiales bacterium UBA6386 | reverse complement strand
CCCGGCCGCCCTATCGAACTGCATCAGAATCTTTCGGCTTGCTATGGGTGAGCCTATTTCAGCGCACACCATTCACTACTCTCACTTCACCTGTTAGAAAACCCCCGGCACTCATGGGCTTTGAGCACCGGGGTAAAAGTAAGGAGGAGTGGAAGCGAATTTACAGGGGCATGATACCCATAATGACCGCGAAGATCATGCACAGGATGGAGAATACCCACACATAGCCGAAGCTGGCCTTGATGTGATCCTTGATGTCCACATCCGCCAGACCGGTGCCCAGCAGGGTGGCGGGAACCATGGGGCTGATGAAGGTGGCGCAGTTCCGGCAGACCACCATGGCCACGGCGATGGGCAGAGCCTCCACACCGAAGCCCTGGCCGATGGCGATGATGACAGGCAGCATACCGAAGAAGTAGGAGTCGGTGTCGAAGGCCAGAGCCAGAGGCACGGACAGAATGCCGATGACGAGAGGCAGATGCTGACCGATGGCGGCGGGCAGGATGGACTCGATGATACCGGCAAGGCACCGGACGACGCTGGGCAGATCAACTTCCATGACCTTGGCGCTGGCGGCCACCAGCTTGCCGTCCTTCAGAACGAAGGAGGTGGTCAGAATACCCATGAGCACTGCGGCACCCATCAGGGTGGAGCACATCATCAGGGCGGGGCCGGCGTGGAGGTTGATGATCTTCTTGTGCATCTTGGCGGTGGCACCGTAGTTGACGAACAGAGCCACGGACACGCCCAGCATGAAGGGAACGTAGCTGGGGAACTCGTCCCAGATCAGCAGCGCGATGACGGCCACGGTCAGCAGCAGGTTGAACCAGAACAGCTTGGGACGAGCCAGCTCCTGCTCCTCGGCAGATTTGCTCTCGGCCAGATCCAGGGTTGCGCCCGCAGGCAGACCCGCCCCCCGCTGCTTCTCCTGGAAGCCGGTGAGCACGGCGTGAACCAGGGACAGCACGATGCCGAAGATCTGGATGGGGATGATGGTGGCCCACAGGGAACCGGCTTCCATGCCCAGCACGGTGGCGGCGCGCATGGTGGGGCCGGCCCAGGGCATCAGGTTCAGCACGCCCATGGCCAGCACGGCGATCCGCAGCATGCTGGTGGGACGCATGTTCATCTTCTTGTAGATGGGCAGCATGGCGGGCACCACAATGCAGAAGGTAGAGGCGCCGCCGCCGTCCAGGTGGCCGATCAGGGCGATGATGCAGGTCATGACGCACACGCCGATGACGTTGTTGCCGATGAGCTTCATCAGCCTGCCGATGATCACGTCAAACATACCGGCATCGGTCATGATGCCGAAGTACAGAACGGAGAATACGAACAGAGCGGCGGTGGGAGCGGTGGAGTTGAAGCCGGCCTTGATCATGGCGGTCAGGTTGGAGAAATCGATCCGGCCGCCGGCGACCAGGATCAGACCCAGGAGGAAGGGGTAGACGATGAAGGCGATGGCGGGCTGGGTCTTGCTCCTGAAGAGCGTCACGACCACGGCGATGATGGTGATCAGGCCGAGAATGCCAACTACGGTGTTGCTCATGGTGGGGATACCTCTTTCTTTACAATAGTATGGTTTCGGGCTTTTGCGGAAGGAACGGCCGGGGCGACAAAAATTGAACACTATATATAATAGTATAAAACCGGCCGCTCCTTCACGGTATTTCCTACGGGAGCGCACTCCCGGTTGAGGATGGGATAATTACAGCTCCAGGGGCTTGATCTTCCGGACCACGTCCAGGATGGTACCGTCACGGGCTTCCAGCACGGCCACCACCTTGTCCTCCCACTGAAGATCGTCGGGACGGCCTACCAGGGAGTAGGCCTTTTCCTTCAGGCTCTCGATGGAGACGTGGGGGATCCCGGCCTTGTCCAGGCACTCGATCAGGTCAGGCCGCAGGGGGTTGACGGCAATGCCGTAATCCGTGACCAGCACGTCCACGCAGTCGCCGGGGGTGGTGACGGTGACGACCTTCTCGCAGACGGTAGCCATCCGGCCACGGGTCAGGGGGGTGACGATGACGCAGACCTTGGAGCCGGCGGCGGTGTCGGGATGTCCACCGGGGGCACCCCGGAGCACGCCGTCGGAGCCGGTGAGGACGTTGACGTTGAAGCCGGTGTCGATTTCCAGAGCGGCCAGCACCACGAAGTCCAGCTTGTTGACGAAGGCACCCTTGTTGGCGGGGTTGGCGTACTGGGAAGCGGACATCTCATAGTGGCCGGGGGTCTGGTGGATGGAGTTCACCGCCTCCAGGTCAAAGTCCTGAACATCGATGACCTTGCCCACCTTGCCCTTTTTCAGCAGCTCCACCATGGGGCCGCAGATGCCGCCGATGGCCCAGCCCATCCGGATGTTCCGCTGATCCATGTACTTCTCCAGGAACAGGTTGGCCGCCAGAGAGGGGCCGCCCACGCCGGTCTGGAAGGAGAAGCCCTCCTTGAAATAGGGGGTGGAGGCGATGACCTTGGCCACGTTTTCCGCCATCATCAGATCCCGGGGGTTCTGGCTGATCCGGGCGGCGGCGGAGGCGATCTTCTTGGGGTCGCCGATGGAGTCCACCACCACCACCGCGTCCACGTCGATGGCCTCCACGGAGGCGGGATAGTTGGGGAAGTCCACCAGGCAGTCGGTGACGACCACCACATGATCGGCGTACCTGGCGTCGGTCATGGCGTAGCCCAGGCTGCCGCAGTTGGACTTGCCGCCGATGCCCCGGCAGTTGCCCATGCAGTCGGAGGTGGGAGCGGCCACAAAGGCGATGTCGATGTGGACTTCGCCGGCCTCAATGGCACGGGGACGTCCGCCGTGGGAGCGGATGATGGCGGGGGTCTTCAGCTTTCCGGCGGAGACCACCTCGCCGATCCGACCCCGGATGCCGGAGGTCTGGATGCCGATGACCTTGCCCTGCTCGATGTAGTCGGCAATGGGGTCGTGGGCGTCGCCCAGAGAGGTGGCGGCGATGGTCAGATCCTTCAGACCCAGCTCCTCGATGGCGGCCTTCATGACCATGTTGGCAACGTAGTCGCCGCTGCGCAGGTGATGGTGGAAGGAGAAGGTCATGCCGTCCCTGGCGCCGCAGGCCTTCAGGGCATCGGCGATGGAAGCCAGGAGCTTGCTCTCCTGGGGCTTTTCATACCGGCGGGTTCTGGGGGCGGCCTTCTGGATGTACTTGCCGTCCATGTAATACTTGCCCTGGTAAACCTCTTTGCCGTTTACCAGCAGCTCGTCAGGAATATCTCTGCCTACCGCGTTCATCATACCAGATCCCCCTCATACATTCCGCAGGCCTTCGCCAGCCGCAGTGTCCGCCGGGCACCGGGGATGAAGGCCACGTCGATCATTTTGCCGTTGACGGTGAACACGCCCACACCGGCGGCGGACTGCTCCACGAATGCCCGGACAATGGCCTCGGCCTGCCGGACTTCCTTCTCGGTGGGAGCGAACACCTCATGCACCAGACGAATCTGCTTGGGGTTAATCAGGCTCTTGCCGTCAAAGCCCATGGCCTTGTTCTGCAGAACCTCCGCCCGGAAGCCTGCCTCGTCGTCCAGGTCGGTGAACACGGTGTCGAAGCACTGAATGCCCGCGGCACGGGCGGCCAGCAGCATCTGCCCCCGGGCGGCCAGCATATCCACGCCGTCGGGCTGGAAGCTGGTCTGCATACACTTGCGGAAGTCGCCGCCGGAGATGGCCACGCCGAACATCCGGTCGGAGGCGGAGCAAATTTCGTAGGCGTTCAGAATGCCCTTGGGGCTTTCGAGAGCCGCCATCAGCAAAGTCCTGCCCACTTCCACGCCGAATTCCTTCTCGGCGGCCTCCACGGCCGCTTCCACGGTGTGCACATCCTGGGCGCTTTCACATTTGGCGATCCGGATGCCGTCGGCACCGCCGGCAATGCACACCCGGATGTCCTCCTGCCAGTGGGGGGTGTCCAGGCCGTTGATCCGGACGATGACCTCGGTAGAGCCATAGTCAATGGTGGTCAGGGCGTGATACAGGGAGAACCGGGCGGCGTCCTTCTGATTTTCGGCCACCGCGTCCTCTAAGTCCAGCATAATGCTGTCGCAGCCGTAGATGTAGGCGTCCTTGATGAGGCCAGGCTTCTGGGCGTTCATGAACATCATGGTTCTGCGCAGGCGGAACCGTTCGGGCTTGGGTCTTCTGATCATCTGACCGCACCTCCCCAGGGAATGTTGGCACCGGAAGCGTCACAGCTGCGGAACACGGCGCATTCCACCCGTGCCTTCAGCGTGCATTCCAACGCGCCCTTGTCCACCACGGTGACGTTTGCGTTCTTCACGTCCAGCCGCTCCAGGGTTTCCAGAACCGCTGCCTTGATCTGGCGGCCGTACTGGTTCATGACGCTGCTGGTTAAGTCCAGGCTGATGCCCTGGCCTGGCTCAACTGTGACCATGCAGTCGCTGGACTCCAGGGTTCCGGCTGCCGCGGATTTCAGAATTTCCATTGTGCATCCTCCGTACTCGTTTTTTGGGGTTCCTGCCGAACCCTTTCTGCACGGATAGTGTACAACAGAAGGAATATTATTGCAAATATATATAAATTTCTTTGGCCATAATGTTTAACTTATATTTATGAATTTTTCTTGACTTTCATAAGAAAAATATTATACTAGCAATAAACCACATACGATAATTCTTGTGGAAATTCGACAAATTCGGGGGCAAAATTTATGAACCTCAAGCAGGCGCAGTATGTCAAGACCATTGCCGAGTGCGGGAGCATCACGGCGGCGGCAAAGAAGCTCTTTGTCAGCCAGCCCTCCCTGAGCCAGATGCTCCGGCAGCTGGAGCAGGACACCGGCCTTCCCATCTTCGACCGGAGCACCAGCCCCATGCGCCTGACCTATGCCGGGGAGAAGTATCTGCACGCGGCGGAGCGGATTCTGGCGGCCAACGCCGAGCTGGACAGCCAGCTCCGGGAAATCCGCCAGGAGCACGCCGGCCGGCTTCGCCTGGGCATCAGCGTCACCCGGGCTATGCAGGTCATGCCCCTGGTCATGCCGGTCTTTCAGCAGCAATATCCCAACGTGACATTGCAGCTGACGGAAAGCGGCTCCGCCAACTTAGAGGAGCTGCTCCGGGGCGGCAGCATCGACCTGGCCTTTGCCGCCCTGGAATCCACCAGCCCCAGCCTTGCCTATGAGCTGCTGGAGAAGGAGACCATCGGCGTTCTGGCGGGGCGGGATACGGCGGTGGCCAAGCAGACCCCCTCCGGCACTGCCCTGCCCCTGGAGGCCTTCCGCAGTGAGAATTTCGTGTCCCTGACCAAGGGGCATTCCTCCCGGATCACCCAGGACAAGCTCTTCCGCAAGTATGGCCTGACCCCCAATATCCTGCTGGAGACCGACGCGCTGGAGGTGGGTCGCCGGGTGGCTCTGGAGGCCGGAGCCTGTATGCTCCTGCCCAATATCTATATTGACGACTACTGCGGCCAGCGGGGCGGCGCCTTCTATCCCCTGAAGGATTACGAAAATCACCGGCATTTTTACGCCTGCTACCGGAAGGACGAGTTCGTTCCCCAGTACGCCCGGGACTTTGTACAGATTACAGCCGGCGCGCTGAATAAGCAGCAAAGGGAGGATGTGTGATTCTGAAGCAGCCCGCCTCCATTTTTTGTTTCAAAAAATATGCTTTTTTGTCATTGAAAACAGAATTACGCTATTGCAAAAATGACGAAACGTGGTATAATAGAAAGACAGAAAAATGGTTTAGCAACAATTTTTCCGGGGGGGGGTGCTTGTTTACCTAAAAACAGGCGTTTCCCAAACATTTCGTGCATTTTTCGACGTTAACTGAAAAACATACAAATCAGAAGGAGTGGCAGCGTGGGTGAATTAAAGGTTCAAATGCTGGGCGGCTTTGCCCTTCGGCTGAATGGGCAGGAGCTATTGGATACAGATACTCGCTCCAAAAAGGCTTGGATTTTGCTGGCGTATCTGATCTGCCAGCGGGAAAATACGGTACCGCAGAAGAAGCTGATTGATCTGCTGTGGGGCGAGGAGCCCAATTCGGTCAATCCGGAGAATGCCCTGCGGATCACCATGCACCGCACCCGGGCACTGCTGGAGCAGTTCAGCCCGGCGGCCGGCAGGAGCATGATCCAGCGTCGCCGGGGGGGCTACCAGTGGGGCGTGCCCGTGGAAGAGGTGGACGCGGAGGTCTTCGAGCGGCTGTGCCGTCAGAAGACTGAGGATCCTCAGCAGCGGCTGGATAATCTGCTGAAGGCACTGGACATCTATAAGGGGGATTTTCTGCCCCGGCAGTCCGCCGAGGTCTGGGTGATTCCCATCAGCACCTATCTGCACAACCTGTACCTTTCCTCCGCCCGGGAGGCGGTGGATCTGCTCAGTGCCCAGGGTCGGACGAAGGAAGCAATGGAGATTTGCCGCCGGGTCATCCGCCTGGAGCCCTACAGCGAGACCTTCTGTCAGATTCTTATGCAGATGCTGGCAGGCAGCGGTGACCGGAAGGGCGCGGCAGAGGTCTT
Source organism: Clostridiales bacterium UBA6386 (assembly GCA_002437585.1). Classification (GTDB taxonomy): domain Bacteria; phylum Bacillota; class Clostridia; order Oscillospirales; family Oscillospiraceae; genus Faecousia. The sequence goes on along the minus strand of DJQM01000041.1, from coordinate 17,389 downwards.
CGAGACCCTGAACAAGCGGCTGTTTGACGATTTCGGCATCACCCCCTCCGAGGAGACCCGGGCGGTCTATCGGGCGGCGGTGTACGCTCCGGAGGATCGGCTTCTGAGCATGGATGACGTGATGAGCAATCTGTCCGAGTCCGATGCCCAGCCGGGTGCCCTGCAGTGCGATTACGACTATTTCCGGATCCTGTGCTTCGCTGCCAGCCGTACCATGTCCCGCAGCGGTGAGGCGGCGCATGTGGTGCTGGTGAATCTGGCCGCAGCGGAAAAGGCCTTCCCCAGAAGCTCCGTGGATCGGATTATGGGTCAGCTGTCCCAGCAGATTCGGCTGAATCTGCGCCGGGGCGATGCTTTCTGCCAGTGTACGGTGAGCCAGTTTGCCATCCTGCTGCCCGGAACCAGCTACGAGGACACCCAGAAGATCTGCGACCGGATTCTCAAGGCCTTCCACAGAGCCTATCCCTATATCAATGCCAATGTGTCCTACCTGATCCGTCCTCTGGCGGCGGATTCCGAGGAATAAAAAATAGGGCGGCGCGGAAATCTTCCGCGCCGCCCTTTATGTCTGTGCAGGCGATGAAAACCCACGAAGGAAACTCGGAATCAATCGCCTTTGGCCGGACGGTGAATCGTTTGCCGAATCAGAGCTTCTCCAAACGCCCGGCTCGGGCATTCCCCTCAAAAATCCGGAATGAACCCCTGATCCGCCGACTCCGGCTCCTGGGTGAAGCCCTCCAGGCCGTTGAGGAACATCCAGCTGAGCACCGCCTGATATTCCTCCTCCGTCACCCGGCGGTCAAAGGGGGCGGGGAGCTTTCCCATGGGGGTGTACTGGCGCATCAGGCTGACCAGCACCTGCCCCGGGGCGAAATTTTCCCCGATCCAGTCCAGCACCCGCAAAGAGTTCTCCACATGGCCGGGCAGGATCAGGTGCCGGATCACCGTGCCCCGGAGAAGCTTCTCCCCCTGCCACTGGGGCGCGCCGGTCTGCCGCGCCATTTCCCGGATGGCATCTTTCGCCCGGGGGAAGTAGTCCGGCGCGCCGGAAAGAGCCGCGGCCAGCGTGCCGTCGGCGTACTTGAGGTCGGGCAAATAGATGTCGATTTTCCCCGCCAGCTCCCGGAGGGTCTCCACCCGTTCGTAGCCCCCGCAGTTGCACACCACCGGCACCGGGAGCTTCGGCTCCAGGGCTGGCAGAATGGTAGGAAGGTACTGGGTGGGAGTGACCAGGTCGATGTTCTCCGCCCCCTGGGCGATCAGGTCTTCAAATATCCGCCGCAGTCCGGCGGAATCCGTGGGCTTTCCCACAGGCTCGCCGCTGATGGCGGCGTTCTGGCAATATTGGCAGCCCAGGGTGCAGCCGCCGAAGAACACAGCCCCGCTGCCCCCGGAACCGGCCAGCACCGGCTCCTCCCACATGTGAAGCATGGCTTTGGCCACCAGAGCCGTGGCGGGACAGCCGCAGAAGCCGGTTTCGCCGGCGGTGCGGTTTGCGCCGCATTCTCTGGGACACAGGCGGCAGTTGGTGTAGTCCATAGAAACACATCCTTGATTGTTTTACCGGTAATCTTGCAGGGCTATCATAGCAGGGCTCGGGGTTTTTCTCAAGCCCTGCTTTACCTTTCGGCGGATTTATGGTACACTAAGGACAAAACACAACAAGGGAGAGACGTACCATGGAAATTCGTATGGCAAATCCGGTGGACATTCCGGGGATCATCGACCTGCTTTTGCAGGTGGGGGAGGTGCATCACAAAATCCGCCCGGATCTGTTCCGCGCCGGTGCCCAGAAATATGATGAGAAGGCTCTGGAAGCCATGCTGCAAGATCCCAACCGGCCGATTTTCGCCGCCGTGGAGGACGGAAAGCTCTTGGGCTACTGCTTCTGCATCCTGGAAATCACCAAGGACAACCCGGTGCTCATGGATCAGAAGAGCCTGTATATCGACGACCTGTGCGTGGACGAAAACGTCCGGGGCAAGCATGTGGGGGCGAAGCTCTACGATTTCGCCCTGGACTACGCCCGGAAAATCGGCTGCGACAGCCTGACCCTGAACGTCTGGTGCGGCAACGACAGTGCCATGAAATTCTATGAAAGCCGGGGACTGAAGCCCCGGAATATCCACATGGAGGCTAAGCTCTGATGCTGGAAAAAAACGGGGTCTACGAGGCGGAGGTGACGGACTACACCGCCGAGGGTCAGGGCATCGCCCATGTGGACGGCTGCGCCGTGTTCCTGCCCAACGCCATTGCCGGGGAGCGGGTGCGGCTGCGGGTCGAGCACCCCAGAAAGACCTGGGCGGCGGGAAAAATCCTGGAAATACTGGAAAAATCCCCCCACCGGGTGAACCGGGAATGTCCCGTTGCCAAGCTGTGCGGCGGCTGCGATTTCTGGCACATGGATTACGCGGAGGAGACCCGGCTGAAGGCCGAGCGGGTGAAGACCTGCCTGAACCGGCTGGCCGGGGAAAATCTGACGGAAGTGTCCATTCTGGCCGCCCCCGACTGCCGGGGCTACCGGAACAAGGCTCAGTACCCCGTGGCGGCGAAGAAGGGGAAAGCCTACGCCGGCTTCTACCGCTCCGGCACCCACCAGGTGGTGGAAAACGAGCGGTGCCTGATTCTGCCCCCGGAGACCGACGCCGTGAAGGACGCGATTATCGATTATGTAAACCAATACCGGGTTTCCGTCTACGACGAGGCCAGCCACACCGGCCTGCTGCGGCATATTTACGTCCGCCGGGGGGCGGTCAGCGGCCAGATTCTGGTGTGTCTGGTGTGCAACGGGGAGAAGCTGCCAAAAGCGGAAGCGCTCCTGGAGCGGCTGAAAAAAATCCCCGGCTTTGCCACCCTGGTTCTCAGCGTGAACACCAAGAAGGGCAACGCTGTTCTGGGGGACAAATTCGTGACCCTCTACGGCCCCGGGTACATTGAGGACACCCTGTGCGGCCTTCGCTTCCGGCTGTCCCCCCGATCCTTCTACCAGGTGAACCACGACCAGGCTCAGCGGCTTTACGAGACCGCCATCCGACTCGCCGGCATCACAAAATCCGACACCGTTCTCGATCTGTACTGCGGCGTGGGCACCATCACCCTGGCCATGGCCGGGGCGGCTGGGAAGGTCATCGGCGTGGAGGTGATCCCCCAGGCGGTGGAGGATGCCCGTGACAACGCCCGGCGAAATGGGCTGGAAAACGCGGAATTTTTCTGCGGCGACGCAGGCCAGGCGGCACTTGCCCTGGAAGCCCAGGGGGTTCGTCCGGACGTGGCGGTGGTAGACCCGCCCCGGAAGGGTCTGAACGCCGATACCATCGAGGCTCTGTCCCGGATGGCTCCCCGGCGGATCGTCTACGTCTCCTGCGACCCGGCCACCCTTGCCCGGGACGTGGCTCTGCTGAAGGAACGGGGCTACGCCCTCCAATCCGTCACCGCCGCCGATTTGTTCCCACGCTGCGCCCATGTGGAGACGGTGGCTCTCTTGTCACGGGAAACAAATCAACCGGGTGCTCACTGAGGGGGCATCCGGTTAGGGCAACACCGCGCAATTTGGCAAGAAGACGCAGCCAGGTTTTTTGACCCAATTCAAAGTTTGGAAAATGAGGGAATACTGTATGTATTTCCCGCTTTTTAAGCTGAAGAAATGGGGTAAAAAGATAGCTGAGGCTCGCAGGCAAAATTGCGCGGGGTTGCCTTAGGTTTACCTGCCCAGCCTTCGTACGGTCAGATTCTGATAGTGCAGATACAGCATCCCGAAGGGGTTGTGATAATCTGCGTGCCAGGGCTTGTTTTTCCCGCAGAAATGCAGCACCGCCGTGTTGTCCATGACCCAGTTCAGGTCATGGCTGCCGGAGCTTCGGATCAGGTACTTGGAATAATTGCGCACATCGTAGTTCCACAGTACGTCCTCTACGGGCAAGGTCTGCTTTCCGTAGAGCATGTTGAATACATCCTGATCCGGCAGGATCAGCTCCTTCTCATGCTCGCTGACACACCGGAAAACATCCTCCGCCGTCACCAGGCTCCGGGCGGCGTTCAGGTCGATGAGCATCACGCCGGAATTGAAGTATTCGTGCTCGGTGTCCAGCCGCCGCTGGTTGATTTCGTTTGCCATTTCGGTAAGCCCGGTGTGGGAGGCCGCCGCGAAAACATTTCCGTGCAGGTTCTGTATCCAAAGGGGTCGAAGCGGGTTGATAATGAGCATATCCGGATCCAGGTACAGCACCCGCTCTACCTGCCGGGGCAGAATCAGCGGCGAAAGCAGCCGATAATACATCTCCTTGGGATAACGTTTGCTGGTGGGGGCGTTTTCGAACAGAACCGCCTCCACGGCAATGGGGTGGAGCTTCGCGCCGAAGCCGGCGCAGAAGGCTTCCAGCTCCGCAAGCTTTCGGCCGGGAATGGCACTGTGGAGCAGATACACCGCTGGGTCCTTCTCCTGGGGATTGCTGGCAAAAAAGGAATCCAGCATGACCTTGCAGGGGAGCAGATAGTTTTCGTCCAGAGTCAGCAGTAAGTTCATGGGAACCTCCTTGGTAGGGGAATATGGGCTTACTTCGTAAATCCAGTATATGTCGAAAATCCAAGCATATAAATCGCCATCGCAATCGCCAAGTCCCAATTCTCAAGGTCGCTTTCATTTGCGATCGCGGTCAATTCCTCCATGACGGTATCGTGCGGAACAAGTTCATTGCCGCCCGCTTCCACAACACGCTGAATTACCTCCGGCAATGTCATACACATCTGATAAAACGCGTCTTCTTGTCCCGTCACAAGCGCGTAAAACTGGTCAAGGCTTACTCTGCGGATAAGGCGGTGCCCCATTCTCTGACCGTCAACAGAAGTTTCCCATTTGATATTCTGGGACTTCTTCGCGATAGCTTCGACGAGGAAACAGGCGCAGTCATCATCCTTCAAAAGCTGATTCTGCATCTTGATAAAAGTTTTTCCTGACGCGGACGAGTTCATGGTATTATGTTTGTTCTTCATCTCAACATAGACGGTGTGAACAACCGAACCGTCCGGCAATGTAATTCCATCGGGATTCTTGTAAATGACATCCCAGCCGCCTTCTTCACCGTTCGGTGGTACATGGCAATTCGCCACATACTGAAAAATCCGCTGGTGAAAATAGCCGATGTCATTGTTGTTGGATTTGTCGCGCTGACGGAAAATCTCGTTGCTGATTGTCTCTTCCCAGGTTGCGCGATATACGGTCTTGTCGAAAATAAGTTTGACCGGATCGACGATGTTGCGGTTGAACCGTTTGAGATCAAAGGATTCCAGCTTGTCGCCGTATTTCCGAATGGTTGCCCGAACATGGTCTGTAAACTCCCGCTCAGAGATAAATGATAGATTCCAGCTCATGCGTTCTCCAAAGCCTCCTTGATTTTCAACGCGATTTCATAGGCAAGGTTAACAGGAACAGCGTTGCCAACTTGCTTGTATTGCGCGCTTACACTTCCGCAAAAACACCATTCATCCGGGAAGCTCTGGCATCTTGCGTTTTCTCTGATTGTAAAAGGACGGGATTCAATAGGATGGCAGCGATCTGTCTGCTTCTGGCTCGGAGAGGTCAGAACCGTCAGGGACGGCTCGTCAAGGCTCATTCTTCTCAAAATGCCTGTGCGGCCTCCGCCCATATTCCAGCAGCTCTTCATGTATTCCTTTGCAATGTCTTCCGGGATGTCCCGCCAGTAACCGCCGGGGGGGACAAGGTCATAGATTTTTTGCTTGTATTTGGAATAGGGCGTTCCCTCGCTTTTCGGGCAATCCAGCAAAATATCTCTCAAAACCGGTTTGTAGTCGTGCGGCTCCGGAAACGCAAAATGAATCTTATCAAGCAGGTCATTTCTGATTCCGATGGTGATAAGCCGCTCTCTTTTTTGCGCAACCGCGTAATCCCAAGCGTTTAGCACCTTCTTTTGAATGGTGTATCCTGCCTGTTCAAATATTGTGGTAATCGTTTTGTACGTTCGCCCTCTGTCATGCGTGAGAAGGCCGCGTACATTCTCGAATAAGAACATTTTCGGCTGGAGCTTCTCCAGGAAGGTTGCATAGTGATAAAAAAGCGTCCCTCGCGCGTCTTCCAAGCCCAATTTCTTCCCTGCGTAGGAAAATGCCTGACAAGGCGCGCCGCCCGAAAGCAAGTCAAGCTCACCCTTTTTCAGAGAAAAGTAATTCTCCAGGTCAAGGCAAGAAATGTTCGCGATATCGTCCTCAATTACACGCCATTGCGGTCTGTTTTTTCTGAGCGTATCGCAGGCATCCTTATCAAACTCAAGGCAAGCTAAGGTGTTGAACCCGGCTTTTTCAATGCCGAGTGCCAGCCCGCCAGCCCCGGCAAACAATTCAATCGTTGAAAACATTTTCCTTACTCCGTTCTCTATGACATACTTTTAATAGTATTATAGCATAACAGGTCAAAAAAGGCCAGCGTTTTATGTGCTTTTCAAAATGCGTCCTTCGGGCTTTTTGTCAGATACCGGTGCCGGTTCCAGGCCTGATTTCTCCTGCCAGTCCGGGAAGCAGCCCAGGTAGAAGTCACACTCGTCGCAGGCAATTTCAAATCCCGCATGGTTGCCGTTATGACGGCATTTTTCGCCGTGAAAACCGGGTGTCAGAATCTCCACGCAAACCAACTCCTGTCAGAATCTTTTCAATCCTCATTATATGTCTTTTATCGTAGATATGCAATACCGTACCCCGAAAATATAATGGATTTGGTAAGGGAGTTGGTATTGTGATAAGCTATGAACCTCTGTTTCGGACGATGAAGGCAAAGGGCATCAGCTCCTACCGGCTGTTCAAAATGGGCTTTCCGCAATCAAACTATTACGCCATCAAGCACGGAGAGAATATCTCCACCAACACGGTCAATGAGCTGTGCATTCTGCTGGCGTGCAATGTCTCCGATATTATGGAGTTTATACCTGAGCAGGAATAACGGAGCGGCTGGGGTTCCACCCGGCCGCTCCTGCCGCTTTGTCCGGCGGGAAAATCCGGGGTCAAATATCCGGGGATTCTTTCTGAAAATGACCGAAATCCTGCAAAACGGTTCGTTTTTTCGCATACAAATGAGGACTGTTGCAAGATAAAACAGCTTTGAAAGTAATGCATTTGGAAAAAGTGCAAAATTTTTGAGAAAATATTTGCATTTTTTTGACGCTTATGTTATAATGACCCGGTCACAGAGGGACAATCGAAATGTGCAATCGCATGGGTGAAATTGGTACGCCCATAGATATGGAAAGGGGTAATTGCGAATGTCTCACAAATACGTTTATCTGTTCACCGAAGGCAACGGCAAAATGCGGGAGCTTCTGGGCGGAAAAGGCGCCAATCTGGCCGAAATGACCAACATTGGACTGCCTGTCCCCCAGGGCTTTACTATTTCTACCGAAGCCTGCACCAAGTACTACGAGGACGGCAAGACCATCAACCCGGAGATCCAGGCGGAAATCATGCGGTATGTTGACAAGCTGGAGGAAATCACCGGCAAGAAGTTCGGCGATCACGAGAACCCGCTGCTGGTCTCCGTCCG
>DJQM01000041.1:9353-9786 GCA_002437585.1 Clostridiales bacterium UBA6386 | reverse complement strand
ACACCATCCTGAACCTGGGTCTCAATGAGGACGTGGTGGGCGTGATGGCCGCCAAGTCCGGCAACCCCCGGTGGGCCTGGGACTGCTACCGCCGGTTCATCCAGATGTACTCCGACGTGGTCATGGAGGTGGGCAAGAAGTATTTTGAAGCCCTCATCGACCGGATGAAGGAAAAGAAGGGCGTCACACAGGATGTGGAGCTGGACGCGGACGACCTGAAGGAGCTGGCCGGCCAGTTCAAGGCCGAATACAAGGCCAAGCTGGGCGTGGACTTCCCCACGGATCCCAAGGAGCAGCTGATGGGTGCCATCAAGGCCGTGTTCCGCTCCTGGGATAACCCCCGGGCCAACGTCTACCGCCGGGAAAACGACATCCCCTATTCCTGGGGCACCGCCGTCAACGTCCAGTCCATGGCCTTCGGCAACATGGGCGA
>DJQM01000041.1:0-9269 GCA_002437585.1 Clostridiales bacterium UBA6386 | reverse complement strand
CCAACGCCCAGGGCGAGGACGTGGTGGCCGGTGTCCGGACTCCCATGCCCATCTCCGAGATGGCCGAGAAGTTCCCGGAGGCCTTCGCCCAGTTCACCAAGGTCTGCCAGATTCTGGAGAACCACTATCACGACATGCAGGACATGGAGTTCACCGTGGAAAACGGCAAGCTTTACATGCTCCAGACCCGTAACGGCAAGCGTACCGCTCCCGCCGCCCTGAAGATCGCCTGCGACCTGGTAGACGAGGGCATGATCGACGAGAAGCAGGCCGTTGCTATGATCGAGCCTCGTACCCTGGACACCCTGCTCCATCCCCAGTTCGATGCCAAGGCTCTGAAGGCCGCCAAGCCGATTGGCCGGGCGCTGGCCGCTTCTCCCGGAGCCGCCTGCGGCAAAATCGTCTTCACCGCCGAGGATGCCAAGGCCTGGGCTGACCGGGGCGAGAAGGTTGTCCTGGTTCGTCTGGAGACCTCCCCTGAGGATATCGAGGGCATGATGTCCGCTCAGGGCATCCTGACCGTCCGGGGCGGCATGACCTCCCACGCCGCCGTGGTGGCTCGCGGCATGGGTCGCTGCTGCGTCTCCGGCTGCACCGAGATCAAGATGGACGAGGAAAACAAGCAGTTCGTCCTGGCAGGCAAGACCTATCACGAGGGCGACTGGCTGAGCCTGGACGGCTCCACCGGCAACATCTACGACGGGCAGATCCCCACCGTGGACGCGGAGATCGCCGGGGAATTCGGCCGGATCATGGCCTGGGCCGACAAGTACCGCCGTCTGCGGGTGCGCACCAACGCCGACACCCCCAGAGATGCCATCAAGGCTCGCTCCCTGGGTGCCGAAGGCATCGGCCTGTGCCGTACCGAGCACATGTTCTTCGAGGAGGGCCGGATCGCCTCCTTCCGGGAGATGATCTGCTCCGACACCGTGGAGGAGCGGGAGGCCGCTCTGGCCAAGATCGAGCCTATGCAGCAGGGCGACTTCGAGGCTCTGTACGAGACCATGGAGTCCTATCCTGTGACTATCCGGTTCCTGGATCCCCCGCTGCATGAGTTCGTGCCCACCACCGAGGAGGACATTGAGGCTCTGGCCAAGACTCAGGGCAAGACCGTCCAGCAGATCAAGGACATCATCGCCTCCCTGCACGAGTTCAACCCCATGATGGGTCACCGTGGCTGCCGTCTGGCCGTTACCTATCCGGAAATTGCCGCCATGCAGACCCGTGCCGTCATCAAGGCCGCTTTGGCGGTGAAGAGCCGTCATCCCGACTGGAACCTGGTGCCTGAGATCATGATCCCCCTGACCTGTGACGCCAAGGAGCTGAAGTTCGTCAAGGACGTGGTGGTCAAGGCCGCCGACGCGGAGATCGCCGCCGCCGGTGTGGAGCTGAAATATGAAGTGGGCACCATGATCGAGATCCCCAGAGCCTGCCTGGTGGCCGACGAAATGGCCAAGGAGGCGGAGTTCTTCTGCTTCGGCACCAACGACCTGACCCAGATGACCTATGGCTTCAGCCGGGACGATGCCGGCAAGTTCCTGGATGCCTACTACACCCACAAGATCTTCGAGAACGACCCCTTCGCCAAGCTGGATCAGACCGGCGTGGGTACGCTGATGGAGATGGCCGTCACCAAGGGCAAGGCCGTCCGGCCGGAGCTGCACTGCGGCATCTGCGGCGAGCACGGCGGCGACCCGGTGAGCGTGGAGTTCTGCCACCGGATCGGTCTGGACTACGTTTCCTGCTCTCCCTTCCGTGTCCCCATTGCCCGTCTGGCCGCCGCACAGGCAGCTATCAAGGATAGGAAGTAATCCTTCCACGGTTTACGCCCCCGGTTCTTCGGAACCGGGGGCGTTTTTTGTCTTAGATTGTCATTGCGAGGAGGCCAGCGGCCGACGTGGCAATCCGTTCCCCTTGCCTTCCCTTGGGGTACGGATTGCCACACCAGTGACATCGGTCACTGGCTCGCAATGACATGCGTTTATTTCGGTGCAGAAAAAGCGGGCGGCCGCCCCTACAAGAGAGCCTACAGCTTTACTCAACAATACTCTTGACAATTTGGTCTATATGATGTAAACTAGAGACGGTCTACAAAATATAAACCAAAGGAGGAACGGTCATGGAGGATTACAGACTGGGCGCGGTGGAGGGCAAATTCGCCCAGCTCATCTGGGACAACGAGCCGCTGACCTCCCGGGAGCTGGTGGAGCTGTGCGCCCGGGAGCTGGACTGGAAAAAATCCACCACCTACACGGTTCTCAAGCGGCTGTGCGACAAGGGCATTTTCCGGAACGAGGGGGGTACCGTCACCTCCCGGATGTCCCGGGAGGCCTTCGCGGCGGCGCAAAGCGAAAAATTCGTGGAGGACACCTTCGGCGGCTCCCTGCCCGCTTTTCTGGCGGCCTTTACCAAGCGGAAGCCCCTGTCTCCGGGGGAAATCGCGGAAATTCAGAAGATGATCCAGTCCATCGGAAGGGAGTGAAGCCCAAATGGAAGCCCTGTTTCTGAAAATTCTGAGCCTGAGCCTGGGTGCCACCTATGTGGCGGCGGCGGTGATCGCGCTGCGGATTCTTCTGAGGCGGACACCAAAGTGGATTGTGTGCGCCCTGTGGGGACTGGTGGCCATCCGGCTGCTGTGCCCCTTCACATTGGAGAGTGCCGTGAGCCTGGTGCCTTCCGCTGAATTCCAGCCCACCCCTGTGATCTCCGCCGTCCGGCCGGAGGCACCCACGGAAGCGGCGCGCCCCTCCGCCGCCCAGCCCGCCCCGGCTCAGGCGCAGGCCGGGAGCCAGGCCGAAACACCGGCATCCGCCCCGGCGGAAGCCCCGGAAGAATCCCCGGCGCAGACCCAAAGGGGAACGGCGGTGCTTGCCTGGGTGTGGCTGCTGGGTGTTGCCGGAATGCTGGGATATCTGATTTTCAGCACTCTCCTGCTTCGCCGCCGGGTAGGCGTTTCCATCCCTGTGGCGGAAAACGTCCGGCGGGGCGCGTTCGTGGACACGCCCTTCGTGCTGGGGCTGCTCCGGCCGGTGATCTATCTGCCCGAATCGGTAAGCCCGGAGGACATGCCCTATGTGCTGGCTCACGAACGCACCCACATCCGCCGCCGGGATCACTGGTGGAAGCCCCTGGGCTTCGTGCTGCTGAGCGTCTACTGGTTCAACCCGGTGCTGTGGCTGGCCTACGTCCTGCTCTGCCGGGACATTGAGGCGGCCTGCGACGAGCGAGTCATCCGGGACATGGCCGCCGAGGGTCGGCGAGCCTATTCTACCGCGCTGCTCCATTGCAGCGTGAGCCGGGGTGCCATCGCCGCCTGCCCCCTGGCCTTCGGGGAGACCGGGGTCAAGGGTCGGATCCGGGCGGTGGCCAACTACAAAAAGCCCGCCTTCTGGGCCATTCTCGCCGGGATCGTCCTGGGCATTGTCATTGGCGTATGCTTCCTGACCAGCCCGGAAACGGCCGGGATCCAGGTCAAGGACGTCACCCCCCAGGGCATGACCCTGAAATGCCGGGACGCTTCCCGGCTGGAAATCGCCGATTGCAGCCTGGAATATCAGGACGGGGAGGACTGGAAGCCGGTAGCCCGGCTTGGCTCTCCCATGGAGCCGGTGGAGCCGGACATTGCCTTCACGGCGGAGAATCGGGGCTGGCAGGTGGATTGGTCGGTGAATTACGGGATGCTGCTGCCCGGAACCTACCGGCTGGGTCTGACCCTCACCGACACCCAAACCGGCGAAAGCCGGGAGGAAACCCTGGAATTTACCCAGCAGATCAGCGGGGTATATGTCTGGGAGAATACGGACGACCTTGCGGTGGACACGCCCAGAGAGGTCTACCGTGAAATTCGGGTTCCCGGACAAAAGGAAATTTGGCTGGAAGATGGCAGCAAAGGTGAAGAACGGGGAATCTGGTTCAACGGCACTAGGGAAAGCCTGTTCCTGAGTGACGGCATTCGCAGCGTGGCCTTCGCGGACCAGAACGGGGACGGCGTATGCGAGGTGTACAGTTCTGTCATAATCTATGATGATACCAGTGCTGTCGCTGCCCCGGAGGTGTGGTGCTACGACCTGGCCACGGGACAAACGTACACCCTGTCCGGGGGCGACGCGGATTTTCTCACCCTGCTGGCGCGGGACAACCGGCTGTATCTGATGAAGCAGTGGCGTGCGGGAACGGTTCAGTATGGCGTTTCCCAGTGCTACCGGCTTGCTTTGACGGACAATGGGCTGGAGGCTCAGGAGCTGGATTCGGAAGACCGGGCTATGACCACCCAGGTTGCGGCAATTGAGACTCGCTGCAGGAGAGAGACAACCGTAAGCAGTCGGCAGATGGCCGAAGCGCGGAAGCTGCTGCAAAATCTGAAGGGGCATGTTCAGCCCGCTTCCTCCGAGGCTCTGGCGCAGGCCTTGGCAGACCCGCTGGCGATCACCACCGTTAAGGTGAGCTATACCCTGGGGTACCAGGTGGTGAATTTCAACCGGGACTATCGCCTGGTCTGGGAGGACGGCAGCGAGAGTGCCTATGCGATCGACGATCCGGAGCCGCTGAGAACCTTCCTGACCCAGCTGCAGGATGTGGTGGTGCGCAGGAAAACCAGCGGCACTCCCTTCGCCGGGGAAAAGGAACCCTGGAAGTGGATGTCGAACGTTACCGCCGACGCCGTTTCTTCGGCCAAGGCGAATGTCTGCCTGGAATACACGCACGCAGGTTCCTCTTCCCACATCACCAGCAACGACGGCGTTCTGAATCGGCAGACCCTGACGGAGCTGCTGACAATCCTGAACGAAGTTCCTCAGGATGAGGTCGCGCCCGGCCAGCCGGTAACAGACAAAAGCTTCCCGGATGCGGTGGAGCCGGATGAGGAAGTGGGCTGCGGCATATCCCTGCTGGACGGGGTGAACGGTCTGGCCGTCGGTATTCGCTGGACGAAGGAAGAAACGTCCATCGTAATGACCTCCCAGGTGGAGCAGTACGGTGCCCGGAGTTATGAAGTGGGTGCTATGCAGAACGCCTGGCAGTGGGTGATCCGGGATGAAAAGCTGGACGCTTTCCTGGAGGATTTCTGGGAAGAGCCGCCGGTAATCAATTGCCCCCTGGGCAGGGAATACGACTGGCAGACCCCGATAACGTTCCGGTACGCGGACTTCTCCCTGAACCTGAATCTGATCGAGGGCTGGATCTGGGAGGAAGTACCCTTCGACGGGGAGAGTACGGGCATTCGCTGCCGCCCCGGAGATGAGACCGCCGGCTGGCTCTATTTCAGCTATTGGCCGGAGGGCTACGCCCCGGCGGAGACCGACCGCTACATTGCGGAAGGCTACGGATGGGAGCCGGACGTTTATGTCAGCTACCCGGCCTCGGCGGAAACCGAGGGTACCGATGACGCGATCTGGTCGTACCAGCGTATGCCCCTGAGCCATGGGGATTACGCCATTCTCAACCAGGGCGCGGATGGCTGGTTCCGGGCGTATTCGGATCAGATTCTCGATACGATCACCCTGGCGGACGGCAAAGAAGGATAAACGAAGGGGCTGCTGCAAATTTGCAGCAGCCCCTCGGCATGCGTCGTTCTAAGGCAGCACCGCGCAATTACGTCTGCGCGTCTCAGCCGCCAGTTTGCCCCATTTTCGGAACCTTGCATTGGAACAAAATATCTGGCCGAGACTTCTGGCCGAAGGATCCGGCACTGCCCTGAAAGTCCCTTACTTCCACAGCCCGTCGGGGTACTTCCCCTCCTGGGTCATGGCCTTCAGGGCGTTCACCACCATGGGCTTATCGGCGGCGTAGGTAACGCCGAACCAGCGGTCAGGGGAGGACAGCACTTTGAAGGTGGCCTTCTTCTCCCGGATCAGCTGGGTGATGGGCAGGGGCAGGTAGTACTCGCACTTCAGGGGGTTCACCTTCAGAGCTTCGGTCAGGAAGGCGGAGAACCGGCTCTCGATCATGCCCAGGAAGCTGGGCATGAAGCCCCACATGTTCATGGACACGGTGGTCTTCGGATCCAGATCGGTGTAGACCCCGTCCTCTAGGTAGCGGATGCCGCCGGGATAGGTCTCAATGCTGGTGCGCTCGATGACCTCCTCCAGGTAGCCGTTGGAGTCGATCTTGCACACGCCCCGAGCCACGCTGCCGTTTTCCGTGACGGTCTTGCCCAGCTCATAGCCCACCATGCAGTAGGCGTGGGGGTCGGTGGTGGCGGCCAGCTCGTCATAGATGACTTTGAAAGCGGCCTTGCCATAGTAATCATCGGCGTTGATGACCGCAAAGGGGGCATCGCCGATGGCATCCCGGGCGCAGAACACCGCGTGAGCGGTGCCCCAGGGCTTGACCCGGCCTTCGGGGACGGTGAAGCCCGCGGGCAGCTCCGTCAGCTCCTGATAGGCGTAGCGAATTTCTACGGGAGCCTTCTCCAGACGCTTGCCCACAGTGGACATAAAGTCGTGCTTGATGGCTTCCTTGATGATGATCACAACGGTGTCGAAGCCGGCCTGATGGGCATCATAAATGGAATAATCCAAAATGGCCTCGCCCTGGCTGCCCACGGGATCGATCTGCTTCAGTCCGCCGTAGCGGCTGCCCATGCCGGCGGCCATGACCACAAGAACAGGTTTCTTTGCCATAAAACGTTTCTCCTTTGTGTGTTGGATGTCCTTACATTATACGCTTTCAGGCCACAGAAAGCAAGCGTTGAGACAGGGATTCGTGGATTTCCTCAAATTTTTAGGAAAATGTAACAAACAAAGTCCTCTCCCTTTGTGAATAACCCTGCAAGTTCCGGAAAGACTAGCCAAAGGAGGGAAGAACATGATCCTGTCATATTTTCGTACCTTGTTTCTGTACCTGGTGCTGATCTTCGCCGTGCGGCTTATGGGCAAGCGGCAGATCGGGGAAATGGAGCCGGCGGAATTCGTTGTCACCATGCTGGTGGCGAACCTGGCCGCCATCCCCATGCAGGATGGAGCCATCCCCCTCTATTCCGGGCTGGTGCCGATCCTGACGGTGCTGGGCGTGGAGCTGGTGCTGTCCGGAATGATCCTGCGCAGCGTCCGTCTGCGGCGGCTGCTGTGCGGCAAGCCGGTGATCCTCATCGACAACGGGAG
Organism: Clostridiales bacterium UBA6386; assembly: GCA_002437585.1. Classification (GTDB taxonomy): domain Bacteria; phylum Bacillota; class Clostridia; order Oscillospirales; family Oscillospiraceae; genus Faecousia. The sequence goes on along the minus strand of DJQM01000041.1, from coordinate 2,169 downwards.
GATCCTGCAGGAAAACCTGCGAAGTGCCCGGATCAACCTGGACGAGCTGACCGGCCAGCTCCGGGCAAAGGACGTGTTGGACATCCGGACGGTGCAGTTTGCCATTCTGGAGACCAGCGGCGACCTGTCCGTCTTCCCCTACCCCAAGGAAAAGCCCGCCAGTGCCAAGGACGCGGGGGTGCAGGCAAGTAAGCAGCACCTGCCCGTAACGGTGGTGGAGGACGGCTATCTGTCCCGGGAAAATCTGGCAAGGGCAAATAAGGACGAAAGGTGGCTGCAAAAGGTGCTTTCCCAGCACAATTGCGGTGTGAAGGAAACCTTTTTGCTGACGGTGGATGAAGGCGGCCAGGTGGTCTGGCTGGGAAAGGAGGGCAAATGAAGCGTTGCTGGTTTGGGGCATTTCTGCTGGCGGCACTCCTGGCGGGAAGCCTGGCCGTGACCTGGGGCATGGACGGGGTACACCGGCCGATTGCCCAGGAATTGGGTCGGGCGGCGGCCAGCGCCCAGGCGGGCGACTGGCGGCGAGCCGGGGCGGAATTTCAGCAGGCTCAGGCGGGATGGGAAAAATTTGCCCATTTCCGAGCCTGCTTTGCCGATCACACCCCCATGGAGGCGGTAGACGAGGAGCTGGCGGCGGCTGGGTGCGCCGCCAGCCTGGAGCAGTGGCCGGACTTTGCCGCCGCCTGCGCCCGGGCAGCGAAAATGGTGGCGGCAGTGGGAGATTCCCACCGCCTCACTTGGTGGAATCTGCTTTGACGAATGCTCCCAAAATCGCAAAAATGGGCTGCTGCCGATTCTATCGGCAGCAGCCCATTGCAAAAAACGGATGATCCCTTTGTGTTCAGCAGTAGAAGTCCCGGATCTTTTTCGCCCGGCTGGGATGACGGAGCTTCCGGATGGCCTTGTTCTCGATCTGGCGGATCCGCTCCCGGGTGACGCCGAAAATCTGACCCACCTCCTCCAGGGTGTGGGTTCTGCCGTCATACATGCCGAAGCGCATCCGCAGCACGTCCGCCTCCCGCTCGGTCAGGGTGTCCAGAATCTCCTTCAATGCCTCGGCAAGCAGGGCGTTGGAGGTGGCATCGGCAGGACCCGGCGTGCGCTCATCCTCCACGAAGGAGCCGATGGAGGTGTCCTCCTCGTCGCCGACGGGGGTGTCCAGGCTCAGGGTGTCGGCGGCGGTACGGTTGGCCTCGATGATCTTCTCCACGGGCAGGTTCAGCTCCTTGGCGATCTCCTCCACGGTAGGCTCCCGCCCCAGCTCCTGAACCAGCTTCCGGTTGCACCGGGTGGCCTTGTTGATGACCTCTACCATATGCACCGGAACCCGGATGGTTCGGGCCTGGTCGGCGATGGCACGGGTGATGGCCTGCCGGATCCACCAGGTGGCATATGTAGAGAATTTGTTTCCCTTTGTCCAGTCAAACTTGTCCACCGCCCGGATCAGGCCTGTGTTGCCCTCCTGGATCAGATCCAGGATGTGCAGACCCCGGCCGGAATACTTCTTGGCGATGGAAACCACCAGCCGGAGGTTGGCTTCCGTCAGCTTGTTCTTGGCCGCCTGATCCCCCTCGGAGACCCGCTTGGCAAGCTCCACTTCTTCCTCGGCGCTCAGCAGCTTCACCTGGCCGATTTCCTTCAGGTACATCCGCACGGGATCGTCCAGGGAATACTCGGCGGCCAGGTCAACGGGGTCAACCAGCTCCTCCTCTTCCAGGCCGCTCAGGTCGATGTCCCCGTCGTCCATGGGCAGGGTGTCGTCGTTCAGCTCCAGCTCCGGAGCGATCAGCGGGATACTCATGGCCTCGAACCGGTCGTAAATCTCTTCAATTTTATCCGGGGACAGCTGGAGCTTTTCCAGCTGGGCGTTCAGATCCGACAGCCGGATCATACCGTCCTTCTTGCCCTGGGCGATCAAGGCCTGCAAAGCGGCCTGAACCTCTTCCACGTTGGTATTTTCCTTTTTCGGTGTGCTCATCGGCGGTACCCCTCTTTTATGTGTAAATCTTCGAAAATTCTCATGCCGTTAAACTATACTCTCTTTTTCCCGGTTCGGCAAGGGGAAACCTAAGTTTTTTCGTATTTGGTTCTGTGCTGTAAATAGATATGACCCAATGAAAGAGGAAAAAAATCGATGTGGCATATGACAGGTTGCAGGATGGACGCATC
>DJQM01000006.1 GCA_002437585.1 Clostridiales bacterium UBA6386 | reverse complement strand
CGAAGAAATGGACCGGAAGGCGGCAGGACTGGAGCGTGATCCACGCACAGCTGACCGTGTTCCTCGCCGACCGTATGCCGGATTGACCGACTGCACGCCGGGATGTCAAGGGTCTGCGCGGTGCGGCGGCACCGCTCCGATGAACGGAGGCTGACGCCTCCGCCCTTGACATCCCCTCGAAGGACTGTTATTTTATAGACAAGGCGGGCAGCAGCTTGCGCCGCTCCCGCCCCTTAAATTATTTTGCTCTATTTTACACCACGTTTTGCTGTTTACACAGAATTTGGGATTGACCCCGTTATGCCGAAATCCGATACGACGAAGCTGCTCGTGGAACAGGCTGTATCGCAGCTCAGAGCGACCTCTTCCGCACTCGCTGCACTCAAACAGGAAATGCAGTCGTTGGCTTCTCAACTACCGGAATACCCCGTTGTCATGGGGATGTACGGTGTCGGCCCAACTCTTGGCCCGCAGCTCATGGCTGAAATTGGAGATGTGCGCCGCTTTTACTCCAAGAAAGCATTGGTGGCCTACGCCGGCCTTGATGCCCCGCCGAACGATTCTGGAGATGTCGTTGGCAGACATAAATCCATGAGCAAAATTGGTGCTTCTTCCCTGCGGCGTACACTCTTTCTCGTCATGAGTGTCTATTTACAGACCGCACCGCTGGATAAACCAATCTACCAGTTCATGGACAGAAAGCGTGCTGAAGGCAAGCCCTACCGTGTCTACATGATGGCCTCTGCCAACAAGTTTCTGCGGATCTACTACGCTACTGTGAAAGCCTACCTGGAAGCATCCGGACAGCTCTGATCTTGTCATACCCAATTGGCTGGCCGCCGTTTCAAATTTGAGACGCTAAGCGGCTTGGTTCAGTGCGCCCATTTGCCTGTCACATTATCTTGAAATTTCTACTTGACTTTTCTTAGCAGGTCTTTCGCTTTTCAGAATGTTCCCGCTGATACTGTTCCAGTCCCTGCTTTGCCCATTGGGGAAGCTGTTCCTGCTCCACGGTTCCGAGAATATCCCGGCGCTCATACCGGGAGCTGTTGCCGGAGTACAAATCCACACAGAAACAGGCAGAACCCCGGCTGTGGGGGCTTGATCCAAAGCCGCCAATGCAGAGCTTCAGCTGACGGGTTGCCAGCTGATACTCCTTCCGCAGCACATCCGGACGGATTACCACGACTTTCCCATTCAAGTCATCGTCATAGGAAATGTGGGTACAGTCCTTGCTGGTCAGGGGTGTTATGTCAATGCCCTGGAGCTTCGGCTCGGATAACTCCGTGCGGGTTTTCTCAGCCTGTTCCGACAGCCTGTCCGCAAAGAGCTTGACAATTTCGCAGTAATCGTCACTGACCATGACCGCGTTGTAGAGGGCCGCAATCTCGTTCTGCTGGCAGTAGGCACACATATAGCGTTCCTCCGGCTTGGCGTTTATGTCCTCCCCAATGACGATTTCCGGGTCCCTGATGTGGAACGCCTGGATGATCTCATAGCTTCCGGCCTTTCTTTTTTCATCTTCTACTTTCTTCCTCCATTCTTTCACAGATCACTAAAAACCGCTGCCTGCCGCCGCTGGCGTAGGGGTGGCAGGTCAGCAGGGTAATTAAATCCCGCCCGGATTGGATTTTGATGGCATCAATATCATTGGGCTGGATGATTTTGGTTTCCACAACCTTGTAGTGCAGGGTGCCCCAGAGGTTGGTAATGTTCACGGAATCCCCAATCCGCAATTCCGGCACATATCGGAAGTAGGGCGCGCCATTGTATCCCCGATGCCCCGCAATGACGGCATTGGTATTCTCACCGCCAATGGGAATGCTGGTCTGCCCCAGCTGGGCGGCCCCGTCTGCCATGTGCTTATCGGTGGCGCCCAGATACAGGGGCATTTCCAGCTCCAGCTTCGGAATGGACAGGACACCGAACCCATCCCCAGCCTGACCGCTGACACTGAACAGCACCCCCGGCTGCTCCGTAGCGGCCAGACTGTTGAGCGCGGTCTGGTCGCTTTCGTAAAGCTCCCGGTTGTAGGTTTCCAGCATTTCCAGCAGCTCCGGGTAGGGCGTGGGTGGCTTTGTTTCCGCAATTGGTTCTGTGGTAAGCAGATTATCCGATGTGCTTTCCGTGGCATTGGTGCCATAGAAGGACTCTACAGAGCTTTCCATTCGCTTGCTGGTGTAATAGTTGTTGATTGCCGGATACAGGAGAATGCCCATGCCCACCAGGTAAATCCACAGAAACAGCAGAGTAATGAGGACGCCTTTACGCTGCATTGGTTTCTCCTTTCTGTGTCAGCCACGCAATGAATAGGATCAGGCAGATAACGGCCACAATGCCAATGGCAAAATACACGCCTTTCTCATATTCCTGCTCCCAGGTGGAATCTACCGTTTCGCTTGTTTCAGCCAGTTCCATTGTGGGATTTTCGGAATCTTCCGGGGTGTAGGAAATCCGGTGGCCCCGGACCAGGAGCCTATGGGTGTTGACCCCAAAGGGGGTGCAGGTCACAAGAGTACATAAATCCTTGCCTTCCTCCAGCCCCAGATAGGTGGTGTCATGGGGCAGGACGGTGTTGATCTGGTCAACCTCATAAGCAAGGACTTCGTTCAGCACTTCCAGGTAGAAGGTATCCCCAATTTCCAGCTTGTCCAGGTCGGAAAACATCTTCTGGCTGGCAAGGCCGGAATGGCCGGTGAGGATGGCGTGGGTGTTACTGCCGCCAATGGGAAGGGAACTGCCAATGAGATGGCCGATCCCCCGGTCCAGGGTTTCCTCCTCTGTGCCGTGGTAGATGGGCAAGGATACCCCCAGTTTGGGGATATGAACATAGCCCATAGTCCCGGTGCCGGTAAGGTCTAAGAGCTGGGCATATTCTTCAACAGCGGAAGTTACAGAATCCTTGGAATAGCTGCCATGCCGGACGATACTGCTCCACAATTCCTCATTGTACGCCTGGGCTTTCGCCCTGGCATCCGGGATGGCGGTGTCCGGCAACGCCTGGACAGCATCCTGATACTCCGTATGGATCTGGGATTGGTGGACCTCATTGTAGCGGCTGCTGAATATGGGGTAGATAGTCAGCCCCAGCGCCAGCAGGAAAAACAGGATGGCCAGAGAGACGGTGACGATCTTTCTTCGCTTGTCTCGGATAGAATCTCCTCCTTTCGGACAGCCCCCCGGAGTGTTTTTCCGGGGGGCCAGATACTTACCGGCCATTCTTCTTCCTGGTGGTCAGAACAATAACACCGGCTGCGGCGGACATCAGGAGAATGCCCACAAGGCTGTACATCCAGGTGCCGTGATCGCCGGTCTTGGGCAAATCAAAGCCCTTAGTGTTTTTCACGGTCAGGGGCACTTCGGCGTTGGCAGAGCCATTGTCCTCCAGCATGGTGACTTCATTCTTGTCCACGGTTGCGGAAGCGGTGGGATAGTTGTGAGACAGTGCCCGCTGGGGGATGTTGGCCAGCTTCAGGTCCTCACCGTCGTCAAAAGAATAGTGGGGGTCATTCTGGAGAACGCCCAGTACATCCTTGGCGTAGACATTGCAGGTGTTGGCGGCATTCTCTTTCAGAGAGATGGTGACGGTAATCGCGTTTTTCAGCAGGGTATAGCCATTGGCGGTCTGGGTTTCGGTGATGGTGTAGGTATCCTCCTCCAAACCCTTGACCATGATGTGGCCGTAGGACTTGCCCATGGTGACGGGGGTAAAGACGGTAGCGTCGTTTTCCTTATCGGTGTGGCCGGTGACGTAGTAGATACCTTCCTCGTCATTGCGCTTGGCAATGATCCAGGTGCCATCGGTCTTGTTCTGAATCTTGAACTTCACGCTGTCATAGAGCTTGGTTTCAGCGGCAGTTTCCGCGTCCACATCCGAGAACAGCTTGGTCAGGTTCAGGCCAAAGGAAAATACATGGCAGTCGTCAATGAGGGTGTCATAGTAGTCGCCGGAGGTACGCTTCCAGGTCAGGACCACGGTGTTCTCATTGCCCTTTTCACCATAGGCAAAGGACTTGTCGGAGTTGATAACGGCGCTGTAGGTCACACGGGCGGTGTAGTTGGAATAGCCGGTGTAGAGTTTCTCGTTTTTGTTGGTAGTGGCTCCGTTGATTTCATCCAGACCGGCCTTGGCAATGTCCACAGTCATATGGCGGCCATCTTCGCTGTAGGTGACAGTGAACTTCCCAGAATCCTGGTTCCAGGTGGCTACCTTGTCGGTGCAGGCGGCATCCGCAAAGAATTCAATGGTCACACCGGCATCCTGACTGTAAGTCAGACCATCACAGAGGGTATCGTAGAAATTGTAGGTAGACAGAGCTGTTGCCTGGGAGGTGATGGTGGGCAGGGTGGATACGATCTGGTATTCCATGGTGTCGCCTGCGGAACCGGTAGCGGTGTGGGCGTAGCCATCCGTGATGGAAACGGAGCCCTCATTCTTGCCGGTGTCGGCCTTGGCCTCACGGACGGTTTTTTCCAGGGTGGGAATGCCGGTTTCCTGCTTGGGGTAGACAACCACATCGTAATTCCAGGCTGCGCCACCATCCTGGGAAGCGGAGTTGTCATTGCCGGTGACGGTGGTCATGGGCAGGGAGACAAAGAAGGGATTGGTAGTGGAAGTGACCATTTCGGGAACCTTGGTTTCTACCAGCAGATACAGACCTACGGGCAGATTCTTGGCAGAGGTCTTGCCGACTTCGTTGGTGGGGTCGATGGCCGTGCCGCCGTTACGGATGAAGGTTTCCAGGGAGTTCTTCACGGTGGTGGAATTTGCTTCCAGGCTCTGGGCCAGGGCTTTGTTCAGCGTGTCGGAGGTGTAGAAATAGCGGTCAGTGTCCAGGCTGTCGGCTTCGGCACAGCGGTTGGCACCGCTTTCCAGGCCAATGGCTTTCAGCAGATTCGCGGCATCCGCCTTGTGGAAGCCGTAGAGGACCTGAGCCGTTCCCTCATTCTGGAAAGTCACAATGTCCGCGACTTTCAGATAGGTAAACTCTACTCCGGCAATGGCATAGCCCTTGCTGGTCTGACCGTTCCCCAGAGCGTTGCCGCTCTGGCCGTCAGTGTCGCCCTTGCGGTTGGTGTTCACCAGGGTGTTTTCCACATAGCTCTCCTGCCAGCCGGTGGAGAGGAAGGCATCTTCATCCCACACGCCGTCTTTCTTGGCGTTGGTGTAGTCGAACTTCCAGATAGTCAGGCTGCAAGCGGCATCCTGGTCGATGGTTTTGGCTTCGTCCGCAAAGACAGCGGGGACGCTGGACAGAAGCAGAACGAGGGTCATAAGGGCGCAAACAATTTTCTTCATGGTTTTCATAGCGATTTCCTTTCTATAGTTGAATTTTGTGAATAAAAAATACCGGGAATGTTCCCGGTTGGCTTACTGCTCTTTCTTACGGAGCAGCCAAAGATTTGCGGCGCACAGCATCAGACAAAAAACGGTAGCCATGGGAATGTGGACAAAGCCGGTAGAGCCGGTCTTGGGCAAAGTAAAGGCTTCTCCGTTGACCACCCGCAATTCCATTTCGGTATTGTCTGCGGGTAGAGTTCCTGCAAAGGCATAGTCTTTCAGCAGGGTATAGCCCTCCGGGGCTTTCGTCTCCGTGATTCGATATTGCAGTGTAATGGGCAGGGCCTCCCATGTCAGCAGACCGTCCTCACCGGAAGTCTTACTGGCGGCTGGAAGGTTTTCTTCCGAACGCTCACCCAGAACACAGATGCCGTTGGAGCCGGGAATGACCGGATACCAGAGGCTACCGTCCTCGCTGCCCTCCAGCAGGAAAGTGGCTCCAGACAAAGGCTCGTCCTGGGTGTCCACCTTTTGGATGGTGATTTTCCCGGTGCGCAGTTTGTTGAGGAACGATACCTCTGCCGTTTTTCCGGCAACAACAGTGACAGTTTTCGGGGCTTCGCCGGTGTAGAGGCTGTCAGTGGGCAGCACTTCCTCTACAGTATAGTTTCCGGGGGTGAGATTGCCGGTGAGAATTTTCCCGTCCTTATCCGTAACAAAGGGAGAGCCGGAGACTTCTTTCCCGTCCACATCCGTAATTTTGAACTTCCATCCCTCCAATGTGCCCTCCGGCTCCACGGATTTCTGGATGGAAATTCTGCCGCTGTAGTTATTGACGAACTCCAGAGTGGTTTTCTCATGGGCACGGATCACCAGCTTTTTCACAGTATCGTCCATCTTCCAGTAATCGTCCCGGACCTCCTCACTACCGGTTTCCTTGACCCAATAGGTGCCGGGCTCCAGGTAAATGCCCACAGTGCCGTCCTGGCCGGTAATGAGGGTATGGAGTTCCTGTGTGCAGGCTTCGTCCGCATAGACGGTAATGTGCCAGCCAGAAATTTCATCTCCTGTGTTGGTGGATTTTGTGAAGTAGCCCAGGCCCTGCTCCTTGTTGAGCCACTGGTCAACAGCGGTTTTTCCGTACTCCACGGTAACGGTGTGGTAGCCCAGCTCCACAGACCAATAGGGGTCGTCCGTGGGAGACTCCAGAATGAGATATTTTCCGGGGGCCAGATTGGAAATGCGGATGATGCCGGTTTCGTCCGTGGTAAAGGGAGAGCCGGGGATTTCAGCGCCGTCCTTTTTGACGATGAATTTCCAACCGTCCAGGTGATTACCAGTGTTGGTAGACTTTCGGATTTCCAGCGCACCGTACTGTGTATTAGAGAAACTTACGGAAGTAGTCTGACCGGCTACGACAGTAACGGTTTTCACGCTGGTATCGCAGACCCAATAGGGGTCACTGGAAGCCAGTTCCTTGGCGTAGAGCGTTCCAGGCTGCAAGCCGGATACGGTCACGGTGCCATCGCTGTCGGTGGTGAAGGGAGAACCGGAGATGGGAATGGTGCAGGCGGAATCCGTGTACAGGCCGATTTTCCAGCCGCCCAGGTTCTGGCCGGTGTTTGTGGTTTTCGTGATCTTCACAGAACCGAAGGACAGCTTGTTATAGAAGCTGACGCTGGTGGTAGCGCCGTTGGAGACACTGACCGCTTTGGGATTCTCCGCGGAACAGGTGTAGCGGGAAGAAATGGCGCTGTTGGTATGCCCCAGCTCCTTGATGTAGTATGTTCCGGCGTTCAGCCCGGTGATGCTGATTTTTCCGTTGCTGTCTGTCGTATGGGGGCCGGATACCAGTGTAGTGCAGGCGGCATCGGAATACACGCCGAAACGCCAGCCAGACAAATTCTGCCCGTCCTCCGTGGTTTTCACCAGAGCAATGGCTCCGGGGTCCGGGGCGTTGATCTTGAAGTAGGCCCGCAGCGTTTCCACCTGGGGCGAGTACAGCTTGACGCAGGTCTGGTAGGCGCTGCTGGCGCTGTAGTAGATGGATACGGTAGAGTTTCCGGCAGACGGCAAACTTCTGGTGGCGCTGAACACTGTGGAGGGGGAAATGGTGCCGGTTTTGGTGATGGTCAGGGTATTGCCGGACTTGGAAAAAGAAGCTCCGTTCCCATTGGTGAAAGAGAAGTTCCCCAGAACGCTGTTGGAATCCGTAACGCTTATCTGGCTCCCATTCATGGTGATGGTAGGGGCAGAGCCGGAGGAGCGGCTGGTAAAGCTGGGGATTTTCATAGCGCTTTGGACGCTGGAAATGATGCTGTTGTACTTGTCCGCAAAGCCGGAGACATTGGCCACGCCCGCGTTGTAGAATACATCGCCGCTGGAATAGCCGTTGGAGCTTTTGCGGTTAAAGGTGCTGGCATCCCGCAGGCCCGTGACGATCTCGTAGATGAGAAACTGGGTGGCGATTCGGGTGGATACATTGGGGTTGTTGGCCATGGCTGTGGTTTTGACGCTGTAGTTGCTGTTCCATAGCTGCTTGGAGTACAGCAGGGTCAGGGCGATGGCCTGCCGGTAGGAGCTGGGCATGGCATACCAGACATTGCTGCCTCTGGAGCTGCCGCTGCCGGATACCCCCAAATCCTGGTCCATGTAGTTGCCGGAGGTGCTGGCAGCATAGTTCTTGCAGGGCTCGATACAGTAGATGGGGTCGTCCTCATAGGGCGTATTGTTGTATCGGGCGAAGTGCCAGCCCAGGTTTTTGATGTAGGCCGTCTTGGCGGCATCCGTGCCGTTGGGCTGGTAGGTCACGGAAATCTGACTGCTCAACACCGTGGTGTAGTTGGGACTGGCCTGGTCAAACAGAAGCACGTTGGAAACGGTGGAGGCGTAGGTGGAGATGCTGTCGGATAACAGCCGGTCATCCTCTGTGTCATCTTCTATCAGGTCGGCTTCCGGTTCTGTAGCCTCCGTTGTTTCTGACGGTGGTTCTGTGGATTCCGTGGGAACTGTCGTTTCGGGCGGAGCCGTTGTCTCTTCCGTTGGCTCCGCTGCGGCCTCGGATGCTTCCGTAGTTTCGTTGGGCTTTGCTTCATCCGCAAAGGCATAGGGCACCAGGCCGGCCAGCAGCACGGCCACCAGAAACAGGCAGAACCCTCGTTTCATGATTTTTCGCATTGCATTTTCCTTTCCATAAAAAATCACCCGCCGATTTTGGCAGGTGTCTACGCTTCTTTTCAGCTGGTACAGCTGGTTATACAATATAAGGGGGAGTGTGAGGGGGAGGGGAACGACACGATGGAGCCATTATCTGTCACGCTCCTTTTGTCGGAGCTGATACCGATGGTAATACTCCAGGGCTTTGATAACATAGTCCTCTGTCTGCTTGGCGGTGAAGTTTTTCGGAATGAAAGGCTTCAGCCGCTCGGACTGGAAACTGATTTTCTCTTTCTGGTTGGGCTTCTGCTCGCACATGATGGAGAGAATCACGTCGGCGTTGAGCCTGCCGTTTTGGGAGAACTCTTTCATCTTCAGGGCTTGGGCCAGGGACGGGGTGGACTGCTCGGAATTGATGGAATCCAGCAGACTGTTTTGCTCGTCCTCGGTCAGGTAGGAAAGCTCTACCGCAGGCCGGAAAGCGATTTTGCCGGAATCCACCAGGTCAAGCAGAGGCGGGATAAGGTGGGTGAGACGGATGTAGCGATAAATCTGGGGTTGACTATCGTTTGTTTTATTCGAAATCTGTTGTGCGGGTGTGACACCCTGTAACTTATTATCCAGTGGAGAAGAAGTTAAATCCGTCCGCTGGCCCTGTCTGTTCATGGCTTCCAGCCGCATTTTGTAGGAGAATGCCTTTTCACTGGGCAGGATGGTGGTGCGCTGTAAATTGCTTTCTACCATGAGGATAATGGCCTCGTCTCTGGAAAGCTCCTTGATTTCCGCTTTCACGGTAGTCAGTCCCGCCAGCTCGCAGGCTTTTGTTCTGCGGTGGCCGGAGACGATTTCATACCGTCCGTCCGGCTTCTGCCGCAGCGTGACCGGGGTGATGATGCCCCGCTCCTTAATGCTCTCTACCAGCTGATCCATGTCCTCGTCTAACCGGACGTGAAAGGGATGATTCGGAAATTCGTCAATTTCCGAGAGGGGAATTTCATGGATTTTGGGAAGTTTGGATTCCGCCCGCTCCTTATCATCCATGAACAGTTCATCTAGCCCCGTTAGACCGAGATCGATTTGCTTCTTTGCCAAGTTCGGCTACCTCCTTTGTCAAGTTTGTGTAAGCCTGGGCTACCCGGCTTTTGGGGTCGTAGGTGAAGATGCTCTTGCCTTCACCGGATGCCTCGGCGGCCCGGACGGAGCGGGGAATTTCCGTGTCAAATACCCGGACGCTGCTGCCCACTGTGGAGCGCAGGGCCGCAATAATGCTTTTGGCATTGTTGGTGCGGCTATCCACCATGGTCATAAGGATGCCATCGATTTTCAGCTTTGGATTGATCTGCCGCCGCACCCTGCCGATGGTGCGGATGAGCAGATTCAGACCCTTTGTGGAAAGGAAGTCCGGCGCGGACGGGATAATCACGCTGTCGGCGGCAACCAGGGCATTGACGGACATCAGCCCCAAGGACGGCATACAGTCAATGAGAATGTAGTCGTAGTTCTCTTTCACTCGGCTGAGAACGGATTTCAGCACCTGTTCCCGGGACATGGCATTGAACAGACTCATTTCTACACCGGACAGCTCAATGTTCGCGGGGAGTAGGTCAACTCCCTCGTCGCTGTGGATGATGTCTTCTTCCCAGGGAACGGATTCATCCCGGATTTCGGCCTGCATGGCAGTAGCCAGAGTGGTGTCCAGATCTTCGTCAGCGTTCCGTATCCCTAAGCTGATGGTCAAACTGTGCTGGGGGTCATCGTCTACCAGCAGCACCCGGTTTCCGGCCTGAGCAAGACCGACACCAAGATTGACGGTGGAAGTGGTTTTTCCAACACCTCCCTTCTGATTGACTATGGCAATGGTTTTGCAGTGATTCATTTTGTACCTCCTATTGTTATTTTGCTTATTTTTCTGCTCCACCAAAACACAGAAAAATCTTTCTGCGCTTTGGTCGGTGCGTTTCATTCGGCCTCGCCCCCTAAACACACAAAGGGAAATCATCTGACGCTCGAGAGCGAATCGAGTCCATGGGCCTTCCACCCCTGCCGGGTCCTCCGCCAGCTCCGTAGAGAAGTATCATTGTCCTATCTGAACCCTCGTCGCCTTGTTGGTGGCAATCCGGCATTGGAGGCAGCATTTCTCGCTCAGCACCTTTGCTTCAGCCCTCATAGGCTTCCTCGCTTCGTACCCCTCACGGGGCAGGTGGTCATGGCGTACTGTCCTCTCGGCTCTGGTCCAGAAGAATGTATCAGATGAATGATTATGAAGTTTTCAAGGTTCAGGTGAGGGGAAGGAGAGGTGTCTCTCTGAAGAACCCCCTCACTTAAGTAGCCATCGAGAAAGGCCATTTTTTAATATCCTTTTCAAAAAATTTTTGTGATGTTGAAAAATTGGAATATTGCACAAATATGAATCTCTTTTCTGCGGAAGATAAATAGATAAATTGTGCAATATGGCGAGCAAAAAAGCCATGCTCGTAGAATGTGCTTCTGCGAGCATGGCTTGAAAATTAGATTAGCCTGTTTGTGTATGTAACAGGGAAATAACAGCTTATGAAGTTTTTTAATCGAGTGAACTATAATAGGTTTGGAAACCAACCGTTGATTTGAATCATTTTGGATGACTCTATTATAGTTCAATAGGTAATCGGACCATCAACGTCGCCCTCGGTTTTGATCGCGGCTTTGCCGGTACCGAAGGAATCGATGTTAGTGTCCTTGATGGTCACGTTGGCGGTGGTATCGGCATCCGCCTTGATGGTGATGGTGTTGTCGGTCTTCCCGCTGCTGGAGATGGTGGGGTTGCTGTCTTCTTTGGTCGTGTCCTTGTGGGTGACTTCCTGCTTGGTGCTGCCGTCAGCATTCTTGGATGTGGAGACGGTGACGCTGCCCTCGCTCAGATCATACTCGTCCGCCAGCACGCTCATGGGCAGAAATGCCGCAATCAGCAGCACGGACAGTACACGGATCATCCATTTCTTCATTGGAATTCCACCTTTCGTTGGCTGTGAATTGAATAGGCTTACATGCCAATTTACTCATACAATATACTACAATATTTTTCGCGGGATTGCAAGAGGGATGAAATGAATTTGTAAGGACATACAGAGATTGATCCGCATACCTGTGTAATTCGCTGAATATTATAGCAGCAGCGGCTGAATCTGTTTTCCCGCCATTGCCGCCTCAATGGCCTGGGGAATTTTGCGGAAGTCGGCCACCAGGGAGGTGGGCTTTTTCAGGGGATCGTCCTGGCTGAAGGGGACAAAATAGTAGTGCTTCCGTGCCAGCAGCCGCCCGATGTTCTCCCCGGCACCGGCCAGTCCGTCGTTGGTGGACACGGCCACCAGCACCGGCCGCCCGTTGCGCAGGTGGCTTTTGGCCGCCATGGTCACCGGCCCGTCGGCAATGGAGTGGGAGAGCTTCGCCAGGGTGTTGCCGGTGCAGGGGGCAATGACCAGAATGTCCAGCAGCCCCTTGGGGCCGATGGGTTCCACCTGGGAAATCCGGTGCAGGGAAGGGGTGCCGCAGATTTCCTCCAGCTTATGCTTCCATTGCTCGGCGGTACCGAACCGGCTGTCGGTAGCGTAGGCGGCTTCGGAGAGAATGGGAATGACCTTGGATTCTTTACGCAGAGTCTCGATAACGGGGAATACCCGGTCGAAGGTACAGTAGGAGCCGCACAGGGCAAAGCCGATGGTCATATTGCCGCCTCCTTTAATTTCCGCAAAATGGTTTCGGCGATCAGACGGCCGGAGGATTCCGGGGCGTACCGTCCGGGCAGTCCACGGGCGCAGATCACGCCGGTTCCCACAAGTCCCGGAGCGGAAGCTAAGTCCAGCTTGACGCATTTTGGGTATTTTGCCAGAATTTCCCCGTCCAGAATCGGCACGGGCACGGTGTTTATCAGCAGTCGTATGCCGGTGAGAACGCCGGGAATCTCAGGGATGTCAACGGCCTTCCTTCCGAGTGCCGCCAGCATGGCCCGGTCTTTGGCACTTCTTGCGGCCACGGTCAGGCCGCAGCCCAGGCCGGATAGCTGCGCCGCCAGACATTTTCCGATCCGTCCCCAGCCGATGATCAGCGTGGGCGTTTCCCGGAAGGTGGTGCCGAGGGCGGCGGCGGCGATTTCCAGGGCGCAGTGGGCGGTGATGGCGGCGTTCTTGGCCAGATATTCCTCGTCCGCCAACAAATCCATGACCCTATGCTTATGTAAATCCGGGCGGTTCAGCCTTCCGCCGATGACTACCGTTTCCGGCGGCAGCCGCTCCAGAACCTCCGAAAGCTGCCCGCCGCCCCGAAGCGCACCGTCGGAAGAAAAGCTTGGCACATCGACAAGCAGGTGGCTGACCTCCGGGGTAGGGTGATCCACAACCCCGATCCCCCGATCGGAAAGAAACGCTGCCGCCTGGGCGCAGGCGGCGGTGGTGCCTTTGTGGTAGATGAGAACAGGATTCACAGACATTCCCCCTTCTATATAGAATATGAAATCAGTTTTTCAGTTGTGCTTGATTTTTTGCCAACTGCCTGTATAATGAAAAGGAAGAGGTGATTGGAATGCAGAGACTTGGCTTTATTCACGATATGATGGACGTAAAGGTGCTGATCCTGTTCGTCATGGCACGGGTAGGGTATCCTGTCGATACGCAGCAAATTTATGAGCTGTGCTTTCAGGACGATTGCCTGAGTTATTTTGATGTATGCACGGCCATTCCGGAAATGGTTGCCTCCAGCCATTTGCAGGAAGCGGAAAATGCGTGCTATGAAATTACCGAGAAGGGCAGGGAAACCGCCAAGCTGGTGGAGGATTCCATTGCCTTTACCGTCCGTCAGCGGGCGGAAAACGCCGTTGACCGGTTCAACCGGAAGATGCGCCGGAGCAGCTTCGTGAAAACCGAGGTCACCCAGCGTGAGGACGGGGAGTTTTCCGTGGTCATGAAGCTGAACGATGAGACCGGAAACCTGATGACCATGGAGCTGACCGCGCCCAACCAGCGGCAGGCCGTCCGGCTCAGCCGTCTTATGGAAAAGAAGGCGGAAATGGTATATAATCTGACCATGACCGAACTTCTGGATGATGAGGAGGAAGCGGACGAATAGATTTTCATGCCGGAAGACCTTGTCGATTCCGGGAAGCGGTGGTATAGTAATCTTACACCGGAGAACCGGTAAAACGAAAGGAGCTGCCGCATATGAAATTCCAGTATCGAGAAAAGAAAGTCAGACTTCCGGGCAACGTTCATGCCTATGCCGAGAAGAAGGTAATGAAGCTGGAGCGCTTCTTTGATGAGGATGCGGAGGCACTGATCGTCTTTTCTGTAGAAAAGAACCGGAACAATGTGGAGCTGACCGTCCACGGGGCGGGCACTTGGTTCCGGGCAAGTGAGAGCACTTCCGATATGTTCGCCTCCATTGACGCGGCCATCGCCACCATTGAGGGGCAGATTCGTAAGAATAAGACCCGTCTGGCTCGTCGGCTGAAGCAGGACGCTTTTGTCCGCAGCGTCCAGGAGGAGACCTCCTTCGCGCCGGAGCCTGAGGAGGATGACCTGAGCATTACCCGGGTCAAGCAGTTCTACTTCAAGCCCATGACCCGGGAGGAAGCGGTGATGCAGATGAATCTGCTGGAGCATAGCTTCTTCGCCTTCCGGGATGAGGACAACGGCGGATCTTTCGCGGTGGTCTATAAGCGCAACGACGGCGGCTACGGCCTGCTGGACGATGCCGAATAAGAGAATCGATTCTGAGGAGCCTCGCGAGAGGCTCCTTTTTTCTTTGTAAAAAATTGTCAGAAAATGGAAAAATGTGCTTGACAAAAATAGGAATGCGTGCTAGTATAAGCAAGCTGTCCGCAAGAGTGGGCGGTGGGAGCACGGAAAATGAAGAATATGTAAAGAATTTGAAAAAAGTTCTTGACAAACCGGATTTGACGTGGTAAAATGCAAAAGCTTTCTTCGGAAGAAAGCGCGTCTGTACCTTGTAAATTGAATAACGTAAAGACGATTTTTAACACCTTGGACAATTAATGGATTGTTTAAGCGTAAGCGAAAAAACAGCCAACGAAAATTCTTGAGTAATAATGCTAGAAGCAAATTATTCAGAAACTTGATTTAAGCTCTTAGGAGTTTAGATACAATTTTTTGAGAGTTTGATCCTGGCTCAGGACGAACGCTGGCGGCGTGCCTAACACATGCAAGTCGAACGGGGTTGAGTGCTTCGGTATTCAACCTAGTGGCGAACGGGTGAGTAACGCGTGAAGAACCTGCCTTTCAGTGGGGGACAACAGTTGGAAACGACTGCTAATACCGCATGACGCTTCTTGGAGGCATCTCTGAGGAGTCAAAGCTTTATGTGCTGAAAGATGGCTTCGCGTCTGATTAGCTAGATGGCGGGGTAACGGCCCACCATGGCGACGATCAGTAGCCGGTCTGAGAGGATGAACGGCCACATTGGGACTGAGATACGGCCCAGACTCCTACGGGAGGCAGCAGTGGGGAATATTGGGCAATGGGGGAAACCCTGACCCAGCAACGCCGCGTGAAGGAAGAAGGCCTTCGGGTTGTAAACTTCTTTTACCAGGGACGAAGGACGTGACGGTACCTGGAGAAAAAGCAACGGCTAACTACGTGCCAGCAGCCGCGGTAATACGTAGGTTGCAAGCGTTGTCCGGATTTACTGGGTGTAAAGGGCGTGTAGGCGGAGACGCAAGTCGGGAGTGAAATCCATGGGCTCAACCCATGAACTGCTTTCGAAACTGCGTCCCTTGAGTATCGGAGAGGCAAGCGGAATTCCTAGTGTAGCGGTGAAATGCGTAGATATTAGGAGGAACACCAGTGGCGAA
>DJQM01000012.1:47224-47558 GCA_002437585.1 Clostridiales bacterium UBA6386 | reverse complement strand
GCTTTTCTTCACATCCCTTTTCCTATTTTTTGCTTTTTGAAAAAACCTACATATTATAAAGCGGACCAGACAGCTTCATCCAGGTAACTCGCGAAAGTGCTCGCAGGACTATGCGCATAGGTCTTGGCCTCGCTGTCACGCGGTTTCACATTCTCTTTCCACCGCTGATATTCTGCCGCGCTGCAAAAATCCTGCAGGTTTGTCTGCAGCGTGCCGTAGTAGGCAAGTCCCGACGTGTCAAGCACCGCGACATCCACCGTTCCGGCCGATTCCCCGGTATACACGGTTTCCTCGCTGTCCTCTGCGTCCACATCCGCGGCGTACAGGATGCTCC
>DJQM01000012.1:43832-47202 GCA_002437585.1 Clostridiales bacterium UBA6386 | reverse complement strand
CGCCGTCGTAAGCAGTGCGGCAGTAGCTGCTGTCATAGAACAGGCTTTGGATCGCCACCCAGCGGTACGGAACATCGGTCAGCATCAGCTGCTTTTCGTAGCTGCCGTTCTGATAAGCGTACAGACAAAGCTGGTGCCAGTTGTCGCCAAAGACCAGATAGTCCCCCGCGTCATAGCCGAGCGCAGTATCGGCGCTGCGAAAGATCTCTTCCCGGCGCTCACAGCGCATAGTCCGGGCATCGATGATCTCCGCGGTCACCCGAATCTCTTTGCCTCCGGACGCGGCCGAGACCGCTTCTTGGCTGACCAGGAACAATTTCGCGCCGTCCGGCGAAGCATAAAGATTCGTATATTCTTTCTGCGGATCGAGCGAGTAGACCGTTTCCAGTCGATCGCTGCGAAAAACGTCTTCGTCCCGATCGTACGGCAGGCGATAGATGCCGTAACCGCCCGGGATCAGCGAGGTGTCGACCACACGGCCATCGTCGGTATGCGTGTCAAAGGTGAAGTAGACCGCATCCTGCGTGCTGCAGGCGATGCTGTTAAAATCAAAATGTTCTTCCGCCAAAGGCTGGCTCGATTCCCATGGGTAATAATTGAAATCCAGGCTGCCGTCCGGATATTTGCTGACTTGAAACCCGCTGCTCTCCGTTTCCGGGATCGGGATCCGCAGGAAACGGTTGAGCTCCTGGCAGAGCTTTGCGGAGTCCTCCGAAGCAAAGACCGCATTATCCAGCGACGCTGCCCAAATGGTCGTACCCGTCAGATCGCTCTCGATCGGATAATAGCGGAAGAGCTCCTTGAGCTTCAGATCCTGCGTTGTTTCCCCGTCTGCCGGGAGCGCCTGCTTGATCTCCTGCACCCGCTCCACCGCGCCGGCGGTAAAAAAATCCTGCTGCACCTGTGCGAGCAGTTCCTGCCGGCTCGGATCTTCCTCGGCCGGATCGGTCAAAAGGTAGTCCAACGCACTGCCGCTCGTCATATAACTGGTGAGCTGCACAGACGGTACCGTTTTTTTCCGGCGATCCGGAAACGGATTCTTGCGACTGAACGTCGTCTCCTGCGTGTCCGCGCCGTCATAGGTATAGACGTTCTTCCAATAGAGCTTATCCCGCAGACCCATGCCGAACGAAGTTGTCAGACCCGCGGCAGCCGACGCGTCGCCGACGATCGTTTTCTCGGTGATCTGACAATCCTGCATCTGTCCGTGCACCGCCGTGAACGTGAAACTCGCGGCGCCCAGCGACAAGATCATGACCGTCGCCGCGATCCTGCGCAGTTTCATGATTCTTCCTCCATCTTCGCGATCGCCTGCCCGACGCGCTCCGCCCGGTAGCGATAGCTTTCCTTGATCAGATCGACCAGCGTCCTGCCGGACTCCTGGATCTCCTCCAGCGCAAGATCGCGCAGCACCTTGCCCTTGTGCAGCAGCACCGCCCGGCCGACGAAGTTCTCGACCTCTTCGATCAGATGGGTGGACAGGATCACCGTTTCGTTCGGCTCCAGCAGGCCCAGCAATACCTTATAAAAATCCTCGCGGTTAAAGACGTCATTGCCCGCGAACGGTTCATCCATCAGGATGTAGTCCGCTCCCTGCGAGAGTGCCAGCAGCACCTCGAACTGATTCTTCTGCCCGGTCGAAAACTTCCCGATCGCGCGGTTTGCCGGCAGTTCAAAAAATTCCATCAGCGCGTCAAAGCGCTTTTCCCGGAAGGTCCTGAAATTTTCCTGATAGAACGCCTTGTGCCCCGCGGCGTCCATGGCCGGAAAAAACGAATGCTCGCTGGTCGCGAACGCGATGCGGCCGATATTGCGCCAGTCGATCTTTTCACCGTCCAGTGTGATCTCCCCACTGTACTTGAGGAAACCCAGGATCGACTTCATTAGCGTCGTCTTGCCCGCACCGTTCCGGCCGACGAAGCCGTAGATCGCGCCTTTCGGGATGTGCATGTCCAGCCCGTTCAGCGCCGTAAACTTGCGATAACGCTTGCAGAGCGCATGCGTTTCAAGTATATCTTCCATGTAAGTACCTCCTTTGGGTTGTCAGGCATGCGGTCAGGAGCGTCCTGTCCCCGCGCCGGCTGCCGGTTTTTCCAGATCAAAGATGCCCTCCTGCAGCCGCTGCAGGAAGCGGCCGGCGTGCGCGCCGTCCATCTGGGTGTGGTGGAACTGAAACGAGAGCGGCAGCGTCGTCCGGAAAAGCCCCCTGCGGTACCGGCCCCAGATGAGGAAGGGATTGTTGAAAATGCCGCTGTTCATGCCGACTGCGCCGTCAAGCTCGGTATCCACGATGGCGGAGGTGCCGATGACCATGCAGTCCGGCAGATCGTGGTTTTCGCAGCTTTCCGCAGCTGCACGCGTCAGGCGCAGATAGTCGGCGTCAAACTGCGCCAGATCATCCGAAAACGGCACGTCGCAGGAGCTGACCTCGCCGGTTTTGTTTTTTACGATAGTGTTCACCGCGATGCTGTCATAGTGCAACAGCTCGCGCCCAACAGGGAGCGTATAAAACTCCTTGATCCCGCTGGCCGCCCGGCCGATGCAGAAGCAAAGGAGCATGTTGAATTTCAGTCCGCGCCTGCGGCTGAGACGGACGAGCGGCGTGACGTCCAGCGTCTTGAAAAACGTCACCATCGGGTTCGGCGCATCCATCCAGAGCTCGAACGCCGCCGCGCGGGTGGTGTTTTTCGGGTCGATCACAGCCGGTCTCATTCTGCACGCTCCAATCCGGCAAGCTCCCCCGCTTGGATGGCTGGGAGGCTGCGCCGGAGCTTTTCTTCGTCCCAATCCCACCAGCGAAGCGCCTCGAGCGCCGCGATGGTCTTTTCGTCAAACCGCTTCCGGATCGGCCGGGCCGGGACGCCGCCGACGATCGTGTAGGGCGGCACATCCTTCGTCACCACGGCCCGTGTCCCGATGATCGCGCCGTCGCCGATCGTCACGCCGGACAGGATCACGGCCTCATAGCCGATCCAGACGTCGCTGCCGATCACGATATCGCCCTTGTTGTCCCACGCGCGGCAGATGTCCTTTGGGTCCAGCCCCCATTCTTCAAAGAAGATGGGGAACGTGTACGAAGACAGCGACTGCAGCGCATGGTTCCCGCTCGTAAACAGGAATTTCGCGCCGCAGGCGATGGAGCAGAATTTGCCGATGATCAGCTTATCGCCGTTGATGGGATAGTGGTAGAGGACATTGTTTTTTTCAAAATCGCAGGGATCATGAACGAAGTCGTTGTAGATCGTGTAGTCGCCGATCTCAATATTCGGGCCGGTGATCACATCTTTCAGGTAAACCGTCTGCTGATCGTGCGGACGGGGATAACGCTTATTTCTCATTGCCGCGATCCTCGTTTCCTTTTTTGTGCATA
>DJQM01000012.1:43348-43758 GCA_002437585.1 Clostridiales bacterium UBA6386 | reverse complement strand
CGATGGCCGCGGCGGCCTCCGCCGCAGTCTCAAAATAGTGGACGGCGAAGCCGCGTTCTGTCAGTGAGGCGACCGCTTTTTTCAGATTCATCGCAGTTTTCCTCCTCTTATCTCTTATCAATGATCTTGTCGATCAGCCCGTAGGCCAGCGCCTCCGGCGCGGACAGGAACTTGTCACGCTCCGTGTCGGCGGCGATCTGTTCGGGTGTCCGGCCGGTGTGCCGGGCAAGCAGGCGGTTCAGCCGCGCTTTGGTCTTCTGCATCTGCTCCGAGACGATCTGGATATCCGTGACCGGGCCGCGCGCGCCGTCGCCGCCGAGCAGGGGCTGGTGGATCATGATCTCGGCGTTCGGCAGCGCCATCCGCTTGCCCTTCGTGCCGCCCGCCAGCAAAACCGCGCCGAAGCTCGC
>DJQM01000012.1:41867-43279 GCA_002437585.1 Clostridiales bacterium UBA6386 | reverse complement strand
CCGGCCGTGACCGAGCCGCCCGGGCTGTTGATATAAAGCTGGATATCCTTATCCGGGTCCTGCGCCTCCAGAAACATCAGCTGCGCGACGATCGCGCTGGCCGCCGTGTCCGTCACTTCCTCTCCGAGGAAGACGATCCGGTCAGCCAGCAGCCGGGAAAAGAGATCATAGCTCCGCTCGCCCCGGCTGGTCTGCTCGATGACATAGGGGATGACGCTCATACGGCCTCCTCCTTCCCGCAGAACAGGTGCACGCCCAGCGCCGCGTTGAAGCCCGTGGCGGCAAACACGCTGAAGCGCTCGACGACGCCGAAAGCCTGCGCGGGCACGAGCTTCATGCCGATCGCGCCGACGAGCATCATCCCGAGCGCGATCGCCGCGCACACGCCGTAGGACCGGCAGCCGCGGTCCTTTGCGCCCGCGGCGATGATGACGCTCAGCGACACGATCGACAGCAGCACCACCAGCGCGGTGACGGCCATGTGCATCACGTCCTGAACCGTCCCGGCGTAGCCGCTGCTGGACAGCGGGAACATCCGGTAGCCGACCGCGGAGATCCACTCCATGATGGCAAACAGATAGATGCCCGTGCGCAGCAGCTTGGTTTTCTGCCCTTGGATCCCGATGCAGACGACAGTCACACAGGTGACCTCGCACACATTGTAGAGGGCACTGAGCTGATTCCAGAGCGCCAGCGACGGCGCGTCGGCCGCGCTCAGGTCGCTGACCGCCTGCGCCATCCAGTCATACCCCGGGTAAGCCAGCGGCGCAAGCACGACCGCCGCCGCGTAGGAAAGGAAGCTGAGCACGCCGAGCAGCCCCAGCTTCTGTGTCAAAGTCCGTTTCATGTTTCCCTGTTTCCTCCTTTTTCAGGCGTCAAAAAAACGCAGTGCTGACCACGACATTCGGTGGTCAGCACTGCGTCTTTGCGTCTGGCTGATAAACGGTTTCGATCTGAAAATTTCTTGCGCTGATCACGCTCTCGCGCCTGCATTTGGGGCAGTAGAGCGGAAACTCCCGCAATACCGTCCGCTGCAGCAGCCGCAGGCGCGTCTTCGCGCCGCAGACCGGGCAGAGAAGCCACTGCTCCTCACGGCTCATCGTCCTCGCTCCTTTCGTTCCTGTCTGCCTGAAAGGTCCGGTAGAACAGGCGAACGTGCGCCTCGAGCTTCTGCAGGCACTCATCTTCGCGCTCGGGCTGGCGGTCGCAGATGCCGATGAGGGTGATGACCGGGGCCACGTAGCAAAGCGCCATCGCCCCGACGTCCTCGTCCCGGAGCTCCCCGGCGGCGATGAGGCTGCGGAAGATCCCCGCGTGATACTCCGTCACGCGCTCCACATAGCGCCGAGAATAGAGCGCCGCAAGCTCCGGCGAGCGGAACTGCTCGAGCGTCATCATCCGGCGGAAGCGGC
>DJQM01000012.1:40841-41757 GCA_002437585.1 Clostridiales bacterium UBA6386 | reverse complement strand
TCGATCCTGTCGGTGTCCGCCTCATACTGCGCGGCCGTCGCCTCCACGATCGCGTCAAAGATGGCGCGCTTGCTGGGAAAATGGTTGTAGAGCGAGGGGGCCTTGATGCCCACGGCCGCCGCGATCTGGCCGACGCTGACCGCGTCGTAGCCATGGACGGAGAACAGCTCCAATGCCTTGGCGAGAATTTTCTGCCGGGTATCCTCCTGCTTCATCCCTGCATCACGGCTCCTCTACAGCTAACTAACATTCGTTAGTCAGCATTCTACCACCACTTCCCTCTCCTGTCAAGCCCATCTGCAGAAAAACCTCGTAGCGTTTGCGCCCGCCGGCGGCGCAAGCCTCTTGGCAAAAAAGCCGCAGCTTTTTTGCCAAATGCGACAGCGGCCCGCGGGTCTCCCCGCGGGCCGCTGCCAACACAAATGAAAAGAGGAATCACGAAACGAGCATTTTAAAACGTGCGCGGATCGCACAAAAGGGACCTTCAGCGGACGCTGAACAGCAGATCGCCGTAGGACGGATACGGCCAGCAGGCGCGGGAGGTGAGCGTCTCCATCTCGTCGACGGCCAGCCGCAGCTCGGTCATATCCTTGAAGACCTCGGCCTGGTAGAAGCTCGCGGCCTCCTGCGCGGTCGGCAGGTCGCCGGCCTGCAGCAGCGCGTCGTCAAGCTTCGCGGCATCCTCGCTGGCGATCTCCGTCAGCGAGGACAACCGCGCGGCGGTTTTCTGCTCATAGCCTCCGGCAGCGCTGCCCAGCAGCGCTTTCTTGTCTTCGGCCGTCCGCACGAGCTTTGCCGTGTAGTCAGAAACAGCGGGCAGGATATCGGTATTCACCATTTCCAGCATCGTGAGCGCTTCGATGCGCAGGACCTTGCTGTAGTTCTCCAGCATGATCTCATAGCGCGCGTGCAGCTC
>DJQM01000012.1:40490-40728 GCA_002437585.1 Clostridiales bacterium UBA6386 | reverse complement strand
TTTCGGCCTCCTCCAGCCAGCTCGCGTCGTAGCCGTTGCCGTTGAAGATGATGCGCTTGTGCGCCTGGATGGTATTGCGGATGAGGTCGTGCAGGGCAGCCTCAAAATCCTCCGCCTGCTCAAGTACGTCCGCATACTGCCGCAGGGACTCGGCCACGGCGGTGTTCAGCACGACGTTCGCGTCGGAGATGGACGCGGCGGAGCCGAGCATCCGGAACTCAAACTTGTTGCCGGTGAA
>DJQM01000012.1:40008-40439 GCA_002437585.1 Clostridiales bacterium UBA6386 | reverse complement strand
GTACGGTTGCGGTCGGTGGTGTCCTTCGGGAACTTGGGCAGGACGTGGACGCCGATCTTCAGAAGCTCCTTCTCCTTCGCATCATAGGCCGTGTCGGACTCGATGGCGTCCAGGATCTCCGTCAGCTCTGTGCCGAGGAACATGGACACGACGGCGGGGGGCGCTTCGTTCGCGCCGAGCCGGTGGTCGTTGCCGGCGGAGGCGACGGAAATGCGCAGCAGATCCTGATAGTCATCGACCGCCTGGATGACGGCGCAGAGGAACAGCAGGAACTGCGCGTTCTCGCCCGGCGTCTCGCCGGGCTCGAGCAGGTTGACGCCCGCATCGGTCGAGATGGACCAGTTGTTGTGCTTGCCGGAGCCGTTGACGCCCGCGAAGGGCTTTTCGTGCAGCAGACAGACCATGCCGTGCTTGCGGGCGATCTTCTGCAT
>DJQM01000012.1:0-39972 GCA_002437585.1 Clostridiales bacterium UBA6386 | reverse complement strand
TGGTTGTGGTCGGCGGCGATGTTGGTGGTGGTGAAGACGGGCGCGAGCTCATGCTGCGCGGGCGCGACCTCGTTGTGCTCCGTCTTGGCGAGCACGCCGAGCTCCCACAGCTCCTTGTCCAGATCGTGCATGAACGCGGCGACGCGCGGCTTGATGGTGCCGAAGTAATGGTCCTCGAGCTCCTGCCCCTTGGGCGGCTTTGCGCCGAATAGGGTCCGGCCGGTATAGATGAGATCCTTGCGCTTGCTGTAAAGCGCCTCGTCGATGAGGAAATACTCCTGCTCCGGGCCGACCGTCGTGCGGACGGCCTTGACCTCGTCATGCCCGAACAGCTTCAGGATACGCAGCCCCTGCTTGTTGATGGCCTGCATGGAGCGCAGCAGCGGCGTCTTTTTGTCGAGCGCCTCGCCGCCGTAGGAACAGAACGCGGTCGGGATATACAGGACCTGATCTTTAATAAAGGCGAAGGACGTCGGATCCCACGCGGTATAGCCTCTGGCCTCAAACGTGGCGCGCAGGCCGCCAGAGGGGAAGCTGGACGCGTCCGGCTCGCCCTGGATGAGTTCCTTGCCGGAAAACTCCATGATCACGCCGCCGTCGGCGGTGGGAGAGATGAACGAGTCGTGCTTTTCGGCCGTGATGCCGGTCATGGGCTGGAACCAGTGGGTGAAGTGCGTCGCGCCGAGCTCGATGGCCCAGTCCTTCATGGAATTGGCGACGACGTTGGCCGCGGCCAGATCGAGGCGCTTGCCCTCGTGGATGGCGGCGTAGACATCTTTAAAAACAGCCTTTGGAAGCTTCTGCTTCATCACGGCTTCGCTGAACACATGGCAGCCAAAGAAATCCGATACAGTCTGCATCATGAAAATCCCCTTTTTCAAAATAATGAAAGCGGCAAAGGTGCGCACAGAATCGATGCTGTACGACGCCTTTGCCGTTTTTACGTTTCCATGTGAACCGGATCCGGCGGGACCCAAGCCGTTTGTTTGAGCGCATTATACGCGCCGCAGCGGAAAATGTCAAGCATCTGCCGCAAAAAAATGGTATTCGTTTTACTTATCCCTGCGTTCAGCAGAATCAATAAAAATGATAGCGGCTTTTTGTTGACATCAACGAAGCAGCTCGCTAAAATAGAACCAAAAATTCTTCACCATGCAGACAAGTGTATGTTTGGAAGAAACACAAAGGAGGCAGGACGATGCAGGAAACGCAAAAAAGCACGCTGCTTTTCGTGCAGGACGCCGCGGCGGAACCGGCGGCACTCGGCGCGTTCGCCGCGGAGCAGCCGGCGCTGGCGCTCGTCACGGCAGCAGGGCTGGACGAGGCGGAGCGGAAGCTTGCGCAGCTCGATCCGGCGCTCGTCGTCTGGCAGTGCGACGCGCCGGGGCTGCCGGCGCTGCGGCAGTGCGTCCAGCTTGCCGGGAGCAGCGAGGCGGTCTTTTTATTGTTGGTCCGCCCGGGCACGTATGAGGCGGTCTGGCGGTTCGTGCAGGCAGCCGGGATCTGCGTGATGAGCTG
The DNA here is from genome assembly GCA_002437585.1 of Clostridiales bacterium UBA6386. Classification (GTDB taxonomy): domain Bacteria; phylum Bacillota; class Clostridia; order Oscillospirales; family Oscillospiraceae; genus Faecousia. The sequence continues at coordinate 38,454 of DJQM01000012.1, read as the reverse complement.
GCCGGCCCCGCAGGAGATCTTCCGGCAGACGCTGCGGAACCTGCTGCTGTTAAAGAAGAGCCTGCGGGCCATGCAGGAGAAGACCGACCAGCTGCAGTCGCAGCTGCAGGACATGAAGCGCATCCAGAAGGCCAAGAGCCTGCTCATGAACCAGCTCGGCATGTCGGAGGCCGACGCGCACCGCTGGATCGAAAAAGCCGCCATGGACCGCTGCGTCAAAAAACGTGAGATCGCAGAGACCATCATCCGGATGTACGCATTATAATAAAGGAAGGGGCCAAAGCCATGAAACAGCCGCACCAGTACCGGCTTTTGGAGCAGCAGCCGCAGCATGACGCCTGCGGCATCGGCGCCGTTGTCAATATCAGCGGACAAAGAACACATGAAACGCTCGACGGCGCGCTGAAGATCGTCGAAAAGCTCGCGCACCGCACCGGCAAGGACGCCGACGGCACCACCGGCGACGGCGTCGGCGTCATGACGCAGCTGCCGCACGCGCTGTTTCAGAAGGCGGCGCAGCAGGCGGGGCAGACGCTCCCGGACGCGGGCGATTACGGCGCGGCCATGATCTTCTTCCCGCAGGATCCGCTCAAACGCATGCGCAGCCGGAAGCTGCTGGAGATGATCCTCTCGCGCGAGGGGCTGGAGCTGCTGTTCTGGCGGGACGTGCCGGTCTGTCCGGAGATCCTGAGCGAAAAGGCCCGGAGCAGCATGCCCTACATCGCACAGTGCTTCATCCGCCGCCCGGACACGGCAGCGCGCGGGCTGGATTTTGACCGCAGGCTGTATCTGGCCCGGCGCGAGTATGAGCACTCCGTCTCCGGCACCTACGTCGTGTCCATGTCCAGCCGGACGATCGTCTATAAGGGTCTGTTTCTGGTCTGGCAGCTGCGGAGCTTCTACCCGGACCTGCAGGACGCGGACTATACCTCCGCCCTCGCGCTCGTCCACTCCCGCTTCTCCACCAACACCACGCCCTCGTGGAAGCGCGCGCACCCGAACCGCATCATCCTCCACAACGGCGAGATCAACACCATCCGGGGAAACGTGGATACCATGCTGGCCAGAGAGGAAACCATTTCCAGCCGCTACCTGAAAGACGATATGACCAAGGTCTTGCCCATCGTCAACCAGGGCGGCTCGGACTCCGCCATGCTGGATAACACCCTGGAATTTCTGCTGATGAACGGCATGGAGCTGCCCCTGGCCGTCATGGTGACGATTCCGGAGCCCTGGAGCAACAACCGGAGCATGGATTCCAAAAAGCGGGATTTTTACCAGTACTACGCCACCATGCTGGAGCCCTGGGACGGTCCGGCCTCCATTTTGTTCAGCGACGGCGACGTCATGGGCGCGGTTCTCGACCGGAACGGTCTGCGACCCAGCCGGTACTATATCACAAACGACGGCCGGCTGATCCTGTCCAGCGAGGTAGGCGTGCTGGACATTCCCCAGGAAATCATTGTCCGGAAGGATCGGCTCCGCCCGGGAAAAATGCTGCTGGTGGACACCGTGCGGGGAAAACTGGTGGACGACGAGGAACTGAAGGCGGACTACGCCGGCCGTCAGCCCTACGGCGAGTGGCTGGACCGGAACCTGGTGAATCTGTCCGACCTGAAGGTGCCCAATCAGAAGGTAGCGGCGCCTTCTCACGAGGAGCTGGTGCGGCTGCAGAAGGCCTTCGGCTACCGCTACGAGGACGTGAACAACATCCTGCTGCAAATGGCGAAAAACGGCGGAGAGCCTGCCGGAGCCATGGGCAGCGACACCCCCTTGGCGGCTCTCAGCCACACCCATCCGCCGCTGTTTGACTACTTCAAGCAGATGTTCGCCCAGGTGACGAACCCGCCCATTGACGCCCTCCGGGAGCAGGTCATTACCTCCACCACGGTCTACGCCGGTGCCCAGGGCAACCTGCTGGAGGAGAAGGCGGATAACTGCAAGGTGCTGAAAATCGACAACCCGATCCTCACGGAAACCGACCTGCTTCGCATCAAGACCATGAACGTGCCCGGGTTCCAGGTGGAGACGGTTTCCATCTGCTACTACAAGAACACCTCTCTGGAAAAGGCGATTGACCGGCTGTTCGTGGACGTTGACCGGGCATACCGGGACGGGGCGAATATTCTGATCCTGTCCGACCGGGAGATCGACGAATATCACGTTGCCATTCCCAGCCTGCTGGCGGTGGGGGCGGTGTCCAAATATCTGGTGCGCACCCGCAAGCGCACGGCCATGGCTCTGATTCTGGAAAGCGGCGAGCCGCGCCTTGTCCACGACTTTGCAACGCTTCTGGGCTATGGTGCCTGCGCCATCAATCCGTATCTTGCCCAGGAGAGCATCGGAAGTCTCATTCAGAGCGGTATGCTGGAAAAGGACTACTACGCCGCCGTCAGCGACTACAACAAGGCCGTGCTGGCGGGTATCGTGAAAATCGCCTCGAAAATGGGCATTTCCACCATCCAGTCCTATCAGGGCAGTCAGATTTTCGAGGCTGTGGGCATCAGCGACAGCGTCATCGACAAATATTTCACCAACACCACCAGCCGGGTGGGCGGCATTACCATGGACGATATCCAGAAGGATCTGGAGGATCGGCACCGGCAGGCCTTCGACCCCCTGGGTCTGGATATTTATATGGATCTGCCCAGCATCGGCGCTCACAAATTCCGGGGCGGCCCGGCGGCGGAGCAGCATCTGTACAATCCCCAGACCATCCATCTATTACAGCAGGCGGTGTGGACGGAGGATTACGGCAAATTCAAGCAGTACACCGCCGCCGCAGCCAACGAGACCGGCGACGACATGCACCTGAGAAGCCTGCTGGAGTTCAACTATCCCGCCCAGGGCGTGCCCATCGAGGAAGTGGAGAGCGTGGAATCCATTGTGAGACGGTTCAAGACCGCCGCCATGAGCTACGGCGCGCTGTCTCAGGAGGCTCACGAGTGCATGGCCATTGCCATGAACCGCTTGGGCGGCAAGTCCAACACCGGCGAGGGCGGCGAGGCCGAGGATCGCTACGGCACCGAGCGCAACAGTGCCATCAAGCAGGTGGCCTCCGCCCGGTTCGGCGTCACCAGCAAATACCTGGTTTCCGCCAAGGAAATCCAGATCAAAATGGCTCAGGGAGCCAAGCCCGGCGAGGGCGGTCAGCTTCCCGGCGGCAAGGTCTATCCCTGGGTTGCCAAGTGCCGGAACTCCACCACCGGCGTGGGGCTGATCTCCCCGCCGCCTCACCATGATATCTATTCCATCGAGGACTTGGCGCAGCTGATTTACGACCTGAAATGCGCCAACCGCCACGCGGCCATTAACGTCAAGCTGGTCAGCGAGGCGGGCGTGGGAACCATTGCCGCCGGCGTTGCCAAGGCCGGGGCGGAGGTCATCCTGATCTCCGGCTTTGACGGCGGTACCGGCGCGGCTCCTCACAATTCCATTCACAACGCCGGCCTTCCCTGGGAGCTGGGCATCGCCGAAGCTCACCAGTGCCTGATTCTGAACGGCCTGCGCTCCCGGGTGCGCATTGAGGCCGACAGCAAGCTCATGAGCGGCCGGGACGTGGCCATCGCCGCCATGCTGGGTGCCGAGGAATTTGGCTTCGGCACCGGGCCTCTGGTTGCCATGGGCTGCGTGATGATGCGGGTGTGCAACCTGGACACCTGCCCCATGGGCATCTGCACCCAGAATCCGGAGCTTCGGAAGAAATTCCGGGGAAAGCCTGAGTACATTATGAACTTCATGCGCTTCATGGCCCAGGAGCTTCGGGAATACATGGCAAAGCTGGGCGTGCGTTCGGTGGAAGAGCTGGTGGGCAGGACGGATCTTCTGAAAGTCCGTCCCGCCGAGCCTGGCTCCCGGGCAAGCGAAATGGACTTGTCCGCGCTGCTGCACAATCCGTTGGTTTCCAATTCCAACGTTCACTTCGCCCCGGAGGCGGTCTACAACTTTGCTCTCGATCAGACCCCGGACATGAAGGTGCTCATGAAGCGTTTTAAGAAGAGCTTCGACATGGCAAAGCCCAATCCCACGGAAATCCGGATCACCGTGGGCAACACCGATCGGGCCTTCGGCACCATCTTCGGCAGTGAGATTACCGCCAAATTCGGCAATTCTCTGCCAGACGACACCTTCCGGGTGCGCTGCGCCGGCTACGGCGGCCAGAGCTTCGGTGCCTTCATCCCCAAGGGACTGACCCTGGAGCTGGTGGGCGACAGCAACGACTACCTGGGCAAGGGTCTGTCCGGAGGAAAGATCATCGTCTATCCGCCGGAGAACGTGACCTACGACCGGAGCGAGAATATCGTCATCGGCAACGTGGCTCTCTACGGTGCTACCGGCGGCAAGGCCTTCATCAGCGGCGTGGCGGGGGAGCGGTTCTGCGTCCGCAATTCCGGAGCCACGGCGGTGGTGGAGGGCGTGGGCGACCACGGCTGCGAATATATGACCGGCGGCACCGTGGTGGTGCTGGGCAAAACCGGCAAAAATTTCGCCGCCGGTATGAGCGGCGGCATCGCTTATGTGCTGGACGAAAACTGGGATTTCTACCAGCGGGTGAACAAGGACATGGTGTCCCTGGAGCCGGTGGAACATAAGTATGACGTATCCCTTCTGAAAGACCTGATCCGGGAGCATGTGGAGGCCACCGGCTCTCCCAGAGGCAAGGAAATTCTGGAGCATTTCGGCGAGTACCTGCACAGATTCAAGAAGGTGCTGCCCCATGATTACGACAGGATGCTCCGGCTCATTGCCCAGATGGAGGAAAAGGGCGAGGACAACGAGCAGGCGCAGATCGAGGCGTTCTACGCCATGAAAAACGGAAAGTAAGGAGGAAGCACCATGGGAAAGCCTACAGGATTTATGGAAATTGATCGGCAGGTCAGCCGGGAGCTGCCTCCGGAGGAACGGATTGGCAATTTCAAGGAATTTCACATTCCACTCCACCCGGATGAGCAGCAGGCTCAGGGAGCCAGGTGCATGGACTGCGGCGTGCCCTNNTACGCGCGCATGGACTGCCCGGTGCGCAGCGCCGAGGCCCGCGTGGCGGACTGGGCCCCGCTCGATCTTCCGCTCTCGGAAAAAAACCGCCGCCGGCAGTCCGGACGCTGCATGGACTGCGGCGTGCCCTTTTGCCAGAGCGGTATGCTGCTGGGAGGCATGTACAGCGGATGTCCCCTGAACAACCTGGTGCCCGAGTGGAACGACCTGGTCTATCGGGGTCAGTGGGAGCAGGCGGTGAAGCGGCTCATTGTCACCAACCGCTACCCGGAATTTACCAGCCGGGTGTGTCCGGCTCTGTGCGAGGCGGCCTGCACCTGCGGCATGGCCACGGGAGACCCGGTGACCGTGAAGGAAAACGAGCGGGCCATTGTGGAGTACGGCTACGAAAACGGGGTACTCCACGCCGTTCCGCCACCCTCCCGGACGGGAAAGACGGTGGCGGTGGTGGGTACCGGCCCTGCCGGTCTGTCCGTAGCCGATCTTCTGAACAAGCGGGGTCACAAGGTGACCATGTACGAGCGCAGCGACCGCCCCGGCGGGCTGCTGATGTACGGCATCCCCAACATGAAGCTGGAAAAGTGGGTCATCGACCGCCGGATCCGGATTCTCCGGGAAGAGGGCATTGATTTTCTCACCGGCGTGGACGTGGGTCGGGATGTTTCCGCCAGCGAGCTGACGCAGCAGTATGACGCGGTGGTGCTGTGCTGCGGTGCCAAGGAGCCGAGGGACATCTCCGTTCCCGGCCGGGAAGCCGACGGCATTTACTTTGCCGTGGACTATCTGTCCTCCGTGACCCGGAGTCTGCTGGACTCTGACTTTGCCGACGGGAAAGCCATTTCGGCCAAGGGCAAGAAGGTGCTGGTCATCGGCGGCGGCGACACGGGCAACGACTGCGTGGGCACCGCCATCCGCCAGGGCTGCACCGGCGTGACCCAGCTGGAAATGATGCCCTGCCCGCCGGAGCACCGGATGCCCGGCAACGACTGGCCGGAATGGCCCCGGGTGCTGAAGACGGACTACGGCCAGCAGGAGGCCATCGCCTGCTTCGGAGCCGATCCCCGGCTGTATCAGACCACCGTCAAGGAGTTTTTGAAGAACGAGGCCGGTCAGGTCTGCGCCGCGGTGATTTCCAGGTTGGAAAGCCAGGTGGTGGACGGACGGCGGGCGATGGTGCCCACCGGGGAGGAATTTACCCTGGAATGCGATCTGGTGCTCATTGCCGCGGGCTTTACGGGGTGTGAGAAATATGTGGCCGAGGCCTTCGGCGTAGGTCTGACCCCACGGGGTACCGTGGCGGACACCAGGTACGCCACCAGCCAGCCCAAGGTCTTCGCCTGCGGCGATATGCGCCGGGGTCAGAGCCTGGTGGTCTGGGCTCTGCGGGAAGGCCGGGACACCGCCGCCGTGGTGGATGAAAGCCTGATGGGATATACGAATCTATGACAAAAGTCCAGGGTCGGAAATTTCCGACCCTGGACTTTTTGCCAGCCTTTGAGAATCCGCAGGGGTCAATGCCCTCCTCAACCCTTGAAAATTCCTCAGATGTACTCCGGCGCATCCGCCTTGGGTGCATCCTCGGCAGGGGCAGCCTTCACGGAGTCTTCTGCGGGAGCTTCCTCCGCAGGAGCAGCCTCAACAGGGGGTTGCTCGGTGGGAGCCTCTTCGGCAGGTGCTTCCTGGGCAGGAGCCTCTTCGGTGGGAGACTTCTCCACAGGAGCGTCGTCAGTGACCACCTCGGCCTCTACCGGGGCGGGCTTGGGCATTTCCGCGCCGCAGGCACTGCAGAAGGCGGCATCCTTGCTGACTTCTGCGCCGCACTTAGGGCACAGAGAGATGGCCTTCAGCTCCCGCAGCTGCTCCTGCAGGGAAGCAATCTGCCGCTGGGCTCCGGCGATGGCAGCCATCATGGGAGCGTAGCACTCCTCGAAATTCTCCGGATGGGCGGCAGCGTACTGCTTGCCGATCTGGGTGTAGCAGTCGGTGATGGTGCTCTCCGCCTCGGAAATCTGATTGCGGAGCCTGGCCTGCTCGGCCAGATTCTTTGCCTGCTGAACCGCCTTTTCGGTGACGGCCGCGGCCTTTTGCGTGATGTTATCCCAAAATGCCATGATTGATCCCTCCTACATTTTGTTGTAAATACAGCATAGCACGAATTTGTGACAAATTCAACCGAATCTGAGAAATTAACACAATGTTTTCAAATTTTTACGTTGCCACGGAAGGAACAGGTTCCGGACATAATGCCCATTTTTGGGTCGAGCGGCCGGGGGCGGGTGTGAAAAACGACGAAAGTGAAGAGCCGCTGTGTTTTTTTGGAAAAGCCACTGACATTTGGTTTCCCCTGTGCTATAATACCATCAAACTTCGGGAGGTGCGCGTTATGAACTTTTTGGAAGAGAGAATCGCCCGGGACGGAATCGTCAAGCCCGGAAATGTTTTGAAGGTGGACAGCTTCCTGAACCACCAGATGGATATCGGCCTGATGGAGCGGATCGGCCGGGAGTTTCACCGGCGGTTTGCGGATAAGCCTGTGACCAAGGTGCTGACCATCGAGGCCTCCGGCATCGGCATTGCCTGCTTTGTGGCCAAGGAATTCGGGGTGCCCATGGTCTTTGCGAAGAAGTCCAAGTCTATCAACATCGAGGGCGAAATGTACATCGCGGAGGTGGAGTCCTTCACCCACAAGAACAAAAATCAGATCATTGTGTCCAAGAAGTTTCTGAGCGCGGAGGATCACCTGCTGATTATCGACGACTTTCTCGCCAACGGCTGCGCGCTCCAGGGTCTTATCTCCATTGCCGAGGAGGCCGGGGCCACCATCGAGGGTCTGGGCATTGTCATTGAGAAGGGCTTCCAGATCGGCGGCCGGGTGATCCGGAATCTGGGCTACCGGCTGGAATCTCTGGCCATTGTGGATGCCATGGATCCGGAAACCGGAGCCATCACCTTCCGGGAGCAGTAAACGAGCGGTTGATACACACCGCCATTGCGCACCAGCCGCAATGGCGGCGTTTTTTTCTGAAACAGCACCTTCTGTATTGAATTTGGTGGAAAAATGTTGTATGATACACCAAAAGGAGGCGAGGTGCCTTGAAAACACATGAGCAAATCACCACCAATATTCTGACATTTTTGGAGCAGGAGGGGGTCAATCCTGATATCCTGGGCGTGACCCGGGAATACCTGAAGGCGCACCCCATGGAAAAACCCGACCGGATTCCCGTGCCCCGATATTCCTATTACGGTGTCCAGGTCTGGGAGCAGGTGCTTGCGGCGGTGCTTGCCGGGAAGAACCTGCTGCTTGCCGGCGGCAAGGCTACGGGCAAGAACGTGCTGACCCAGAATCTGGCGGCTCTGTTTCAGCGGCCGATGTGGAATATTTCCCTGCATGTGAACACGGACGCCGGCTCCCTGGTGGGCACGGATACCTTCCGGAACGGTCAGGTGGAGTTCCGGCCGGGGCCGGTATATGCCTGCGCCCAGGCCGGAGGCTTCGGCGTGCTGGACGAGATCAACATGGCGAAAAATGAGGCTCTGGCGGTGCTTCACCAGGCACTGGACTTCCGTCGTGCCATCGACATTCCGGGCTACGGCAGCCTGGAATTAAAGCCGGAGACCCGGTTCATCGGCACCATGAACTACGGCTACGCCGGAACCCGGGAGATGAACGAGGCACTGGCCTCCCGGTTTGCCATTGTGTCCATGCCCACCATCACCCAGGAGAATCTGGAGCGGCTGCTGGGCACCGAGTACCCGGAGCTGAACCGGAAATACCGGGAGCTGTTTGCCCAGCTGTTCTTCGACCTGAACAAGAAGTGCGCCGCCTCGGAGATTTCCACCCGGGCATTGGATCTGCGGGGTCTGCTGGACGCCATCGACCTGATGAAGCTGGGTCTGTCCCCTCTGGCGGCTCTGGATATGGGCATCACCAACAAGAGCTTTGACGGCTACGAGCAGCAGCTCATCCGGGATGTGATCGCCGCCCGGATCCCCGGCAAGCTTCGCCGGGAGCAGGTCTTCGACCTATGAACACGGAGCAGCTCGGTGCCGCCGGACGGCGGGCTTTGAATCAGGTGTGGAACGGAGCCGGGGAATATGGCTTCCAGCCGGTGTTTGTGTCCAATACTTTGTATATGAACACCGTGGCGGGGCTGGCGGAACATTTTTTCGGCAAAGAAGGGCTGCAAGCCCTGTTCGACACCTGGGAAGGGGACATCTGGCAGGGAACCTACGACCGATTCTCCTGGCTGCTCATCGAGCAGGCGGTTTATCGGCGGAATTTGCCTTTACGCCCGGCACTGGAGGATCTGCGCCGGGAGTATGCGGATTTTTTCCTGGACAGTCTGGAACGCCGCGCAAGGTCTGAAAATATGGGCAAGGCACTGCTGTGCGAATCGCTGCAGCGAGCCTACTGGCGGGAGGCACTGGGTCAGTCTCCGGGCGTCCTTCTGCCCAAGGAGGCAAAGCTCTACGAAAAAATCCGGGAGGGCGCGGATTTAGAGCCGGAGGCTCTGAGCAAGTACATCCTGGAGCTGCTGAGAGAGGGCTTCGGCTTTACCAGGGTGCAGGCTCGGAGAAAGCGCTGGGAGCTTCCCGACTGGCTCCGGTTCCTGCCCCAGCGAAAGCCGGACGTGCTGCAGCCCCAGCGGCTGGAAAACGCGGTGATTTCGGAAATGAACTCCGGCACTCAGGAAAAACGGCGAAGCTTTGGCAGCCAGCGCAAAGGCGGCAAGGACGACCTTGCCTATGTAGAAGGGTGCTTCGGCCGGTGCCGGTACTCCCCCAACCGGCTGGAGGAAATCCGGCAGAAGCTGTGTACCGGTGCCCATGCGGGCTGTGCTGTCTGGTTCACCGACGGCACCGCCGCTCCCATTTCCCGGGAGGATGCCCGGCACGTCGCCCAGGAGGCTCTGCGCCAGCAGAAGAAAAACAAGCAGCATTATCTGGACAACGCCGCCATGTACGATGGAATCGTCCGGCGAATCCAGCGGGAAATTTCCGGAAATCTATTGTCCGAGTACCTGCCCCGGTCGGAGCTGGCTCCCTGGGGAGAGCTGGATGCCGGACGGGTCTGGCGGGGGCCGATCCTGAATGACGAGCGGGTGTTTCTCCGGCCGGAGGAGCAGCCCACACCGGGCATGTCCGTGCTGCTCCTGCTGGACGCTTCCGCTTCCCGGATGCACCAGCAGGAGGTGATCTCCGCCCAGGCCTACATTCTGGCGGAGGCACTGCGGCAATGCCGGGTTCCCGTGCAGGTGGAAAGCTTCTGCTCCATCCGGGGGGTGACGGTGTTCCGGCGTCTGGTGCCCTTCGGGGCGGATAATGCCAGAAACGTCTTCCGGTATTTTGCCGCCGGATGGAACCGGGATGGGCTGGCTCTGCGGATGGCGGGGTTCACCATGGCTTCGGTGCGGGCGGAGCGGAAGATCGTGATCCTGCTCACCGATGCCAATCCCAACGATTCCATGCCTCTGAGCCGCCCCGGGCGGCTGCCTGTGCCCTATGAGGAGAAAAACGGCGTGGAGGATGCCGCCGCGGAGGTGGCAAGGCTTCGCTGTTCGGGCTGTCGGGTGGGGGCGGTATTCTTCGGCAGCAGCGGCAATTATCCCAACGCGGAAAAAATCTACGGCCGCCAGCTGGTACGGATTCGCCAGATGGAGGAATTCTCCAAGGCCGCCGTGGAGCTGATCCGAATGGAATGCGAGCAATAGCACAAGGCGCGGTGCTCAGCACCGCGCCCTTTTTAGTGAATATAGAATGGTGAATAGTGAATAGAAGTGGTGTCCCTTCGGGACGATTGAAATAATAGAGCACCTCGACCCAGAGCCTTCCCTTGGGAGGGGAAGGTGGCTCCCTAGAGCCCCATGCAAGGGGAGAATTTAGGGAAACGGATTGCCACACCAGTCTGAGGACTGGTTCGCAATGACAACTTCTTTATAGGTGCGTCGCAAGAACGATACCGAGCTTGTACCCAATGGTTTAGCGATTACAGACCGGTCGGGCACGCATTGCCAGCCGGGGCTCCCGGCTAGAAGGTCAGCCGCATCTGATACCACCGCACATTTCCGTGGGTGGACTGGGAAACCCCCTCGCTGACGAAGCCAAATTTGGCGTAGTAATGGACGAGCGCGTCCTTGCAGGTGAGGATCAAGCCCTTCCGCCCCTGACGCTTGGCCTCCGCAATGACGTGCGCCAGAAGCCGTCCGGCGCAGCCCCGGCGGCGGTAGGCCGGGGCGGTGTCCACCCCGAAGATCATCTGCCAGGCTCCGGTTTCCTTGTGAAGGCTTGCGTTGCCATACATTTCGTCCCGCAGATCAGGCTCGTCCGTGACCATGCCGTTGACAAAGCCCACGAGCTTTTTCCCGTCCAGCAGGAGCCAGAAATGCTCCGGATAAGCAGCCAGTCGAGCGCGGATGCTCTCCCGCGATGCGGCCTCGGCGGCGGGGAAGCACTCGGCCTCCAGGGCGGAAATGGCCTGCAAATCTGCCATGGCGGCGGTTCGTATTTCCATGAATCTCATCCTTTCAAAAAAAGGGCTTCCCGGCGGGAAGCCCTTCTACACTATTTTAGCTTTATAGAACCTTGCTGAGGAAATCGATGGTTCTGGGCTGCTTGGGATGGTCGATGACCTCCTCCGGGGTGCCCTCCTCCACGATGTAGCCGCTTTCCATGAAGATCACCCGGGTGGCGACTTCACGGGCAAAGCCGATTTCATGGGTGACTACCACCATGGTCATGCCGTCGGCGGCCAGCTGCTTCATAACGGCCAGCACCTCGCCCACCATTTCCGGATCCAGGGCGGAGGTAGGCTCGTCGAAGAGCATGATGTCCGGATTCATGGCCAGGGCACGGGCAATGGCTACCCGCTGCTTCTGACCGCCGGACAGCTGGGCGGGGTAGGCGGAGGCCTTGTCCAGCAGCCCCACCCGCTCCAGAAGCTGGAGGGCTTTTTCCGTGGCCTGAGCCTTGGTGGCCATTTTCAGCTCCGTGGGAGCCAGGGTCATGTTACCCATCACATCCAGGTTGTTGAAGAGGTTAAAGTGCTGGAAGACCATGCCCACGTTCTGACGAACCTTATTGAGATCCGTCTTTTTGTCGGTCATGTCGTGGCCGTCCACGATGACCTCACCGCCGGTGATTTCCTCCAGCCGGTTCAGACAGCGAAGCAGCGTAGACTTGCCGGAACCCGAAGGGCCGAGCACGACCACCACCTCGCCCTCGTAAATGTCGGTGGAAACGTCCTTGAGGACTTCCAGCTTGCCGAAGTTCTTCTTCAGATGGGAAATGTGAATTTTCACATTGTTCTTATTCACGGCCACGGTTCAGTCTCCTTTCCAGACGCTTTGCCAGACGGGACAGCAGCGTGATGATGATCAGGTACATAATGCCCACGATGGCCCAGACCTCAAAGGCCCGCATGGTGTTGGCCACCACGTTTTTCGCGGTATTGACCAGCTCCGGGAAGCCGATGACGGACAGAATGGAGGTATCCTTCAGGGTGATGATGAACTGATTGATAATGCTGGGAATCATGGTGCGGATGGCCTGGGGCAGAACCACTCTGGCCATAGCGCGCCAATAAGGCAGACCCAGAGAACGGGCTGCCTCCATCTGACCGGGATCCACACTCTGAATACCGGCGCGAATGATCTCGGCCATGTACGCGCCGCAGTTCAGCGCCAGAGCCACAGTACCGGCCTGCAGGGCGGAAAGGGTAAACTTGGCACCGGTGAGCAGGCCGTTGATGGCCTGGGGAACGCCGAAATAGATCATAAATGCCAGCACGATCATGGGAACGCCCCGGATCACGTCCACGAAAATGGTGGAAATGGCATTACAGATCCGGCTCTTCACCACGCTGAGCAGGCCGAAGATCAGACCCAGAATGCAGGCAAAGAACAGGCCGGACAGGGCAAGAAGCAGGGTCTGCCCCATGGCCCGCAGCAGCAGGGGGCCGTATGCGGAGAAAATGCGGATCACGCTCAGGACTCCTTTCGGTTTGAACTGAGAATGCGCCAAATCCGCCGTCGATGCAACGGGATTTGACCATTCTGAAAAAATGGGGGGGCGCCTACAGGCGTCCCCCACAGGCATTTAGTCAGAGCTTCCCTTAGCCCAGATACTTGGCCAGGATCTCGTCGTAGGTGCCGTTGGCCTTGATGTGGGCAAGACCGGCATTGAACATATCGAGCAGCTCCTGGTTGTCGGGGTTGAAGATGGCGAAGCCATATTCGCCGCCTTCATTGGCCGTATCCTCCAGGCACTTCAGAGCCAGACCGTTGTCCTTGATGGTAGCCTGCATGATGGGGGTGTCCTCGAAGCAGGCAACGCACTGGCCGCCCAGAACCGCCTGATACATGGTGGGAGAATCCTCAAAGTAGACCAGGTTGAAGCCGTACTCGTCCTTCAGGCTCTCAGCGTAGGTCGCGCCCTGGGTGCCGGTCTTGACGGCCACATCCTTGCCCTTCAGATCGGCGAAGCCGGTGATGTCGGAATCGGCAGCTACGGTCATGGTCTGGGTAGCAGTGTAGTAGCCGTCGGAGAAGAGCCAGCCGCTGGCCTTCCGCTCATCGGTGATGGAAGCACCGGCGATCAGACCGTCAGCCTGGCCGGCCTGGCAGGCAGCGATGGCTGCGTCCCAGCCCAGGCTCTTGATCTCGTAGTCAAAGCCCTGGTCAGCGGCAATGGCTGCGACGATGTCCACGTCAATGCCCACGAAGTTGCCGGAAGCATCGGTATACTCAAAGGGCTTGAAGACGGTGTCGGAGGCAATGATCCACTTCCTGCCGGAAGCGGCGGGAGCCGTGGTGGTATCGGCGGCAGGAGCCTCGGTGGCGGCAGCCGCGGGCGCCTGGGTCTGGGCGGGAGCGGCAGAACCGCTGCAGGCAGCCAGAGCCAGAACCATTACCATGGCCAGACACAATGCGGTAAACTTTTTCATAACAATTCATCCTTTCCTCTGTTTTTCACAAAAATGGGATTTTCGCCGGATATGGCTGGGATGAATGGGAAAAAGGCGGCGGAATTCTTCCCGTCGCGCCTTTGCAACCAAACATCTTGGCCGTATTCTACCACTTTGGTTCCCAAAAATCAACATGAGAGAAGGACAATTGTCCATATTCTACGGAATTCACAAATTATTCCATCATTTGAGCGGCACTCTTCAGCAATTGGTACGCTTTTTCAAAGCCCAGGGTGCTGGTACACAGGGTCAGGTCGTAATTCCGGCAGTCTCCGTAGGCACGGCCAGTCATTTTTTCACAGTAGGCCCGGCGGGCACGGTCGGCGGTGTCCATATCGGACTGCAATTCATCCCAGGGAGTGTCTGGCATGGACTTGCGGATCCGCAGCAGCCGCCAGCTCCGATCCGCGTGGACGAAGACCCGCAGGCAGTGGTCATATTCCTTGAGAATGTAGTCCGCGTTCCGACCCACCAGCACGCAGCTTTCCTTGTCTGCAATCTGCCGGATGGCCTTCACCTGGGCGTTCCACAGCTCCTCGCTCAGGGGACGGCTGTAGAAATTGAACAGACTCTGGGTAAAGCCAAATTCCATGGGTACCCGCTCGTCCCACTGGCGCACCTGCTCCGGGGTCAGATGGGCGCTGGCCTTGGCGGTGCGCAGAATGATGTCCCGGTCGTAATAGGCAATGCCCAGCTCCCGGGCAAGCCGACGTCCCAGATCGCTGCCGCCGGAGCCAAATTCTCTTCCGATGGTAATAATACGCTTCATTTTGGATACCTCCCGACTGTGCGGGGGCTTGCTTCCCCGCCGGATTATGTGCATTATAGCACATGTCCGCTGGAGATTCAATATGGATTTGCGCGGAAATGACGAAAGAGAAGTGTCTGCCGCCGGTGGCAGGTAAGAAACTTTACATGAATTTTACAAAATCTTTGCATAGCGCCTATGGCATATTCCCTTCATGCACCGTATAATGTATTCTGGATATCTGAAACGAACGATAAGGAGAGAGAAGCATGACCTTTTATCTTTTGAAGCTGATTTCCCTGCTGGGCGGGCTGGCGCTGTTCCTGTTTGGTATGGATACCATGGGGAAATCCCTGGAACGCACCGCCGGCGGCAAGCTCCAGACCATTCTGGCGAGAATGAGCTCCAACGTTCCCAAGGGATTCCTTCTGGGTCTTGCGGTGACGGCGGTGATCCAGTCCTCCTCGGCCACCACGGTGATGGTGGTGGGCTTCGTCAACTCCGGCATTCTGACTCTGAAGCAGGCCGTGGGCGTCATCATGGGCAGCAACGTAGGCACTACGGTTACCGCCTGGATTCTGTCCCTGAGCGGCCTGGAGGGGGATAGCTTTCTGGTGCAGATGTTCAAGCCGGCCACCCTGGCACCGCTGCTGGGTGCCGTTGGCATCGTGCTGTACATGTTCACAGACTCTGAGAAAAAGCGGAATATCGGCGGCATTCTGCTGGGCTTCATGGCTCTGATGACCGGCATGGATCTGATGAGCAGTTCCATGAAATTCCTGAAGGATGAGGTCTGGTTTACCCGGATGATGATCTCCTTTTCCAATCCCCTGGTGGGCATTCTGGTGGGCGCGGCTCTGACCGCCATCATTCAGTCCTCTTCCGCCTCCGTGGGCATTCTGCAGAGCCTGTGTTCCACCGGCGCGGTGACCTACGGCTGCGCCATTCCCGTGATCCTGGGTCAGAACATCGGCACCTGCGTCACCGCCATGATGGGTGCCATCGGTGCCAACAAGAACGCCCGGCGGGCGGCTATGGTGCATCTGTATTTCAATATTATCGGCAGTCTGGTATTTGTGGTGGGATTCTACGGAATAGGCCTGCTGCACCCCTGGGGATTTCTGGGGGATACCTGCAGCGAGATGGACATTGCCGTAATCCACACCTCCTTCAACGTCTGCGTCACCGCGCTGCTGCTCCCTCTGAACGGCCTGCTCGTGAAGCTGGCTGTCCTGACGGTGCCGGACGACAAACAGGAGGAGAAGCCGGTACTGCTGGACGAGCGTCTGCTGGCCACCCCGGCAGTCGCCACCCAGCGCGCCCAGGACATCGCTACCCGAATGGCGGAGGATTCCGCCCAGGCTATGCGGCTGGCCATGGAGCTGACCCGGAAGTTTGACAGCAAAACCCTGGATCGGGTGCTGGAGCTGGAGAGCAACACCGACCGCTATGAGGACGCTCTGGGTACCTATCTCGTGCAGCTGTCCAGCCGGAGCCTGTCCGTTTCCGACAGCCGAACGCTCAACACCCTGCTCTACACCATTTCCGATCTGGAGCGGATCGCCGACCATGCGGTGAATGTGGGCAAGGCGGCTCTGGAAATGGAGGAAAAGAAGATTGTCTTCTCCCGGCAGGCGCAGGGGGAGCTGGAGGTGCTGGAGCGGGCTGTTTCGGACATTTTGGGTCGGACGGTGGAGGCCTATCGGAGCTTCGACCGGGAGCTGGCCCGGAAGGTAGAGCCCCAGGAGCAGGTGGTGGACGCTCTGGTGCGGGAGATCAAGTCCCGGCACATCCGCCGTCTCCGGGAGGGCAGATGCAGCGTGGAGTACGGCTTCGTGCTGGAGGACCTTCTCACCGCCTTCGAGCGTTCGGCGGATCATTGCTCCAATGTGGCGGTGGAGATTCTGCAGGTGTCCGAGGGCAAGCTGGAGGCACACGAGTATCTGAATTCCCTGAAGGCCGGCGAGCTGCGGGAGAGCGCCGCCTTCGCCGAGGAATACGCCCGGTACCAGGCCAGATATGCCTTCCCGGAGGATCCGAATTAGGGAACCTCTGAATCAATTGTCTGCGGCGGTGAGCGGCTCTTTTCCGCCCACTCTTCGGTATCAAAAACGGGAAAGATTGCGCAGCCGTTGCCAGCGAAAGCCGGCTTACGGATGCGGCATACCCTTGCGGGTGCATACAGGATCCCACCGTTTTCGATACCGCAATTGGACGAAAAATCTCTCGCGCACAGTTCTTGTCGATTTCATCAGAGCTTCCTTAGTTCACGATTGCTTCTTCCTTTGTGCCACCCCATGCCGGAAGTGCCCGGCATGGGGTGTAGCTTTGCTGTTTTTTGTTGAAAAAGTGGCGAACGGATTGACCCGCAAGTAATATCCCTATTGCGGCAGCGGACTGCCTGCTGTATAATGATCCTGAGCTTGGCGAAAAAGAGGGGGAACAGACCATGGATCTTCGCAGTCTGAATTATTTTACCGTTGTGGCCGAGGAGCTGAATTTCACCCGGGCAGCTCAGCGGCTGAGCATGAGCCAGCCGCCCCTGAGCAACCAGATCAAAAATCTGGAGCAGGAGCTGGGCACCCAGCTGTTTGTCCGGGGCGGCAGAAGCTTGCAGCTGACCGAGGCGGGAATGCTTCTGTACCGCCGGGCGGAGCAGCTTCTCGACCTGGCGGAGCGCACACGGGAGGAGGTGGCCTCCTTTGCCATGGGTCTGAGCGGAACCCTGTGCCTGGGCAGCGTGGCAGGTCTGGCGCCTTTTCTGGCCGGACGGTGGCTGGCGGGCTTCCGGGAGGAATATCCCCTGGTGCGCTTTGAGATTGCCAACGGCAGCAGCGACGACATCATTGACCAGATTCTCCGGGGCTATTATGAGCTGGGTATCATTGCCGCCCCCTATGACAGCGAGCACCTGGAGGGCATTCCCGTAGGTGACGAGCCATGGTGCGCCATTTTTTCGGCGGATCACCCTCTGGCGGCTCAGCCTGATGAGCCGCTGCCCCTGCGGGAGCTGGCGGATTATCCGCTGATTGTGCCCCACCGAAGCTCCCGGATCGATGAAATCCGCAGCTGGTTCCGGCTGGTGGGGGCAGAGCCGAATATCGTGGGGGAGCACTCCAATTTTGTGGACGTGCTGGCTATGGCTCACGCCAACGTGGGGGTGTCCATTTTCCCCCAGACTACCCCCGTGCCTATGCCGGGCATTGTCTCCCGGCGGATCGTGGAACCATCCCGACAGGCCGGATACCTGCTGGTGCGCAAGCGGGACGCGGTGATGAGCGAGCTTTCCCAGGCCTTCCTGGATTACGTCCAGGACTATCTCCAGGTGCATCCGGCGGATTTTCTGGAGGCGGAAGAATAACAAAACCCCGTCATTTGCGCTTGCAAATGACGGGGTTCATGGATAGTCGGTATTTGTCATAGACTTCCTCTTCTTGTTGGAATCAAAAACGGAAGGTTGTGTAGCGGCGCGCCTCGAGGATCTCAGCGTCTTCCACGATTCTCATAGGGCTTCTCCTTTCGGTGCGGATGGCGGTCACAGGTTCGTCAATGCCTGAAGGTTTCGTAGTACTCGGTGAGCAATTCAGCAATCTTTTTCGTGACTTTCATAAAGCTTCTCCCTTCTGATACGAAAACGGTATACATGGAATCAATGCTGAAAGGTTTTGTAGTAAGCGTCCAGAGCCATCTCGATTTTCTGAATCAGCTTCATAATCCCAGCTCCTTTCCGAATTTTGGATTGTTTTTCTTTCTGACCTTATGATAATACCAATTCTCAAAAAAGTAAAATACCAAATTCCTAGGAACTGCTATATTGATTTGATATAGAAACGCTCCCGGCTTTTGAAGCCGGGAGCGTTTGTTCTTTCATTTTCCGCTTAATCAGTGCATCCACAGAAAGTCCATAAACTGCGGAACCTGTTTTTCCCAGTCCGCCTCGCAGTGTCCGCCGTTTGGCTGACAGTAGACCAGGGTGGTGCCGCCTTTACGCTGAATTTCCCGGGCAAGCCCCTGGTTCCAGCGATAGGACTGGCTGTTGTCGTCCCGGTTCTCCGGGCCCTGACGACCCCAGGCTTCCCGCGCGCCCCAGGACAGATACACCCGGGTGTTGGAATCGATGGGAGCCATGGCCGCGTCGGTGAAGACTCCCTCCGGGCAGAAGCCGATGGCACTGGACAGGCAGGCAGCCTTGGAGAACCAACGGTTATAGCCCAGCACTCCCCGGATGGCCATGAGGCCGCCCATGCTGGAGCCGGCAATGCCGGTGCATTCCCGGAAGGGAATGGTGGGGAAGCGGCCGTCAATGTAGGGCTTTACCCGGGTGATGAGCCAGTCCAGGGTCTCATCGCCCTTGGCAGTGAGCTTTCCGGCCTCATTTCCGGCGGCAGGATAGGGAAGGTATTCCTCCAGCCGCTCATTTCCTGTATGGCTGCATTCCATGCCCACCACGATCATGGGCTTGCTCCAGCTGTCCAGAAATTCCTTCAGCCCCCAGGACTTGCCGTAGGTGGCATCGGAATCGAAGAACAGATTGTGACCGTCGAAAAAGTACATCACCGGGAACCGGCCGCCCTTGCCTTCCGGCAGATAGATGTGCAGGTTGCGGTCGGACTTTCCGGGTGGATAGTAAAAGGGCTGCTTGATTACCATGGGTCTCACTCCCGTTTCAATTTTCCGTAATTATAGCACATTATTCCGGAAATGGAAAGAGGGTGATATAAAATGATCGGCCATTTTCATAGGCTGGGATACTTCTGTCGGAACTGAGCCAGGGGCGCGTCCCATTCATCGTAATAGCGGCCATCGCCCCGGTGGTCGGGAAGGCTCACGATTTCCTGCAAATCCTGAAGGAAGACCTTTGTGAAGATCACTGAGCCTGCCACATTCAGGTGGGAGTCATCGCAGTAGTGCGCCTGGAGATTCAGTCCGAGCCGCTGCACCTGCGCATAGGTGCAGTAGTTCAGACAGGGAACGCCCCGGGAATCCAGGTATTCCTTGGTGGCATCCCAGCGGAGGGCAGAGTGGAAGGCGTGGGAAATGCTGGGCATGAACACGGCCACCACCGGAATTCCCCGCTCCCTGCAGGCTTCGATCATCAGATCATAGTAATGAATGCTGTACTGGGACATGGGCTCCGGCTGGGCACCGGCGCAGTTCCAGAGCTCCGGCACGATGGCGGAAAGAGAACCGGCCCGGGGAATGTCGGTCATGCCGGCTCCCTTCTGATAGGCGGGGTAGTCAGGATTTACCAGATAGTCCCGGGAGAAATCCGCATCCGTCAGCTCGTTCCACCGGGAGTGATAGCGCAGAAGGGGAAATTCCCAGGAAAGATAAGACTGACTTTTGTCTACCTTGCAGATTTCCCGGATCAGCTGCTCTTTCAGCTTCTTGTCCGGCATACATTCCACCACCTTCCGGTGGACAGGCTCGGCTTCGCTGGGCAGCATATCGTCAAACAGGCAGCTGAAATCGCAGACCACAACGGCAGGGGTCTGGTATTCCAGCGCATAGAGAAGCTGATAATAGGCAGTCATGGCAGACCGGTAGGCCATGCCGAAGTTGAAGCCGGTGACCCCGGCCTGCTCGTAGCCGACGATGGGGGTGTAGCCATCGTAGAGTTCGCTGGTGCCAATGGCGAGAATGTCAATGGAATCACTGGACGCCTGGGAATAGAGAATATTCTTGGTATACAGATCATCCTCTACCGACCACCGGTAGTGCAGCACGCTCTGGGCGGCTCCAAAACACAGGCAGAACAGCAGCGCGAAGGCCACGACCCGAATGGGATACTTTTTCATGTTGTTTAACTTCCTTGCTGCGAAAAAACGGTTACAGATTCGGGTATTTTTCCCGGAACAGTTCCAGTGGAGTCTGCCAGTCGGCCTGATAGGCCGGGTCGCCCCGGTGGTCTGGCAGGCTTACAATTTCCTTCAAGTCCTGGACAAGGGTTCTGGTAAAGACCGCAGAACCTGCCAGATTCAGGTGATAGTCATCATAATAGTGCTCCTGGAGGTTCAGGTTCATCCGCTGTACCTGCTCGTAAGCGCAGTAGTCCAGACAGGGAACGCCCCGGGAATCCAGATATTCCTTGGTGGCCTTCCAGCGAGCCACATGTTGGCTGCCGGAGAGAATTTTGGGTGGGAACACAGCTACCATAGGGATGCCCATCTCCTGACAGGTCTGGATCATCAGATCATAATAGCGGATGCTGAACTGGGAGAGGAATTTGGCACTGACAGTATCTGTGCAGTCCCAGAGTTCCGGAGTGATGCTGGTCAACTCGCCGTCAAAGTCGTGGTTGCCGAATAGCGCACCCTTCTGATAGCTGGGATATGTCTCGTCTACCTGATAATCCGGGGTAAAATCGATCTCGGACAGCTCGTTCCACCGGGAATGGTACCGCAGCAGCGGAAATTCCCAGTACAGATAGGACTGGGTCTCGTCCACTTTGCAGATTTCCCGGATGAGCTGCTCCTTGAGTTTCTTGTCTGGCATACATTCGGCCACCTTCCGGTAGACATCTTCCTCCTGTTGGGGCAGCTTGTCGTCAAACAGGCAGCAGAAATCGCATAGAACTACGGCCGGGGTCTGATATTCCAAAGCGTAGAGAAGCTGGTAATAGGCGGTCATGGCAGACCGGCTGGATACGGCGAAGTTGAAGCCGGTAACGCCCGCGTCCTCATAGCCGATGATGGGAGAGTAGCCAGCGTATATTTCGCTGGTGCCAAAGCACAGCACGTCAATGGAACCGGAGGACGCCTGAGCGTACACAATGTTTCGAGTGTATAGCCCCTCGTTTCCAGACCAGCGGTAGTGCAGCACGCTCTGGGCTGCCGTAAAGCACAGGCAGAACAGCAGCGCGAAGGCCACCGCGCGAATGATATATTTCTTCATGAAAAAACTCTCCCGCCTTAGAAGCCCTGGTAAATGAAGGAGGCACTGCTGAATTCCGGGCCGTAAATGCCGAAGATGATGATGGAGAACACCGCCAGCAGATACACGGCATACCGGAAAACGATGTCCTGCTTCATCAGGGTCTCCCGGAGCCTCACCTTGTGCTCGTGGAGGATATCCACGGCAATCATCAGCAAAATGCCAAAATACATCAGCCGGATGTTTGCCCCGTCCAGGCCGAAGGCGGTGAGGCTGCCGTCAAAGAGAACGTGAACCTGCCCTGGGCGGAACTGGAATACCCGGCGCAGCAGATCGAAGGCCTGCCCCAGGTATCCGGCTCGGATGAAGAACCGGCCGAAGGTCAGAATCAGGAAGGTACGCAGGGTCTGGAACAGCCGCCAGCTGATAGAGCTGTCGCTTAAGTGCAGCTTTGTCCGCAGGGACTTGTACCAGGGCCCCAGCAGGGTGGCGGTGGAAACGAAGAAGGCCTGATAGCAGCCGTAGACCACATAGTTCCAGCCGGTGCCGTGCCAGATGCCCACCAGCACGAAGACGATGATGGAGGCCAGGGTGGCGGAGAAGACCTTTTTTAAGTAGGCGTTGGGGATCTTCCTGGAGAACTTCATCACGGATTTGTTCAGCACAATGGGATAATACAGGTATTTCTCCATGAATTCCCCCAGAGACATGTGCCATCTCTGCCAGTATTCGGTGACGCTCCGGGACACCAACGGCGCCCGGAAGTTTTCCGCCAGACGGATATCCAGCACCTCGGAAATACCCATGATCACGTCGATGCCGCCGGAAAAATCGGCGTAGATCTGGAAGCTGTAGAGCACCATGGCCCAGAAGAGGGTGAAGCCCACGGTGGTTTCGTCGCCCAGAATGCCCAGCACCAGAATGCCGATCCGGTCGGCGATGACCACCTTCTTGAAGTAGCCCCAGAGGGAACGCTGCATACCCATGATGATCTGATCGGCGTTTGGCTTGTGGATGCGCTGGAACTGGGGAGCGGTCTTCTTGTACAGGTTCACCGGCCCTTCCAGAATGGAGGGGAAATAGGTGATAAAGACAAAATAATTGAGGAAATTCTTCTCCGCCGGGTGCTTTCTGTGATAGATATCGTTGGCGTAGGCGATCATGGTCAGGGTGAAGTAGGAAATGCCGATGGGGCTGACCAGGGTGCTGATGGAAATGCCCCGGTGACTGAAAAACAACCGCACCGCCTCAAAGCTGTCCCGGAAGAATTTGAAGTAGCACAAAATGGCCAGGGACAGAATCACGTCCAGCCAGAAAATCCTTCTCGCTGTTTTCTTCCGCTCCAGATTCTTCTCAATGAGCAGTCCCGCAAGGTAGGAAATGGCCACGCAGGCGGCGATAATCAGAAGAGATTTCACCCCGGAGGCCGCCAGAATGAAGAACAGGTTCGCGCACAGCAGGACAATTCTTTGGCCGTATTGGAACCGGCCTGCCGGATAGTAGGCAATTGCCACAATGGCAGCGAAGACCACATAGGCGATTGATTTCAGATCCATGGATAATACTTCCTCGCTTTTGATAGGTAGTCAGTAAGAAACCCCGGGTCGCCGTGGCCGGGGAAGAGCAGGATCTTCCCGGAAAGCGTTTGATAGCTTTCCAGAGTCCCGGCCAGAGCCTTTTGACTGGCACCGATGGATTTGAGCTCCATGCCGTTGCCCAGAAGGCTGTCCCCGGAGAAAAGATATTTTCCCCGGTACAGATAGGACATTCCCCCGGGGGAATGCCCAGGTGTACCCCAGGCAAGCCAGTCGCCGCCCGGGAGGGGAGACGCGGGAGAAGCCCCCAGCCGCGCGTCGGCCTGACAGACGTAGGGCAGGGACAGCGCGTTTTTTACATCGTCGTATTTTTCCCGGTCGCCGATGAAGAGCAGGGGAAAATGGGCGGTGTTGCGGGGGCTTTCCACCGCGGCGGCGCAGCTTTCCGAGGCGTAGACCCGGCAGGGGACATGCTCCCGGAGCCAGTTGACCCCGGAAATGTGGTCGTAGTGCGCATGGGTCAGGAACACATGCACCAGTCGGGCGTTTTCCAGATAAGGCAGCAGCCCGTCATCGACGTGGGGGTCGATGACCACCGGCTCCTGATCCGCAGGAACCAGATACATCCGCTCGTCGATCAGCTCTCCCGGAAAGATCTGGATGCGGACGCTTCCGTCCGAAAAGGCAGGGGCTTCCATTCAGGCCTCGGCCTTTTTCCGCTCCACCAGCTCACAGATGGCGTCCAGACTGTTCAGGTTCTCCGGCTCAATATCGTCGGCGTCGATGTAGATGTCGAACTCGTCCATCAGGGTGGTGACGATCTGAATTACGTCGAAGGACTCCAGAATTTCGTCGTCAATGAGATGCCGCTCCTTCTGGAAGTCCACGTCGGGGCGGATGGACTCCAGTACTTCCAACACTTTTTCTTTCATGTCAATTCTCCTTAATATACTGCCGCTTCAGCAGCGTTCTGTCGATTTTTCCGTTGAGATTGATGGGCATTTGCGCCAGAACCTCATACCGGTTGGGGAGCATGTAGCCGGGGAGCTTCTCCTTCAGCTGCTCGGTAAGATTTTTCGGCTCCAGGTCGCCCTCGTAAATGGCTACAATCTTCTGGGTTTTATGCTCATACAGGCAGCAGCCTCTGCGCACGCCGGGGACGGCACCCAGGGCGGTCTCGATTTCACCCAGCTCGATCCGGTGGCCCATGTGCTTGATCTGGGAATCCTTCCGGGCCAGGAAGACGATCTCGCCGTATTCATTATACTTGGCCAGGTCGCCGGTGCGGTAGATCCGCTCATAGTAGTTGGGCTGCAAGGGGTTGCGGACGAAGGCCTCCCGGGTTTTCTCCGGGTTATTGAAGTAGCCGTGAGCCAGGGAGCAGCCCCGGACGCAGATCTCGCCTACGGTCTCCGGCTCCGTCACCAAGCGATCCCCGTCCAGCAGCAGGACTTCCGTGTTGTTGCAGGCATAGCCGATGGGGATCGGCTCGGTGTCCGCGAATTCCCGCTCGATTTTATAGTAGGTGCAGTCGCCGGTGGCCTCGGTGGGGCCGTAGAGGTTGGCAAACTTCACCTGGGGCATGGCTCTACGCCACATGTTGAACTGCTTGGTGGGCATGACTTCACCCAGGAACATGACCTTTTTCAGGGTTTCCGGCTTCTCCTTGTCCAGAGCCCGGAAGTTGACGATCATGCACAGGGCGGAGGGCACCCAGTCAATGCAGGTGATTTTTTTGTCGATGAGGAACTGCACCAGCTTCTTGGGCAGGGAGAACAGCTTCCGTGGCACGATGTGCATGGTGGCGCCGCAGCGCAATGTGGCGTAGATGTCCTTGACGGAAGCGTCAAAGTAGAAGGGAGTCTGGTTGGCGAAGACCTCGTTTTCGCCGAATGCGAAGGTCTCGCACCACCACTCGGTGAAGTTGATGACGGAGCGATGGCTGACCAGCACGCCCTTTGGCACCCCGGTGGAGCCGGAGGTGAAGATGGCATAAACCGGGTCTGCGTCGATGGAGCGACGCTGCCGCGCCTGGATTTCCTGGGTGCGGACGGTGTCGTTCGCCAGAAAATCCTCTATGTAACATACATTGCACTCCCGCTGAACTTCCTCCGGCAGCTCGTCGCACCGGCGGGTCAGCAGGCACTTGGCTCCCAGGGTGTCGATGATCAGCTTCACCCGCTCATAGGGCATCTGGATGTCGATGGGCACATAGAAGCCGCCGGTGTACGCAACGCCCAGGAAGGCCTCGATGACCTCCACGCTCTTATTCATGTACACCAGCACCGGCGTGCCGATGCCCACGCGATCCAGCAGACCGCTGGCGATCCGCAGTGCGGCGGCCTTTAATTGGGAGAAGGTAATTTCCTGAACCTCATCGGTATAGGCAACCTTGCTTCCAAACTTCTTTTCTGTAATTTCCAGATAATCTGTGATGTTTTTAATCATTCCGACGGGTTCCTCCTTGCTTTCTTGCCGATCCTTCTGAAAAACACACTTTTCCAGAATATCTAAGGCAACACCGCACAATTGTGCCTACGAGCCTCAGCCTTCTTGTCAAATCGTGCGGTATTGCCCCGGCTCATTATACCACGGGGAATAGGGGTTAGCAAGGGCTATTTTTGCCGGATAGATGCCCGAAAAGCGGAAATGCAGCCAAACCCCGTTGCTTCTATGGAAGCAACGGGGTTTGGCTGTTCTTTTTCCAGGCGCAATGCAAAGGCTCCCCTTGCAGAACAAGGGAGCCATTTTCAGGGCACAAACACCCGGGTCATCTCCACGGCCCGGCCATCCTCCAGCCGGACGGTGGTATTCTGGGGATAGAAGCTGTATTCCACTTTGCCGGACAGAAGATCGGAGACGGTATAGACCGCAGGCTCCTTGTCCGGCTGGGACATATCGGTGTAAACGAGACCTTCATCCACCGGCACGGTAACGCTGCCGACCTCATAAAAGTCCTTGGAGCCGTTTTCCAGCAGCCGACAGTAGGTGTCGTCGTCGTAGGTAGCCAGGCTGTAGCCGCCGCCGTCCAGGCCGCCGTTGATGTCCACGATGCCGTATTCATCTACATGCAGCTCCTTGACCACCACATCCTCTGCGTCAATGGTAATGGTGTCGCCTGTGCGCAGGGCGGCAATGTCCGCCGCACCGTAGACGTCATAGGTATATACGTTGAGTTTCATCCGGGTAACGCCTGCTCCGTCGGTATACACGTCCCCTTCCGCCAGAGATACGGACAGGGTGCAGCTGCCCAGATTTTCCAGGTCAAGGGAAGTGGGCAGGGGCTGGATCCAGTTGGTCTGAGCCACGGGCTTGGTGGCGGGCTCCGGCGCGGGCAGGGTCACAGACTCGTTCTTTACGGTACAGCCTGCCAGCAGCAGGCAAAGGCTGAAAAGAAAAATCAGTTTCTTCATACGTCTTACCTCCTTGTTTTGCCATACCATCATACCATGAAATGGCTCGTATGACAAATTAAGTTTTCTTGAAGATTTCCCCGAAGATTTTTCAGAGGCTTTACAATTCCTGACTTTTGGATTTTACACAGGAGGAATAGGATATGCACCGTAGGATGAAAGTCCGAAATGAATGAATTAGATAAGGAGAATGAAAGAAAATGAAACGTATTATGAGTATTGCCCTGTGCCTGGTTCTGGCTCTGAGCCTGGCCGCCTGCGGTCAGACCGCCGCACCTGCCGCTACCACTGCTCCTGCTGCTTCTGCTGCTCCCGCTGCCACCGCTGCTCCCGCGACCACTGCAGCACCCGCTGCCGAGAAGCTCTCCGGCACCGTTTCCACCGACGGCTCCACCTCCATGGAGAAGGTCATCGGCGCCCTGGGCGAGGCTTTCATGGAAGCCAATCCCGGAACCACCTTTACCTACAACCCCACCGGCTCCGGCTCCGGCATCCAGGCTGTCCAGGAAGGTCGTTGTGACATCGGCCTGTCCTCCCGCGCTCTGAAGGACGCCGAGAAGGAAGCCGGCCTGACCGAGACCGTTCTTGCCTACGACGGCATCGCCATGATCGTCAACCCCGCCAACCCTGTGGAGGATCTGACCCTGGCGCAGATCGCCGACATTTACACCGGCAAGATTACCAACTGGTCTGAGGTTGGCGGCAATGACAGCCAGATCGTCCTGATCGGCCGTGAGGCCGGCTCCGGCACCCGGGGCGGCTTTGAGGAAATCGTGGATGTGGTTGACAAGTGCCAGTACCGTCAGGAGCTGAGCTCCACCGGCGACGTGATCACCACCGTTGCTCAGAACCCCGATGCCATCGGCTATGCTTCCCTGGCTTCCGTCAAGGACACCGTCAAGGCTCTGAAGGTGGACGGCGTCACTCCTTCTGAGGACACCGTTAAGGACGGCACCTACACCATCCAGCGTCCCTTCGTGCTGGCCACCAAGACCGGTGAGAAGCTGAGTGATGTGGCTCAGGCCTTCTTCGACTACGTCACCTCTGCCGATGCCAGCGAGATCATCACCGCCTCCGGCGCGGTTCCCGCCAACGGCTGAACAATGAGAAAGCACCCCCTCACCCGAGGGGGTGTTTTCTGTTTATGGAGCGGTATCGTTAGAAGCATGTCATTGCGAATCAGTGCGTACCGAAATAGAAGATGTCATTGCGAACCAGTCCGCAGACTGGTGTGGCAATCCGTAACCCCTGCCTTCCCCCGCGGGGAAGGTGGCTCGCGCGTCTCACGCAAGCGCGAGACGGATGAGGGCACTTTGGGTCGATGTGGGCATCGACCCCTACTGATTCTTATGAAGGTTTTTGGAATGACCGGGGGATTGCCACACCAGCGTGCGCGCTGGTTCGCAACGACACAGTTTTGCGGGAGCACTCAGAAATCCAAAGAGCGACTTGACGCAAACTTTACAATCGACGGATTTCTCACTTTACATTCCAAAACTACAATAAAACCGTAAAATCAGTATTAGGAAAGGAACAGTGTATGAAAGTCAAAAATAACCTGCTGGAAGCAGTGGTTCACGGAATATTCCTGCTGCTGGGATTGGTGACAGTGGCCTGCGTGCTGCTCATCACCGGGTATCTTGTGATTTCCGGCATTCCTGCCATCCGACAGATCGGCCTTGGGAACTTCCTCTTCGGGGAAACCTGGGCCTCTACCGCGGCAGAACCGAAATTCGGCATTCTTCCCTTTATTTTAACCAGCGTCTACGGCACCGCCGGGGCAATCCTTCTGGGTGTGCCCGTGGGTTTTCTCACTGCCATGTACCTGGCGAAAATGGCTCCTGCCGCCGTGCGGGAGTGGATGGGTCAGGCGGTATCCATGCTGGCGGGAATCCCCTCCGTGGTCTATGGCCTGGTTGGTATGATGGTGCTGGTGCCCGGAATCCGGAACCTGTTCCATATCCCCGACGGAGCCAGTTTGCTTGCCGCCATCATCGTGCTGGCGATCATGATTCTGCCTTCTATTATTAAGATGTCCGTTACCGCCCTGGAGGCGGTGCCCAAGGAATATGAGGACGCTTCCCTGGCTCTGGGCGCCACGCCGGAGGAGACCTGGTTCCGGGTCTCTGCCCCCGCCGCCAAAAGCGGCATTGCCGCCGCTGTGGTGCTGGGCGTAGGGCGGGCCATCGGCGAGGCCATGGCTGTCATGATGGTGGCGGGCAACGCCGCCAATATGCCGAGCCTTTTCCAGTCCGTCCGGTTCTTGACCACGGCGGTGGCCTCGGAGATGTCCTATTCCAGCGGCCTGCAGCGTCAGGCATTGTTTTCCATCGCCCTGGTGCTGTTCCTGTTCATTATGCTCATCAACGCGATCCTGAACTTCTTCCTGAAGGGAGGTAAAAAGGAATGAAAAATGAGAAAATGCCTGCCAGGCGTCAGACCTACATCTGGCTGGTGCGTATCGGTATGTGGCTGGCAGCCGGGCTGACGGCACTGCTGACAATCTTCATTGTGGGCTACGTTCTGTTGAAGGGCATCCCCAACCTGAGCTGGGAGTTCATCAGCACCAAGCCCAGCTACCTCAGCGGCAAGATCGGCATTCTGCCGGATATTCTGAACACCATTTACATCGTCATTGCCAGCCTGGCAGTCGTCCTGCCCCTGGGCGTGGGGGCGGCGGTTTACCTGACGGAGTATGCCTCCAACCGGCGCTTGGTGGGTGTCATTGAGTATGCCGCCGAGGCTCTGAGCGGCATTCCCTCTATCATTTACGGCCTGGTCGGTATGCTGATGTTCTCCAATACCCTGGGTACCAGCCTGATGGCAGGTGCCCTGACCCTGGTGATTATGAATTTGCCCACCATCCTGCGCAACACCCAGGAGAGCCTGAAAACCGTGCCCCAGTCCTATCGGGAAGGGGCTTTCGGCCTGGGCGCGGGGAAATGGCGGGTGGTGCGCACGGTGGTGCTGCCCGGCTGTGTGGACGGCGTCATCACCGGCTGCATCCTGTCTGTGGGACGAATCTTAGGCGAATCCGCGGCGCTGCTGTTCACCGCCGGCTTTGCCCATGCCCTGTATGGCTTCTTCGAGGGGCTGCACAGCGCGGGGGCTACCCTGACCGTTGCCCTGTATGTCTACGCCAAGGAGCAGGGCGAGTTCGGCGTGGCCTTCGGCATTGCCGCCATCCTGATGGTGCTGGCCTTCGCCATCAACCTGTCCGCCAGCGCGGTTACTGAGCATTATCGGAAAAAGAACGCGGTATAAAGGAGAAAGATATGAATAAACCGATTATTACCGTCCGGGATCTGAATCTCTGGTACGGTCAGACCCAGGCATTGCATAACATTCAGCTGGACATTCCGGAAAAGTCCATCACCGCCCTCATTGGCCCTTCCGGCTGCGGCAAGTCCACCTTCCTGAAGACCCTGAACCGGATGAACGACCTGATTCCCGGGGTGAGGATCACCGGCCAGGTGGAATACAAGGGGCAGAATATTTTTGACGCGGAGGTCAACAGCCTGCGCAAGGAGATCGGCATGGTCTTCCAGAAGCCCAACCCCTTCCCTATGAGCATTTACGACAACATCGCCTACGGCCCCCGGACCCACGGTATCCGCAACCGGGCGCAGCTGGACGAGATTGTGGAGAAGGCTCTTCGGGGCGCAGCCATCTGGGACGAGGTGAAGGATCGGCTGAAGAAGAACGCCCTGGGTATGTCCGGCGGTCAGCAGCAGCGGCTGTGTATCGCCAGGGCTTTGGCGGTGGAGCCGACGGTGCTGCTGATGGACGAGCCCACCTCCGCCCTTGACCCCATTTCCACCTCCCGGATCGAGGACTTGGCTACGGAGCTGAAGGAGAAGTATACCATCGTCATCGTCACCCACAATATGCAGCAGGCCGTGCGTATCTCCGACCAGACCGCCTTCTTCCTGCTCGGTGAGCTGGTGGAGTACGGTGAAACCGAGCAGATGTTCTCTCAGCCCAGAGACAAGCGTACAGAAGATTATATTACCGGCCGGTTCGGCTAAGGAGGAGATACTATGCGGGATGTATATCAGGAGCAGCTGTGGAACCTGAATCAGGAGCTGATTCAGATGGGCGCGGCCTGCGAGGAGATCATTGGTCTGGCGTCCAAGGCTCTTACGAGCTATGACAAGGAGCTGGACGAGGAGACCGCCCATGTGGGGGCAACCATCGACGAAAGTGAGCGCACCATTGAAAACATCTGCCTGAAGCTGCTGCTGCGCCAGCAGCCGGTGGCGCGGGATCTGCGGCAGATCAGCGCGGCTATGAAGATGATCACCGACATGGAGCGTATCGGCGATCAGGCGGAGGACATTGTGGACTTGATCCCGAAAATGCAGCGCGCCCCCGAGAAGCACTGCACCCAGATCGAGGAAATGGCCAAGGCGGCCAAATACATGGTGACGCAGGCGGTGGATGCCTACGTCCGGCAGGATCTGAGCCTTGCCAAGCAGGTCATGGAGTATGACGACGTGGTGGACAGCTTCTTCAATCAGATCAAGTCCGACCTTCTGACGCTGATTGCCCAGGAGCCAACGCAGGGGGAGTACGCCCTGGATCTTCTGATGATCGCCAAGTATTTTGAGCGGATCGGCGACCACTGCACCAACATTGCCGAGTGGGTGGAGTTCTCCGTCACCGGAATTCACCGCAGCTGCCAGTAACGGCAGGGTGCCGCCTCCAATGCGTATCCAGTCCAATTTCCCACCGGTGAGATAACCGCCGGTGGGAAATTTTTATCCAGATTCACATGCTGTAAAAATTATCGTTGATTTTTACGAAGAATTCGGCTATACTAGCCTTATGAAAGGAGTGGTCGATATGCCGAATATCAAGCCGGTATCGGATTTGCGCAACTATGGCGAGGTGCTGCGGGATGTGGCCGTGGGACAGCCTGTGTTCCTGACCAAGAACGGACATGGCCGGTACGCGGTTCTGGACATGGAGGAATACCGCCAGTACGAAATTCTTCTGGCAAAGGAGAAGCTGCTGAAGGAGTTGGAAAAGGGCCGCCGCAGTGGGGAGAATGGCAATTGGCTAAAGGCGGAGGATGTTTTCCGGGAGCTAGAGGAAAAGTACAATGGCTGAAATTCTCTTTTCTCCGGAGGCAAGAAAAGATCTTCTGGAAATCGGCGACTATATTGCGCTCCAGCTTCGGAACAAGCCTGCCGCTCAAGGGCTGCTGAAGCGTATTCAGAAAGAGACTATGACCCTCAGGCGGTTCCCGGAGAGCGGTACGGCCATAGATTTTCCCGGCCTCAGCGTCGTATATCGCTATTTGGTTTGCGGAAATTACTTGATTTTCTATCATTTGGCGGACAACACAGTGCGAATTGACCGCATTTTGTACGGACGAAGAGACTATCTTTCTATTCTGTTCGGAAGCGAGCTTGGAGAAAACGAGAAACCCTGATAAACAGACAAATCCCCCGGACATTCGTCCGGGGGATTCTTCCATAAACAGGCTTATTTCTTCTTGCGCAGGAACGCAGGCAGGGGCTTGCCCGCCTTGCGCCACTGGTAGAACTCGGCGGTGGCGGCAAATTCTACGTCGCCGGCGGAGTTCAGGGCGGTCTCCACGGAGTCCTGGATCACGCCGATGATAAAGCCAACGCCTACCATCTGCATACCCACGTCGTTGGAAATGCCAAACAGGGAACAGGCCATGGGGATCAGCAGCAGGGAGCCGCCGGCCACGCCGGAGGCACCGCAGGCACCCAGGGCGCTCATGAAGGCCAGCACGATGGCGGCGGTGAAGGAGACCGGAATGCCCAGGGTGTTGGCGGCGGCCAGAGCCATGACGGTGATGGTCACAGCGGCACCGTCCATGTTGATGGTGGCACCCAGGGGGATGGACACGGAGTACATATCCCGATCCATGCCCAGCTTCTCACACAGAGCCATATTCACAGGAATATTGGCGGCGGAGGAGCGGGTGAAGAAGGCAGTCAGGCCGGATTCCTTCAGGCACCGCAGCACCAGGGGATAGGGGTTGCAGCGCAGATACAGGAAAATGATCAGCGGATTGACGACCAGAGCCATCAGCAGCATGGTGCCCACCAGCAGCACCAGCAGCCGGCCGTACTGGCTGAAAATGGCCATGCCGCTGCCCACCACATTGGCGTAAACCAGACCCAGAATGCCGAAGGGAGCCAGGTTGACGACCCAGCGGACGATCTGGGAGATGGTGTCGGCGGTGTCGGCCATGAACTGCTTGGTGGTTTCGGAGCCGATGCCCTTCATGGCCAGGCCGAACAGGCAGGCCCAGAAGAGAATGCCGATGTAGTTGCCGCTTATAATGGCACCCACGGGGTTTGCCACAAAGTTTGTCAGCAGGGTGTTCAGCACTTCACCCAGACCCTGGGGGATCACGTCGGACTGGGCTGCCTCCACCAGGTCAACGGTGACGGGGAAGAGGAAGCTGGTGACGACGGCCAGAGCCGCCGCGATGAAGGTGGTGAGCATGTACAGCCAGATGACGGTGGCGAACCGGCGATCCAGCCTGGCACTGGACTGAGCCAGGGCGGAGGCCACGATGACGAAGACCAGCACCGGGGCGACGCCCTTCAGCGCGCCCACGAACAGATCACCGAAAATGCCGATCCAGGCGGCTCCGGGGACGAGCAGTGCCAGCACCGTACCCAGCACCAGGCCGATGAGGATCCGGACGATCAGGCTGGTGTCGTTGTACTTTTTGGCAAGGCTGCGGATAAATTGCATGAAAAAACTCCCTTCTGTCTCTTTGAGGCATCACCGCACAATTGTGTCTGCGAGCCTCAGCCGTCTTTTTACCACATTTCTTCAGCTTGAAAAATGGGAAATACATACAGTATTCCTCCATTTTCCAAACTTTGAACTGGGATAAAAATCCTGCCTGAGTCTTCTTGCCAAATTGCGCGGTGATGCCTTACGAAAAAATAGCTGCCACAAACCTCTTCATTATACCATAAAACCCTGGAATGTACAGCAAAATTTTTCCCTGTGCCGAAAGCACGCAGGAAACGGGAAACAGGCTCTGGGACGGAAAGCCCCTTGCCCTTTCCATTTGCCTGCGTGAAAATTGTACTTTATCAGGGTTTGTTTGAAAACCGGCACAAGTGATTTTACAACCAGCCTGTGCGAACGGAAAAGCAGCAAAATCAACCGTTGCAAATCCTCCTGACATTTATTATACTGGTTTCAGAGCGAACGGCTGCGGCTTCTCATGCGGCTTGCGCCGGTAACGTAGAAGCAGCGACCCAGGGAAAAGCCCAGAATCCGGAGTCGGGCACGGTGACGGGTTATCTGAGCCAGAAACCGGAACTGCTTACTGCCGCGGGCATGGCAGCAAAGCAGCTGACCGGCCAGGGCGGCGGGAGCCTCTACCCGGAAATACAGCCTGCCGGCGTGGCGCGCGAACCGGCCGGTAAGCCCCTCTTCGGCCGGGGGTGCCAGAAAGTACCCCGTGTCCGAGTACAGGCACAGAAGAATGTCCATAGGCAAAGCCTCCTTCGGCTCTACTTATACAACACAAAGCGGCACAGCGTTTTAAGGGAGTGGAATTATGTTTGACGGAAGACAGCAGCTGCCCGTTGGCACGGAAATTCAGCTGGAAAGCGGAAGCGTTTACCGGATCAGCGGGAATGCCATCGGCTTTGGCGGCGGCAGTATTGTATACCCGGCTCAGAAGCTGACGCGGCAGGATGGCCAGCTCCAGCCGGACGGCTTTTCCTATGCCTTGAAGGAGTGCTATCCCGTTTGCCCGGAATACGCTTACATACGCGATCCGGAGGGTACCGTAGTACCCCGGCAGACCGACGGAGCGGCGCAGGCTTATCTCGCCCGGGTGCAGGAATTGCAGCTCCGGGAGGGCACCATCAGCCGGGAGATTTACCACACCGCCTCCCGGATGGTGCCTGTCCGGGAAACCGCCCGCCGGGCGGTATATTCCCTGCCGGGGCAGCCGTCGGCGACGGTGGAGAACACCGTCACCGTCATGGAGTCCATTTCCAACAAGGGTCGTTCCATCGGGGCGATCCTGGAGGAAAAACGGCGGTTTTCCGGGGTGGAGACCTTCCGGATTCTGCAGCAGCTATTGTTTGCTCTGGCGGAGGTACACCGGGCTGGCTATCTGCATTTGGATATTCAGGACGGAAACGTATTTCTCCGGGGAACGCTCCGGGAGAAAAGCGAGATTCTGACCCTGATCGACTTCGGCGCGGCCAGACCCTTCCGGGAGGGAAAGACGGAGCCAATCGCTGACCGGGTCATTTTTGCCAGCCCCGGCTTCACGGCTCCGGAAATTCTCCATGGCAACGACGGAACCCTTCGGCTGGGGCCGGAGGCGGATCTGTACAGCGTGGGCTGCATGGCTCTGTATCTGCTCACCGGTCATAAGCCCAACGGCAGAACCCTTCTCATGGGAAGCACCGGAAGCTTCCTGACCCAGCGGCAGCTGAGCCGCGCCGGGATTCCCCGGCATCTGGAGGGCGCGCTGCAGCAGTACCTTGCCAAGGCTCTGGCTCCTTTGCCTGAGGACAGATACCACACCGCCCAGGAAATGCTGGCGGACACCGGGGAGATTTTACAGGCCTTGCAGCCCCACCGGACGGAGCTGGAGGCGGTGAAATATGACGCTTTCGTGTGCTATAAGCACGGAGCCATCGACAGTGCCGCGGCGGTGGCTCTCCAACGGGCGTTGGAAAGCTATCGGGCGCCCCGGGATATCGGAAAGGGGAGAAAGCCCTTCCGGCGGG
The DNA here is from genome assembly GCA_002437585.1 of Clostridiales bacterium UBA6386. Taxonomy (GTDB): domain Bacteria; phylum Bacillota; class Clostridia; order Oscillospirales; family Oscillospiraceae; genus Faecousia. The sequence continues at coordinate 3,166 of DJQM01000012.1, read as the reverse complement.
TATTCGTGGATGAGGGGGAGCTTTCCAGCTGCGCGGATTTTGGCTGCCAGATCCGGCAGGCCTTGAAAAATTCCGGATGGCTCATTGTGATCTGCTCTCCCCAGACCCCTACATCTCCCTGGGTAAAGCTGGAAATCGACACGTTCCTGGAATATCACGACCGCTCCCGGATTCTGGCGGTGCTCACCGCCGGAGAGCCGGAGGAGAGCTATCCGCCCCAGCTCATGGGCGGCGGTCAGACCGGCCAGGTTCTGGCCGCCGATGCCAGAGGGGCGACGGAGGCGGAGGTTCGGCGGCTTCTGCGCCGGGACGCGCTGCTGAAGGTGGCGGCTCCCATGCTGGGAACCACCTTTGACGGTCTGAAGCAGCGGCAGCGGATTTACCGAATCCGGCGCATCGCGGCGGCAGCGGGGCTGGCCTTTGCCGTCACCGCGGGCTTTGCGGCCTTTGCCGGGAACCGGGCAAAGGTGATTTCCGGGCAGGCGGCGGAAATCAACCGGCAGGCGGAGCGCATCCAGGAGGAATACACCGCTTCTCTGATCAACGAATCCCGGTTCCTGGCGGAGCAGGCGCAAAAGCGGCTGGAGGAAAACGACACGCTGGGAGCGGTGGAGCTGGCACTTCAGGCCTTGCCCTCGGAGGATCGGGACAGACCGGTGCTTCCTCAGGCGCAGTACGTTCTCAGCCAGGCTCTGGGAGTGTACCGGACGCCGAAAACCATCGGCAATTACGCCGAAAATGTGGGGCTGATCGATCCCGACCTGGTGAACTACTACAGTATGTACCTGAATGAGGACGGAAGTCGGCTGCTGGTTGTGAGCGACAAGACCATTCAGTGCTGGGATACCCAGACGATGACGAAATGCTGGAATCTGCACGGGGAGAGCATTTATAACACCTCACGGGTGGTATTTCTTCCGGGTAAGACCCAGGTGCTGGCAGAGACCGGCAGCAAATTGTCCTGCCTGGATATGGAAACCGGAAAAACCCTGTGGGAAGTGGCAGTGGATCATTTAATCGGCTTTCAGCTGATGGCAGATTCCGATACGGTACTGGTATGGCAGGGAACGGGAGGTGAATTTTTGGATTGCACCGACATCGACCTGGTACGGCTGTCGCCGGAAACCGGCCGGGAGCTGAGCCGGAGTTCCTTCCCGATGGGCTTTCCCTTTCATTCCTACAATATCCAGGAGCTGACGGTGTCACGGGACGGAAAATGGGGCGCGGGGGTCTATTTTGAACGCCTCACTGACGAAAGACCTCAGAAATTGCTGCTCATGGATCTGACCCGAGGGTTGCTCCGGCAGGTCGAACTGGAGCCGCTGCCAGCGAATAAATTTGCCATGGAGGAAAGACAAAGGCTGTGCTTTGTCGGAGACCAACTGCTTTTGCTCAGGGATAACAGTGCGCTGGCACAGATGGGGGACGGATATCATTGGGATCGGGTATCTCAGGGAGGAGCTTCCGCAATCGAACGGTACGACCCGGCGACGGGCAGACGGGTCTGGCGCACGGAGCAGACCCATTACAGTGCAGGCGGCGGAGAATGGCTGCTGGAGGTTCCCCAAAAGGATGGGCAGGAGGAATGTGTACTGGCGGTGAGCGACCGGCTTTGTCAGCGCGTTGCCCTGAAGAGCGGGGCGGTTCTGGACAGCTGGACGCTGGAAAGCCCCGCTGTGGACGTGGAGGTCAGAGAAGACGGATTTCGCACCGTCAATTATGACGGAAGCCTCACCAACGCGTTCTTTGACCGGAATTATCTGTACAGCTGGCGGCAGTTTCAAGGCCCGGTCTCCCGGGTCTGTCGCAAGGACAACACCTATTATATCGCGGACGGTGAACAGGAAGAGGAAGAGAGCGGGCTGATCCGGAAATACCGGATGAGTGCGCCGCCGGAGAATTATCAGGTGCTTGCGCAGGGAACAGAAGAACGCTGGAAGCCGGAGGATGTCCAATCTCTTGGGATATCCCCCGATGGAGCTTCCCTTACTCTGGGACAGTATCGAGAAGGCTGGTACTGGGAGGAAAGCACAGGCACCAATCGGCAGATAACGCTTCCGGACAGATACGACGGAGGGGAGCCGCTGGGTACCTCAGAGGACGGAAAACGGTTGTATTTTCATGCCAGAGTGGATAAGGGGACGGAGAATGTCAGGGAAGTGCTGGTGGAACTGGATATGACCACCGGAAAGACCCGGCAGGCGGAATACCCGCTGAAATATGCCAAGCCGCTCGGCATCTGGAAAGACCGGCTGGTGTTCATCGTTTCGGATTCTTCCGAGGATACGGCGACGGTGTATCTCTGGGATCCATGGCAGTCAGAGCCGGTGGAGCTTGCCCAGTCTCCGGCGGCATCCAGGAGAGATTTGTCCAAGATTCCTCAGGCATTGTGGGACTTATCCTGGAATGGGAAAATGGATGCCCAGGGGTGGGTGCGGGTTCCCTATTACCTTCCGGAGGAGAAGCACCTGGGTCTGATGGAGCTGAACCTGGAAACGGAGGAAACGAAGGACCGGGATATCAGCTGGCTGCTGCCGGAAATTCAGGAAATGGGGGACTGGGCCTATCAGGTGGCGTTTTATCCGGACGAAACCGGCGAAATCCTGGGGATCGCCCTTCAGGATCACTTCTATGCGACAGATTCAACGGGAAAGCTGCTGTTTACGGTTTCCGGAGCCGACGGCAACGCCCAGGTGAAGGGTGCCTGTTTCCTCCCGGATGGGAGCAGGCTGGCGATGTCTTTCAGCCAGGGAACGATCGGCTTTTATCGGACGGCCGACGGAGAGTTGATCGAGACGCTGGATTTGCTGCCCAGCTGTCAGAGCCTAAGCACGCCGGAAATTTCCAAATGGGAATGGACAAAGGAGGGGCGGCTGCTTGCCTACGCCGATGAAGAGACCTTCCTGCTGGACGTTTCCGATGGGACGGCGCAGGTGGCGGCGGTGATCCCCTCCTGCATCGCCTATGACCCCTATGGGAACCGATACCTGACCTTGGATAACGATGACGGGATCGGCCAGCTGAACTGCCTGAGTGTGGAGGAGCTGGTTTCCTGGGGCGAGAAGCTGCTGGGAAGGTAACTCTGCAAAAAACGGACACAGCCCATAGAAAGGGGCTGTGTCCTATTTTTTGCAGAGCTGGATTCTGTATGTGCTAAAATGAAGTG
>DJQM01000008.1:23331-28372 GCA_002437585.1 Clostridiales bacterium UBA6386 | reverse complement strand
TACATGCAGACCGTGGCCTTCATCCTGGTTATCGCCGCTCTGGTGCAGGTGGTGGAAATGTTCCTGAAGAAGTTCGTTCCCGCCCTGTATAAGGCTCTGGGCGTGTTCCTGCCCCTGATCACCACCAACTGCGCCGTGCTGGGCGTGGTGCTGGTGAACGTGCAGCAGGGCTACAATTTCCTGCTCAGCGTGGTCAACGGCGCGGCCGGCGGCCTGGGCTTCACCCTGGCCATTGTGCTGTTCGCTTCCGTCCGGGAGCGGGTGGACAAGAGCGACTGCCCGGAGTGCTTCAAGGGCTTCCCCATTGCGCTGATTTCTGCGGGTCTGCTGGCTCTGGCGTTCATGGGCTTCTCCGGCCTGAAGATTTTCTAAGGAGGAGTTGGAAATGGATATTTTGATTGCGATTGGAATTCTGGGCGGCCTGGGACTGGTGTTCGGCCTGGTGCTGGCTGCCGCGTCCAAGATTTTCTATGTGGAAACCGACCCCCGGCTGGACGAGCTGAACGCCTGCCTGCCCGGCGCGAACTGCGGCGGCTGCGGCTTCGCCGGCTGCTCCGCTTACGCCGAGGCGGTGTTCAAGGGCGAGGCTCCCATCGGCAAGTGCGCCTCCGGCGGCAATGAGTGCGCCAAGGCCATGGCGGCCATCATGGGCGTTCAGGCTGCGGAGGTCACTCGGAAGGTGGCTCTCGTGTGCTGCTCCGGCGCCAGAACCTATGACGCCGAGGGCAACCAGACCAAGGGTGCCAAGATGAAGGCCAACTATGAAGGCTTCCACGACTGCCTGGCCGCCTCCAAGGTGGGCGGCAGCGGCCCTCTGTCCTGCAAGTATGGCTGCCTGGGCTACGGCACCTGCACCAAGGCCTGTAAGTACGGTGCCATCTCCGTAAAGAACGGTGTGGCCGTGGTGGACGAGACCCTGTGCGTGGGCTGCATGGCCTGCGCCAACGTGTGCCCCAGAAAGCTCATTATTCCCGTGGAGCCTGGCCGGAACGTGGTCATTGCCTGCAACTCCCTGGCCAAGGGCGCAACCACCAACCGAGCCTGCTCCGTGGGCTGCATCGGCTGCGGCAAGTGCGCCAAGAACTGCCCCAACGGTGCCATTACCGTGGAGAAGAACCACGCGGTGATCGACTACGCCAAGTGTGACAACTGCGGCAAATGCGCCGAGGTCTGCCCCAAGGGTCTGATCAAGGACTCCAAGGTGGAGGAGCTGGGCGAGCCTGCTCCCGTCATCACCACTTCTGCGGAGTAAACTGCATATGGCAGCGGCGCGGTGCTTTTGCACCGCGCCGTTTTTCTAAGGAAACTCTGAATAAATCGTCGGCGGCTGGACAACGGATATTTTGTCCCGACTGTGCAGTTTGAAAAACTTGAAAGACATACAGTATTCCTGCGTTTTTCAAACTTTCATTCGTGCCAAAATCTCTCGCTGCCAGCTCTTGCCGATTTAATCAGAGCTTCCCTAGAATCCACCGTATCCTGTAGTACCCGGTATTTTCCTGAAAACTTCCTCGAAATTCCGTTGTCCCCAGACGAAAAATGTGCTATAATGCTTTCAAGCAGCGAAATTTGTGAGGAAGAACACAATGATAACGGAAGAATTGAAAATTTCACAGAAGGATATGCGCCTGCTCCTGTCCGCGGCCAGCCCGGACGCGGCTCTTCTGTATCTTTATACCCGCAGCGGCAACGACTGGAAAAACGCCGGGGCGGAGCTACATATGGACGAATCCCGCCTTGCCTGCGCCGAGGCCACTCTGCGGCAGCTGGGGCTGATGCCGGACGACCGGGTAAGCCGGATCGCCCCCGGGGAGCGGCCTGGCTATTCCGAGCGGGATGTGCTTCAGGCCATGGACGGCGACGGAGATTTCCGGAGTCTTTACGGCGAGGTTCAGCGGCTGCTGGGTCGGAGTCTGAACACTGAGGAGCTGAAAATTCTCCTGGGCTTCGTCCGGTATCTGGGCATGACCCCGGAGCTGGTGTCCGTGCTGGTGTGCTACTGCAAGGACAGGGCACGACGGAGGGGCAGCCTGCGCAATCCCAGCCTGCGCACCATCGAGAAGGAGGCCTACGCCTGGGCCGAGCGGGGCATCGAGAGCGTGGAGGATGCCGCCGCCTTCATTCAGAACGAAAATGTCCGCAATTCCCGGCTCTCCCGGCTCATGGGTCTGCTTCAGATTCACGGCAGAAGCCTGACCGGAGCGGAGGAGCGGTACGCCAATGCCTGGCTGGACATGGATTTGTCCGAGGAGCTGATTTCCATGGCCTACGAGCGCACCTGCCTGAACACCGGCGGCCTCAACTGGGCTTACATGAACAAGATTTTGCAGCGTTGGCACGACCAGGGTCTTCGCACCGCCGAGGACGTGCGCGCCGGCGACCGGAAGGGAGCCGTGCCTAGGGGTGCCTCCGGCCAGCTGGGCACGGCGGAGCTGGAAGCCATTCAAAGAGTTTTGCGGGAGGGTTAAGCCATGGCATACAGTGCGGAAGTGGTCAAGCGGGCACGGGCACGGCTGGCTCAGGCCAAGGAGGATCGGGAGTCGGAGAACCGGCAGCATCTGGCGGTGGCCTATGCCCGGGTACCCCGGATCCGGGAAATCGATATTCAGCTGCGCAGAACCATGGCTCAGGCGGCTCAGGCGGCCTTTTTGCAGGGCAGCGACGGCCGGGAGCTGCTGGAAGAGGCCAAACGGGAGAATCTGGAGCTGCAGCAGGAGCGGGCGATTCTGGCGATGGAGAATTTCGAGGAAGGGTACCTGGACGACAGCCCCATCTGCGACAAGTGCGGCGGCAGCGGCTACATTGGCTCTGCTATGTGCGAATGCCTGACGGAGCTGTGTCGCCAGGAGCAGAAGAAGGAGGTTTCCGTCCTGTCCGGCAGCCGGGAGGCCTTCAATCAGTTCCGGCTGGACTACTATCCCGACCGGATCGACCCCAAGTACGGGGCCAGTCCCCGGACGATCATGGAGCGGAACCTGAAAATCTGCCGCACCTACGCCCTGACCTTCGCCCCCAGCGCGGGAAATCTGCTGTTCGTCGGCGGTACGGGGCTGGGAAAAACCTTTTTGTCTGCCTGCATCGCCCGGGCGGTAGCCGACCGGGGCTGCAGCGTGGTCTATGAATCCGCCGGACACCTGTTCGGCAAGCTGGAGCAGGCAAAATTCAATCCCACCGAGGAAGCCCGCCGGGAGACGGCTCGGTTCACGGACTGCGATTTACTGATCCTGGACGATCTGGGCACGGAAATGCCCGGCCAGTTCGTCACCGCCGCCTTCTATACCCTGCTCAACGACCGAATCTTAACGGGAAAGCCCATGGTGGTCTCCACCAATCTGAACATTGACGAGATTGCCCGCCGGTACTCGCCCCAGATTGCCTCCCGGCTTCAAGGAAGCTTCCAGGGATTGACCTTCGTGGGCGAGGACATCCGGGTACTGAAAAATCGAGGATTGTAAGATGAAAACTGGAATTTTATTCGACCTGGACGGGACCCTCCTGAACACTTTGGAAGATTTGCTGGACGCGGCCAACTACGCCCTTCGGCAGTGCGGCTACCCGGCCAGAACCCTGGAGCAGATGCGCCGCTCTGTAGGCAACGGGGCGGAGAACCAGCTTCGTACCTCCCTTCCCGAAGGCACGCCCCGGGAGGAGGTTCTGCGGGTGCTGGGGGTCTACAAGCCCTATTACACCGCCCACTGCCAGATCAAGACCCGACCCTACGATGGGATTCTGGAGGCACTGGCAGTGCTGCGGGAGCGGTATCCCATCGCCATCGTGTCCAATAAGCCGGATGCCGCGGTGAAGGCTCTGTGTGCCGAACAATTTCCTGGGATATACGCCCTGGGAGAGACGGCGGACTGTCCCCGCAAGCCCGCGCCGGATATGCTCTTCCAGGCCTGCCGGGAAATCGGCGTGGACACCTGCGTCTACGTCGGCGACAGCGAGGTGGACGTGCGCACGGCGAAAAACGCCGGGGTGCCCTGCCTGAGCGTGCTCTGGGGCTTCCGGGATCGGGCGGAGATTGCCCGGGAGGGCGGAAGCCATTTCTGCGAAAATCCCCTGGATTTACCGGAGAAAATCGAGGAAATTGTCCATGGCAAATGAGTTTTACGCCCTTTTAGGCCGGATGCGCTACATCACCCGCTGGGGGCTGATGCGAAACACCTTTTCCGAAAATATCGCCGAACACAGCTATCAGACGGCGGTGCTGGCTCATGCCCTGGCTCTGATCCGCCGGGATATTCTGCATTTGCCCACCCCAGACCCTGACCGGTGCGCCGTGGCGGCACTGTATCACGACGCTTCGGAAATTCTCACCGGCGACCTGCCCACCCCCATCAAGTATTACAATCCGGAGATCAAGACCGCCTACAAGCAGGTGGAGCGGGTGGCCGGGGAGCGGCTTCTGAACATGCTGCCCCCGGAGCTGCGGGCAAGCTATGCGCACGATGTACTGGAGGATAACGAAGCCCTGGCTCCCATCGTAAAGGGGGCGGACAAGCTCAGCGCCCACATCAAGTGCCTGGAGGAGCAGAAGGCGGGGAACACCGAGTTCGACACCGCCGCCCGCCAGACCTGGGAGGCCATCCAGACCATGAACCGGCCGGAGCTTGACTGGTTTGTGGAGCATTGCCTGGGGTCATTTACTCTGAACCTGGATCAGCTGTGACCCATTCGCAAAGGATTTCCGCATCGCTCACTTGACGATTGACCCGCCTTGTGTTAGAATAAGCGAAGCTGCCGCTATGATGGAATGGTAGACATCGCGGACTTAAAATCCGCTGGGGGCAACTCCGTACCGGTTCGAGTCCGGTTAGCGGCACCAAAAATCAGGACACCCCTTGCGGGTGTCCTGATTTTTGCGCCGCAACCGGACTCGAACCCATCTCAATGCAACAGNNACAGTCCGGTGGACTGTTGCTGAATTCCGGCTCGACGGAATTCACACCTTAGTGTAAATCGGGTCCGGTTAGCGGCACCCGCCGGGGTTCTCTCTTTTTTGGCGCCGCTAATTGGACGCGAACCCATCTCAATGCAACAG
>DJQM01000008.1:0-23316 GCA_002437585.1 Clostridiales bacterium UBA6386 | reverse complement strand
ACAGTCCGGTGGACTGTTGCTGCCCGGCGTTTCCGCCGGGTGCGCCTTCAAAATTCTCCCGGCGTTCCAACCTCGGTTTTCGGGCTTTCCAGATGGCATTTACAGTCTCATTTTCTCAGCTGTGGCAGAGAAGCGGCGGCCACGGACTGGCCTACCCGGCGGGTCTTCTCGTCGGGTAGCATGACCTGGCACTTTTTCGCCAGAACCGGATATTCCTCCGCCAGAATGGCGTTGCAGGTGTCGAGGATGATGTCTCCGCCCTTGCCGGACATGACCCGACCCATGAGCATCAGGTGCTCGATGTTGTAGAAATGGGAGTAGAGCACCACGGTGTAGGCCAGATACACGCCGATGTCGTGGAAGATGTCCGCAGCCCGGGGGTCGCCTTCCTCCATGCGCTTCTGAACCACCTTCAGCTTCTCGGCAGGGGACAGGGCGGGATCCAGCTCAATGCCGTTTCTGGGTGCCAGCTTGATGACCGCGTCCTGGGAGAAGTACTTGCAGCCAACGCCGAAATCCGTGGACCACTCGTCCTGCATGGCATCCTCGTTCAGGTCAACGGGGGCGAAGGCCAGCTCGCTGATCCAGCCCAGCACGTTCATATCCCCATCCACATAGCCCACGGCCTCGCTGGTGCCCATGGCCAGACCCATGATATTGCCCGCACCCAGACCCATGGCACCGGCCAGGGCGGACACGTCGCCGTCGTTGGCTACCACAATGGGCACGTCGCCGATGGCGGCGGCGGCACGGTCGTAGCAGGTCTTCACCTCGTCCCAGCGATTCCGGGGTACCTTGTAGAAGATGGAGGAGATCATGGGGGCGTTGCCGATGAAGGTGCCGGCAGAGGACACGCCGATGGCGTCCACCCGGGGCATTTTGGAGGCGGCGGTGCGGAAGGCGGTGAGGATTTCGTTGTACTGATAATTGGGATCCGGGTTCAGCTTGGGGAACCAGACCACCTCCTCGGAATAGACGCACTGGCCGTCGATGACTGCGGAGACCTTCCGGTCAGAGCCGCCGGCGTCAAAGCCGATCCGGCAGCCGTCCATGTGGCCGCCCAGAGGCTGGGGGTTCTCGTTGGCGGCGGGGCAGCTTTCCAGCGGTAAGTCCTGAATTTTCAAGTCCACCTCGTAGAGCTTGCGGAAGAAGTCGCAGTCGAAGGCACGCTTGCCGGAGGGGGAGTAGTCCCGGATCATCTGCTGGGCGATATCCGAAGCACCGCAGATGGACACCCGGAAGCCGCCGATGGACCACAGGAGGAACTTGACCATCCGCTCCACATAGCGGTAATCGGCCTGAGCCATGTCCGGGGTGCCGTGGATGAAGGTATGGCGGACGGAAGTCTGACCCTTGTCCCGCTCCACGGCGATGGCGATGGGCTTCTTTGCATTTTTCAGGTATGCGTCCATCCAGACACCGAAGGGGATAAAGCCGGGATCCAGCTTAGGCGTGTGCTTGGTATTGTACTCAATTCCTAAATAGCGCATGGGATACCCTCCTCAATTTATTCTTTCTGACCATATTATAAACGAGTCAGATTGGAATGGCAATAGCATTATCGATTGTGTTTTGTCATAATTGATGATTTGCAGCAAAGGAAAAGGCGCAATGCGAATTTCTCGCATTGCGCCTTCTGACTGCAAAAGAACTGTGTCATTGCGAGCCAGTGCTCACACTGGCGTGGCAATCCCCCTAAGTTTCCAAACATTTTCATTCCTAAATCAGTAGCTTTTGCGTTCAACCGGGGGATTCCCACACCACTTAAGCGGACTGGTTCGGAATGACAACGTATATTTCGGCTTTTTTGACACGTTGAGGTGCGATGCGAGAAATTCGCATCGCGCCTTCTGAAAGCTGATTTCAGGACAGCAGGAGCTTATCGTCTGCCTCGTCGGAGCCGGAGGCCTGGCTGAACAGGTTCAGCAGCTGCTCCACGGTCAGGCGCTTCTTTTCCTCACCGGACACGTCCACCACAATGTGGCCGTCGTACATCATTATCAGACGATTGCCATAGGCGATGGCGTCACGCATATTGTGGGTAATCATCATGGTGGTCAGGTGATCCTTCTCCACGATCCGCTGAGTGGCCTCCAGAACCTTGGCGGCGGTCTTGGGGTCAAGTGCCGCGGTATGCTCGTCCAGCAGCAGCAGGTCAGGCTTTTTCAGCGTCGCCATCAGCAGGGTCAATGCCTGACGCTGGCCGCCGGACAGAAGGCCAACCTTGGCAGTGAGTCGGTTTTCCAGACCCAGATCCAGGATTTTCAGCTGCTCCGCATAGGCCTCCCGCTCGACCCGGGTGATACCGGGTCGGAGGGTTCTGGGCATACCCCGCCGGGCGGCCAGAGCCAGATTTTCCTCGATCTGCATGGTTGCGGCGGTGCCCATCATGGGATCCTGGAACACCCGGCCAATGAACTTGGCACGCTTGTATTCCGGCAGGTTCGTCACATCGTTGCCGCCAATGGTGATGGTGCCGGAGTCTACGCCCCAGACACCGGCCACGGCATTGAGCATGGTGGACTTGCCTGCGCCGTTGCCGCCGATGACGGTGACGAAGTCGCCCTCGGCAAGGTGCAGGTTCAGTCCCCGGAGGGCAATCTTTTCGTTGACGGTGCCGGGGTTGAAGGTTTTGGTCACGTTCTCAATTTTCAGCATAACTGCGTCCTCCTTACTTGGCCGCCTTGGCAGGCTTCAGCTGGCTCTTCCAGTAGGGAACCGCCAGGAAGAAGGCTACGATCAGGGCGGAGATCAGCTTCAGATAGTTGGAGTCGATCTTGAGCAAGCTGATGACCGCCTGAATGACGATGTAGTAGATGATAGCACCCAGGCTCACGGACAGCAGCTTCAGGGCAAAATTCCGGAACAGGCGGCCGAAGGCCACCTCGCCGATGATGATGGAGGCCAGGCCGATAACGATGGCACCCCGACCCATGTTGATCTCCGCGTAGGACTGATACTGGCACAGCAGTGCCCCGGCGAAGGCCACCAGGCCGTTGGACAGAGCCAGACCCAGCACCTTATTGACGCTGGTGTTGATGCCCTGGGCCCGGGCCATGTGCTCATTGGCACCGGTGGCTCGGATGGAAGCGCCCCGCTCGGTGCCGAAGAACCAGTAGAGAACGGCGATGACCACCACGGTGACAATGCCCACCACGAAGATTGGGTGATCGTAGAAGGGGCGGGTTCCCTTGTTGACCTCCTGGAGGTAGCGCAGGGACACCAGCAGCTTGTAGTTATTGACATTCAGAGCGGTGTTTGCCTTCATGCCCATGGTGGCCAGGTTCACGGACCAAAGCCCCAGCTGGGTGAGAATGCCGGCGAGGATAGCGGGAATGCCGCACTTGGTGTGGAAAAAGCCGGTGACAAGACCTGTCAGGCAGCCGGCCAGGAAGGCGCAGAGCATGGCAATCCACACGCTGAAGCCGTTCACGATCATCATCACGCAGACCACGCCGCCGGTGCAGAAGGAGCCGTCCACGGTCAGGTCAGCCAGATCCAGAATTCGGTAAGTGATGTAAAGGCCGATGGCCATGATCCCCCAGATAAGACCCTGGGACACGGCACCGGGCAGCGCGTTGAGAAAACTCGTCATTGGTGATTCCTCCGATTTGTGATAGTTTCATACGAACCCTTGTCAAAAAAGCCGGCGTACAGCCTTTTTGACAAGGACCCGTACAGATACGGGAAGGAGGGGGTGCCGCTTAAATTCAGCGACACCCCCTGCGTTTCAGGGAATTAGGCGATGGGTTCGTAGCCCTCGGGCGGGGTCAGACCCAGTCTCGCGCAGATTTCCGGGTTGTACTTGGGCGTGGCGGGGGCGTACTCGATGGGCATGGTGGAAATGTCGGCCTCGCCGGTCAGGATCTTGGCGGCCATCTCACCGGTGGTGTGACCCAGGTCGTAGTAGCTGATGGACAGGGTGGCAACGCCGCAGCCCTTGCAGATGCCCTCTTCACCGGCGATGATGGGCTTACCGGCGGCACTGAAGATACCGTCAATGACCTCGGTGGAGGAGGCGACCATATTGTCGGTGGGGACGTACAGCACATCGCAGAAGTCACAGGCCTCCTGGGTAACGGCGGGCATGTCGTTGGAGTCAACAAAAGCGAACTGCTTGCAGGTGTAGCCCATGTCGGTCAGGTACTTTTCCACGGTGTCCACCTGGTACTTGGAGTTAGGCTCGGCGGAACAGTACAGCAGACCCACATTCTTGGCATCGGGGAACCAGGTCTGCAGCATCTTGGCCTGATCCTCCAGAGGCGCCAGGTCGGAGGTGCCGGAGACGTTGCCGCCGGGGGTGCCGTTGAAATCGTTGATGCCCAGTGCCACGCCGTACTCGGTGACGGAGGTGCCCAGGATGGGGATGTCGGCGGTGGCGGCCACGGCAGCCTGGAGGGCGGGCGTGGCGTTTGCCATAATCAGGTCAACGCCCTCGGCCACGAAGCCGTTGGCGATGGTGGCGCAGGTGTTGGAATCGCCGGCGGCGTTCTGAAGGTCGAACTTCACATTGTCCGCGCCCAGCTTCTCCACCAGCGCATCCTGGAAGCCCTGGGTAGCGGCGTCCAGCGCGTCATGAGTGACCAGCTGGCAGATACCGACGGTGTAAACCTTGCCGGGTTCGTCGGCGGCGGGAGCCGCGGTGGCCGCGTCCGCGGCGGGAGCGGCGGCAGCAGGTGCCTCGGTAGCGGCGGGGGCGGCGGAGCCGCCGCAGGCTGCCAGAGACAGCACCATCACAGCAGCCAACAGTGCCGCAAGGATCGTTTTCATACAAATCTCTCCTTTTTCTTGTCCACGCACACTTGTGCGTCCGTGGAATACTGATGGCACACAATATAGCACTGTTTGCCGGAGATGTCAATCGATTTTTATGAATCTATCATATGTATTTAATAATTAAATGGAAGACGCGAAAAATAGGGGCTGCCGATCGGCAGCCCCTCGAAGCACGGAATATCCTTTCACAGAGATACCGCTGTAGGGGTCGATGTGGGCATCGACCCCTGCAAGCATGTATTCCATTTCCCGTTACCGCTTCCGGCGATCCCGGACACGGTAGAAGTCGGCCTTGTTGGCCAGCATCCTGGCATCGGCCGCGTTCACCATGTCCTCAATGTCAAAATCGCACATCCGGCTTTCCACGCCGCAGGCGATGGTGTAGCCCGCCGCCTCCACGGTGGCGTTCAGCTGCTCCACCCAACGCTGAACCTCTTCCTTGGTACCCACCGGGCACAGGATCAGAAATTCGTCGCCGCCCAGCCGGTAGACCTCCGCCTGGGGGAACTGCTTGACGCAGGCCTCCGCCACGAACCGGAGCATTTCGTCGCCGGCGGCGTGACCCAGACGGTTATTCAGCTCATGCAGGCCGTTCACGTCGATGTAGATCACGGACAGGCGAATGAAGCTGCTGGGGTCGGTCTCCTCCACAAACCGGGTGTAGGAGGTGCGGTTCTGAAGACCCGTGGCCGCGTCCACAAAGCTGGCCTTGCGGATCTGCACCTGGGCATCCAGCAGGTGATAGCGGTCGAAGATCAACCGCTGAACGATGTAGAAGGACATGCCGCAGTCGATGAGGTAGAGTATGGGAAAGCGGTAGCGCATGGTCGCGGGATAGGGATAGCGCACCAGCACCTTCAGCGGGCCGTGGAAGACCAGAAACAGCATGAGCAGGAAATAAATGCTCAGAACCAGTCCCTTTTTCAGATCCACCATGGTCATGAACATGAAGGGGATGAAAACCACCCACAATACGGCAAAGCCGTCATTTCCGCCGATGAGAATGTAAAAGGTAAAGAGAACCAAAATAATCCCAAAGAAGCCGTCCTCCAGAATTTCGATGTGCTTATCCTTCCAGCTCTGAGCCAGGCACAGACCCAGCAGGGCGGCACTGCTCAGGGTGGTAGTCAGCATTAGATAGGAATGCTGACAGACATTGGCAAAGCTCATCAGCAGGAAGGCGGCGATGGTCATGATGGTCAGATTTTTTATCTGGCTCCACCGTTCCAGCCGCTGAGCCTGCTTGATTTTCTGATCCGCGGCGAAAAGCTCCGCAAGTTTCTTTTTCATGGGGTACAATCGTTCCCTTCCTCAAGGTTTCGGCGGGGAGAAGGGCAAATGGTCGAAATGCCGGATTCTTCCCGGAATGTGCGGGGTGTAATTGTTAAAATTTATTATACAATAAAGTTGTCAGTTTGGCTAGTGTCAAAAGTGCTGAAATCGAAAAATTTTCGTAACCTCCGGAAATCGTGAAAATACCTTTCCATTCCGGAGGCGGGAGGAAATAAAATACAGTTTCCCGGCGCGCCGATTCCAGAAAATATGTCAAGTTGCACAAAGTTTTGACTTTCTTTTTTTAGGACTTGACAGAGAAAAAATCCAGTGGTAGGATATGGCCAAATTGAATCGCTTAGATAGAGGCGCGGTTCGCATCAGTACTTACCGGCAAGGCAGGGTAGCCGCCGGTGAGGAAAGGGTTCGCCGCCGAAGCGGAAAACAATCACCCTGTTGTCTCCGCTGGGTCGTCAGAGAATATCTGCCGGACTGTCACAAGAACTTTGTGAAGCGCTATCATTGGCTGTTCGGCTGAAGTTTTCCGTTGTCACGCCGCATTTCCATGAACCGCTTACCAAAGCGGTTCATTTTTTATTCCACCGGGCTGACCCCCGGAATACCAAAATGAGAGGTTGACAACAATGAAGAAGCTTCTGTCCATCGTTATGGTGATCGCCATGACCCTATCCCTGGCCGCCTGCGGCGGCTCCGCTGCCCCCGCTGCCACCACCGCAACCGCTGCCGCCGCTTCCTCTGACGTGCCCGCGGGCCTGGAGGACGGCGTGCTGACCATCGCCATGGAGTGCGCCTACGCCCCCTACAACTGGACCCAGTCCGACGACTCCAACGGAGCCGTGCCCATCGCCAATGTTCCCGGCTCCTACGCCAACGGCTACGACGTGATGATCGGCAAGAAAATCGCCGAGGCCAACGGCTGGCAGCTGGAGGTCATTCAGTCCGACTGGGATTCCCTGGTGCCAGGCGTTCAGAGCGGCACCTTTGACGCGGTCATCGCCGGTCAGTCCATGACCGCCGAGCGTGCCGAGCAGGTGGACTTTGCCGGCCCCTACTTCTACGCCACCATCGTCTGCGTGACCAAGGCCGACAGCAAGTATGCCAATGCCAAGTCCATCGCCGATCTGGCCGGCGGCTCCTGCACCGCCCAGATCGCCACCATCTGGTATGACCAGTGCCTGCCCCAGATCCCGAACGCCAACATCCAGACCGCTGCCGAGACCGCTCCGGCCATGCTGATGGCTCTGGAGACCGACACCGTTGACTTCATCTGCACCGATATGCCCACCGCCCAGGGCGCCGTGGCTGCCTATCCCGATATGAAGATTCTGGACTTCTCCGGCACCGACGGCGACTTCCAGTTCTCCGACGAGGTTCGGGCCGAGAACGTGAACATCGGCATCTCCGTCATGAAGGGCAACACCCTGCTCAAGGACAAGATCAACGCGGTGCTGAGCACCATGACCCCCGACGACATGAACGCCCTGATGGAGCAGGCCATCGCCATTCAGCCCCTGAGCGAGGGTTAAATTTGGTAGGGGAACTCTGAATCCATCCCCTTCGGCCGAGCAACGGATCTTTTCCTCTATCCGTGCAGTTCCGAAAGCGGGAAATATAGCGCAGCCGTTGCCAGCGAAAGCTGGCTTACGGATGCGGCATACTCCTTGCGGGTGCACAAAGTATTCCTCCGCTTTCGGAACCTTCGGCTAGAGAAAAATCTCTCGCTGTCAGCTCTCGCGGATGGAATCAGAGCTCCCCTAGAGTGCATCGAATTAGAGCACTCCTAAAACTTTGAAGCAGCAGCCGAGGCGGAAGGAAGCCCCTTCCGCCTTGTACACAGTGTCTTATTATATTGTAAGGAGAGAGCACCATGGAAAAATTCACCCAACTCGGTGCCGATATTGTTAAGCTGTGGTCGAAATACGGCGGGTCTTATCTCACCGGTATGCGCAACACCCTGGCGCTTGCGCTGATTGCCACTGCCATCGGCTGCGTCATCGGCTTTGTCTGCGGCATTCTGAACACCATTCCCTGTTCCGATCGGGATTCTCTGCCCAAGCGGATTGTGCTGAAGATCGTCCGGATCGTCGTCCGGGTCTATGTAGAGGTCTTCCGGGGCACGCCTATGGTGCTCCAGGCCGTGTTCCTGTACTACGGCCTGCCCTACTTCACCAACAACACCATGAAGTTCACCAACATCTGGGTGGCGGCGATCTTAGTGGTTTCCATCAACACCGGCGCGTACATGGCCGAGTCCGTCCGGGGCGGCATTATCTCCATTGACCCGGGTCAGACCGAGGGTGCCAAGGCCATCGGCATGAACCACGTCCAGACCATGCTCCATGTGATCCTGCCCCAGGCTCTTCGGAACATCATGCCCCAGATCGGCAACAACTTCATCATCAACGTGAAGGATACCTCCGTCATGTTCATTATCGGCTTCCCGGACTTCTTCTCCGCCCACCGGGCGGCGGTGGGTGCCAGCTATCTGTACTTCCCCTCCGCCACCGTGGAAATGGCAGGCTATCTGTGCATGACCCTGGCCGCCTCCTTCCTGCTGCGCTGGCTGGAAAAGAAGATGGACGGTGCCAGCGACTATGAGCTGGTTCAGGGGGATCAGCTGACCATGACCGCCGGAACCTACAACCATCCGGACAAGGGCACGCCCTTCGACGAGCAGAGCAGGGAATACCAGAACGTGGCGCACGGAAGAAACAGGGGGGAACGCTGATATGGACGAACTGATTTTGCAGGTCAACCACCTGTCCAAGAGCTTCGGCACCCATGAGGTGCTCCGGGACATCGATTTCACCGTGAATCAGGGAGACGTGACCTCCATCATCGGTGCCTCCGGCTCCGGCAAATCCACCCTCCTTCGGTGCATCAATCTGCTGGAGACCCCCACCTCCGGGGAAATTCTCTACCACGGCAAGAATGTGGTGGCCAAGGGCTTTGATGCCCCCGCTTACCGCTCCCATGTGGGCATGGTGTTCCAGTCCTTCAACCTGTTCAACAACATGACGGTGCTGGAAAACTGCATTGTGGGTCAGGTGCAGGTTCTGAAGCGGGGCCGGGCGGAAGCGAAAGACCACGCCATGCACTACCTGGAGAAGGTGGGCATGACCCCCTACATCAACGCCAAGCCCCGGCAGATTTCCGGCGGTCAGAAGCAGCGGGTGGCCATCGCCCGAGCCCTGGCCATGGATCCGGAGGTGCTGCTCTTCGACGAGCCTACCTCCGCGCTGGATCCGGAGATGGTGGGCGAGGTGCTCAGCGTTATGCGCTCTCTTGCCCGGGAGGGCATGACCATGCTGGTGGTGACTCACGAGATGGCCTTCGCCCGGGATGTGAGCAACCATGTGGTGTACATGAACCAGGGTGTCATCTGCGAGGAGGGCGCGCCCGCCGACATCTTCGGCAACCCTCAGAAGCAGGAGACCAGGGACTTCCTGTCCCGGTTCCGGAATGCTTAATTCCTAGCACACTGTCATTGCGAACCGGCCTGGTGTGGCTCCTTCCAGGGATTCCCTCCGGTCACAATCCGTTCTCCTCAGTGCGCACCTGAACGGAGGTTGTCATTGCGAACCAGTGGTGCTCCGCGCAGCGAATCAAAATCCGAATGACTGCCGGTGGCAGTCATACCATAATTTAGCGCAGCACTGGTGTGGCAATCCCCCGGTTCTTCCGAGAACCCTAATAGAACTCGTAGGGGACGATGCCCTCATCGTCCCAAAAAGAAAAATTGTGCGTATATTCCCACACTCCATAAATGTTTCGGCTCTGGTTCCTCCGGAGGCAATGTTCTTGTCCCGGCAAGAATATTGAGAAGTCAGCGGGCTTAAGGGGTGCTGACGGCAAAGCCGCCACCGTTAGGAAACACTGGCTGCATCGCCGGAACTGCGGAGGGATGTTTCGGGTTGCTATGCGCAGCTTTGTCGGAGGTTGCCTGCCGAATCCCTACGATTTTGTCTGCTTAGCGTGCTAAAAAAAGAAAAGTCCCGGAATTGGTTTCGTGAATCTCACGCTTCCAATTCCGGGCTTTGCTTCGATTGTAGGCCTTGCTGCTGAGCGGCTTTCGGGTTACCGGGTTCAGGCTGCCCCAGGTGTTCCGCTTGGCGGCATCCAGCTTCCGCTTCTCCTTCCTGGAGAGCTTTTCATAGGGAATCATGGTGGTTTCCTCCTTGAATTTTCCGGTATTGTAGCAAAAACCGCTGCCCCTGTCAAGACAAGAAATAACCCTCGATGAAATTGCCTAATCACTGCGTTCATCGAGGGTCATTTCTCTGTAAAGGTGGGTTCCATCGGTGGTTAACCTCGCTTTCTATCGTTTAGAAGGCTTCCTAGTACATTGGACTCACTCCTTTTGTGCCTTTATCATAGCCGAAGTTTTCCCGTTTTGCAAGATGGGATGGTGCATAAGAAAAGACCGCGAATCTTGGCGGAAATGAGAATGGACGAACGAGGAAAACCGTGGTAGAATGAAATTATTGGGGCGCAGTTTTACCACCCAGGAGAAGCAGATATGGGAAAGGAGCTCCAGGCGGAAGAGCCACTGGCCGCCGCCGAGCGCGCCTGATTCCCTCCATAAAGCAAACACAGGGAGCAGCTACAAGCTGCTCCCTGTCGCTTTTTATGCAATCTTGCGGAACTCCACGTCATTGCGAACCAGTGCCGCAGCACTGGTGTGGCAATCCGTTCTCCACATCCAAATGCTCTTCCTATTACTTACTCGTTATCCTTCTTTTTCAGATGAATGCAGGAAATCGCAATCACGCCAAGTCCCATTGCTTCAATCATCGTTCCAACAGGGTAATAAATCACATTTGCCATTTTACTCAGCGACTCAGACAACTCCCCAATGCCGCCATTGATATCATTCAGTTCGTCCACCATAATATCAGAAGCTTTGTAGATTTCGGTATAAAAGTCTGCGCCAAATCTTGCCTCATCTGCGGAGTAGTGCTTTGCGCTGTAAGTATACAGGCTAATGGTTTTCTTCTTGACAGACGTACCCATAAAAATAATGACAATTCCCAAAATCAAAGAGATTACCGCCATCCAGTTGATTGCAACTGGAATCTTTCTTTTTTCCTGCTTTTTCTCACTGGATTTCGTCACTTCAGCAGGAATCGGACATCCACAGGACGGGCAAGCGGCTGCGCCTTCCGGAATCACAGCCCCACATTCATTACATTTCCGTTCATTCATATTACGCGTTCCCCTTTTCTAAAGAATTCCAAGTAATGTAGCCGACAATGTTGAAATCATATTTCGGCATTAGAATCGTTTCATCCGAGCCAACAGAATCGTAAGTTGTAAACGTGCATTCCCCATCATGTATAAAATTGTACAGGTTCCTCACATCATTGCGGTTCTTTTTGTTGCCTCCCTCCAAAAGTTCCCGGGTATAAAGAGCAAATCCATCTTGCTTGTCGCCAAATGCTATCTCCATCTTTCCGGAATAGGATGTGCTATACTTTCCCTCGTCTTTCTCTGCACTGTAATCCTTTTGCACAGTGTAATCCCCCTGTTTCACAGGATTACTTTCACAAAACAGTTTCGGTTCGATTGAAACCTCGATACCGCGCGACTTATAGGGTAATTCCGCATAGTAGCTATATTTCGTCTTTCCTTTCACTACAATTGCAACCAGATTTGTGCCCCTATCTCCATTGGTTTGGTTTACTACATCAAATAGGAGTAAGCCCGTCTTGTTATTTCGCATATCCATTTCAATATCGACATAACAATTCGTCTGATCTGAATAGTCATCATAGTCACGATCCTTACACTTCGTTGTCAGACTCTTGGAATCGACCTTTGACCCATTCAAGTAGCCAATCGCCCTATATTTCACCGAAGGATCATCATCTGTTGATTCTAATGTCTTCAGAACACCCGTCCCATCTTCCATGTAGACCAATTGTGGGGTGCTGTCATCGCTGTCATACTGACCAATTACCGCAACAAAAGGCTTCTTTTGATCTGATGTGACCGAACCCTCATAATAATCAGCGTACCACTTGGAATCTGTCAGCCGCCATTTACTGATTGATATTTCGGTAACTTTTGGAGTACTGTTTGCCGTTCCCAATCCATAAAGCACCACAAACATGACCAGAACAATCCCCGCAATAATAACAGCGGTTTTCTTTTTACTCTTCTTAGCACCAGCTACAGAAGTCAGTACGGTCTTCACCGAGAATCTTGTTTCTTGCTTTTCTTCGGTCGCTGGAGTTTCATTTGTTTCCTCGCCCTCTGCTGTCCCTACTTGCGGCAGGACCTCTTTCTCTTCTTTCAGGCTGTCCTGCATCTGGTACCCACACTTTGGACACTTCTCCGCTTTATCGGAGATCATCTGTCCGCACTCCGGACATTTTATCAGTGCCATTGTTTATCCCCTCTCTTTCAGTTTTTTGTTGGTACGCAATTCAGTCCCAGCATCTTTGCCCGCTTGAATGGTATTGCCGTTTCTCTCTTCATTCCATGCACCTCGTTTTCATATTTTAACTATAAGCACAAATAATAGCCTATAGCGTTTATTTAATAGTAGCATTTCTGCCTATATAATTCAAGTAGTATTTTACTACATAGGCGGTATTTTTTATGGATTATTACAAGATCGGTCAGAAGATACGCAAAATCCGCAAAGCCCACGGACTCTCTCAGGAGGAATTGGCGGAACGAATCGGTATCTCCACCACCCATATGAGCCATATTGAAACCGGAAATACAAAATTAAGCCTGCCGGTTTTCGTTGACATTGCCGCCGCTTTGGAAGTACGAACCGACGAGCTGCTGGACACTCCCGCAGTTGAAACCACCAGCACCTCTCTGGACGATATCGCCGCGGTATTGGAGCGCTGCTCCGCTCAGGAAGCAAAAGTCATTGCGGATATCGTGAAAGCCGCAAAAGTTTCCATTGAAAAGTATCTTTAATGAAAAGAAGCACATCCCTTCTGATTTTCAGAAAGGATGTGCTTCTTATTTTACTATCTTGAAAGGGGCACGTCTGTTTATGCATTCTTCTCCCGGTTCTGGCAGGTAAAGCAGATGACCTGCTTCTTTTCCGCCATTTGCCGGAGGATTTTCAAGGCCTGGGTCATGCGGGCATCGTCAAAGCGCACCAGCGCGTCGTCCAGCACCAGCGGGGCCTCCGGGGTCAGCTCCTCCGCCACCGCCAGCCGCAGAGACAGATACAGCTGATCCACCGTGCCGTCGCTGCGCCAGATGGCGTCGTGGAGCACGTCCTCCTGGCCGGCTCCGGCCTGCAGGGAAAAGTCCTCCCCCATGGTCAGGCTATGATACCGGTTTTCCGTCAGGGCACTTAAGATTTCCTGGGCTCGCTGGGTGATCCGGGGGGCAAATCGCCGCTGCAAGGAAGCCCTGGCCTGGGAAAGGGTCTCCAGGGCGATGGTCAGGGCTTCATAGGTCTCCTCCAGCCGGGCGATCCGATCCGCCACGCGCTTGCGCTGCAGACCCAATTCCTGAGGGCTTCCCAGAATTTCCATCCGCCCCTGGTACTGACCCAGCCGGTTTTGCAGCCGCTGCTGCTCCGCCGCGCACTCCGATAAGAGCCGGGCGGTCTCCGCCTCGTTCTGGGTCAGGTTGTCCTGGAAGGCGGGCTTTTCTACGGGACGCACCATGGAGCTAAGGGCTTCAAAATGCTGCCGAGCCAGCACCGCCTCCCGGCGAGCCTGCTCACAGCTCTCCCACTGCCGCTGAGCCTGCTGCCAGAATTCCAGCACCTCCTCCGGCTCCTGGAGGCCGCACAGGGAGTCCCTGCGCTTGCGCAGAACCATCAGCCGCACCTCCAGGTCGCTGGTGATCTCCTGGTAATTCTTCAGTTCCTCGGAATAGTCCTCCACCGCCTGCTCGTACTCGGCGATGGGTGCTGTCCACCGCTTCCAGTCGGCGGTGCCGTATTTTTCCACAATGGCCGCCGTCTGCCGCTTGCCGTCGGCATACTGCCGCACGCCCAAAAACAGCGACGCAAGTCCCGCCACCCCCGCCAGAGCTGCGAAGGCATAGGCACTGAGATTCACCAGCACCCCCGCCGCCAGCAAGCCCACAATGCCCACGGCCATGAGTACCAACGGCAGCTTGCCCCCGGACAGCTGGGTCAGCTGCTTGGCATCCTCCCTGGCCATAGCCCTGGCATCCTCGGCGGTGAGACCGGTGAAGGGATTGGGCATTTCCGGCTTCTGGGGCTGGGCGGGAGCCTCCCGCTCCTCCTCCCGGATGGCGTTCCACTGATCCCGGAAGCCGCGCAGCTCCCGAACCTTTTCCTCGGTCTCCATCCGAGGGGGCAGAGAGGCGCACTGGGCCTCCATCTGGCTGAGGGTTTCCTCGGCCTGGGCCATGGTATCTCTGGCCTGGGCTACCTGCACCGCATCGGAAGCCTGCTTTTCGTAGGCCAAGGCCTGCTGGTGGTTATACAGCTGCTTGAGCCAGGTCTTCACGTCCTCGATCCGCTCCCGGAGCTTTTTCGACTGGATGTCCAGAGATTCCAGCTCGGTGAGCTTCTGCTCCAGCTGCTCCAGCTGAGCCTCCGCCTGGGGAAGCAGACCGGATTTGTTGTAGCGGCATTTGTTCCGCAGATCCTTCAGCTGCGCCGCCAGCCGATCCGCCGCGCCGCTTTCGTCGCCGGTGGTGACCAGGGCGTTGAGCCTGCGGCGCAGTGCCTCATCCTGGGTCACGGGCAGGTCGGAAAAGCGGATAAAGCCCGCCCGACGGTACACCGTCTGCTCCACGCCCAGAAGCTGCGCTCCGCAGTTGGCGGCGTTCAGCTCCTCCACGGGAAGGCCGGAGGCAGTCTCGTAGGCCTGGAATTCTCCCAGCGGCACCCGCCGCCTGGTGACCCGCTCGATGGTAATGTCCCGGCCGTTCCAGTTCAGGTCGATCCGTCCGGACATGGGGCTGCCAGACCAGGGCTGGTACCGCTCCTTGTCCGCAAGGGTCGTCTTCGTGCTTTTGACCCGGGTGTCCAGGCCGTAGAGCATGGCAAGCAGGAAGGCGCACCAGGTGCTTTTGCCCCACTCGTTGGGGGCGGTGATGATGTTCAGCCCCGGCTCCAGGGTCAGGGTCTCATGCTCCAGCTTGCCGAAGGTGGCCGTCATTTTGTAAATTCTCACAGCTTGACCTCCCTTCCGTCCAGAATTTTCCGGGAAATCTCCGCGGCTAGGGTGATCTGCCGCTGCCTTTCCGGATTCTCGGACAGTGCCTTATGGAGCAGCTGGAAGTAAACCCCCTCCAGGGTGTCCGCGTCGGTGCTTTCCCACAGGTCAACCGGGGGCTGGGTCTTGTCAACCAACGTCAGATTGGGAAAGTCCGGAAACTCCCCGGAAATTGCCTTCAAATCCACCTGGCCGCTGCCGGTGAGGGTGATCCGGTAGAAATTCCGGTTGCCCTTGGGGGGCAAAATTCCTTCCAGAGAAGTCACCGGGTCCGCCCCGACCTCCACCTCCAGGTCAAAAAACCGCAGGGTATCCAGGCTTACCGGCTGCACCTGGGCTTCGTCCTCCAAGGTCACGATACATACGCCCTTGTCTCCGGTTTCGTCCCAGCCTCTGCCCATGGGACAGCCGGGCCAGACGCACAGCGCGCCTCCCGCCCGGAAGGCACCGGCCTTGTGGATGTGACCCAGTGCCAGATAGTTCAGCCCCGATTCCCGAACCTGGGAGACCATCACCGGGCAGCAGGGGGATTCCCGCTGGGTGGGGTCGCCGTGAAGCACGCCGACGCAGTATTTTTCGCTTCCCTCGGCGTGGAAGCCCTCCAGCAGCGGGGCGCAATCCATGCTGCGGTAGCCAGCCCCATAGACCCGGCAATCCAGCTCCTCCAGCACCACCGATTCCAGCGTGCCGGTGAAGATATGCACGTTTTCCGGCCAGGTCTCCGCCAGCCAGGGGCTTCCCGGGCAGACGAAGTCATGGTTGCCCGGGGTGATGAACACCGGCACCGGGCACCGGCTCAATGCCTGCTTCACGTCCTCAATGGCCTCCCGGCGGGGCTGGGGCGTGTCAAATACGTCCCCTGCCAGCAGCACCAGATCACAGTTCTCCCGGACGCACAGGTCAACAATTTTTCCCGGAAGCTTCCGCTGCTCGTCCTTCAGAAGCTCCCGCTGGGTCTCAGAAAAGCCGCCGAAGGGAGAGTCCAGGTGCCAGTCGGCGGTATGCAGAATTTTCAGTCCCATTCGTCTACCCTTTCCGCTTGCAAGCAGCTGCCGGTGGCGCTGTCAATGGTGAACAGCACCGCCTCCATTTTGGTGGGACCCTCCGCCCAGCGGTACCGCTCAGGCAGGTCTCCCCGGAATTTGGCGATGGACAGCTCCGGCCGGATGCCCAGCACCGAGTCCCGGGGGCCGGTCATGCCCAGATCCGTCACATAGCCCGTGCCCTTGGGCAGCACCCGGGCATCCGCCGTGGGTACATGGGTGTGGGTACCCCAGACCGCGCTGACCCGGCCGTCCAGGAAATAGCCCATGGCCAGCTTTTCCGAAGTAGCCTCGGCGTGAAGCTCCACCAGAATCAATTTTGTATCGATTTCCTTCAGAATTTTCTCCACGATCAGAAAGGGGTTATCCGGGCCGTAGTCCATGTTGCACCGGCCGATCAGGTCGATGACCGCCACCTCCCCTGCCGGGGAGTCGAAGACCCGCCAGCCCCGTCCGGGCACCTGGGGGGCGTAGTTTGCCGGGCGGAGCACCTGGGGGCAGTCCTCCATGTAGTCCACGATCTCCCGCTTGCTCCAGGTGTGATTGCCCATGGTGATCACGTCCGCCCCGGCGTCCAGGATTTCCTCCGCCTGGTGGGGGAGCATTCCCACCACCGCCGCGTTTTCTCCGTTGACCACGGCAAAGTGGGCACCGGTTTTTCGTTTCAGCTGCCGCAGGTGTCGGCGAACCCGCTCTAACCCCGGATTGCCCACCACGTCGCCAACTGCCAATACCTTAAATTCCATGTGTTGCCTCCCAGTGATTGTGCTGGTATTATATACCGGTTTTCCGATTTTCGCAACCGGGAAAACCGTCACAAGCGCGGTGCGGAAAACCGCGCCGCGCTGAAATTCAATAGTGAATCACATTGTCCGCCTTTCGGATGCGCTCCAGCACCGGGGCTGCCTCCGGGCTTTGGAAATAGTCCAGGGTGGTCTGGGGCACCAGGGCTTTCAGGGTCTCCCAGTCCCCCTTTTTCAGGGCCAGCCGGACGGTGGAGGCACTGATGGCCTGACCCGCCGCCTGCTTTCTGGGTACCACATGGCACGCGATGCCCGCCTTGGGCAGCTCCCGAACCATAATTTCGTTATAAAGCCCCGTGACCTGGCTGGTAGGCTCCTCGCCCACGAACCGCTTCGTCACGTTCAGCACCCCGGCGATTTTCGTAAATACCGCCAAGTCCAGTCTTGCATGACCCTGGATCACCGCCGCCGCGTCCTTGAGGAAGTAGCTGGGGAAGGTGGCACTGCTGATGATATAGGGGCCGGAATCGTGGAGTACCACGTTGGGAATGTGGGCAACCCCCGCCCGCACCAGCCTTTTGCGCACGGCAAAGGGTACCAAGGAAGCGTCCTCGCTGAGGACGAACAAATGGAGGGTGTCGCACTGGGCTGCCGCCGTCTCCGCAAGATACTGATGCCCCAGAGTGAAGGGGTTGGCGTTCATGACGAGCGCGCCGGAAACGCCCTGGGCCTTCGTCTTTTCCAGAGCCTTCAGATAGCCGGGGAAGCCGTTTTTCCGGTTCTCCATGAACACCAGCATGCCGTCCACCCTGGCAATCTCGTAAAAGCCCAGATCACCGAAAAACCGGGCGGAACCCACCTTGGTATACAGGAACAGATGTGTATTTCCCCTTGCCATCTGCACCTCCATCAGGTGGGAGAGGATTTCGTTCAGAAGTCCCTCCCCCTGGTGCTCCCGGCTCACGGCAAAGCACCGCAGCGTGCTGCCGAAGCAGCTGCCGGTGGCGATGATCTCGTCGTTTTCGTCCCGCATGGCGCAGATATAGTCTAAGTTGGCATCCCGGGTGATCCCCTCCCGGTGAAGCAACGCGTCCACCTCGGCAAGGCTCCGCTTGTCCCAGGGGTAAACCTGGGAAATGGCGTAATCACGCATGGGCTTCCTCCTTCAGAAAATGCAGCATCAGGGTCATGGCCAGCAGGTCTGCCGTACCCCCAGGAGAGAGATTTTTCTCCACAAAGTCCCGGTTCATTTCCTCCAGAGCCACCGTGCCGGGGAACGGCTCCCGCTCCAGAAGACGCTTGGCCTGTTCGGATGCGGCCTTCGCCTGCTCGTAGCCCCCCCGGTGGATCATGTTGGTGTCCACCGTGTCCGCCAGCATGGCGACGAGAGCCGCGCGGCCGGCCTCGTTGATGGATTTACCCTGGGACAGGGCGGCCTCCAGCTTGGGAAGGCCGATTTTCCCCACTGTCGGGAACCCCGCCTCCGCCTGACCACGAACGCCGGTGATGCCATAGCGCAGATAGAGCTTCTGGCCGGCGGTTCTGGCAGTTTCCGGGGTCAGTCCGGCAAAATCCCGGGCGGTCAGACCCCGGGTCATGGCGGCGCACTGGGAAAGCACCCGGTCGGAATCCCCCCAGGCCTGCCGCTCCAGCCGCCCCAGGGCACCGCAGAGAATTCCCATGGAGAAGATTGCCCCCTTGTGGGTATTCACCCCGCCGGTGGAGGCCAGCATCTGCCCCTCGGCCAGAAGCCCCGGTGTCCGCAACGCCTGGAAGGTTTCCTCCGGGGTGCCGCCCTGCCGCCCGATTTTCACGCATTGGGCGAAATAGGGAAACAGCCCCGCCCCGCTGGAAAGGAAGGTAAACATATCCATGTCCCGGTGGCTGCCGCTGTTTTCCCGGTCAACCAGGCCGGGCTTGGGGGTCACGGCCACCTCAAACAGCAAGGCCTGCACCGCCAGCCGGGCGGCGCACTGACAGTCCTCCTGTAAAAGAGCCGCCTCCAGAATTTGGGTCGTTTTTTCCTGGAGCTGGGCTACGCCGTGGGTGCGGCTCCTGGCGCAGGCCGTGGCCATACCGCCGCAGATCAGGCACCGGCGGCCTTCCTTCCCAAGCTCCTGTCGGTCGATTTTCCGGCCGGTTTTGTCCAATACGTCCATGTCAAAGAGCCGTCCGATTGGGGCGGAATCCTCGATTTCCGAAGTGATTTTCTTCACAGCCAGGGGCGAAGAATCCACCAGAAAAAAGGCCTCGTTGCCGGTTTTCTCCCGGATCTCCTCAAAATGGGTCACTTCCATCCCCGCCGCGGCCAGCTGCTGCCGCAAAAGCCGCCGCCCCAGGGCGTACCCCCGGCCAATCAGGGGGCTGTTTTTCACCGGCCCCGCGATATTCATGGTAAAGCAGACAAGCGTCTGCTGAAACGCTTCCAGCAGCTCCCGCTGCCGTTCCGCCCGCCGCTCCCGGGCATCCAGCATTTCCAGTAGTGTCACTTCCATGGGTTTCCGCTCCCCCCTTTTTCCCTTATGATACACCAGAATCCGTCATTTGTGAAGAGCATCTTGCGGTTTGTCGGATTTTGGGGTAAAATGGTGGAAATCGCTTCAGGAGGCGGGTTCGTGAAGGAAATCAATTTAACGGAAGGGTCGATTTTTGCAAAGCTGGTGCAATTTTCCCTGCCCATGATTGCGGGAAATCTTTTGCAGCAGGTCTATAATCTGGTGGACACCCTCATCGTGGGAAAATGTATCGGCTCGGACGCGCTGGCGGCGGTGGGCTCGGCCTACACCCTGATGACCTTCCTGACCTCCATTCTCATTGGCCTGTGCATGGGAAGCGGGGCCTTCTTCTCCGCGGACTACGGCGCGGAGGAGGAAGACCGGCTGGGGGAGGATATCCGGCTGTCCTTCGGGTTCATTCTTGCCATGTGCGCCTTGATTTACGCCATCATCTACCCGGGCATGGAGCTGATTCTGTCCCTGCTCCAGACTCCCCCGGAACTGCTGGAATTGACCCGAAACTACGTCCGGCCAGTGTTCACGGGAATCTTCTTCGTATTTCTCTATAATTTCTACGCTTATCTTCTGCGGGCGGTGGGAAATTCCCTGATTCCTCTGATTTTTCTGGGCATTTCCGCCCTGCTCAACATCGTGCTGGATTTATGGTTCGTGCTGGGGCTTCATATGGGCGTAGCCGGTGCCGCCTGGGCCACGGTCATCGCCCAGGCCGTTTCCGGCCTTGGCATTGCCCTGTACTCCCACAGAAAGCTCTCTCTTCCTCGCCGGAAAAATAAGGGCAGAAGCCTTTCCCGGCTCTGGGAGATCATCGTCAACGACGCCGCCACCGCGCTCCAGCAGTCGGTGATGAACTTCGGCATTCTGATGATCCAGGGGCTTGTGAACAGCTTTGGAGCCACGGTCATGGCCTCCTTCGCCGCGGCAGTGAAGATCGACACCATCGCCTACATGCCCGCCCAGGAATTCGGCAACGCCTACTCCCTGTTCATTTCCCAGAACTACGGGGCCAGGCAGCCGGAGCGAATTCGTCAGGGCACCCGGCTGTCCTTCCTGGTGTCCGCGATTTTTTGTCTGATGATCTCCGGCCTGATTTTCCTTCTGTCCCCCTGGCTCATGGGCTTTTTCGTGGAGGCGGGAGAGACTGCCATTATCGCCGGCGGCGTTCAATATCTGCGCATTGAAGGAGCCATGTATGTGGGCATCGGCATTCTGTTCCTCTGGTACGGCTACTTCCGAGCCATCCGCAAGCCCCAGGTTTCCCTGATCCTCACGGTGATCTCCCTGGGCACCCGTGTCGCCCTATCTTACGCCCTGGCACCCCGGACACCTCTGGGGGTCGTCGCCATCTGGCTGTCCATTCCCATCGGCTGGGTGCTGGCCGACCTGGCGGGGCTGGTGTTCTACCGCCGTCTGCGGCACAAACTATAAGCTGCCCTTTTCCCAACGGACATGACATATGCCGCAGCTGTCCGGGAAATCGGAATCTGAAGGAGAAAGTAATCTATGAATATAGAGAAAATTGTGAAGAACGGCACCATCTGCGCAGTGATTCGCAGTGATAAAATCGTAATTACAGATGCGCAGTCCGCACTCGACCTGCTGATGACTGCAAAATACGATTTTGGCACGAAGAATATCGTGATTGACAAGAAACTGATCGACGAGGATTTTTTCATCCTCAGTTCCGGTCTCGCAGGCGATATTCTCCAGAAATATATCAATTATGGCGGGCGAATTGCCGTCTATGGCGATTTTTCTCACTACACCAGCAAACCCCTGCATGACTTCATCTATGAGAGCAACCAGGGACATGATGTGTTCTTCGCTGCAACCGAAGACGAAGCGGTTGAGCGTTTATGCCGCTGACTTCCAGTTTGTTTTTTCCCCGGAACGGAGAAAGCCCGCCGTCGGCGGGCTTTTCTCATACTCTCTTTTCTCTGCGGATACCCCGGTAGGCGCCGTCGGCGCAGCAGCCCGCCTCCCGGTAGCCATGGGAAGCGTAGTAATCGTTCAGGACGGCATTGTCCACGGCGCAGTCCAGCCGGAGAGCCGTTTTTCCGGCCTTCCTGGCGAAAATTTCCATCTCGCCCAGCATCCAGCCGCCAACACCGGGAGCGGCCGCGTCCGTCACCAAATTATGGACATAGTATGCAGGCTCTCCGGCTCGATCTGCCCAGCGGTCGTCCTGGGAAAGAAGCACCACCGCCCCCAGAATTTCGCCGGTCGCCCGGTCTTCCGCCCCGTAGAGCCTGCCTTCCGCCGCCTGGGTCTGGAAATAGCTCCGGGGATACACGGTCAGATAATCCGTGGCGTTCCACTGACGCAATCCTTTTTCCTCCATCCAGGCGATCCGCTTTTCATACAACGCGAAAATTCCGGGGATATCTTCCTCCGCCGCCTTGCGAAGCACAAAATTCATGGCCGTTTCCATCCTTTTTGGAAAATTATCCTCAGTATATCATATCTCCAGCCGGGTTTCAACTGCCCCAAACGACAGGCAGACTCCCCAGAAAGAAGGACACGCAATTTAGGGAGGCTTGCGCGCATTCGTCCTGGGGAGTCTGTCGCTTGGGGGATTAGGGGGTTATCAGAAAAGGATAAGAAGGTAGCAATGTAATAAGCCCGATAAGGTCGGGCGAACCGGGCATCCGGCTTTCAGAAGAAGCCCGGTTCCTTTCGGTTAGCATATGCTAACCATGGCTATATGATAACCGATAATTCCGGTTTTGTCAATCCCCTTTTTATAAATTTCTCAAAAAATTTTTGTTGACATTGCCAGCTGTCCACGCTATAATACTTCAAAAATGAATCATTCAATTTTGAATCGTCTCGAGGAGGGAGCCAAATGCACTTCAGCGTCGCCATTTCCCGAAAGATCGGTCAGGCCTACAGCGCGGTCTGCAAGCCCCTGTGCCGGGAGCTGGAGCTTCCACAGACGGCCTTCGACATTCTCATGTTCCTGGGCAACAACCCGGCCTACAAAACCGCGGGAGAGATCGTGGAGCTGCGCCACATCAAGGCCAACCTGGTCTCCGTCAATGTGGATCGGCTGGTTCGGGAGGGCTATCTGACCCGGCACCCGGTAGCCGGCGACCGGCGGAAAACCGAGCTTCTGTGTACGGAAAAAGCCCAGGATATCATCGTCCGGGGTCGCCAGGTGCAGGATGCCTTCTCCCGGCGGCTGCTGGACGGCATGAATGGCACCCAGCGGGAAGCCCTCGTAGACGCGCTGAATCAAATAGAAACCAATCTTGATCAGATTCTGGAGGAAGAAAAACCATGAAACTGCTGCTGACAATCATCGTAACCTTTTTCGCGGGCATGGGCGCAGGCCTGGGTACGGGCTTCGCCGGCATGAGTGCCGCCGCGGTCATCAGCCCCATGCTCATCACCTTCCTGGGGATGGATCCCTACATGGCCGTGGGCATTGCCCTGTCGTCGGACGTGCTGGCCAGTGCCGTCTCCGCCTATACCTACCACAAAAACAAGAACCTGGACATCAAAAACGGCCTGATTATGATGGTCAGTGTGCTGCTTTTCACCGTGGTGGGCAGCTATGTGGCCAGCCTGGTGCCGTCCACCACCATGGGCGGCTTCTCCGTGTTCATGACCTTCCTGCTGGGCATCAAATTCATCGTCCGTCCTGTCATGACCACGAAGGAAGCCATGGCGCAGGCCGATGCCAGGAAGCGAGCCGTCCAGTCCATGATCTGCGGTGTGATGATCGGCTTCATCTGCGGCTTCATCGGTGCCGGCGGCGGCATGATGATGCTGC
>DJQM01000059.1:460-92933 GCA_002437585.1 Clostridiales bacterium UBA6386 | reverse complement strand
CACTTCATTTTAGCACATACAATTTTTGAAAAATGTGGGAAAATCGAAACTAGTTCTTGATTTCTGCCTGATTTCTGTTATGCTAACCGGTGAGAGGTGGTGGGGTTATGAACTATGCGCGTATGGTGCCGGGAATTTTCCGGAGCCGTCCCAATCGGTTCATTGCCCAGGTAGAAATCAGCGGCAAAGCGGAAACCGTCCATGTGAAGAACACAGGCCGGTGCCGGGAACTGCTGGTGCCCGGGACCCAGGTCTGGTGCCAAGGATCGGATAACCCCGCGCGCAAGACCCAGTATGACCTGATTTCCGTGAAAAAAGGGGAAAAGTGGATCAATATGGACTCCCAGGCTCCGAATATCGCCGCCCGGGAGTGGCTGGCGGCCGGCGGACTGGGGGAGCTGAGCGATCTTCGCTGGGAGACGGTTCACGGGGATTCCCGGTTTGACTTCGCCTTCACGAAAGACGGCAGGCCCTGCTTTCTGGAGGTCAAAGGCGTGACATTGGAGGACGGCGGCATCTGCGCCTTCCCGGACGCGCCAACGGAGCGGGGGACGAAGCACCTGCACGGCCTGACCCGGCTGGCTCAGGAAGGGTACGGAGCCTATGTACTCTTCGTCATTCAGATGGAGGATGTGGTGTCCATGCACCCAAATGACGAAACCGACCCGGCCTTCGGCGCGGCTCTCCGGGAGGCGGCGGCAAACGGGGTACAGATCAAAGCGGTGCGCTGCCGGGTAACACCGGAAAGTATGGAAATCATCGGTTTTGTGCCGATAGACCTGGAGGAAAGATAGATGAATCACAGTGAATACGCGGCGGAGCTGTTCACCCAGGGTCGCAGCTGCTCCCAGGCGGTGGCGGTGGCCTTCTGCGACAAAACCGGGCTGACCCCGGAATTCGCGGCGAAAATGGCCTCCTCCTTCGGCGGCGGCATGGGTCGGATGCGGGAGGTCTGCGGGGCGGTCAGCGGGATGCTGATGGTGCTGGGGCTGCTGTACGGCTATGATGACAACGGGGAGAACGACCGGGCGAAGAAGGCTCACTATGCCAGGGTGCAGGAGCTGGCCGGAAAATTCCGGGAGCAAAACGGCAGCATCATCTGCCGGGAAATTCTGAAAAATCCCCCCAGCGACCCGGCTCCCACCCCCCGGACGGCGGAATTTTACCAAGCCCGACCCTGCGCCCGGCTGGTATACAGCGCGGCGGAAATTCTGGACGAATACATTGCGGCTCACCCCCTGGAGACAGGAAAATGAAGGATATGATTTACAATCAGAAGGAATGCGGGGCGGTTCGCTACGGCCTGCGCTCCTCGGCGCAGGTGGGCTGCGGGTGGGTGGCCACCTGGAATGCCCTGAAAATTCTGGGCTATACCACGGACAGGGAAGCCCTCGTCCGGTATTTCACCTGGATGCTCCCGGTTATCCACGGGAATCTGGGTACAGCCTTCTGGGCGCCGGAGCGGTGCTTCCGGCAATGGGGCTTTGAGACGAAGCTGGTCTTTGACCGGAAAAAGTTCGACGAAGCCCTGGCGTCTTCCGACGCGGCCATTGTGTTCTACCACTGGGCAGGGAAACGGGGGCTGGGGGCGCACTTCGTGGCACTGGAGAAAACCAGGGATGGAATCCGGGGCTACAATACCTACCGGGACTCCGGCAGCCCGGACGACTGGGGGCAAAGCGTGGAAGAATTTCTGAAAAAACGGGGCTATTTTGGCTGTGTGCTCCTGGAAATCCGGAAGAAAGGCGGAGAAAAAATTGAAAATAGATAGGAAATACCGGAATCTGCTTCAGGCGGTGCTGATCTACATCTGGCTGACGGACTTGTCGCCCCTGACGGAAACGGACACCTACTACAGTGTATACTTACTGTGCGGTCTGGCGGGTCTGGCCTGCCTGCTTGCCAACCGGCGGCAGACCGGGAAGCAGCCCGCCGCCCGGAAGGTCTTCGCCGGGCTTTTTTCTCTCGCGGTGGTCATGGGCAATTACGAGCTGTACCAGCCCTTCTATGCCCTGCAAAGCAAGCTGAATCTGGTGCTGGATCTGGCGGGAGGCTACTGCGTGGGCTTCCAGGTGCTGTCCGCCATGGGCGGCCGCCTGCCCCTCCGGCGGGACACCCGCCAGCGGAAGCATCCGGCGGCGGTGTTTTGGGTGGTGTTCGGGGTGATCGCGGTCATTGACCTTGTGTACCTCTTCGGTGCCCGGTACCCTGGAGTGCTCACCACGGACTCCTACTCCACCGTGTCCCAGATTCTCAACGGCGACTACAACAACACCATGCCCTTCTGGCACACCATGCTGGTGCAGGTGTTCGTGAAAATCGGGCTGGCTCTCTTCGGGGAGATCAACCGGGCGGTGGCGCTGTACCATGTGTTCCAGATTTTCTTCCTGGCGGCGGTGTTCGCCTATACCATTGTGACCCTCTATCAGATCGGCGTACCCTGGGGCTGCCTGGGGGCGGTGTTCTGCCTCTACGGACTGCTGCCCTACAACATCGTCTACAGCGTGACGCTGTGGAAGGACATTCCCTTCGGGGCCTCGGCCCTGCTGATGGCCACGGCCTTCTACCGACTGCTGAAGGGTGTGGGGAAGGAAACGCGGAACTGGGGAACCTTCATCCTGGGGGCACTGGGCCTGAGCCTGCTTCGCACCAACGGCTGGTTTGCCATGCTGGCGGTGCTGGTGCTGCTGATCCTGATTCTGCACAAGGAACACAAGAAGCTATTGTGGATTCTGACGGCGGTGCTGGCGGTTTCCTGGGTGATGATTAACCCGGTGCTGTGGCTGCTGAAGGTACCGAAAACCAATGTTGTGGAGGCCTTCGCCGTACCCATGCAGCAGATTGCCCGGGTGGTGTCCCAGGAGCGGGAGCTGAAGCCGGAGGAGGAAGCCCTGCTGGGCGAAATCTTCGATCTGGAGAAAATGAAGGAGGTTTATGACCCTCAGACGGTGGATCCCGTGAAATTTGAGACCTTCCGGTACGGAAAAACGGACGATATCCGACAGCACAAGTGGGAGTATCTGCGCCTTTACCTGACTCTGGGGATCCGGTATCCGGCGGACTACTGGAAGGCCTGGGTGGAGGAGACCCGGGGCTACTGGAACGGGGGCTATTTCTACTGGATTTACCCGGCTCGTTCCTCTCAGAGTCCGGTGCTGGGCATCGTCCACAGCGGCGAAAATCGAATTGTGACGGCGGCCTTCGGAGCCTGGTTCCGTGCTCTGGAAAAGCCTGCTGCTCTGGAACCTTTGTACAGCATCGGCCTGCAGGTCTGGATTGTGATTGCCTGCTGCCTGATAAACGCCCTGAAAAAGAATCGGCAGTGGCTCATTGGGGTGCCGGTGCTGGTGCTGCTGGTGGGACTGTGGCTGGGAACCCCGGTGTACAGCGAATTCCGGTACGCCTACCCCATCATCCTGACCACGCCCCTGATTCTGATGACCACCTTGTATTCCCCGGAAAAGTGAGAACTGCCCCGGTGCCGCACGGCACCGGGGCAGTCGCAATAAAAAGAAGTAACCGCCCAGCCTCCAAGCAAGCGGTTCCTTCTTAACCAGCACCTGGGGGAACCGTCTGTTGGCAGCACCCCTGTCTATGTGTGTTATAGTTCAGAGCTTCGTTTTTGTCAACCCCCGGTGCCATGCGGCACCGGGGATTGTTTTGCGCTTCAGCGGCTGCCCTTGTCGTAGGGGATGCCCTCGGCCTTGGGAGCCCGGGACTTCTTGGAGGTGAAGGCCAGCACCACCAGCGTCACCAGATACGGGAGCATCCGGTACAGGTGGGAGGAAATGCCGATCTCCGCCAGCATGTACACGCCGTCTGCGTTGATGTCGATGCTGGAGTAAGCGGCGGCGATGCACTTGAAGAGGCCGAAAAGCAGAGAGGCTCCGGCGATATTCAGGGGTTCCCAGTTGCCGAAGATCATAACAGCCAGTGCCAGGAAGCCGAAGCCGGCCACATCACCGTTGCTGGTGCAGTTGGTGGTGGTCAGGGCATAGACAAAGCCGCCCATGCCCGCCAGAGCACCGGAAATGGTGGTGCCGGCGTAGCGCATCTTATAGACATTGATGCCCAGGCTGTCCGCTGCCTGAGGATTCTCGCCGCAGGCCCGGAGCCGCAGACCGAAGCGAGTCTTATACAGCAGAATGGACATGACAGTGAAAAGAAGAATACAGATGTAGGTGGCAAGATAGACCTTGTTCAGGAAGGTCTCTCCTAAGAATCCGATGTCCTGGCTCTTGGGAATGCCGAAAGTGGATTTCTTCAGCATGAACCAGGTGGCGGAGTCTCCGGTCTTCATATCCAGAATATTCTGGCCGTCGATGATTCGGATGAGGAACAGCACCAGAGCGGGAGCCATCAGGTTCAGGGCAGTGCCGCCAATGGTCTGATCCGCCTTCAGATTGATGGAGGCAAAGCTCAGCAGCAGGCTGAACAGAGCACCCATGGCGGCGGATGCCAGCATAGCTAGGATCTCCAGACCCTGGAGGGTTAGCCAGTTACCCTGCCTGGCGGCGTTCACGAACACATCCAGATTCTGCATGGAGCGAACAAAGAAAACGCCGATGAATGCGCCGAAAATCATAATACCTTCCAGAGCCAGGTTGATGATGCCGCTGCGCTCAGCGAAAACACCGGCCAGAGCCACGATCATCAGAGGGACCGCATAAAGCAGAGTCTGCTGAATGATGAATGTCATTCCTTGGCACCTCCTTTCTCCGCGTTTACGTCATTGGCGGGAGCCGCCTTTTTCCGCTTGCCCTCCAGCCACATCCGGATGGCCAGAGAGAATGCGCTGAGGTAGACGATGACACCGATGATCACATCGGTGATATACTCGTTATAGGCGGTGTAGCCTGTCAGGTTCTGACCCACGATCTTCAGCATAGCCATGAAAATACCGGTAAAGATGACCCCGATGGGGTTGCTGATGGCGAGCAGTGCCACAGGAATGCCATTGAAGCCCTCGCCGGGGAGGCTCTGGTAGGTGGACCAGTAGAACTCCGTGTTGCCGGAGAGCCAGTAGAGGGCGGCACCGGCACCGGCCAGACCGCCAGCAATGGCCATAGACAGAACAATGTTCCGCCTGTCGCTGATGCCGGCGTACCGGGCGGCATGCCGGTTGGCGCCGCAGACCTTCAGCTCATAGCCCAGGGTGGTCTTGCTGATGAAAATATACATCACAATAGCGAAGGCGATGGCAATGAGAATACCGGCGTTGACCTGGGAGTTAGGAAATAGCTTATCCAGCCCTAGCTTGGGAGTTGCCACTCCATTGAAGGTGGTCTTGTAGACATAAGCGGTTTTGGTACCCTCGGTGACATTCTTGAAATTAGATACATCGAAGGCCCAGGTGACGATATTTGCTGCCAGCCAGTTCGTCATGATGCAGGCCAGAACCTCGTTGATATTGAGGAAGGCCTTCAAAGCCCCAGGAACCGCACCCCACAAAGCGCCCGCCAGACTGCCGCCCAGAAAGGCCAGCAGCCAGATCAGCCCCGTGGGCATGGTGCCGTTGGGGATTCCCAGAGCGATCATCAAAGACGCCATAGTACCCATCAGATACTGTCCGGGAGCACCGATGTTGAAAAGGCCTGTCTTATAGGCCACGGCCACGGAAAGTCCTGTCATGATAATGGGGGTGGCACGGAAGAGCATGTTGCCCATGGTTCGGCCGTTGAAGCCCCACTCCAGGGCACCGGCAGCGTCACGACCCTTGCAGAAGATGCCCACAAAGACGATCCGGATGCCGTCCCACATACCGGCCAGACCGATGGTCTTCTTGGTCAGACCCACGATGGTGACCACCACGGCTCCCACCAGAAGGCCAATAAGGATGGAAATCAAAGAAGCAAACACCTTTTTGGTGGCTTCCTTTTCATAGAGGTTTGCCAAGCTGTTTTTCATGCCTGCGCTCCTCCTTTCGTACTGCGTTTTGCACCGGACATATACAGCCCCAGTTCCTGGACATTGGTCTGCTTGGGATTTAGCTCGCCCACGATCTTGCCCTCATACATGACGAGGATCCGATCCGCCAGGTTCATGACTTCGTCCAGCTCCAGAGAGACCAGCAGCACTGCCTTTCCGGCATCCCGCTGGGCAACCAGCTGGTTGTGAATATACTCGATGGCACCCACGTCCAACCCCCGGGTAGGCTGGACGGCGATGAGAAGGGGATTGTCCCGGTCAATTTCCCGGCCAATGATGGCCTTCTGCTGGTTGCCGCCGGACATGCTCCGGACGATGGTCACCGGCCCCTGGCCGGAACGGACATCGTACTGCTCGATGATCTTTTCCGCGTAGGATCGCACCGCGTCCTTCCGGATAAAACCCCCGCGCTGGAACTGAGGCTCCCGGTAGCGCTGGAGGACGATGTTATCCTCCAGAGTGTCATCCAGCACCAGGCCGTGTTTGTGCCGATCTTCGGGGATATGGCTCATGCCCGCCTCGCTGCGCTTACGGACGGACAGGTGGGTAATATCTTTGCCGCAGAGGATGATTTTG
This sequence comes from Clostridiales bacterium UBA6386, assembly GCA_002437585.1. Taxonomy (GTDB): domain Bacteria; phylum Bacillota; class Clostridia; order Oscillospirales; family Oscillospiraceae; genus Faecousia. Next base: position 86,429 of record DJQM01000059.1, on the reverse strand, counting down.
CCGCCGGTGGTCTTCTCCAGGCCGGACAGACCGTAGATCAATTCCGTCTGGCCGTTGCCGTCGATGCCCGCAATGCAGACGATCTCCCCGGAGCGAACCTGGAAGGAGACGTTCTTCACGGCGTTATTCTTGTGGAGCTTGGAGGGCACCGTCATGTTTTCCACGTCCAGAATCACGTTACCGGGCTTCGCCGGAGCCTTCTGAACCTCCAGCTGCACCGGACGACCTACCATCATCTTGGATAGCTCCTGCTTGTTGGTGGCCTTGATGTCCACGGTGCCAATGCACTTGCCCTTGCGCAGGACGGTGCACCGATCCGCCACGGCCATGATCTCATTAAGCTTATGCGTAATGAAGAGAATGGACTTGCCCTCCTGGGCAAAGCCCCGCATGATCTCCATGAGCTCATCGATCTCCTGTGGGGTCAGCACGGCGGTCGGCTCGTCAAAGATCAGGATCTCGTTGTCCCGATAGAGCATCTTCAGGATCTCGGTTCGCTGCTGCATGCCAACGGTGATATCCTCCACCTTGGCATCCAGGTCCACATGGAGCTTATACCTGTCCGACAGCTCCTGAATCTTCCGGCGAGCCTCCTTCTTCTGAAGGAAGCCAAAGTTGGTATCCTCCGCGCCCAGAATAATGTTGTCCAGCACCGTGAACACGTCCACCAACTTAAAGTGCTGGTGAACCATGCCGATATTCAGGGCTGTGGCATCATTGGGGTTGTTGATGTGAACGACCTCACCGTTCTTCTTGATGACGCCGGCCTCCGGCTGGTAAAGACCGAACAGGACGCTCATAAGCGTGGATTTACCGGCACCGTTTTCGCCAAGCAGGGCGTGAATCTCTCCCCGGCGCAGCTGCAGTGTGATGTCATCGTTGGCTACAATGCCGGGAAACTCCTTCCTGATGTTGAGCATTTCGATTATGTATTGCGAATCCATAATCTGCTGCCCTCCTTCCTGTGCAGTTAACACAAATGTCACGATCATTATAGCATTCCGGATGGCAAATTACAACATGATTCTTGCGGATTTTGGTAAAACGTAAAAAGAGGAAGGTCGGAACCTTCCTCTTTTTGGAGAATCAGTTTTACTTGATCATGTTCACGGTCACGTTGGTGGTGCTTGCGGGCTCGGAGATCAGCTCAGAGGAAATCTCCACCTTGCCGTCAGCGATGTCGGCAAGCAGAGCCTTGTACTCGTCGACGCTCCAGTTCTGCAGGGACCAGGTAGCGGTGGGCAGACCCACCGCGTTGTCCTTAGCACCCAGAGAGGTGGATGTGCCGCCGATGGAATCCCACTTGCCATCGTAGCTCTGGCCGATGGCCCACTGCGTCGCGTCAACCAGACCCTTCGTAGCGGAGGTGATGACGGAGCCGGACTCGAAAGACTGATCCACATCAACACCGATGACCTTGCCGTCCTCGGCGCCGGCAGCCGCCGCTACGGAGGAGAACATGCCGCCGCCGCAGCAGAAGATGACCTCGGTGCCGTTGGTGTACCAGCCGGTAGCCATGGTCTGCAGCTCGTTGGAAGCGGAGAAGGAAGAGCCGTACAGCCAGGAGTAGTTCATGTCGACCTTGACGCCCTTGGCAGCGGCAGCCGCGTCGGCACCCTGAACAAAGCCGTAGCCGAAACGCTCACAGGCGGGGTTGGTTCCGCCGCCGCCGCCGGTGAAGCCCAGCTTGGTGTAGCCTTCCATAACGGCGGCATAACCGGCCAGGTAGCCGGACTGCTGCTCGTCGAAGGCAATACCGGCCACGTTCTTCAGAACATTGCCGTCATCGCCGGCCACGGGATAGCCATCGATGAAGATGAAGTGGACATCGGGATACTTGGTAGCGGCGGCCTTCAGAGCGGTTTCCTGCAGGAAGCCAGCGGCCACGACCACCTCGGCACCGTTCTCACAGGCCAGAACCGTGGCATCGATCCGGTCGTCATCGGTAGCGTTGCTGCCGTTGGCAGGCTGATAGTACTTGTAGGATTTGCCATTGGCGTTGGCATACAGCTTCACACCATCGTAGGTACCCTGGTTGAAGGACTTGTCCTTCAGGGTGCCTACGTCGGTTACGAAGGCCACCTGATACTTGCCGTCGGCGGAAGTCATCTCATCGGGGATGTCATCCGCGGAAACAGCGGCGGCAGCGGCGGGAGCCTCGGTGGCCTCAGCAGCGGGTGCTTCCGTGGCGGGCGCGGCAGCGGGGGCTTCGGTAGCGGCAGGTTCGGTCTTTGCGCCGCAGGCAGCCATGCCCAGGGCCAGAGCCAGAACCAGCAGCAGTGCCAGAATCTTTTTCATGTTTGATTCCTCCATAAATTGTAGGTTCGGTGTCTGAGACACCGGTGCTATTGTCGCACATTTTCCAGCAAAAATCAACACCTAATCAAAAATTAGGGCAAATTTCCGAAAAGTTCCGCTTTTCAGCCCCGCATATGAACCCCGGCGGAAAAGCTGTAGGGCAGCAGCTGGGAAAGGGTCACGGCCTCAAAGCCTGTGGGATTGACCAGATAGATCATAAAATCGTCGGCGCAGAATTCCCGCATGACCTGGCGGCAGACCCCGCAGGGCGGGAAGGAGCCGGTGATGACCCCGTCCTTGCCGCCGCAGACGGCGATGGCGGTGAAATCCCGGTGACCGTCGTAGACCGCCTTGAAAAAGGCGGTGCGCTCGGCGCAGACTGTGGGTGAGTAGGAGGCGTTTTCGATGTTGCAGCCCTGGTAGACGGCGCCGTCGGCGCAGAGCAGAGCCGCGCCTACCTTGTAGCCGGAATAGGGTACATAGGCGTGGGTCATGGCTTCTCTGGCAAGGTTACATAATTCGGAAGGTTCCATGGGTTTCCTCCTGTTGAAAGATTGGAATTTTGCGTTGGTGTCGGGCCTTCCGGGGTCAATCGAATTTTGCATGTCATTGCGAGCCAGTGCTCACACTGGCGTGGCAATCCGTTTCCCAAGCCTTCCCCTGAGCGGGGAAAGTGGCTCGAAGAGCCGGATGAGGTTGCTCACGAATGAAACACCATCTCACCAGTGACATATGTGATACGAGAGTTCTCGGAAAAACCGGGGGATTGCCACACCGGTCTGCGCTACACTATGGCATGACTGCCACTGGCAGTCATTAGAATTTTGATTCGCTGCGCGGAGCACCACTGGTTCGCAATGACAACTCCTATTTCGGCGTATACTGGAAGAGAACGGATTGCCACGCCAGTGTGAGCACTGGCTCGCAATGACAACTTCTATTTCGGTGCGCAGGCGGCGATCGGCTTACAAAATCTCCTTGGCAAAGCTGATACCCGGCGTTTCGTAGGGCACGCCCAGAAGCTCGGTGACGGTGGCGGCGATGTCGGCGAAGCTCTTCCGGGTGCCCAGATTCACGGGCTTCACCTGCCTGCCCAGCACCAGCAGGGGCACATACTCCCGGGTGTGGTCGGTGGTGGCGGTGTAGGAGGGATCGCAGCCGTGGTCGGCGGTGATCATCACAATGTCCTCCTGCCCCAGCTTGGGCAGGAAGGCGCCCAGCCAGCGGTCAAACTCCGTCAGAGCCCTGGCGTAGCCGTCAATGTCTCTGCGGTGGCCGTAGAGCATATCGAAATCCACCAGATTCACAAAGCACAGGCCGTGGAAATCCCGGGCGGCGTAGTCGTCGGTGTGCGCCATGCCGTCGGCGTTGCTCTTGTTGAAGACATGCTCCGTGTCCCCCCGGCCGGCGAAAATGTCGTGAATTTTGCCCACGGCCAGGCAGTCCAGCCCGGCTCCGGAAATGGCGTCCAGCATGGTCCTCGCCGGAGGCTCCAGGGAGAAGTCGTGGCGGTTTGGAGTTCGGGTGAAGCCGGTCTCCGGGGTGCCCACGAAGGGGCGGGCAATGACCCGGCCTACGCCGTGGTCGCCCCGCAGAATCTTCCGAGCCTTCCGGCAGGCATCGTACAGCTCCTCCAGAGGCACGACCTGCTCGTGAGCCGCCACCTGGAACACGGAGTCGGCGGAGGTGTAGACGATCCACTTGCCCGTCTCCATATGCGCCTTGCCGTAGTCCCGGATCACGTCGGTGCCGGAATAGGGAAGGTTACACAGCACCCCCCGGCCGGTGGCCTGCTCGAAGGCATCCAGCACCTCCTTCGGGAACCCGTGAGGGTAGGTGGGCAGGGGCTTGGGGGAGACGATGCCGGAAATTTCCCAGTGGCCGATGGTGGTGTCCTTGCCCATGGAGGCTTCCGTCAGACGGGCGCAGGCACCCAGCTGGGGATTGGCCTTGGGCAGACAGGCAACGCCGTCGATGTTCCCCAGGCCTGCGGCGGTCATGTTGGGAATATCCAGATATTTCGATGTGGCGCAGGCACCCAGGGTGTTCACCCCGATGTCGCCAAATTTTTCGCAGTCCGGCATCTGGCCGATGCCGAAGGAATCCAGAACGATGAGAAAAACCCGCTTCATATCACTTATTCTCCATCGCGGCGGCCACGTCCAGAGCGACCTTCATCATTTCGGTGAAGGCGGTCTGACGCTCTTCGGAGGTGGTCTCCACACCCTTGAGCACATGGTCGGAAATGGTGCAGATGCAAAGTGCCCGCTTGCCGTACCGGGCGGCGTTCATATAGAGGGCGGCGGCCTCCATCTCCAGAGCCATCACGCCCATCTTCTTCAGGCCATACACGCTGTCTAAGCCCTCAGGCACCCCAACGTGATCCCCATAGAACACATCGGAGGAATTCACGTTGCCCACATGATAGGTGGCGCCTCTGGCCTGGGCGGCCTTGACGGCTTCGCTGAGCAGCTCCCAGCTGGCGATGGGGGCGAAGGTGCCGGGCAGATGGAACTGGGCGGCGTAGTTGGAATCGGTGCAGGCACCCTGGGCGATGACCAGGTCATAGAGGTTGATGTTCTCCTGAATGGAACCGGCGGAGCCCACCCGGATAATGTTCTCCACGCCGTAGCCGTTGAACAGCTCATGGGAGTAGATGCCGATGGCGGGCATACCCATGCCGGAGGCCATGACGGAGACCTTCACGCCCTGGTAGGTGCCGGTATAGCCCTGAACGCCCCGGACGTTGTTGACAAGCACGGGATTTTCCAGGAAATTTTCCGCGATGAACTTAGAGCGCAGGGGATCGCCGGGCATGAGCACGGTTTTGCCGAAGTCCCCGGGCTTGGCGGAAATATGGGGGGTAGGTGTGGTAAGCATACCATTGTCTCCTTTCACTTAGTAACTGCCGTCGTCGGGCAGGCTCTTGGCAATCTTCACGATCCGGGAGGTGCCCAGTCGGGAGGCTCCCAGCTCAATAAACTTCTGAGCGTCCTCCAGAGAGGAAATGCCCCCGGCGGCCTTGATCTTCACATGAGGGGCAACGTGCTTGGCGAACAGCTCCACGTCGTGGAAGGTGGCACCGGCCTTGGAGAAGCCCGTGGAGGTCTTGATGTAGTCCGCGCCGGAGTCGGAGACGCACTTGCACAGGGCGATCTTCTCCTCGTCGGTCAGAAGGCAGGTCTCGATGATGACCTTCAGGAGCCTTCCCTTGCAGGCGCGCTTCACCGCGGCGATTTCGGCGGTGATGTCGTCCCATTTTCCCTCCTTGGCCCAGCCGATGTTGATGACCATGTCCACTTCGTCAGCCCCGTTGTCCACGGCGTCGGAGGCCATGAAGCACTTGGCGGCGGTGGTGTCGTAGCCGTTGGGGAAGCCGATGACGGTGCAGATGGGAAGCCTGTCGCCCACATATGCCTTGGCCTGTTTGACGAAGGAGGCAGGGATGCAGACGGAGGCGGTGTGGTATTTCATTCCGTCGTCGCAGATGCCTTTGATTTCCGCCCAGGTGGCGGTCGGGGTCAGCAGGGTGTGGTCGCATTTGGCGAGGATGTCGCGCAGTTCCATAATAAAAAAACTTCCTTTCGTTGAATGGATGAATTAACCTCTTACCAGAAATTTGAGTCCCGGGATTTTCCGGAGAATCTGGGTGGCTCCATAGCCCATCAGAAGCACCGCCAGGCAGTAAGACAACGTACTGAGCATTCCGTTCAGGTGGAAAAGACGGTAGAGAATCAGGCAGTTTTCCAGAGTTCCAATCTTAAACATGAAGAAAACGTGAAACAGGTAAATGCCGAGCGCAGAGCCGCCCAAGGACAAAATCGCATTCTTTGTCCACCGTGGGGGGGCAGTGTGGGCACACAGATACTGGCAGCTCACAAAAATCGCGGCGGCGTTGACCCAGACGAAGGTATTGTGAAAGGTCTGAGCCAAAACCTCCCCGGTCTGCCAGATCCGAAGCCCCGTCATCAGCAGGGAAAGCAGAATCAGCCCCACATTGCACACCCAGAGAATGGCCAGCCGCTTTCCGCTCCAGAAATTCCGGAGCCGATGTCGGAGAAAATAGCCAAGCAGCGGATAGACCACAATGCCCGTGAACAGCCAGCTGGGGCTCAGTCGGGGATTCAGAGCATGCTGCCCCTGCCCCAGGAAAAACTCTCCCGTGGGGATCAGGCAGGAGAACAGAAAACAGAGCCCGAACAGATAGTAAAAATCCCGATTGCTTAAACCCTGAGCAAATTTTTGCAGCAGCGGCAGGGTCATCAGCAGGGCGAGGTAGGAATACAGATACCAGAAGGAAAAATTGCAGCTGCTCTCATAAAGCCGGAGGAAGAAGGTGGAAATGTCGGGAGCTTCCTCCCCAAGTCCCACGTCCACGGCAAAATAGAAGGCCGACCAGCACAGAATCAGAGCGGCCATTTCCCCGACCCGGCGAAGGAGCCTCCCATAGGATTCCGGCTCCCGATTCAGCATCAGTGCGCCGAAGATCATGTAAAACAGGGGCACGGAGAATTTGCAGAAAATGGATACAAAACCATAAATCAGGAAGGGAATCTCAAAGGGCCAGTATTGACTGAACAGCTGAAAGCCGTATTTCTGGGTGTGATTGAAGATCACAAAGAACACAGCCAGAACCCGCATCAGCTCAATGTCCAGGTCTTTTTCCTTTCTCATAGGCTCCCCTTCTGGCCGTGGAGCCGGATGACCTTGTGCTCCCGGATGCCCCGGACGTAGCACTTGTGGCACATGGCGATATAGCTGTCGTTGCCTCCCAGCACCACCTGAGCACCCTGGGTGACGATGTGGCCGTCGCCGTCGATCCGGGCGTTGACCGTGGCCTTGGCGCCGCAGTCGCAGATGGTCTTGATCTCCTGGATGGTGTCCGCCACCTCCATGAGCCGCCGGGAGCCGGGGAACAGCCGGGTCTGGAAGTCCGTGCGCAGGCCGAAGCACATGACGGGGATATTGTGCTCGTCCACAATGGAGCGGAGCTGATCGATCTGCGCCTCCGTCAGGAACTGGCACTCGTCCACGATAATGACGTCGCACTCCAGCTCCCGGGCGCCTAAGTACCGAGCGTAGATGTCCGTCTCCGGAGGGATCACCTCCACCGCCGCCTCCAGCCCGATGCGGCTGCGCAGAATCTGCTCGCCGTCCCGGGTGTCCGCGCTGGGCTTGATGAGCCAGACCTTCAGGTCATTTTCCTCGTAATTGTATTTGGTGATCAAGGCCTGGGCGGTTTTGCTGGAGCCCATGGCGCCGTATTTGAAGTAAAGCTTTGCCATCGTCGGAACCTCTCTTTCTGGCTTTCATTATACCGAAAGGCAGCGGCTAAAGCAACCCCTTTTTTATGCGGTTTTCACAAGTAGTTCTTGCGCGGACACCAAAAGCATGGTACGATAAAGAAAAAATATTTTTCCAGTTTTTGCAACCGGAGCCGTCCGTTGTCGACTATAGGAGTAAGCAACCAAAATAAAGGAGGAAATCATTATGAAAAAGTACTTATCGATGCTTCTTTGCCTGACCCTGCTGGCGGCACTGCTGGCCGGCTGCGGCGGCAGCAGCAAGTCTGCCCAGACCATGGAACGCGGTTACGATATGACGGCGGCGGACATGGCGGAGGCTCCCATGGCGGCGGAATCCGCCTCCGGGGCTATGGACAACGGCAGCACGAACGCGGAAATGACCCTGCCGGAGAGCCGGAAGTGGATCATCACCATGAACCTCAGCGCGGAGACCGACGACCTGGACGCTTTGACCGCCGCCCTGAACGAGAAGATCGGTTCGCTCGGCGGCTATGTGGAGGATCAGAACATCTATAACGGCAGCGGCACCGGCCGCCGGTACCGCAGCGCCAGTCTCACCGTCCGGATCCCCGCCGACCAGGCGGACGCTTTTACCCAGGACGTGGGGGGTCTTGCGAACCTGGTCAGCCAGAGCAAGAGCGTGGAGGACGTGACCCTTTCCTATGTGGCCACGGAGAGCCGGATGAAGGCACTGGAAACCGAGCAGACCCGGCTGCTGGAGCTGTTGAGTCAGGCGGAGAATATGGAAGACCTGCTGGCCATCGAGGATCGGCTGGCCGAGGTGCGCTCTGAGCTGGAAAGCACGACCTCTCAGAAGCGGCTGTATGACAATCAGATCGACTACGCCACGGTGTACCTGTCCATCGACGAGGTGCAGGAGTACACCCCGGTGGAGGAGCCGGGCATCTGGGAGCGGATCACCAAGGGCTTCGGGGATAACCTGAAGGGCGTGGGCGAAACCATCGTGAATGTGCTGGTGTGGTTCATTACTTCTCTGCCCACCCTGATCGTCCTGGCGGTGGTTATCCTGGCGGTCGTTCTGGTCATCCGTCCTCTGCGCCGCCGGAGAAAGGCCGCGAAGGAAGCAAAGAAAGAGGAAACATAAACGGGAACTACCGTGTGTATTTCAAGTTTTTCAAACTGCGCAGTCGGGACAAAATATCCGTTGTCCAGCCGCAGATGATTTATTCAGAGCTTCCCTTGATTCTCCGAGAACCTCAGTAGAACTGCATGACCGATAAAAATTCCCGCCCGGGTGCATCGCACCCGGGCGGGGTTTCCTATTGTGTCTTTACTTAAAATACTTGACCGCGGCCTCAAACATCCGGATATCGTACTGACCGGGCACGTTCCGGTACAGTGCCTTGCCGATACGCTCACTGTGACCCATCTTGCCGAAGACCCGGCCGTCGGGGGAGGTAATGCCCTCGATGGCGCACACGGAGCCGTTGGGGTTGAAGGCGGCGTCCATGGTAGGATGGCCTTCCAGGTCAACGTACTGGGTGGCAATCTGGCCGTTTTCCGCCAGCTGCCGGATCAGGGTCTCACTGGCCAGGAACTTGCCCTCGCCGTGGGAAATGGGCACGCTGTACACCTCGCCCACATTCGTCAGGCTCAGCCAGGGGCTCTTGTTGGAGGCCACCCGGGTCCGGACGATCCGGCTCTGGTGGCGGCCAATGGTGTTGAAGGTCAGGGTGGGGCAGGTGTCGTCGGTGTCAATGATCTTGCCGTAGGGCACCAGCCCCAGCTTGATGAGTGCCTGGAAGCCGTTGCAGATGCCGCACATCAGGCCATCCCGGTCGTTCAGGAGCTTCCGCACCTGTTCCTTGACGGCGGGATTCCGGAAGAAGGCGGTGATGAACTTGGCAGAGCCGTCCGGCTCGTCGCCGCCGGAAAAGCCGCCGGGCAGGAAAACAATCTGGCTGTCGGCAATCTTCGCCGCCGCCTGCTCCACGCTGCGGACTACGTCCTCGGCGGTCAGGTTCCGGATGACTAAGATTTCCGCCTGGGCTCCCGCTGCCTCCACCGCCCGGGCGGAGTCGTACTCGCAGTTGGTGCCGGGGAATACGGGAATGAACACCTTGGGTCTGGCGCACTTCACCGCCGGGGCGGGATAAGAAGCGGCCTGATAATCGAAGGTGGGAATGGGTTTGTGGGTCTCCGCCGTCTTGGTGGGGTAGACCTTCTCCAGCACGGCGGAATTGATGGCGTACAGCTCGGAAATAGCGGCGGTGTCCCCGTGGTAACGGATCACCGGCTCAGCGATGGTCTGGCCGATTTTCTCACCGAAATCGCAGTCCTCGGTGAGCTCGGCAATGAGAGAGCCGTACCGGGGACCGTCGTACCGGACGGCACCCTCTGCCTCGGCAAAGCCGATGTCATTGCCGAAGGACATCTTCATCACCGCCTCGGCAACGCCGCCGGCGTCTACCGCGTAGGCGGCCTTTACCTTTCCGGCCTGGCACAGGCCGTGGAATTTCTCCCAGGTGGCCTTCATGGCATCGTAGCTTCCGCAATTGAAGAAGTACACCGGGTGTCCGGCTTCCTTGAATTCATTGGAGATCACTTCATCTGCCTTCAACGGCGCGATGGCGAAGGAGATCAGAGTGGGGGGCACGTCCTTATCGAGGAAGGTACCGGACATGGAGTCCTTGCCGCCGATGGCCGCGGTCTCCAGGTGGAGCTGGGCATCCAGGGCACCCAGCAGAGCCTGGAAGGGCTTGCCCCAACGCTCCGGCTCGTTTCTCAGCTTCTCGAAGAACTCCTGCAGGGTCAGATAGGCCTTTTGGTAGTCTGCGCCGGCGGCCACGATTTTGGCTATAGAGGAGATCACCGCGGCCTTGGCACCCAGGTAGGGGTCGGCACTCAGCAGATCCGGGTCGCAGCCCCAGGCCATGACGCTGGCGGTGTCGGTATCCTCCCCGGGCAGCACCGGCAGCTTGGCGGCCATGGCCTGAGCCGGGGTGGCCTGATTTTTGCCGCCGAAGGGCATGAGCAGGCTTCCCGCGCCGACGGTAGAATCGAACCGCTCTATGAGGCCTCTCCGGGAGGCAAATTTCAGCTGACCGGCAAGCGTGCGCAGGTCGATGGGATCGTCGTAAATCAGGCCGAAGGGCCGCTTCCTGCCGGCAACCTCCACGGCGGCGTGCTTTACCGCGCCGTTGGTATTCAGAAAGGCCCGGGAAAGGTTGGCAATCTCATGACCCCTCCAGGACATAACCATCCGGGCCTTCCCGGTGACGACGGCCACCCGATAGGCCTCCAGATTCTCTTCCCGGGCGGCGGCAATAAAGGCCTCTGCGTCCCCCGGGGCTACCACCACCGCCATCCGCTCCTGGGATTCGGAAATGGCCAGCTCCGTGCCGTCCAGACCCTCGTACTTTTTGCGCACCGCGTCCAGGTCAATGCGCAGGCCGTCGGCCAGCTCGCCGATGGCCACGGATACGCCGCCGGCACCGAAGTCGTTGCAGCGTTTGATGAGCCGGGTCACCCTGCTGTTTCGGAACAGCCGCTGGATCTTCCGCTCCTCGGGGGCGTTGCCCTTCTGAACCTCGGAGGCCATGGCGGTCAGGGACTTCAGATTGTGGCTCTTGGAGGAGCCGGTAGCGCCGCCGATGCCGTCCCGGCCGGTACGGCCGCCCAGCAGGATCACTACGTCACTGGGGGCAGGGCACTCCCGGCGGACATTTTCCGCAGGAGCGGCAGCCACCACCGCGCCGCATTCCAGACGCTTGGCGATGAAGCCCTCGTGATAAAGCTCCGCCACATGACCGGTGGCCAGGCCAATCTGGTTGCCGTAGCTGGAGTAGCCCGCGGCGGCGGTCTGGCAGAGCTTCCGCTGAGGAAGCTTGCCGGGCAGGGTGTCCTTCAGAGGGGCCCGGGGGTCGCCTGCGCCGGTGACCCGCATGGCCTGGTGGACATAGGTCCGGCCGGACAGCGGATCCCGGATGCAGCCGCCGATGCAGGTGGCGGCTCCGCCGAAGGGCTCGATTTCCGTGGGGTGGTTGTGGGTCTCGTTCTTGAACATCAGCAGCCAGTCCTGGTCTTCGCCGCTCACATTGGCGGTGACGTGGATGGAGCAGGCGTTGATCTCCTCGCTTTCGTCCAGCTCGGGGAGCTTGCCCTGCTTTTTGAGATATTTTGCGCCGATGGTGGCGATGTCCATCAGGGTCTGGGGTCGCAGGGCGGCCTTTTCCGCGCCGTAGACCGCCGTCCGGGCGGCCAGGTACTGCCCATACGCCGCCTGCACGTCGGCGTCGTGAATGGTGACGCCGTCCAGATGGGTGGAGAAGGTGGTGTGGCGGCAGTGGTCAGACCAATAGGTGTCCACCACCCGAATTTCGGTGATGGTGGGATCCCGGTGCTCGGTGTCCCGGAAATAGGCCTGAAGGAATTTCAGGTCGTCTAAGTCCATGGCAAGCCCCAGCCTGTCGAGAAGGGCGGAAAGGGCGCTTTCGTCCATGGCGGCAAAGCCCGTGACGGCGGCCACGGTTTCGGGAGTGTCATAGTGAACCGCCAGGGTCTCCGGCATGTCCAGAGAGGCCTCCCGGCTTTCCACGGCGTTGATGACATACTTCTTGATAGCCGCCAGTTCCTCCGCGGTCAGGTCTCCGGTGAGAACGTACACCTTGGCGGTGCGGATCACAGGCCGGCTGCCCTGGGAAATGATCTGGATGCACTGGGCGGCGGAGTCCGCCCGCTGGTCGTACTGGCCGGGCAGAGGCTCCACGGCGAAAACCGTCTGCCCCCGGGGAACGTCGTAGCGGACATCATCCACCTGAGGCTCGGAGAACACGGTGTTCACCGCGTAACGGAAAAGCTGTTCGTCAATATCTTCCGCATCGTACCGGTTCAGAACCCGAAGGGCGGTAAGATTCTGGATCTGCAAAAAGTCCCGGATCTGGCGCAGAAGTCCCTGAGCCTCCTGAGCCTGACCCGGCTTTTTCTCTACATAAACCCGATATACCATATGGCGTCCTCCCTTATTTTCCTGCCTGCAGAGCCCGCTGGCCGATGTCGCTTCTGCGGTAGGCTCCCTCGAATTTCACCCCGTCGGACAGCCGATAGGCCTGCCGGATGGCTTCTGGCAAAGAGTCGGCCAGGGCGGTGGTGCCGGTGACCCGGCCGCCGGAGGTGACAAGTATCCCGTTTTCCAGCTTAGCCCCGGCCACATAGGTGTGGGCGGCGGCCTCGGGAGTCATGGTGATGGGGAAGCCCTTCTTGTAAGATACGGGGTAGCCCTGGGATGCCAGAATCACGCAGCAGGCGTGCTTATCAGAGAATCTGACCTCGGTGTTCTCCAGAGTGCCCTCGGTGCAGGCGCGCATGACGGTGAGCAGGTCGCTTTCGAGTAACGGCAGCACCACCTGAGTCTCCGGATCGCCGAACCGGCAGTTGTACTCAATAACCTTGGGGCCATTGGGGGTCAGCATGAGACCAAAGTACAGGCAGCCCCGGAAGGTGCGGCCCTCGGCATTCATGGCGGCGATGGTAGGAAGGAAAATTTCTTTCATGCACTGAGCCGCAATGTCGGCGGTATAGTAGGGGTTGGGGGCTACGGTGCCCATGCCGCCGGTGTTCAGACCCTGGTCATGGTCGCCGATGCGCTTGTGATCCATGGAGGAAACCATAGGCTTTACCACCTTGCCGTCGGTGAAGGCCAGCACGCTGACCTCCGGGCCGGTTAAAAATTCCTCAATGACGATGTGATCGCCGCTGTGGCCGAAGACCTTGTCGGCCATCATGGATTTGACGGCATTTTTCGCTTCCTGCCGGGTCTGGGCGATGATCACGCCCTTACCCAGAGCCAGACCGTCGGCCTTGATGACCGTGGGCATGGGGGCGGCGTCCAGATACCGAAGGGCGGCGTCCATATCGTCAAAAACCTCGTATCCGGCAGTGGGAATGCCGTACTTTTTCATCAGATTCTTGGAGAAGACCTTGCTGCCTTCGATGACGGCGGCGTTTGCCCGGGGGCCGAAGCAGGAAATGCCCGCCGCCTCCAGGGCGTCCACGCAGCCTGAGACCAGCGGATCGTCCGGTGCCACCACGGCATAGTCAATTTTGTGTTCCACGGCGAATTTCACAATGCCGTCAATATCCGTAGCCCCGATGGGAACGCAGGCCGCGTCCGCGGCAATGCCCCCGTTTCCGGGCAGGGCAAAAATTTCGGAAACCTGGGGATTTCTTTTCAGGCAGCGGATGATGGCGTGCTCCCGCCCGCCGCCGCCAACGACCATAAGCTTCATAATGTCCACCTTTCTCGATACCCGGCGGGAAACCTTGTAGGGGCAGCCATTGGCCGCCCGCAATGCTGCCGGGTTGGATGCTTCTTTTTATAGCTCGCTTTCGGCGGGCGGCCAGTGGCCGCCCCTACATGCTTGGCACTGAGGTTTTTCTCAATGATGGAACAATCTCATTCCGGTGAAGGCCATGACGATACCGTCCTTGTTGCACTCGTCGATGACCAGATCATCCCGGATGGAGCCGCCGGGCTGGGCGATGTAGCGGACGCCGGAGGCCTTGGCGCGCTTGATGTTGTCCGGGAAGGGGAAGAAGGCGTCGGAACCCAGAGCCACTCCGTCAAATCCGGCAAGGAACGCTTTTTTGTCCTCCTCAGTCAGCCGTTCCGGCTGTCGGGTGAAATAATTCTGCCAGATGCCCTCGGCGCACACGTCCTCCTCATTGCCGTTGATATAGCCGTCAATGACGTTGTCCCGACCCGGCCGACCCAGGTCTTCCCGGAAGGGCAGATTCAGGGTCTTGGGGTGCTGGCGCAGGAAGAAGGTGTCCGCCTTGGAGCCTGCCAGTCGGGTGCAGTGGATCCGGGACTGCTGTCCCGCGCCCACCCCCACGGCCTGGCCGTCATAGGCAAAGCAGACGGAATTGGACTGGGTGTATTTCAGGGTGATCAGGGCGATCACCAGGTCGGTTTTCGCCGATTCCGGAAGAACCTTATTCTCGGTGACGATGTTTTTCAGAAGCTCCGGGCCGATCTTGAAATTGTTTCTGCCTTGCTGGAAGGTAATGCCGAAGACCTGCTTGGTCTCCTGCTCGGCGGGAACGTAGCCGGGGTCAATGGCCACCACGTTGTAGCCGCCCTTGCGCTTGGCTTTCAGAATGGCCAGGGCTTCTTCCGTGTAGCCGGGAGCGATGACACCGTCGGAAACCTCCCGGGCAATGAGCCTGGCGGTGGTTCCGTCGCACACGTCGCTCAGTGCCGCCCAGTCGCCGAAGGAGCACATCCGGTCGGTGCCCCGGGCCCGGGCGTAGGCGCAGGCCAGAGGGCTTGCGTCCAGCTCCGGCACGTCGTCTACGAAGCAGGCTTTTTTCAGGCTGTCGGGCAAAGGCCTTCCCACGGCGGCGGAGGTGGGGGAAACATGCTTGAAGGAGGCGGCGGAAGCCATGCCGGTGGCCTCCTTCAGTTCCTTCACCAGCTGCCAGGCGTTCAGCGCGTCCAGGAAATTGATGTAGCCCGGACGGCCGTTCAGGATGGTGATGGGCAGGTCAGAGCCGTCGGCCATGTAAATGGAGGCGGGCTTCTGGTTGGGATTGCAGCCGTATTTCAGGGCAAATTCTTTCATTTCGTGACCTCCAGGTGCTTGTTGCGGATCCTCTGCTGAATTTCGCCGGTTTTCAGGTTCGTGTACCGGACAAACAGGGAGATTTTGTTATCTGCATCCAGATTGCTCCACAGCTCGTCGGTAAAGTCGTCAATGTCGTCGGGGATGGCGGTGCGCTCCGGCTCCCCCTGGAAGGTGGGGATCACCGGATTGCCGTCGCGGACGTAGGTGTGCAGGAAGTGCCCCAGGCCGGCAGAGGCGGGGTACTCGTAGAAGTACCGGACGCATTCCGTCCCTTCCGGATCGGCGGCTTTCAGAATGGACATTCTGTAGCTGCCGTCCCCGGCCTGAATGCCGGAAATCCGGGGCGTCCAGTTGGGATCGTCGTCCTCAAACTGCCGGGTACGAAGGGCTGCCTCCCAGCTTTCCCCCTTGGCAAGAAATTCCCGGATGGTGTCGGTCTGGTCGCCGTTGGTGACGATGAGACCCTGTCCGATCTCCCGGACAGGATGGTAGATAATGAGGTGGGGATCCTGCATCAGGCTGGGATCGTAGGCTTCCGTGCGGATGCCGTCCGGCTCCCGGACAAACACCCGGTTCCGGGAATTGACGCTGCGCCCCATGATGAAGTAGGCGGCCACGGCCTGGCTGCCCTCCGGGGTCACCCCCAGGACAATGCCCCGGCCGGGGTAGCGGTTTCCCGCCAGCCGTTCAGCCATGGTCTTGATTTCATAGACGTTCATATGCAGCCTCCCTTATTTTCCCTGCAATCCGGCGCAGACGGCTTCCGCCGCCTGGGGCAGGAGCACCCACTCGGCCTGCTCCATAACCCGCCGCTGCAGAACTTCCGGCGTGTCGCCGGGCTCGATACAGACGGCCTTCTGGGCGATGATCTCGCCGCCGTCGGGAATCTCGTTGACGAAGTGCACCGTGGCACCGGTGACTTTTACACCATAGTTCAGAGCCGCCTCGTGTACCCGCAGTCCGTAGAAGCCCGCCCCGCAGAAGGAGGGGATCAGACTGGGGTGGACGTTCAGAATCCTTCTGGGGTAGCAAGATGTGAAGGCTTCCGTGAGAATGGTCAGAAAGCCTGCCAGAATGATGACCTCAATGCCGTGCTCGGCCAGGACTTCCTTGAGCCTTTCCTCAAAGGCCGCCTGAGAGCCGCACTCTTTTTTGAGCACCACGGCGGTGGGAATCCCCGCCTTTTTCGCCCGCTCCAGGGCATAGGCACCGGCGTTGTTCGCCACCACCAGGGCAATTTCGCCGCTTTTCAGTACCTTTCCCTGAGCGTCGATCAAGGCCTGAAGGTTGGTGCCGCCGCCGGAGACAAAAACCGCGATTCTGGTTTTCACTGGAGAACCACCTTTTCTTCCCCTTTGACGATGACACCCATGGGATAAGCGTCCACGCCGTTTGCTTTCAGGATGTCCAGGGCTTCCTGCTCCTGAGCACGGGGCACCACAACGCTCATGCCCACGCCCATGTTATAGGTGTTGAACATATCCCGCTCAGGAATGCTGCCCCACTTGGCGATCACGTCGAAAATGGGCAGCACTTTGACGCTGGCTCTGTCGATCCGGGCGCACAGGCCATCGGGAATGGAGCGGGGGATATTCTCGTAAAAGCCGCCGCCGGTGATGTGGCTGATGCCCTTCACGTCCACCTTCTCCAGCAGTGCCAGCACGGGCTTGACGTAGATTTTGGTGGGAACCAGCAGAGCCTCGGCAATGGTCTTCCCGTCAAGCTCCTGCCGGGGCACATACAGCTCCGGGTTATTATGATCGATGTCGAAGACCTTCCGGCACAGGGAGAAGCCGTTGGAGTGAATGCCGGTGGAGGGCAGGGCGATGACCACGTCCCCGGCTTCCATCCGGGTATGGTCGATGATCTTCTTTTTGTCCACAATGCCCACGGCGAAGCCCGCCAGGTCATAGTCCTCCGCAGGCATCATGCCCGGGTGCTCGGCGGTCTCGCCGCCGATGAGTGCCGCTCCGGACTGGACGCAGCCCTCGGCCACGCCGCCTACAATCTGGGCAATTTTTTCGGGCACGTTCCTGCCGCAGGCGATATAGTCCAGGAAGAACAGAGGCTTTGCGCCCACGCAGATAATGTCGTTGACGCACATGGCCACGCAGTCAATGCCGATGGTGTCGTGCCTGTTCATGAGGATGGCCAGCTTGACCTTGGTGCCGCAGCCGTCAGTGCCGGAGACCAGCACCGGCTCCTCCAGGCCGGTGGGCAGGCCGAAGCAGCCGCCGAAGCCGCCGACATCGTCCAGGCACCCGGCGTTCCGGGTTCGGGCTACATGCTTTTTCATCAGCTCTACCGCCCGATAGCCGGCGGTGATGTCCACGCCGGCGGCGGCGTAGCTTGCGGAGAAGGAATTCTTGTGATCCATAATATTACTTACTCCTTTATTTTTGTCAAAAGCAGGCGTTGCCGCCGGGTTATTCTTTTCCCGTCCAGCAGTAGGTGCAGATTTTGTCCCGATCCAGGCCGATGGCTTCCAGAAGCCCGTCCAGGGTCTGGTAACCCAGGGAGTCAAAGCCCATTTCCCTGCAGATGGTGTCCAGCATGGCTTTGCCCCGCTCGGTGGTGGGGTCGGCATACTCGTCCAAATGATGCTGTCCCACATTCCCTTCCAGGGTCTGGATGGTTCTGCGGGTGAGCAGCTCCATTTCCGAGTTGCTGCTGGAGAAATTCAGGTATTTGCAGCTGTACAGGATGGGCGGGCAGGCCGAGCGCATGTGTACCTCCTTGGCGCCGCTTTTGTACAGGAAATCCACGGTTTCCCGAAGCTGGGTGCCCCGGACGATGGAGTCGTCCACCAGCAGCAGCTTCTTGCCTTCGATGAGCTCCGGCACGGGAATCTGCTTCATTTCCGCCACCAAATTCCGCATCTCCTGATTGGAGGGCATGAAGGAGCGGGCCCAGGTGGGGGTGTATTTCACGAAGGGTCGGGCGAAGGGCTTGTGGGAGAAGTTGGCGTAGCCGATGCCGTGGGGCAGGCCGGAGTCCGGAACCCCCGCCACATAGTCCACATCCGGCATAGTCCCGGTCTCCATTTCGTTCCGAGCCATAATTTCGCCGTTCCGGTTTCGCATGACCTCCACGTTGACC
The DNA here is from genome assembly GCA_002437585.1 of Clostridiales bacterium UBA6386. GTDB lineage: Bacteria > Bacillota > Clostridia > Oscillospirales > Oscillospiraceae > Faecousia. Next base: position 68,140 of record DJQM01000059.1, on the reverse strand, counting down.
CCCTCGTAATTGGAGTTGGGGTAGCCGTAGTAGCTCCACAGGAAGGCGCAGATGCGCATTTTCTCACCGGGGGCGGACAGCTGACGATAGCCGTCCGGGGTGATGCGGACGATTTCTCCCGGCCCCAGATTATAGCAGGGCTTGTAGCCCAGCTTCTGGCAGGCGAAGGATTCCATGGCGGCGCAGCAGCCCCGTTCTCCCCGGCCGATGACGATGGGCAGCCGGCCCATGGAGTCCCGGGCGGCGATAAGACCCTCCCGGTTCAGGATCAGAATGGTGCAGGAGCCTTCGATGGCCGCCTGGGCGTAGCGGATGCCGTCGATGAGATTGTCACAGCGGTTAATGAGGGCGGCGGTAAGCTCGGTGGCGTTGACGCTGCCGGAGGACATGGCCATGAACTGATAGCCCGGGCCGGAGAAGGTCTTTTCCACCAGCTCCTCAGCGTTGGTGATGATGCCCACGGTGGAGATGGCGAACAGCCCCAGGTGACTGCGCACGAGAAGGGGCTGGGGGTCGGTATCGGAGATGCAGCCCAGGCCATAGCAGCCGGAGAACTTTTCCAGATCGGACTCGAATTTTGTCCGGAAGGGGGTGTTTTCGATGTTGTGGATCTGACGCTGGAAGCCCTTTTCCGGGTCGAAGAAGGCCAGACCCCCTCGCTTGGTGCCCAGGTGGGAGTGATAGTCCGTGCCGAAGAAAACGTCGTACTTGCAGCTTTTACGGGAGGCTGCCCCGAAGAATCCGCCCATGTTGGAATCCTCCTTATGGAATACCGCGGGAAGCCGCGGAAAATGAAAGGTGGGAAGGCGGCCCACCGCCCTCCGCTTGGCTGCCGGAGCAGCGGAAGGCCGGTTTCCGGGGAATTACCGGTTCAGTTCGGCCTGAAGTGCCGCGTCCTTTTCCAGTACCTTCGCGCTGTCGGAAGCCCGCCTGGCGTCCAGCCGGGCGGCAAGCGCGGGATCGGACACAGCCAGAATCTGAGCGCATAGCAAAGCGGCATTCACGCCCCCGTTGATGGCTACCGTGGCCACGGGAATACCGGAGGGCATCATTACGGTAGACAGCAGGGCGTCAATGCCGTCGAGACAGGTGGATTTACAGGGAATGCCGATGACGGGGAGCGTGGTGTTCGCGGCGACGGCACCGGCCAGATGGGCGGCCATGCCGGCGGCGGCGATGATGGCGCCGAAGCCGTTCGCCCGGGCGTTCAGGGCAAACTGCCGGGTCTCCTCCGGCGTCCGGTGGGCGGAATAGATGTGGCACTCATAGGGAATGCCCAGGCTTTCCAGGGTGTCCATTGCCTTTCGCAGGATGGGAAGATCGCTGTCGCTGCCCATGATGATTCCAACTTTTTTCATGTGTAACCTCCAAGATCGCAACAAAAAATGGGCACACTTCTTCCCGGAAAAGGAATCAGTGAGCCCAGACGGTCGGCAGAAAACATATGCCCTTACTCCATGTGGTGCTCCACAAAATCCGTCAGTCATAAGGGTTTGCGTTGGTGATACCAAAATTATAACACGGGTCAAAATTTGCGTCAAGGCAGCATCCAAGACAATTTCTGACGAAGTTTGCGCCGACTTCATGTGGATTCTGACAAAATAAAACACCAAATTCCGCAAGTAGCGGTTGACAAAGGGAAAAAGCTTTCGTACAATAGAACCAGCATCCCGCATGACTGACGGATTTCGTGGGGAACCACGGTGGAGTGTGGGAGAAGAATATGCCGACCGTCTGGGCAATTCAGTTTGGGGGCTGGATTGCCCTTTTTACTACGGAGGTGCTTGAAATGAAAAAAATCAATTCTCTGCGGGAAGGCGAATTTCTGAAGCTGTTTTTCGGCTGCTTTGCCACGTTTTTCCTGATCGCGGCGTTTTTTATGCCGGACAGGAGTACCATGCTTTCCGGCCTGTGGCAGATTCTCAGCCAGCCCAGCAAGCTGTCCACCAACTATTTTGCCGTAGGCGGCTATGGCGCCACCTTCCTGAATATGGCATTGGTGGGCTATCTGTGCCTGGCACTTTTTGTGCTTTTCGGCGGCACGCCCAACAACGTGTCCACCCTGGCCTTTATCCTGACCCTGGGCTTCGGCTCCTGGGGCATCAACATTCTGAACGTCTGGCCCACCTTCTTCGGCGTGATGGCCTACTGCCTGGTGCGCCGGGAGAAGTTCGGCCCCAACGTCAATGCCATGCTCTTCTCCACGGGCATCGCCCCGCTCATCACCGACCTGATGATCCGCTATCCCAACGCGCAGGCGGTGGGCTTCAATCTCCAGGGCATCCTGATTGCTCTGGTGGTTGGCTTCTGCATCGGCTTTTTCCTGCCTGCGGGTCTGGCGCACTCGCCGAAGGTACATAAGGGCTTTGACCTGTACTCCGCAGCTCTGCCCGTGGGCATGATGGCCTTCTTCCTGAATGCCACGCTCCACAACACCCTGGGCGTTCAGCTGCCTGCCGGCGCAGACGCAGCACTGCTGAAGATTGCCTCCCGGACTACGGTCAATACCTTCTGCCTGATCCTCTTCGGCACCTGCGTGATCTGCGCCTTCGCTATGGGCTGCCGCCCCAAGGACTACTGGCATCTGATGACAAATCCGGAGTATGTGAATAACTTCACCGGCACCTACGGCAACGCCGTGTTCCTGATGAACGTGGGCGTGTTCGGCCTGTTCATTCTGGGTTACTATAATCTCATCGGAGCCACCTTCAACGGCGTGACCTTCGGCATTCTTTTCTGTATGCTCTCCACCTGCAATTCCGGCTCCCATCCGGGGAACGTGCTGCCGATTATGCTGGGCTACGCCGTGGCCTCCTGGGTCTGCGGTCTGCTGTCGGCACTGCTGGGCGGCAGCTTCAGCTATGTGCTCAACGCCCAGGCCATCTGCGTGGGACTGTGCTATGCCAACGGCCTGAGCCCGGTCACTGACAAGTACGGCTGGCAGTGGGGCATTGCGGCGGGTGCCATGCACTATCTGCTGGTGACCTCGGTGCCAAGCCTTCACGGCGGCTACTGCCTGTATAACGGCGGCTTCACCGCGGCTCTGGTGTGCATCATCCTGATCCCCAATCTAGAGCACCATGTGAAGGACAGGCAATCCCGCCAGGCGTTGGAGGCAAGAAAGTAACGGTTACAGGGCGCGGTGCACCAGCACCGCGCCCGTTTTTGCCGTACAGGGTTTCGGAAAGGCGCAAGAGCGGCCGGGGCCGCCCCTGCACTGTTTTCCTTATTTGCCGATGCTCAGGAATTCCGCCGGGTCTACCGGGGCATCGTTCTTCGTCACTCCGAAATGGACGTGGGTGCCCAGGGCACTTTCCACCAGGGCGGTGTCCGAGGCGTAGCCGATGGGCTGACCCATGGTCACCGCGTCTCCGGGCTTCACCAGCGGATTTTTCGCCAGGGAAGCGTAGCAGGTGGTATAGCCGTCCTGGTGACGGATGACCACCGTGGTACCCATGGCATCATCCTCGTAAACCGTGGCCACGGCTCCCTCGGCGGCGGCCAGGACCTGGTCTCCCGGCTCCGCTGCCAGGTCAACGCCGTTGTGCACCCGCCAGTCCCGGGTGGTCTGGTTGTAGCTCAGCGCCTCCATGGAGTAGCCGAAGATATTTTCTCCGGACACCGGGGACATGGTCTGAAGCTCCTTCTTCACCGCCGGGGGCGTGGTGGCCGCCGGAGCCGTGCCGGTGGAAGCCTTCGGGGGCTGAGTGGCGATGACGGGTACGTCCTCCGGCTGGACACCCAATGCGGGCGCCTCCGCTGCCGCCTCCGTCTGGGAGACGGATTCCGGAAGATTGGTGTTTCTGTAGTATACATAGCCTGTGATTCCGATTGCCGCGGCGCACAGAATCAGGGCTATGTAGTAGCCCTGACCGCCGCGGCGGGAACGTTTGTTGTCGCTCATTGTATAAGCACCTCCGAGGCTGATTATGGGCAGCTTTTCCGGGGCTTATACAGTTTTTCTAAAAAAGTGAATTGGAACTTGTAGATAGTGCTTGACTTTAATAAAGTGAAGTGTTAAAGTAGTCAGGAACAATACCGAAAGGAATTTGGCAGCTATGGAGAAGATTCGACACCGGGACGAGGAACTGTTTTACGATGCGATCCTGACCCTGAAGACCCCCGCCGACTGCCGGGCGTTTTTCGAGGATATCTGCACCATCAAGGAATTGCAGTCCATTGCCCAGCGGTTCCGGGTGGCATATCTTCTGGACGAGGGGCGGAACTATCTGGAGGTCTCCGAGGAAACGGGAGCCAGCTCCGCCACCATCAGCCGGGTGAACCGGTGCCTGAACTACGGCAGCGGCTACCGGAAGGCACTGGACAATCTGAAGAAAGAGGATAAAACCGATGACGACGGCTCAGATCTGGAGAAGTGAGGAGCAGGCGGTCTTCGCCCTGCGGGGGCTGTACCAGTGCTACGGCTACACCCCCTACAAAATGAGCCGGTTTGAGGAATACGACCTGTATGTGCGCAACAAGGATTTTCTGATCTCCGACCGGATCATCACCTTTTCCGGCGAGGGGGGCAAGCTCATGGCACTGAAGCCGGACGTGACGCTGTCCATCGTGAAGAACGCCCCGGAGGCATCGGGGGTGGTGCAGAAGGTCTATTACAGCGAGAACGTCTACCGGGACTACCGGGAGATCATGCAGGCGGGGCTGGAGTGCGTGGGCGATCTGACGGACTTCTCCGTGAGCAACGATCTGGGCTATTACAGCGGCGTGGTGTTCCGGGGGCATCTGCCCGGAATCACTGCCAGCGTCCTGGCCGGAGGCCAGTATGACAAGCTCCCCTGGAGGAGGAGTTCACCCTGAATTACCGGAAGTACTGCGGCAAAAACAAGCCCATCGTCATCGCCAATCCCAATGCCCCCACGGGCATGACCGTTCCCCTGCACCAGATCGAACAGATTCTGCGGACGAACCCGGATTCTCTGGTGGTCGTTGACGAGGCCTATGTGGACTTCGGCGGGAAAAGCGCCCTGCCGCTGATCGGAAAATACGAGAATCTATTGGTGGTGCGCACCTTCTCCAAGTCCCGGTGCCTGGCCGGAGGCCGGCTGGGCTATGCCTTCGCCTGCCCGGAGGTCATTGCCGATCTGGAGAAGATCAAATATTCCACCAATCCCTACAACATCAGCCGCCTGACGCTTCTGCTGGGGGAAGCTACCGTGGAGGCCGAGGACTATTACAAAGCCCGGTGCCGGAATATTATGGAAACCCGGGAATGGACGGCGGCTCAGCTGAAGACCCTGGGCTTCCGGGTTTTGCCCAGCAAGGCCAATTTCCTTTTTGCCAGAGCCGACAAAATGGACGGCCTGGAATTGTACAAAAAGCTAAGGAAACTCTGAATAAATCGTCTGCGGCTGAACGACGGATCTTTTGCTCCCAGACTGCGGTTCTAAAAACGGGAAATACATACAGTATTCCTCCGTTTTTAGAACCTTGCCTGGAAACAAAACCTCTCGCCGTCAGCGCTTGCCGATTTAATCAGAGCTTCCCTAAAATCCAGGGGCATTCTGGTGCGCCACTTTGCATCCGAACGGATTTGTCAGTTTAACCGGATCACCATCGGCACCCCCGCCCAGATGGCGGTGCTGGTGGAAACATTACAGGAGGTGCTCTCATGAGAACGGCGGAAATCACCCGCAATACCGCGGAAACCAACATTTCCCTGAGCCTGAACCTGGACGGCACAGGAAAGGCGGACATCAGCACAGGGGTGGGGTTTCTCAACCACATGCTCACGCTGTTTGCCGCCCACGGAAAATTTGACCTGAACTTGCACTGCGTAGGCGACTATGAGGTGGACGACCATCACAGCGTGGAGGACGTGGGCATCTGCCTGGGGCAGGCCTTCCGGCAGGCCCTGGGGGACAAGCGGGGCATCACCCGCTACGGCAGTTTCCTGCTGCCTATGGATGAGACCCTGATTCTGGCCGCCGTGGACATTTCCGGCAGAAGCAGTTTCAATGACACGCTGAAAATTCCCACGGAGAAAATCGGAACCTTCGATACCGAACTGGTGGAAGAGTTTTTCCTGGGCTTTGTGCGCAATTGCCCCATGAGCCTGCACCTTCGGCAGCTGGCGGGCGTCAATTCCCACCACATTGTGGAGGGAGCCTTCGAGGCCTTCGGCCGGGCTATGCGGGCGGCGGTGGCACTGGACGGCTCCGATGAAATCCCCTCTACCAAGGGGGTTCTGGAGTGACCGGCATCATCGATTACGGCGTGGGCATCTCGCTTCTCTCCTTTTTGTCATTTTCTGAGTTGTCCAAAATTATTATACCACATTCGCCTCCTCGCAATGACATGCGTTTTTCGTTTCTACTCTGTAAACAGAACGATACCGAGCGGTACCCTATAGCCTTGCGAGAATAGACCAGCTGGTGCACGCATTGCCCGCCGGGGCACCCGGTGTTAACAAATTTGTCGAATTTTGTTTTCAATTCTGTTATTGGCTGTTCAAAAGCACCAAGTATCTTAAAGACAAGAAAGGTTGCGGAAGCCGTGAGCCGCTTCCTTTCGAACTCCGTAGAATCCTCTTTTCTACCTCTCTTCTTTCCAAACCCCAAGCGAAAGCCCCCGATGGTTTCCCCATCGGGGGCTTTTCCGTGTCGGGAATTTGCCGAATTGTGTGGTGTGCCTTGACTTTTTGGGTCTCAGTTGTATAATAAAACCAGATAAAAGGAGCCTTGCTCCAGAGAATAAGGAGATGCTTCCCATGTACTACCATATGACCATCGCCGGGCTGGAGCGGGATCTTCCCATCTGCCCCCTGAACGAGAACCTGTCCATCGCGGGCTTCGTGATCTTCGGCGACCCGGAGCTGACCGTGGCCTGCGCCAGGGAGCTGCTGGATCGGGCACCCGCCTATGACTATATCATCACCGCCGAAGCCAAGGGCATTCCGCTGGCTCACGAAATGGCTCGTCAGGCCGGCAACCGGAAGTACTTCCTGGCTCGCAAAGGCCCCAAGCTGTACATGCGGGACATCTTTGGCGTCAGCGTCCACTCCATCACCACCGCCAAGGAGCAGAAGCTGTATCTGGACGGCGCGGACGCGGCACTGATGAAGGGCAAGAAAATTCTCATTGTGGACGATGTGATCTCCACCGGTGAGAGCCTTCACGCGCTGGAGGCTCTGGTCGAGAAGGCCGGGGGTACCATCTGCGGTCGGATGGCCATCCTTGCCGAGGGCGACGCCCAGGAGCGCAAGGATCTGATTTATCTGGAGAAGCTGCCCCTGTTCCATCCCGACGGAACGGTGCTGGGCTAAGCATAACGGAACAAACGGCTCCCCTTGGTTATCAAGGGGAGCCGTTTGTTATGTGCAGTCTTCTTTCGGGTACTTCCTGCGAATCAGGAAATAGGCAATCATCTGGGCAATCAGGGTCAGAGCCCAGGAAATGGGATAGGAGACGAAAAGACACTCCGGGGTGTGGATGGCCTGGAAGAAGGTGTAGATCCAGAACACCCGGAAGGCGCAGATACCCAGGATGGAGATAATCATGGGGGTCAGAGAGGCTCCCATGCCCCGCAGGGCACCGGTGGATACGTTCATCTGGCCGCAGAGGAAATAGGGCAGGGTGATCAGGCTCAGCCGTACCATGCCGTAGGCCGTGGCCGTGGGGGAGTCGGTGATGTAAATGGACAGAAGCTGCTCCCCAAAGTACCAGGCGGAGAAGCCGAAGACCAGGCCAACCACCGTCACGCAGCCCATGCAGGTCCACAGAATCCGCCGGGCACGGCGGAATTTGTGGGCACCCATGTTCTGACCGGTGAAATTCACCGCCGTCTGCTGGAAAGAATCCTGGATGGCGAAGACAAAGCCCTCGATATTGCCTGCGGCGGCACTGCCGGACATGCACACGTCGCCAAAGGAGTTGACGGAGGACTGGATCAGCACATTGGAAATGGAGAACAGGGAGCTTTGAATGCCTGCGGGCAGACCCAGACGGAGAATTTTCGACAGCTGAGCGGGGTGGAACCGCATCTTTTTCGGGCTAAAGCGGCAGGCATCCTCCCGCTTCATCAGTGCCCAGGTGACAAGCACCGCGGAAATGCCCTGGGAAATGGTGGTGGCCAGGGCTACGCCGGCTACGTTCATATCCAGCTGCGTGACGAAGAAAATGTTGAGGATCACGTTCACAATGCCCGCAATGGTCAGGTAAGCCAGAGGCCCCTTGGTGTCCCCTGCCGCCCGTAAAATGGCGGCGCAGAAGTTATAGACCATGGTGAAGGTGCTGCCGCAGAAATAGATCTGCATATACACCGTGGAAAGGGGCAGAACGTTGTCCGGGGTGCCCATCATCTCCAGAAAGTTGCTGGAGAAGCACACACCGACGACGGTCAGAGCCACGCCGCTGACCAGAGCCGTGGGAATGGCGGTGTGAACGGTGTTCTGCACCACGGCATCCTCCCGGCTGCCCAGGCCGTGAGCCACGGTAATGCCCGCGCCGATGGACAGACCAATGAAGAAATTCACCAACAGGTTGGTCAAGGAGCTGGTGGAGCCTACGGCGGCCACGCTGACGCTGCCGCAGAACTGACCCACCACCACCAGATCGGCGGCGTTGAACAGCAGCTGCAAAACGCTGGTGAAGATAATGGGAACCGCGTAGGAAACAATGGCGGGAAGCAGCGGGCCTTCCAGCATTCCACGGTTGGGCTTTGCCACGGTTCATACCCTCCTTACAGGAATTTGACATAGATTTGATATAGCAGTGTTATTATAATCATTTTTTGGAAAAGTGCAAGGGGGTACATATCAGTACATTGCGGGCACTTTGGTGAAACCGTGTCCTTGCAAAGCAGCAGGGGCATATGTGTCCAGAAAAAATCCCCGGATGCAGCCGCATCCGGGGAGCCTGGCGGGATGGAAGAATCAGGCCTTGACGGTCTTCTTCTGCTTGACGATGGTGGTAATGCCCTCGATGGCCAGAACCACGGCCAGGACAACCAGCAGCAGACCCAGGATCACCTGAACGTAGGGACCCCAGTCGGCACCGCCGGCCAGGATCAGACCCAACTGCTGCCAGGAATTGATCAGCAGGGAGGCGATGGTTACGAGCAGCATGAAGGCCATGGGGAACAGGAACATCTTGTTGTCCTTGCCCACGTTGCCCAGCCAGGTAGCCACAGCCAGCAGACCCAGAGCGGCCAGCAGCTGGTTGGCGGAGCCGAACAGTGCCCAGATCTTGGTGTAGCCGTTCAGACCCAGCAGAATGCCCAGAACCACGGTGATGATGGTGGCCACATAGGGGTTGGCCATGAACTTCTTCAGGCCGGTGACGTTTTCGGGGGTTTCGCCCTTGGTGCCGTCGATCCAGAACTCCTGGAACATGAACCGAGCCAGACGGGTGGCGGTGTCCAGAGAGGTCAGGCAGAAGGCCGAGTAGGTCAGAACCAGCAGGGTGTACAGGATGCTGAACAGGGTCGCATTGCCGCCGGCGATCTGAGAAGCCATACCGGCAACGCCGCCGGCGAAGATGTCGGTAGCACCGGCAGTGTGGCCGGTCTGACGGGCGTAGGCGATGGCAACCAGGGTGATGACGGCCAGCACGCACTCCAGCAGCATACCGCCGTAGGCGATGGGCTTGGCATCGGTCTCCTTATCCAGCTGCTTGGAGGTGGTGCCGGAGGAAACCAGGGAATGGAAGCCGGAGATGGCGCCGCAGGCAATGGTGGTGAACAGCACCGGGAAGATGGGCTGCCGGATGCCGGCAGCGTTCACGCCGTCGCCGATGGCGACGAGACCTGCACCGGCGGAATCCACCATGTTGGGATGGGCGACCACAATGCCGAAGACGGACACGATCATCATGCCGTACAGCAGGAAGGAGGACAGGTAGTCACGGGGCTGGAGCAGGATCCACACGGGGGTGACGGAGGCAACGGCGATGTACAGGCCGACGATCCACATCCAGGCGGTGTTGGACAGGTACAGGGGGTGCCAGTTCATGCCGATGGCCATGCACAGGCAGATGGCGATGACACCGGCGATGGTGGAAATGCCCATGGGCGCGTTCCGGCGGTAGACCATGAAGCCGAAGGCAATGGCGATGACAATGAATAGCAGGGAAACCATGGCCACGGAAGCGGGGGTGGCGGAGGCGGCCAGATCCACCTGACCGTCCACGAACTTGGCGGCGAAGGTTCCGGCCACGATGGAGGCGAAGGCGGCCACCACCAGAATCAGGGTCAGGTAGGAGAAGATGATGAACAGACGCTTTGCCCGCAGGCCCATATTGGCGGAGATGATCTCGCCGATGGACTTGCCCTTGTGGCGGACGGAGGCGAACAGCGCGCCGAAGTCATGGACGCCGCCGAAGAAAATGCCGCCCACCAGGATCCACAGCATGCAGGGCAGCCAGCCGAACATGGCGGCGGAGATGGGGCCGGTAATGGGGCCGGCGCCGGCGATGGAGGAGAAGTGGTGTCCCATCAGCACAGGGGCCTTGGCGGGAACGTAGTCGATACCGTCCTCCATGGTGTGCGCGGGGGTGGGCTCGTTGGTTTCGCCGACGCCCCACTTGATGCACAGGTAGCGGCCGTAGAAGATGTAGCCGCACAGGAGAACGGCGATTCCGATCAGAAGAAGTACGAGACCGTTCATTGGATTGATAACTCCCTTTCTTTCACTTTTTCCGGGGGCGGAAGTTCCGCTCCAGATTCTTTCTGGCCCCTACACCCGCTGGATTGGAGTAGAAGCTTCCGGTGGATGTTTCCATAGCTGCCAGCTGATACTCCGTCCAGCCCTGGAGTCCCAGCATGTAGTATTTGCGGAAGCGGGTACGCTTCAGCAGTGTTTTCGCCTCCGGCGAAATGGTGTCCGCCAGCACCACCAGACCTACATTGGAAAACATGTGCTCCTTGTGGGGGTGAACCAGAGACAGCCCCGCCGCCTTGGTGCGGTCGATGTGCTCCTGCAGGCTCTCCGCGCTCAGGTGCTCGACCTGGAGGAAGTACACATATTCGTGCTGCTCCAGTGCCGAAAGAACGTGCTTTCTGGAAATCAGGTAATTCTCGTCCCGCAGGAAGTAGGTGGCCATGGCGGGATAAACCGTATCCTCCACGGTCACGTCACGCTCCACATCATAGGCGTGAGAATAGGCATCCAGCAGCCGGTTCAGCTGCTGCTCAGGGGTGAGATCCATAGGCGTTCCTTTCTGTTTTCCACTGCTTTCCGGGAGGTACGGCGAAACGACGACTTTATTATACACCGGGCTTGTCCGTTTGTGAAGCACAACTGTCTGCGACGGAGAAGATTCGTAACAATTAACAAATTTTTAGTTCACAAAAAATTCATATTGTGCGTTCTGCGCAGGAATTTCTGCGTTGCGGAAAATGGCCTTCAAGCCTTCTCCTGAGAGGGCAGTGCGAAAACGCTAATACTTTGGCAGCGGTTCGCAATGACAAGCATATATCGGCCTGCCCCAGCGGGAACAAAATTGGCTCCCCCTGGGTGTCCAAGGGGAGCCAATATGACATAGAAGCCCGCTTACCGGACGAAAATCATATCCGGGGTGATGTCCTTCAGGCTCTTCGCGCCGCACATGGTCATGGCGTCTTCCAGCTCGCCGCCGATCTTGTCGATGTACAGCTTCACGCCTTCCTCGCCGCCGCCGTAGACCGCGCAGACGAAGGGGCGGGCGATGATCACCGCGTCCGCGCCCATGGCCAGAGCCTTGAACACGTCCACGCCGCTGCGCAGGCCGCCGTCCACCAGAATTTTCACGCCGCTGCCCTTCAGGGCTTCCACAATGCCGGGAAGCACCTCAGCGGTGGCGGGACATTGGTCGAGAACACGGCCGCCGTGGTTGCTGACCACAATGGCGGCGGCACCGGCCTGCTGAGCCTTCAGAGCACCCTTGACGGTCATAATACCCTTGACGATGAAGGGCTTGCCTGCCATCCGGGCGATTTCCGCCAGCTGCGCCACGGTCTTGCTGCCAGCGGGAGGGTTCATGCCCTTCAGGAAGGGCAGACCCGCGCCGTCCACGTCCATGGCCACGGCGAAGCAGTGGGAGGCGTGTACCAGCTCCATTTTGGCTCTCACGGTCTCCTGGTTCCAGGGCTTGACTGTGGGCACGCCCATGCCGTCCCGGGCGGCGATGGCACCGCAGGCGGACTTCATCACGTCGGCGTTCAGACCGTCGCCGGTGAAGGCGGCAATGCCGTTATCCGCGCAGGCCTTGACCAGCACGTTGTTGTAGGCCAGGTCGTCGTACTTGTCGGAGTAGTGCATGGTCACTGCGCCCACGGGGCCGGCGAAGAAGGGATAGCGGAAGCGTTTTCCGAACAGCTCCAGGCAGGTGTCCGGATCGCCGCTGTCGTGGATGGTGTCCATGTTCACCCGGATGTGCTGCCAGGCATCGAAATTGCGGATGGCGTTGTCGCCCACGCCCTTGGCACCGGGGCCGGGAACGTGATTGGTGCAGGCTCGGCCGTTGCACACGGGGCAGGCCTTGCAGTTGGGACTCATGGCCTGGCGGGCATTGGCAAGTACTTCGGAATAAGTCATATGGATTTCCCCCTAAACGTTTTTATCCTGGGGCAGCACCGCGCAATTCGGCAGGAAGTCTCAGCCGGGATGTCTTTCCCGGTTCGAGGTTTGGGAAAGGCCGGAATCCTGTATGCACCCGCAAGGGGTACGCCGCATCCGTAAGCCAGCATCCGCTGGCGATGGCTGCGCCATATTTCCCGTTTTTCAAACGGAAGAAATGGGGCAAACAGGCGGCTGAGACGGGAAGGGACAATTGCGCGGGGCTTCCCTGGCGTCATTATAGCACCCTTTGACAGAAAAGTCACGCCTAAATAGGGTCTGTCTGAGATAGTCAACAGCCCTCATCCGTCATGGTGCGCATGATTGTGCAATTGCTGCCGCCAATTGATCTGAACGCCCTGCGCGGAGCACCACCCCGGAGGGGAACGGCCTTCTTTCAGCCGCCCGATATCGCAAGCAAAACCCCGCCGGGAGAAGCGTTCCTCCCGGCGGGGTGCGTATCTTGCCGTATTTTCTCAGTCCCCGTAGCCCATGGGGTTCTGGGTCTGCCAACGCCAGGAATCCCGGCACATATCCTCCAGGTTCTTCTCGGCCTTCCAGCCCAGAATCTCCGCGCTCTTGGCAGGATCGGCGTAGCAGGTGGGCAGATCGCCGGGACGGCGACCTACGATTTTATAGGGCACGGTCAGGTTATTGGCCTTCTCGAAGGCGTGAACCATGTCCAGCACGCTGTAACCAATGCCGGTGCCCAGGTTGAACACCTCGCAGCCAGGATGCCCTACCACATACTCAACCGCCGCCACATGCCCCTTGGCCAGGTCAACCACATGGATGTAGTCCCGGACGCCGGTGCCGTCGGGGGTGGGATAGTCGTTTCCGTAGATGCTCAGGCACTCCCGGCGACCGATGGCCACCTGGGTGATGTAGGGCATCAGGTTATTGGGAATGCCTCTGGGGTCCTCGCCGATGAGGCCGCTTTCATGGGCACCGATGGGGTTAAAGTAGCGCAGCAGCACCACGTTCCACTCAGGGTCGGCGTGGCTGATCCCGGAGAGGATCTGCTCGGTCATGTACTTGGTCCAGCCGTAGGGGTTGGTGCAGCCGCCGGTGCGGGAGGTCTCCCGCAGGGGCATTTCGTTGTCCCCGGAGTAGACGGTGGCGGAGGAGGAGAAGATGATCTTCTTGCAGCCCATCTCGCCCATGACCTTGGTCAGTGCCAGGGTGGTGTTCAGGTTGTTGTCGTAATACCGCCAGGGCTGGGCAACGGACTCGCCCACGGCCTTCAGCCCGGCAAAGTGAATGACGGCGGCGATTTCGTTCTCGGTGAAAACTTTGCGCAGCAGTGCCTCGTCCCGAACGTCGCCCTCGTAGAATTTGGGCTTCTTGCCGGTGAGCTTTTCCACCCGCTCCAGGCTCTTGGGGTTGGAGTTGCACAGATTGTCCACCACCACCACGCCGTAGCCGCTGTTTAGCAGCTCCACGCAGGTGTGGGAGCCGATGTACCCGGCACCGCCGGTTACCAGAATGTTCATAAATGGCCTCCTTAGTAGAGATTGGAAAATCAAGTGTGTAGGGGCGGCCATTGGCCGCCCGCTCGTACCTTGCGGGATTCAGAGAATGCTGGCGGCCAATGGCCGCCCCTACATTATCATAGCTGTAGGATTTCCTGTATTATACTTCTCCGTTGGAAATCTGTCAACAAAAATCAGGCGTATCCGGCAACCACCGCGGCCATCCGGTCGAACTGGGTCTCCATGTCGGACACCAGCTTGAACTGGGTGCGGGTTCTGTCCAGATTCTGCTCCGGATAGTGGATGCGGAAATAATGGTCGCCCTCCAGGTAGTCCGTCAGGAACCGGATGCCGCATTCCAGGGTCATGAGCCGGGCACCCCAGGGCAGGTATTCCAGCTCCGTCGGGGTCAGGCTCCCCTGCGCCCCCTCCAGGAAGCCCCGGGTGTAGGCCTCAAACAGCCCGATGTCGAAATTGACCTTGCCGAGATCCTTCTCATCCTCCTTGCTGTGGTTGGCGCCGAAACGGATGGAGTCGCCGAAGTCGTTGATGCTCAGACCCGGCATGGTGGTGTCCAGGTCGATGACGCAGATGCCCTCGTGGGTCGTCCGGTCAATGAGGACATTGTTGAGCTTGGTGTCGTTGTGGGTGACCCGCAGGGGAAGCCTTCCCTCCCGCAGAGCCTGAAGCGCCACGGAGCAGTCCGCCTTCCGGTCGAGGACAAACTGAATTTCCCTGCGCACGTCCTTGGCTCGGTTCCGCTTGTCGGCGGCCAGGGCGGCCTGGAACTTGGCAAACCGATCCTCGGTATTGTGGAAGTTCACGATGGTCTCGTGGAGGGTCTGGGCCGGATAGTCCTGGAGTAAATACTGGAACCGGCCGAAGGCCCGGGCGGAGGCCTCAAAAAGCGCCGGGGTGGCGGACTGGAAGCAGTCCGTATTTTCAATGAAGGGAGTCAGCCGCCAGACCTTGCCGCTTTCATCGGTGTAGAAGTCCCGGCCGTCTCTGGTCTTCACCAGGCTCAGGGTCTCCCGGCTCGGATCGCCGCCGGAAGCGATGATCTTCTTCCTTAAATAAGAAGTAATGCCGACAAAGTTCTCCATCAGCTCCTCCGGGTGGGGGAAGGCCGCGCCGCTGAGTCCCTGAAGAATGAACCGGATGGGGTCTCCCTCCTGGGGCTGGCAGACCACGCAGTAGGTATCGTTGATGTGCCCCTGGCCGTAGCGGACGGCACCCAGCAGGGTTTGGGGAAAATCATAGGTTTTCAGAACCGCCTGAAGGGCTGGATTCTGCGGGTACCAGGTAACGTTTTCCATAGCTGCTTCCTCCTGTATTTTTCAGTATTCTGTGAATTTCGCACAGAAATAGTTGATTTATGCAAAGCGGTTTCTCGTTTTGCTTGATTTTCTTCAGTATATCACAGAAAATACCGGTTGACAACCATTTTTCATGCCTGTTTTTTGAAATTTTTATTTTGTAAAATTATACAATTTGCAGCTTTCAGAATTGGTGAAACAGCCAATTTTGTCTATTTCGTTGAAAACCAGTCTCTTTTCCTGCGATTTTTCATTGACTTCTCGTGTTTTTCCTGTATACTAAGGATAAGGATAGAAAAAGACAAATCCTATCCGGCAGAATCTGCGCGACCCGCCGCGGACTGCATACTTACTACAATGGAGGAATCAAGATGAAGAAGATGATCTCTGTGCTGCTGGTTCTGGCCATGGCTCTGACCCTGGTCGCCTGCGGCAGCAGCACCGCTGCTCCCGCCGCCACCGAGGCTCCCAAGGCCGACGCGCCCGCCGCGACGGAAGCCCCTGCCGCCTCCGGCGAAAAGGTTACTGTCACCATGCTGACCGCTCAGTATGGCAAGCAGACCGCCCAGTGGTGGGCTGACTTTGCCGAGAAATTCAATTCCGAGCATGACGACATCGAGGTCGTTGTGGACTGCGTGTCCTGGAACGATATCTACACCGTGGTCAACACCCGCGTCGCCAACGGTGAGGCGCCCGACCTGCTGAACATCGACGTGTTCGCCGACTACCAGGCCGACGGCCTGCTGCTGCCCGCCAAGGATTGGGTTTCTGACGAGACCTACGCCAAGTTCTATCCCTCCTTCCTGGATCAGTCCGTTGTGGACGGCACCGTGTGGGCCGTGCCCGATCTGGCTTCCGCCCGGGCGCTGTACTACAACAAGGACATTCTGGACGCTGCCGGCGTCTCCGTTCCCGCCACCTGGGAAGAGCTGAAGGCCGCCTGCGAGGCCATCAAGGCCAAGAACCCCGACGTTTACCCCTGGGGCGTTGACATGACCACCGACGAAGGCCAGGCCTGCTTCGCTTACTACGCCTGGAACAACGGCGGCGGCTTCGTGGACGATGAGGGCAACTGGACGCTGAACTCCCCTGAGAACGTGGAGGCCGTCAATTTCGTGGTTGGCCTTGTCAAGGACGGCCTGACCAATACCGACCCCACCACCGAGACCCGCTACGACCTGCAGGAAATGTTCGCTGCCGGTAAGCTGGCCATGATGATCGGCCCCAACCAGATCTCCAAGTACTGCAAGGAGAACGGCGGCGTTAACTTCGGCATCGCTTCCATCCCCACCAACGGCGACAAGGCCGGCGCTTCCGTGGGCGTTATGGATCGGTTCATGTGCTTCGACAACGGCTACACCGACGCGGAGCTGGCCGCCATCACCACCGTCATTGACACCTTCTATGACGATCAGCCCTACGCCGACTGGGTTCTGATGGAGGACTTCCTGCCCGCTACCTCCACCGGCGCGGAGCTGTGCGCCGCTGCCAACCCCGACATGACCGCCTGGATCGACGTGGTCGGTTCCTCCAAGTTCTACCCCACCGCCAAGGCCGAGTGGGCGGACGTGAAGCAGGGCGTTATCGATGTGGAGCAGCAGGTTCTGCTGGGCGGCGACGCTCAGGAGCTGCTGGATAACCTCCAGGAGGAAATCGCCGGTTAATTTCCAATGGCTGATATCACTGTGATCTAGCATTCCGGTGGGCCGGGCTTTGGCCCGGCCCACTTTCCATGCAGCCTTTTTCAAAGTGCTGCCCCATGAGAAGCCGCGTTTTGAAAGCGACTGCATTCCAAAGGGGGTACCATCCTACATGAAAAAACCGTACAAGCTGCAAAGCAGGGTCGAGCCATATCTGTGGATCCTGCCCAGCGTCATCCTGATGGCGATCTTCATTCTCATTCCCATCGGCTTTGTTTTCCGTATGGCCTTCAGTCAGGTGACAAAGGCAGGGCTCATCAAGGGCTTCTATGGCTTCAAGAATTTCCAGAAGGTGCTGGAAAGTGCCAAATTTGCAATGGTTCTGAAAAACACCATCGTCTGGACGATCCTGGTGGTGGCACTTTCCACGGTGCTGGGCTTTATCCTGGCTCTGCTTCTGAATAACGCGTTTCGGGGTCGGAAGATCGCCCGGGCCATTGTGGTCTTCCCCTGGGCTACCACCCTGGTCATTCAGGCCTCCGTCTGGAAGTTCATCATCAACACCGACTACGGCGCGCTGAATACCCTGCTCAAAACCCTCGGCATCATCCAGAGCAACGTGGACTGGACACCCACTCCGGAAGCCTTCTTCGCCTGGGAGATCGCCTGCGGCATCTTCGTCACCATTCCCTTTGTCTGCTTCACCGCCCTGTCCGGCCTGCAGAGCATCGACAGCGCCCTGTACGAGGCGGCCATCGTGGACGGTTCTTCCTACTGGCAGAAGCTCTATCACATCACCCTGCCCCTGGTCAAGCCCAGCCTGACCGTGGCCACGGTGCTGAACATCATCTATGTGTTCAACTCCTTCCCCATCGTCTGGACGATGACCAAGGGCGACCCGGCCAGCCGCACCGACACCCTGGTCACCTACCTTTACAAGCTGGCCTTCTACAACGGCAAGCAGGGCGAGGCCGCGGCGGTGTCCGTGATTGGCTTCCTCATTCTGCTGGTGTGCGCCAGCTGCTACATGGTTTCCACCCTGAAGAAAGGAGACGCGTGAATATGACCCTGGAATCCTCCCGTGTCAACTTTGGCACCCTTGCCCGCCGGATCCTTCTTTACTTTGCGGTGGCCGTAATCTGCCTGTTCATTCTGTATCCTTACTTTGTGATGGTCTGCACGGCACTGAAAAGCCGTGAGGAAATTTTCAGCATCAACGGCACCGTCTTCCCCATCAAGGTGCTCTGGTCGAACTTTGCCGACATCTGGAGCCGCGCCCCCATGGCCCGGTATATGCTCAACTCCATCGCCATCGCCGCCGGTTCCACCGCCATCGCCATGATCTGCGGCATTCCCGCGGCCTACGCCCTGGCTCGGATGAAGTTCAAGGGGCAGACCGCTTTCCTGGGCTTTATCATCGTCTCCCAGATGTTCGCCCCCGTGGTGCTGCTCATCGGTATCTACAAGGTCATGCAGGTGATGAACCTGACCAACAACATCTTAGGGTTGATCTTCATCAACGCCGCCTTCAACCAGGCCTTCACCATCTGGCTCCTCCGGGGTACCTTCCTGGCCATCTCCGCGGAGATGGAGCAGGCCGCCACCATCGACGGCTGCAACCGGATCCAGGCCATGTTCAAGGTGCTGCTGCCCGTGGCCGCCCCCGGCATCGTCACCACCCTGATTTTCATTTTCATCAACGCCTGGAACGAGTACACCGTGGCCCTGTGCCTGATCTCCACCGACACCTTCAAGCCCCTGACCGTGGGCATCAACATCTTCAACGGCTACAACATGATCGAGTGGCAGTACCTGTTTGCCGCCTCCATCTTTGCCATTATTCCCGTTGTGATCCTGTTCATGTCCATCGAGAAAAACCTGACCAGCGGCCTTACCGCCGGCGGCGTCAAGGGCTAAGGCAGCACCGCACAATTGCGTCTTCGCATCTCAGCCAGGATTTTTGTCCCAAGCTTTGAATTGGGACAAAAATCCTGGCTGAGACTTTCTGCCGAATTGTGCGGTGTTGTCTTAAATTTTAACGCGCTGCGCGGAGCACCACTTCAAGGGAAGGCGGGGGTTACGGATTGCGAACCATCCCGCAGGATGGTTCGCAATGACCATATGGTTCGGAAGCCCCCTGCTATTTGGTATCCTTCGGCAGATACTTCTCCAGCTCATCGTAATTGAAGGCCACCCGCACCACGTTTTTATAGTATTCGTTGAAGGTCTTGCCGTTGTCGTCATACCGCCAGCCGTAGCCGTAGGGGTTGGAATAGCCGTAGAACACGGTGATGCACACCCCCTTGGGGTGGATGCTGACGAAGGTGTTCTGCTCCTTGGCACTGGCCTTGGGGCTGAGGCACACGAACCGCTTCAGGGGCAGGCCGTCCAGGGGCTGATAATTGGAAACGCTGGTGAAGCTCAGGTTCAGGTAGGTCAGATTCTCGCAGGAGGAAAGGCAATCGATATCTTTCAGCTTGTAGCAGTAGGCCAGCTCCAGCCAGGTCAGATTCTTGCAGTTTTCAAAGCCCACCAGCTCCGTGGCCGCGCAGCCGGAGGCGATCATCACCTCCAGATTGGGCATACCGCTGACGAAGCTCAGGTCGGTCAGGTACTCGTTGTGGCCAATGTCCATGTACTTGACGCCCTCGCAGTACTTCATGGGGCCGCAGGTGTCGTTGGTCACGTTGTACACCGCCCGGAGGGTGTCCGCGTCGGTGAGCAGATTGTACCGGCCGTCCACGCCGAAATACACCCGCCAGACCACGTTGGGGCCGTCCCGGAAATCCTCCCGGATCTTGGCCAGCACCTCGTAATCCAGCTTGCAGTTGTCCAGGACGAACCGCTTGCAGCCGTCGAGAACCGCCAGCGCCTGACGAATTTGAGATTCCCCTTCGTTGCCGATGGACTGGTTTTTGTAAACGATTTCCTCGTCGGTGGTGGACACGGTCTTGCCGAAGAGGGAGAAGGCGTAGTGGAACACGGTGTTGGGGGCGGCATCCTGGAGCCTTGCCACCTGGTCGAGGGTTTGGTCGCTGCTCAGGGTCACGTCCGTCAGGCCGGTGAGAACGCCCAGCTTGCCGCAGGCTTCCGTCACCTGCTCGTCGGTGAGCAGGGGCAGGGTCAGGGTGGTGGTATCCGTGGAAATGTCCTGACCCAGCAGGGAGACGGTGTATTCCAGAGGAATATCCGGGTAGGTGCTGCGCAGGGTCTCCACCTGCTCCGCCGTCAGATTTACCGCGCTGATGGATACGGAGGTCAGGTTCGGCAGATATTTGAGATTTTCCAGCAGAGCCTCATAGGTGTATTTTCCCGCCTCCAGCCGGACGGAAGCAGCCTGGTTGGAAACCGTGGTGCCCCCTAAGTCCACGGTGTAAATCACCTCCACATCGGGGTGGGCATCCATGTATTCGAGAATGGTGTCGTAGCAGGTGCTGCCGGACAGATCCACTTTTTTCAGGTCGGGATACTGCTCCAGGGTGTAGATTTCTCCCGCGGAAAGCACGGCGGTCAGCTCCTCCACCCCGGCGTTTGGGTTGGTAGGAGCCTGGGTTTCCGTGGGAGTGGGCAGGGTGACGATCTCGGTCAGGTCGGGAAGGGTGACGGCCTGCTTCTTGCCGCAGCCGAAGAGCATCGCGCAGACCGCCCCGGCGCACAGCAGATATTGCAGTTTTTGATTCATAGGAAGCCTCCAAAAGCTTGTGTAAAATATCCATATTTACGCAGTATATCACACTTTTCGGCGGAAAGCAAGGGCTTCTCGTTGGCTTTCCGGGAAAGTACGGGAAAGGGCTTGACGTTTTTGGAAAATGGAAATACAATGAAAAAAAGAATGTGCGGAGGCGGGGGTCCGGAGACTTTATGAGCAAGGTAGATTCAGAGCTTCCTTAGAGCACAAAACCATTCTCGTCACCGGGGCGGCGGGATTCATCGGGGCAAATGGTGAAACGAATTTGCGAGGAGATTCCTTCGGCGCAGGTGGTCGGCATTGACAACCTGAATGATTACTACGACGTGGCACTGAAGGAGTATCGGCTGAAGGAGCTGGAAAAATATCCTTCTTTCACATTTCTCAGGGGAAATATCGCCGATAAGCCTCTGATTTTCGAGATTTTCCGGAAGTACCGCCCGGCGGTACGCGGAATTTTACCCCCGAAAGGAGTAAGCTTATGCATCTGAACGCCATCCATCATGTGGCGGTTATTGTATCCGATTACAATCGAGCCAAGGATTTCTATGTCCGCAAGCTGGGCTTTCCGGTGATCCGGGAGAACTACCGACCGGAGCGGGGAGACTGGAAGCTGGATCTGCGGCTGAATGAGACTACAGAGCTGGAGATTTTTGCCGAGCCTGACCCGCCGGGGCGGGTGAGCCGACCGGAGGCCTGTGGCCTGCGGCACCTGGCCTTCCGGGTGGAAAGTGTGGCGGAAACGGTAAAGGAGCTGGAAGAAATGGGCATTGCCTGCGAGCCGATCCGGCTTGACACCTTCACCGGCAAGCCCATGACCTTCCTCCACGACCCGGACGGCCTGCCTCTGGAGCTGCACGAGTAAAAGGGCAACACCACGCAATTTGGCAAGAAGACTCAGCCAGGGTTTTTGCCCCAATTCAAAGTTTGGAAAACGGGGGAATACTGTATGTACCCGCAAGGGGTATGCCGCATCCGTAAGCCGGCTTGCGCCGGCAACGGCTGCGCTATATTTTTCGTTTTTCAAACTGAAGAAGTGGAGTGAAAAGGCGGCTGAGGCTCGCAGACACAATTGCGCGGTGTTGCCAAAGGTCAAAGAAGGAGAAAACCGTCATGCCCTTGTCCATCGTCCACGGGGACATTACCCAAATGCGGGTGGATGTCATTGTGAATCCCACGGACAGCCGGTTTTCCGGCTCCGGCGGGGTAGACCAGGCTGTTCATCAGGCAGCCGGGTCAGGTCTGGCGCAGGAATGCCGACAGCGCAAGGCCCTGCGCCCCAGCGAAATCGGGGTGACAGGCGGCTATGATCTGCCCTGCAAATATATCATCCATACCGTGGGGCCTGTCTGGAAGGGCGGCTGGGCCAACGAGCAGGCGCTTCTGCGAAGCTGCTACCTCAACGCCTTGTTCCGGGCGGCGGAGCTGGGGGCGGAAAGCGTGGCCTTTCCCCTGATTTCCGCCGGAACCTTCGGCTTTCCCAAGGATCGGGTGCTCTGCGTTGCCGCGGAGGCCATCCGGGATTTTCTGAATCTGCGGGATGAGGACATGCAGGTGTTCCTGTGCGTCTATGACCGGAACGCCTACCGGGTCAGCCGCCGGGGCGAGCTGGAGCGGTTCCTGAACGCTACCCGGAAGGCGACCCTGGAAAAGGGTATGGCCATGCCGGAGGATCGGAGCCGCCGGATCGCCATGCCTAAGATGGCGGAACCGGCCGCCTACGAAGAAGCCATGCCCTGGGAGGCACCGGCTCCTCGGAGCCTGGAGGACTGGCTGAAAAAGCAGGATGACAGCTTCGCCGTGACTCTCCTGAAGCTCATCGACCAGAAGCGCATGACGGACGTTCAGTGCTACAAGCGGGCAAACGTCAGCAAAAAGACCTTCTGGAAGATCAACAACGACCCCAAGTACAAGCCCAGCAAGCCCACGGTGCTGGCCTTTGCCATCGCCCTGGAGCTGAGCCTGCCGGAGACGGAGGATCTTCTGCGCACGGTGGGCTTTTCCCTGTCTCACAGCAGCACCTTCGATATGATTATCGAGTTCTACATCCGTCAGGGCGTTTACGATATCTACGAGATCAACGCCGCCCTCTATCAATTCGACCAGGTTTGTCTGGGCTGCTAGGGGAAACTCTGGGCAAATCTCTCGCTCCCAGCTCTTGCCGATTTGCTCAGAGCTTCCCGGTCTCCCGCCGGGAGACCACAGCCGGGAAAAAATAAAGTATCATGAGGCCACAAGGTTGCAAAACACCTGCGGCCTCATTACTATTCTGGAGGAATGCTACATGAAAAAGAACCTGACGGAAATCGTATTTATTCTCGACCGCAGCGGCTCCATGGCCGGGCTGGAAGCGGACACCATCGGCGGCTTCAACGCCATGATCGAAAAGCAGAAGACAGAGCCGGGGCAGGCACTGGTCTCCACGGTGCTCTTCGACAATGAAATCCAGGTGATCCACGACCGGGTGCCCCTGGAGAACATTCCGTCCCTGACGGAAAAGGAATACTTCGTCCGGGGCTGCACCGCGCTGCTGGACGCGGTAGGCGGAGCCGTCCACCACATCGGCAACGTCCACAAGTACGCCCGGGAGGAGGATCGGCCGGAGAAGACCCTCTTCGTCATCACCACCGACGGCCTGGAAAACGCCAGCCGCCGCTACAGCTACGACCGGGTTCAGGCCATGGTTCAGCGTCAGCGAGAGAAGTACGGCTGGGAGTTTTTGTTCCTGGGAGCCAACATCGACGCCGCCCAGGAAGCCGGACGGTTCGGCATCCGGCCTGAGTTCGCCGCGGACTATCACGCGGACAGTAAGGGTACGGCGGTGGTCTACGAATCCGTCTGCCAGGCGGTGCATCAGGTGCGCACCTGCGCCGCGCCCCTGGCGGCGGACTGGAAACAGAAGATCAATCAGGACTTTGAAGGAAGAAGGAAATAATAGGCGGCACCGCGCGATTCGGCAGGAAGTCCCAGCCGGAATTGCCCACAATGAAATTTGGATAATTGCAGAAACAAAATTTGTGCAAAGTGACGATTTTTGCGCCGAGGGGGGGTGAAACGCAGCATGTTGAACAAAAAGGGATTGCTTTTGGCGTGCGTGCCTGTTACAATGAAAAGCGGAAGAGACAAACCCCATCACAAGGAGGTTCGGTATGAAAAAACGACTGTTATCCCTGCTCCTGGCGCTGGTGATGCTATTGTCCCTGGTTCCCACCACAGCTTTTGCTCGGAGCGACGACGGCTCCGTAAGAATCACGAGTGTGAACGTGATCAATGAGGACATTCAGGTAAAAGGCTACTTTTATGTCCCCGATGGCTGCAATCTGGTATTTGCGGCTTACAGCGAAAGCGGAAAGCTTTTGGCCAGCCAGGTCAACACCATGAATCCCCTCTACGAAGAGCAGATGGTAGAAGGGCAGTTCCAATGCTACGATCTGCTTGAATTGGGAGAGCTGGCCACGGTGAAGGTTTTCGCCCTGGGAAAGGACAACCGGCTGCTGGGTCTGCCCTATGAGACCCATAGCAACGCTACCCATGACGAGGGCAGCTGGTGGGACCTTTGGTGGGAGTACGACAACGGTTCCCTGACCGTCACCTACTATGGCAATGACCCGGCCACCATCCCCGGCACGGAAAATTTGAGGGGTGACACCTATCCCTGGGAGAAGTACAAGGATCAGATCACGACCCTGAATCTGGTGAACATCGACGAAGTCGGCTCCAAAGCCTTCAAAGGATACCGGGCTTTGGAGACGGTGAACGCGGATGCCTACCTGAGTGTGGGGACTCAGGGCTTCTCAAATTGCGCCAATCTGAAGACCGTAAACGCCAGGATCAGCGGCCTTGGCGTTAGTGCGTTCCAGGGCTGTAGTTCCCTGGAGGAGCTGGATGTTCGCCAGGCACAGAGCATTGACCCGTACGCCCTGGCCGGAACCGCCATCGGGCAGGTCGTTCTCCAGAATCCCGAAGTGAATCTGACAATAGATGCCTTTGGAGGAATGGAAAATCTGGTTTATGTGTCCCTTCCCGATGGCATGACGGGGGTTCCGGGTTCGCGCTTTGTGGGCGCGAAGAACCTGCAGGTAGTGGCCGGCCTGGAAAACGTGACCGACATCGGCAAGGAAGCTTTCAGCGGTTCGGGTCTGAACGCCTATACCAGCAAGGCTAGCGTAGCCATCGGCAAGAATGCCTTCGCCCAGTGCGCCAATCTGCGGACGGTGAACATTCCGCTGGCTTCTACCCTGAGCGAGAGAGCCTTCGCCCAGGCCAATATCGCGAGCCTGACCCTGAACGCCGCCGAAATTCCTGAGGAAGCCTTTACCCTGGACGGCAGACCCGAGGAATTTGCGGAAATGGCCTATGTGGAGCTGATCGGCACCGTGTCCGTTGCGGACAAAGCCTTCTGGCGGCGCACCATCGGCGATCTGTATATTCCGGCGACCCTGACGACCCTGGCGGACGATGCCTTCGGCAATACCGAAATTCGTGTTCTCCACCTGCCCAAGGACTGGAATCTGGACACCCTGGAGGCCAAGGCAGAGGAGCAGGCCGGTTGGCAGTATCTTCTGGAGGCAGAGACCATCCTGGACTTCGAGGGCAACGTCCTCAAGGGTGAAACCGACGGCGACGGCGGCGACATCGGCGACGGCGGCGATGAAGACGGCGAGGACGGCGGCAACATCGTAATGTCCGAGGAAACCACCCCCGCAGCCATCCCGGAGACCACGCCGGAGACCACACCCGAAACCACCCCTGCCACCGAGGTTCCCGAAACCACCGAAGCCCCTGAGACCACCGAAGCCCCCGTCATCGAGACCCAGGCTCCGGAAACCCAGGAACCCATCGATCCCGAAGACTTTGACACCGTGTACGTTGCCCCGGAGGGCGCGACCATGGAGGAAGTCTATACCGCCGACGGCGTGGCGGTCTTCTCCGGTAAGGACACCGTCAGCGGCGAAAAGCACACCGTGAAGTTCTCCGGCCTGTCACCGGAAAACTACGAGCCTTATGTGCTGATCGTCAGCCCCACCCCCGGCGACCTGGCCAATCTCCAGTACATCGACTACGGCTACGCCGACGCGAAGGGTCAGCTGACCATGACCTATATCCCGAAGCAGTCCGGCAACTATACCGTTCAGCTTTACGGCCCCCAGGGAACCACGGTGGAACCTGCCCTGAATGAGGATTATGTCACCCTGGAGCTGGGCCAGACCTTCACGCTGGAGGTTCTGAACGCCGAGAACTGCGGCTTCGCCTGGGGCATTGCGGATGAAAACCAGGATATCGTTGGCATTCCGGAGGATGCCTGGGGAGAGGCTCTGGAGATCACGGCGAGAAACATCGGCGTAGCCCAGGTTACAGCCACTGTTTATCAGTACAGCACGGGCATTACAAAGGAGCTGACCTGCACCGTGGAGGTGGTGGCGAAGCCCACTGTTACGGAAGCTCACCTGATGGACACCAAGGCCACCAAGGAGCTGTACTCCACCACTGATAATCCCCGGATTTACATTTCCCTGACCAAGAAAAACGCACTGGTTATTTCCGACGAGGGCGATCTGGACACCCAGTCCGCCGAGACTACCATCATCAAGGATGCCAGGTTTGAAAACGAAGAACTGAACCAGTACTTCCAGCTGCGGCCTGTGAACGACCGCACCCTGGAGATCGTCAGCAACCTGTCCGGGGATATTTCCCAGGTGAAGAGCTCCTATGTTTCCGCCATCATGGTGAAGGCCGGGGAGAACGAGGGCTACCTGACCACCCCGGAGACCCTGAAGCTCACCGTCAAGAAGACCATGCCCAAGGTCACTGCCAAGACCGTGACCATCAACGCCTGGAATCCTGGGACGCAGGCGCCGATCCTCTTCGACCAGGAGGTTTGGGTCATCGCTTACGATCCCCTGTCCTTGCAGGCACTGAACGATCTGGGCATTCGCTACAGCAATGATGAAGATGGGAAGAGCCCGATGCTCGACCTCAGCGAGCTGCGTGCCGATACACCTAAGCAAACCCTGAAGTTTGAGCTTATTGTGGGTCTGGAGGGCTGGAGTATTCTTGAGCGTGTCCCCGTTACCATCAACATCATCAACAAGCCCGTCACCGCCAAGCTGTCCACCGGCAAGATCACCCTCAGCTCCGTCAACTCCAAGGGTACCGATCTGAAGCTGGTGCCGCCCAAGGGCTACAGCATTCAGGATTTGGGCATCCGGAGCGTTACCGTGGACAGCGAGAACTACACACTGGACGACTATGATCCTGCTACCGGCAGCTTCCACCTGACCCCTGTCCGGCAGGATAGCGAGGACTACGCCAACCCCGTCCCCGGCAAGATCAACATCCAGGTCACTTATGCCAACGACGTGACGGTTGACCTGCCCCTGACCGTGACCACCAAGACCCCCACCATCAAGCCGAAGAAGACCAGCTTCTCCTTCCTGAACGGCGTGATGGATATTCAGGGCGCAGCCGTTACCGTGTCCCCCGCGGACTATGACCTGATAGGCCTGATTAAAGATAAGGACGATTCCGTCGCGGCGCAGGAATCCTTTGTTGACAAGAAGGATTCGACGAAGGCTGCCGTTGCGTTGGGATACTTTGAAGTGGCTGAGAGTGCCTACGACGCGGCACTGTTCGGTGTCAAGGCTGGAGAGCCATTCTTCTTCGTGATGGGTGAGAGCGAGGGCTATGTTGGCTCCGGCAGACTGACCTTCGAGATACCCGGCGTGAAGCCCTTCGCCGTCACGGTGAAGTTCACCAAGAATACCCCCACCATGCGCCTGAAGGTCAACGGCACCATCGATGCCGGCAAGACCAACAAGGTCACCCTGACTACCACCATCAAGAATCTGACGCCTGTCATGCAGGCCGCCGGCGAAGCGGAGGTAACTCTGCTGGATCCCCATGGGAACGTGGTGGATCCCGGCGAGTACATTGTGGATGTGCCCAGTCAGCCCAGCCCCGATACCCTGACGCTCTACCGCCGTCCGGAGATGTCCGGCCAGCTGGACAGCGGCACCTATACCGTTCAGGTCACCCGGAAGTTTTACAGTGAGTTCTCCGCAAATGAAACCATCCTGACGGCCTCCGCCAAGCTGAAGGTGAAGAACACCACCCCCACCCTGAAGGTGTCTAAGACCAAGTTGACCCTGAATCCCTACGACGGCAAGGGTGCCGAGATCAAGGTGACGGTTCCCAAGGATCAGTACATGGACTGCAAATACCTGGGCTGGCTGGATCAAGAGGGACAGTTCCTGAGAAACGGCGAGGATGCGCCTCTGGCTCGCTGGGTCGATGAGAATACCATCACCATCGATACCTATCATCCTTATACCGGAGAACCCCTTGAGATTCCGGACGGCACCTATTATCTGTGCGTGACTCCTGATTACCGGAACTCCAGCGCAAAGACCGCGGTCATTCCCGTCACCGTCCAGCGCAAGACACTGAAATCCATCAAGACCTGGAAGGCCGGCAGCGGCGTTAGCCTGCTGGACTGGAACAGCTACCAGGATTGGGGCGTCTTCCTGCCTATGACGGAGGCGGCAGCCCGGAGTGGGGATTACAGCGTGACCCTGCAAGGCTCCAACGACAATAAGACCTTCGTGGACATCGACCAGATCGTTTACCCGAATCCCAAGGCATACTATCCCATCTGCGCCGAGAACGAGTGGAATTACTTCGATGCCGGTAAGTATGCATGGGGAACCCTGAAGGAGGACGCTGCCTACTTCGGCATGTACGCCCATCTGGTAAGCTATGATGCCTCTATGTATTACGAACGTGAAAACAGGGATATCTACCGCTACTATCGGGTGCAGATGACGCTTACGGCCGAGGACGGCGGGACGGTCTTTGCCCAGACCATCCAGCTGCCCGTGAAGAACGCGGCCTTGAAGGTCACCCAGTCCAAGGTACCCACCGTTGACCGCAGAGACCTGACCAAGCCCTTCACCGTCCGGGTGAAGTTCAACGAGAAGAGCGTCACCCTGGCGGCGAAGATTCCCGACGACGCGTATGTGAATGAGAATACGAAGTGGAACAAGCTGGTTCGGGTTACAAATCTGGACGCGGCGGGCAATCTGACCCTGGTTTTCCAGGACGCGGCGCGCATGTCGGATGTGGGCAAGTCCGTGACCATTCCTGTCACCTTCTATGTGCCCTACGGCAGAGACGATCAGACCTTCACCGCCAACATCAAGGTCAATTTCAAGTAAGCATCGGTTTCCGCGCGACACGGAAGCACGTTGTTCTCCTCATGACAGTCCCCCTCCGGTCTCCCCCGGAGGGGGATTGTCTTAGGATGGGGCGTCATCGCGAACCGGTGTGGTACTCCGCGCAGCGAATCAAAATCCGTATGACTGCCGGTGGCAGTCATACCTTAATTCATGCAACGCTGGTGTGGCAATCCCCCGGTCATTCCGGAAGCCCTCAATAGAATCCGTAGGGGTCGATGCCCACATCGACCCACAGTGTTAGCGGCCGGTGCCGACGGGACGATGTGGGCATCGTCCCCTACGAATACTTTTTCGGCAGCCTGAAAGGGGACAAGGCCAGCCCCATTCCAATTTCTCTTAGAAAAGTTTTTAAAATTTCCAAAAGAGGATTGAAATTCCAGAACCCCTGTGCTACAATGGAGAAAAAAGAGGGGTATTCTGCCCTTGAATCCGAGATCGCCGTGACCCGGCGGGTCGAGCGGCGGAAAGCAAATTGGAAAGTGAGGTTTTTTTAGGATGAAAAAACGAATTGCGGCACTGTTCCTGCTGGTTTGTATGCTCCTGACGCTGGTGCCCGTGGGCGCGCTGGCGGATGAGGACGAAGGAACCCCGGCATCGGCTCCCGCCTCGGAGCCTGCCCCTCAGAATGAGGGCGGCGAAGACAGCGCCGGCGGCGGCGGCAACGGCGAAGGCAGCGGCACCAGCACCAGCGGCGGCACCACCGGCGAAGGCAGCGGCACCAGCACCAGCGGCGGCACCAGCACCAGCGGCGGCACCAGCACCGGCAGCAACGGCGAAGGCGGCGGCAGCGGCAACGGCGAAGGCAACGAAGGCGAGACCCATACCCACACCTGGGGTGCCTGGACGTACGACGACAATACCCATACCCGCCAATGCACCGACTGCGATGCCACGGAAACCGAGGATCACGACTATGCCTACACCTCCGATGGCAAAGGTAAGCATACCGGAACATGCAAGCTCTGCGGCGCAACCACGGAGCCGGAGGACTGCTCCGGCGGCACGGCTACCTGCAAGGAGCCTGCCAAGTGCGACAAGTGCGGCGGAAGCTACGGCGAGGTCAACCCCGACAACCATAAGCAGGCGGCCAAGCCCCGGCATGTAGGGGACGTGGACAATCAGAAGCACGAGTATTACTGCGAGCTGTGTGACACGTCCCTTAGGACGGAAGAATGCTCCAAGACGCCGGCTACCTGCTTAGGGCCGGCCACCTGCATCAAGTGCGGACAGAGCTATGGCGACGTTTCCGCGAAGCACGACTATGTCTGGAAGTCCAATGGCGACGGCACCCACAGTCAGGTCTGCAAGCACTGCAATGAGAAGAAGGATAACGCGGTAAAGCCATGCGCCAAGGCCAGCAAACCCCGGCATATCGAGGGCACCGAAACCCATGAGTATTACTGCAAGGACTGCGGAGCCGCCATGGGCAAGGCAGAGGACTGCACCAAGAAATACGTGAACACGAAAAATGGCACCCATAAGGTTCTGTGCAAGGTATGTGATGCCGTTCTGGTGGAAAAAGAGGACTGCACCTCCGATCCCAGCACCGATCGGTGCGGCAAGAAGGCCTACTGCCAGTACTGCTATGTGGATTTCGGCGACAAGCTGGGTCACGATTTCAGCGGCGGCGGCGGCTGCGCCCGGTTCCCGGAGGGACGGTGCTCCTGCACCAAGGAAAGCCACCGGAAGCTGTGGAATAAGAACAATGCCTCCCAGTCCACGGTGAAGTGCGACAAGTGCCATACCGACGTGGAAAAGGAGAAGATTCGTGCCGACTTCACAGTGAGCGGCTATGATCGGGACAAGTCTATCAGCGGCCTGAAGGTGAACACCAGCAGTAAGCATGTCAAGTTCAAGAGCCGTACCGTGTCCCCTAGTGACGGGAAGTTCGAGGCGAACCAGGTTTATTCTGTGGCGGTTGAATTTACGACCGATCCGGGCTACGAGGTGACCTATGCCACCATCGGCGGCTCCACCGCGACCCTCACCGATTCCCATGATGCCGCTGTGGCCGCGCTGCCTAAGTTTGACACCGTGGTCACTGTGACCTACAACAACAAGGGCCACGGCAAGCTGAAGAATGCTACCGAGACGCTAAAGTATCCTGACAAGGCGCATCCTGAGACCCTCACTGAGACGGGCTGGGTTTTCGGCGGCTGGTACATGGATGATGGGACGTTCACCACGGCTTTCAATGCCAAGGTTCCCGTCGCGGCGGATATCACTGTGTACGCCAAGTGGTCGGTTGCCCGCACCCTGACATTCAAAGCAAATTCCGGTAAAATCAGCCCCAGCAGCAGGACGTTTGCCGATGGTGAGATCGTCGATCTGAAGGACTACACCCCCACCCGCAAGGGCTATTGGTTCTGCGGCTGGTTCAAGGACAAGGATCTGACCGGCCGGAAGCTGGCTACCATTAAGATGGATGCCAATAAGACCGTCTACGCCAAGTGGAAGAAGGAGGACACCACCAACCCCAAGACCGGCGACAATTCCGGCTGGGCTGTGGGCATCCTGACCCTTACCACCGTCCTGGGCGCGGCGGCTGTCGTCACCAAGAAAAAGCGCGTCTGGTAAATTCATAAAATGCGTACCCCCGTTCCGGATATCCGGAACGGGGGATTTTTCCGCGCCTGCGGCGATTATTCCAGCGTGATGGTGATCTGGTTCTGATAGGTCTCCCCGGCGCTCAGATGGATCAGGTGTTCCTGCCGGGCAAAGTCCTCCGCATAGGCACTGTGGGAGGGCAGGCTGACCCATGGCTCGATGCACACATAGGGCGCGTCGGTTCTGGGGGCGTGCCACAGACCCACAAAGCCCATGCCCGGAAAGTCCACGGTGACGGAGCGGCGGGATTTCCGGCTGTGCAGGGTCAGACTCCGGCTGATATTCCCCAGCACGATGGCATCCAGGTCAAATAGGGCGTGGTTCAGCGGGATGGTTCTTCCATCCGCCAGCGGGAAGGGGGACTGGGTACCCGCCAGACGGTAGTTGGCAGGATCCAGGTCAATGCGTACCGGCTGACAGGCTTCCCCGAAGGTCAGCTCCCAATCCTCGAAGGCGCCTTCCCCGTTCAGGGGTACGTTGAAGCCAGGATGGCCGCCGAAGCCGAAGTACATCATCCGGCTGTCCCGGTTTTCCACCGCGCAGGACTTCACGATCCGGCTGCCCTCCAGGCGGTAGCACACATGGAAGGCAAAGTGATAGGGGTACATGGCGCGGGTTTCCTCGCTGTCCGTCAGGGTGAAGCGGACGGAGTCGGGAGACTTCCCGGTGACGGCAAAGTCCCTGCCGATGCAGAAGCCGTGGATGGTCATGGGGTAGGTTTTTCCCTCCAGCAGGTATTGACCCTCCGTCAGCCGCCCCACATAGGGGAACAGGTTGGCGTCCCGGCGGGCCCAGTATTTCCTGTCCCCCTGCCAGAGGTACTCGGCTCCGTCCTTGCGGATGCTGTGCAGCACCGCGCCGCAGCCATCCAGGGTGACGGTGAGACGGTCGTTGGAAATGGTGATCAGATTCATTGCGGATCCCTCCCGATGCAGTATTGCAGCTTGAGTATACAATGGAACGCCGGGATTTGCAAGGAAAAGAACGAATCCGGTTGAAGTCCGTAAGTTCTATATATATCGCACAAAACTAAAGTAAATTTTCTTTTCTTTTTGTTGATATTATGATATAATCACGGTTAAAAAGAGAGAACCGCCGGTTCTTTCCGGAAGGATAAGGTTGTGATTACATGAAGTCATTTTGGAACAATCTGAAGAAGGCACCCGACGGGGTGCGCAGGACGGGATTGGCTCGTTGGTTCCAGATTCTGGAGGAGAGCTTTATGACGCTCTTCTGGGGGAATCTGCTGTGCCTTTTGTTCTGCCTGCCCTTTTTTGTCTGCCTGTTCTTCTTTTTGCAGATCGGGGACTGGCTCAGCGGCCTGGGGCTTTTCCTGAGTCTGGGTCTTCTGGGCCCGGGGCTTACGGGGCTGAATTTTATCTGTATGCGGCTCATCCGGGACAAGCACGTTTCCCTGGGAACGGATTTTTTCGCCAGCGTGAAGCGGGACTGGAAGCAGTCCGCGGCGTTTGGCTGGATTCTGGGGCTTCTCTGGGGCACTCTGGCCTGGGCGGTGCGGCTGGTCAGCCTGACCCAGGGCGGCCTGGGCATCGGCCTTTCGGCGGTGCTGCTCGTCAGTGCCTTTGTGATGATGGGTCTGACGGTCATCGGCTTCCAGCAGATCGCCATGGTGTGCCTGCCCTTCCGGGGGGTTCTGCGCAACGGCCTGGTGCTGATCCTGGCCGGGGGCGGCCGGGCGGCGGCGGCCATTGGCTTTGCGCTGGCAGCGACGGCTGTCTGCCTGAATTTCTACCAATACTGTGTCTGGTATCTGGTGCTGGGCGCGCCGGCTCTGATGATCCTGACTGCCAACCTGATTTTCTATCCGGTCTTTGAGACCTTCTTCCCGGAGGAGGAGTCATGAAGAAAAAATGGGAGCATCTGTGGCTTTATTATAAATGGTACCTGATCGCGTGGGCAGGGGTGTTGCTCCTGCTTCTGAACTTCTGGGCGCAGAAGATCCGCGCGCCCAGGCCCGACTACTATGTTTCCATCGTCACGGGAAACCAGATTTCCGAAAGCAGCCGGGAGGGCTATGCCGCCCGGCTGGAAACGGTGCTGGACGACCGGAACGGGGACGGAAAAGTGACGGTTCTGGTAAACCTATACCGCTATGACGGCCGCCCGGGGGAGGCGGAGGACACCTCGGCCTTTATGGCGGCGGCGGTGCAGCTGGCGGCGGATCTGCAGGAGGGGATTTCCCTGTGCTATCTGACGGACGGGGAGGCACTGCTGAACGCCGACGGGGGGCTGACCCGCCTGGGCAGGGCAGAGGACACGGTTCTGTCCGGACAGCCGGAGCTTTCGGGCTTTACCCTGCTCTGTCGGCCGGAAAACATCGAAACAGCGGAAAGACTGCTGAAATGAACGGGAGGGCAATATGTATCAGATCAACGCCGCCATTATCGGCATGGGCTTTATCGGAAAGCTCCATTATGACGCTTTGCGCCGGGTGCCCGGCGTGCGTATCCGCACCCTGGTGGTGCATCGGCCGGAGGAAATCCCCGCCATCCGGGAGTACTATGACGCGGACATTGTCACGGACAGCTGGCAGGAGGCGGTGGCGGATCCGGCCGTTCAGGTGATCCATAACTGCACCCCCAACGCCCTGCACGATGCCGTCAACGCGGCGGCCATTGCCGCCGGGAAGCACATCTACGGGGAAAAGCCCATGAGCCTGACCACCGCGGGAGCGGCGGAAATCCTGCAAAAGGCTCAGGCCGCGGGCATTGCCCACGCCATCAACTACCAGTACCGGATGAATGGGGCGGTGCTGGAAATGCGCGGCCGCATCGCCCGGGGAGAGGCTGGCCGCCCGCTGTACGTCAGCGGCGGCTATTTGCAGGAGTCCGTGGCAAGAAAAACGGACTACACCCCCCGGCGGATCCCGGAGACCTCCCCGGCCAGAGCCTTGCTTGACATCGGCGTTCATTGGGCGGACACCGCGGCCTTTGTCCTGGGCGTGCCCATCGCCCGGGTGTACGCCCGGATGTACACCCACCATCCGGTGCGGGTTGACCCGGCCACCGGCCGGGAGATTGCCGTCCATTCCGACGACACCACCGCCGTGATGGTGGAGTTTGCCGACGGAACCCCTGGCTCCGCCCTGTTCTCCAAGTGTATGCTGGGACACAAAAACGACCTGTTTGTGACGGTCAGCGGCGATGTCCGGGAATACGGCTGGTATCAGGAGCGGTGCGACTGGCTCCAGATCGGAAATCGGGGTCTGGGCAATGAGCGGGTGTATGTGGACAAGGCGGCGGCCGCGCCGGAGCTTGCGCCCTATCTGCCCCTGCCCGCCGGTCACGCCCCCGGCTGGCCGGATGCTCTGAAAAACGCCTTGACCGCCTTCTATGCTTCCCTCCGGACGGAGAGCTACCGGAAGGGAGACGTGCCCTACGCCACCTTTGCCGATGGCGTTCAGGGCAATCGGTTCGTGGATGCCTGCCTGACCTCCGCCCGGGAAAACCGCTGGGCGGAACTGTAAAAAGGAGAAAGCCATGAAGGTACATGTCTGGGCGGAGGACCGCCCGCTGCCGGAAGCGGAAGCACAAATGCGCCGTATCTACCCAAACGGTGTGGAGGGAGCCATCGCCGACTGCCTCCGGGAAATGGAGGGTGTCACCGTGACTGCCTCCACGATGCAGGATGCTATGCAGGGCTTTGACCGGGAAATTCTGGACAGGACGGACGTGCTGGTCTACTGGAGCCACAAGCACTGGCGGGAAGTGGCGGACGAGCATGTGGACTATCTGCAAAAGCGGGTGCTGGAGGGCATGGGGCTGATCGTGCTCCATTCGGCTCACGCCAGCAAGCTTTTTTCCCGGCTCATGGGTACTCGGACCCAGAGCCTGCGCTGGCGGGAAAACGACGAGCTTCAACGGTACTGGATCGTCAGCCCCGCCCATCCCATTGCCCAGGGGCTTTCCGGGGAATTCTTTGAAATTCCCATGGATGAGACCTACGGGGAGTACTTTGAGATCCCTCAGCCCCAGCAGCAGCTGTTCCTTACCTGGTCGGCAGGCGGGGAGGTACTGCGAAGCGGCTGCTGCTGGACAAGAGGGAAGGGGCGGATTTTCTATTTTCAGGCAGGCCACGAAACCTACCCCGTCTATTATCAGAAGGAAGTGCGGCAGGTGCTGAAAAACGCGGCGCGCTGGGCCTGCCAGGAAAGCCCCATCCGGGACTTTCCCACCTGGGCCAGGGAGGCGACGCCCCTGGGCACCGATACGGAATGAGCAATGTGCACAAAAATAGAATGCCGTTTTTGACATACTATATGCAGATAATATAAATTGTTAAGATTATGCGACCTCAAGTAAATGGCATTCCTTTAAGATATCCGATATAATGCTATCGTCGAAAGACAAAAATATAGGAGGGAATCACAATGAAATGTAAGAAACTCGCAGCACTGTTCCTGGCTTTCGTAATGGTATTCTCCATGGCCGCCTGCGGCGCGAAGACTGCCGACACCCCCACCACTGAGGCACCCAAGACGGACGCTCCCGCAACCACCGCGGCTCCCGCTGCCGAGGGCGCGAAGGACGTAAAGATTACGGTTTTCCACTACATGACCCAGACCACCAAGCAGGCCGGTCTGGACGCGGTTGAGGCTGCCTTCGCCGCGGAGCACCCCGAGTACAACATCACCTGGGACAACGTGATGTACAACCAGGGCACCGACTATTTCCCCCAGCTGCAGACCGCCCTGGCCTCCGGCGATCAGCCTGAGATCATGATGGGCAACCCGGGCCTGTATCCCGATCTGGTGGAGCAGGGCTATGTTGCCGACATGACCGATAACGAAGTCATCAACGGTCTGGGTCTGCCCGCCGGCGACCTGGGCGACGTTTCCGCCAACGGCCGGATCTACGGCTTCCCCATCGACTTCAAGACCTGGGGCGTTTTCTACAACAAGAAGATTTTCTCCGACCTGGGTCTGAGCGAGCCCAAGACCTACACCGAGCTGCTGGACACCTGCCAGGCCATTGCCGATGCCGGTATTGACCCCTGGGCACACGCCTTCGGCGATGCCGTGTTCGGTGACATCGAAATGCGTAACTACATCTGGACGAAGGCTCTGGACGCCGGCGACAAGGATCTGTTCGCCAGCCTCATGAGCGGCGAGAAGAAGCTGACCGACTATCCCTACTTCGAGGAAGGCCTGGAAACCTGGGCAAAGCGCCTGAAGTGGATGCGCGATGACGCCATGGTCAACGACCAGAACGCTGCTCTGGAGGTCTTCACCTCTGGTCAGGCTGCCATGATGTACTTCGGCTCCTGGGGCATCGGCGATCTGGAAGCCATGATTACCGGCTCCGACTTCGAGTACGGCTTCTTTGTAGAGCCCATCGACGACGAAGGCTCCGCCAAGCTGAATGTTCAGGTAGACCAGTGCTTCATGGTCAACCCCAACGCCGAGGGCTATGACGTCGCTGTCCAGTTCATGGAATACTGGGTCACCAAGGGCGGCGGCTCCTGGTCCGCTGTGTCCCTGATGCCTCTGCTGAACGGCTCTGTGGCCGACAACGCCCCTGAGATCGTCAAGACCCTGGCCTCCATCAAGGCCTCCGGCAACATCGCCCACTACGGCGACTTCACCGCCCCCTTCAACAGCCAGTTCACCACCGACTGGAGAACTTATCTGACCGCCTTCGCCGAGAGCTATTCCAACGGCACCAACCAGACCCCCGCCGCGTGCCTGTCCGCTATGCAGGCCAAGTTCGATCAGGACATCGCCGAGAACGGCTAAACAAAGCAGTACCAAGTAATATGCAGGGGTGCCCGTGTCTTCGGGGGCGGGCACCCTTTCCCGTGAAAAGAAGATTCCGCCGGCGATGCCGGGTGATGATAGTGGAGGAAACACTGTGGATGATATGAGAGACAATCAGCTAGTCAAGGGTCGGAGGCTCCGGCAGGTGAGGACCCAGAGCATGAACCTTCTGTTCCTGCTGCCGGCATTTATTCTGTTCGCCTATGTGGTGCTTATCCCGTTTCTTCAGGGCATTCCCTATTCCTTCACAAACTGGAAGAGCATTATCAGCCCCAAGCGGGAGTTCAACGGCCTGCATAACTACGCCCTGATGCTGAAGAACACCTATTTCCAGCAGGCCTTCCTGCATACCGTCTGGTTCACCGTGATCTATGACATCGGTGCCAATGTGCTGGGACTGGCCTTTGCCCTGCTGCTGTTCCATAACTCTAAATTTGCCAACGCCTGCCGGACAATGATGTTCCTGCCCTTTACCACCGCTCTGACCAGCGCGGCCATTGTCTGGAGTTATGTATATACGGATGTTTATTCGGTGCTGTTCGGTGCCGCAAGCCCCTTGGGGCAGTCCACCCAGGTGGTGGCGGGCATGGCCGTCATCGCCATCTGGCGGGATATGGGCTACTGTATGCTCATCTACATTGCCGGCCTGAAGGCCATCCCCAACGATTACTATGAGGCGGCCACCATCGACGGTGCCAGCAGCATCCAGCAGTTTGCCCGGGTGACCCTGCCCCTGCTGGTGCCCTCCTTCACCTCCAATGTGACGCTGCTTCTTGCCTGGGGTCTGCGGTGCTTCGACTACCCCATGGCCGTGGCCAGAAACATGGAGGCGGCGCAGACCTCCGCCATGTTCGTCTATGACTATATCTTCGGCTACAGCAAGGCCGGCCTCGGCCAGGCGGCGGCGGTAATGCTGACCATCGTGCTGGTGCTGCTGACCCGGGTGGTAACCTACTTCTTCAGAAAGAGCGAGGTGGAAGCATGACGTTAACGGTAAAAAAGCCCAGAACCGCAGAGGAGATTCTGCTTCTCCAGCACCGGCGGGCAAGAGCCGCGGAGCTTGCCAAGAAGGTCGTGTGCGTCATTCTGGTGCTCATTACGCTGGTTCCCTTCTATATCAGCGTGATCTACTCCATCAAGTATAAGAACGAAATCACCATCAGCCATCTGGCATGGCCGAAAAATCCCACCCTGGACAACTACATCCGGGTCATTACGGAAAACGAGCAGTTCCTGGTGGGTCTGAAGAACAGCGTCCTGACCACGGTGCCCACCATTTTCCTGCTGATGATCGTGTGCTCCATGGCGGCCTGGGTGCTGGCCCGGAACAATACCCGGTTCTATAATCTCATGTATGTGATTATGACCATGGGCACGCTGATCCCCTTCCAGTGCATCATGCTGCCCCTGTACCTGAACATGTTCAAGGTGGGGCTTGTCAGCACCAACCTGGGCTTCATCATCGCCCGGGCAGGCCTGCAGGTGTCCATCAGCATCCTGGTCATCACCAGCTTTGTCAAGACCGTGCCCAGGGAGCTGGAGCAGGCGGCGGAAATCGACGGCTGCGGAAAGTTCGGCATTTTCTGGAAAATTGTCTTCCCTCTGCTCAAGCCCATCAACGCCACCCAGCTGGTGCTGAACACCGTGTATGTCTGGAACGACTACAATACGGCAGTGGTGCTCCTGCGGGACAAGGCCAGCCGGACCCTGCCCCTGGCGCAGATCGTGTACTTCAATGAGAACACCGCGGAGCTGAATCTGGCGTTTGCCTTCTTCATCATGGCCATGCTTCCCATCCTGATCCTGTACTTCTCCTTGCAGAAATATGTGGTCAGCGGCGTGATGGCCGGCGCGGTAAAGGGCTGAGTTCTTCTTCGGGGAACACAGGGCTGTTGCAGCAGATTGCAACAGCCCTTTCGCCGGATTCCGGCGGAAAGCCAGTTGTGAAAAAGGCACTTTTTTGATAGAATAGGAAAAACACAGTGGAGGCGGAGCATGGAGTACACGGTACTGATCGTTGAGGACAACCAAATCGCCCTGGAATCTCTCAGGCGCACCATTCCCTGGGAGACCCTGGGACTGCGGCTCATCGGCACGGCGGACAACGGCCGCCAGGGCTTTGAGCTGATTCGCAGCCTCCACCCGGACATCATTCTGGCGGATATCCATATGCCGGAAATGGACGGCCTGAGCATGGTGGAGCGGTTGGGGGAGGAGCTGGCGGACTGCCGGGTGATCTTCATCACCGCCTACGAGAAGATCGAGTATGCCTCCCGTGCCATCAAGCTGTCTGCCTTCGACTTCATCCTGAAGCCCCTGGACAATGAGGAGCTGTGCCGCTCGTTAAGCCGGGCGGCGGAGAGCCTCCACAAGGATCGGGACGCGGCCATGGAAAGCCAGCGCAGAGATGGGGCTCTGCGCCGGTTCCGGTTTATGAGCGCCCTGACCGGAAACCTGACGGATAAGACGGAAAACGCCTTCCTGGGCTTTGCCCGGCAGATTCCCAAGGGCTTTTTTCTGATCTGCGTGGAGTCCTCCGACGGAGTCACCGGCCCCATGCTCCAGCGGGTGGACTACATGTCTCTGCCCCAGAATCTGGAGCTGGTCTCCGCGGTGCTGGACGGAGAGCTGGTGATCTACTGCGGCCTTCTGGATTCCATGGATAACTGGCAGATTCTGGCCCGGAACACCGCGGAGGTGATTTCCCGGAACTGCCTGGATCAGGCGGTGGCGGTCAGCGATCTGCACACATTGCCCTCGGAGCTGCGGCAGGCCTACGACGAGGCACGGCAGACCCTGCTGCGCCATGTGATCTACGGCAGGCACACCACCGTGGACTTTTTCGGCAATCAGTCCGTGCCCAGTGCCAAGCTGACCCGGCTGGTGGACTTAGAGCAGAGCTGCGCGAAAATGGCTCAGCACCTGGATACCCAGACTGCCCAGTCCGTCTGGGAGGCCATGATGGAGAAAAGCGGCGGCAAGCTTCGCCTGATCCGGATTATGCTCCTGTCCTTCTGCACCAAGGCCATGCAGGAGAAGAACTCCACCTCCAACTGGACAGACTCGGTGGACATTTCCATCTACAACATTACCAAGCTGGACAGCCTGGAAAACGCCCGGCTCTGGCTGGACAGCTTTTTCCATGAAATTCAGAAAATCAACATTCCGGCCAACTCCGCCCTGGTGCGCAATGTGCTGGAATACGTCCGGGAGCATGTGACGGAGGGGCTGGTGCTGGAGAATGTGGCGGCGGTTTTCTATGTGTCGCCCAACCATCTGTCCACCCTGATCCGCAAGGAGACCGGCATTACTTACCGGCAGCACGTCATCAACGCCAAGCTGGCGGTGGCCAAGCAGATGCTGGCCGACACCCGGATGCGGGTGGAGGACATCGCCTATGCCATCGGATATGAGAACTACATCAGCTTCTACAACGTCTTCCGGAAAATGGAGAATATGAGCCCGACGGAATATCGGTTCAGCAAATGCGGAGAATAATATGGGAGTTTCTGTGATGAAGAAATTCAGCCGTCTGAACTTTGCCACGAAGCTGATGATCGTGTACATCTGCGCCCTGTTTTTTGCCATCGGCTCGGTGACTTACAACCAGATTCACGCCTCGGCCAAAATTCTGAAGGAGGAAAGTGCCAGAAATCTGGGAATGCTTACGGAGCAGGTGGCTCTGAATTTCCGGGAAAACCAGGAATCCCTGGGCTATTCCATCTATTCCAAGATGGAGGCTCTGGAAATTCCAAGCCTGATGGATGCCTACGTCCAGCCGGAGTCCACCACGACCCTAGCGGATGTCCGCTATGCCCTGACCCAGATGATTACGGATTCCTCGGACTATAACTATGTGCTGATTGAAATGCTGGACGGCACCCGGGTTCACACCGACGGCGGAAAGTATACGATTCCCAGCGCGGTAAAGGACAACTGCGCGGCCATCCTGGACACCCACCGGTCGGTGACCTATGGCAACAGCAACTGGTATCGGGGCACCGACGGCGGCGTGTACATTCTGCGGGATGTCTACGCCATTTCACCTCTGCGCCGGGTGGGCAAGGCGGTGATCCACATGCGGGGGAATATTTTCAGCGTCAGTAATGTGTACGAGAATACGGGCTTCCTCTTCTTCGACAGCCGCGGCAAGTATCTGTCCGGCGCGGGCATGGAGGTGCCGGAGGAGGTGCGCCGTCAGGCAACAAAGGATCTCCAGGATAACGCCGTCACCAGGAGGGACAACTGGCTGAAAACGGAATATTATATGGTTTCCAGCACCAGCGGCAGCTGGATCACCGTAGGCATCTGCTCTACCGCCGCCTACCGGGAGATGGTGGGCAGGATCATCTACCACGGTGTCCTTTTCGGCTGCATCGGCCTGCTTCTGGGCATTGCACTGCTGACCATGCTCATGCGGGGGCTGGTGTCCAAGCTGACCCAGCTGCGCAAGGCCATGGCTCGGGTATCCGACGGTGATTTTTCCCAGCATATTGCGGTTTCCGGGGAGGATGACATCAGCCAGCTGGCGCAGACCATGAATCATATGACCGCCAAAATTCAGGAGCTGCTGGAGCAGCTGGTGGAGAAGGAGCGGCTGAAAAACGAGGCGGAAATTCAGATTCTGGAGTACAAGTACCGGTCTCTGGAAACCCAGATCCGACCCCACTTTATCTACAATGCCCTGGAAACCGTCAACTCCATGGCGAAGATCCGGGGAAACGAGGACATTGTGGAGATCGTCCAGCGGATCAGCCGGTATTTCCGGAGCATCACCGTCAATACCACCCGGCAGTTCCTCACCTGCCAGCAGGAATTCGACATGCTCCAGGATTATACGGAAATCTACCGGTTTATCCATGGGGACAGGCTGAAAACCACCTTCTCGGCCAAGGAGGCGGCAAGAAACGCCCTGATTCCTACCATGATCCTCCAGCCGGTGGTGGAAAATGCCCTGCAGCACGGCATCCGCAGCCAGGAGGAGGACTCGGAGATCATCGTCCACGCCTATGTGAAGGAGGATCGGCTGAATCTGACGGTGAAGGATACAGGCTACGGCCTGTCCCCGCAGATGGAGCGCAAGCTCCAGTCCGGCCAGATTCCCTCCGGCCGCCAGGGCGGCATCGGCCTGGGCAATGTCCGCCAGCGGCTCAGGCTGATTTATGGGGAAGACGCCAGCCTTACCATCAGCAACCGGGAGGAGGGCGGCGTGGTGGTGCACATCACCATCCCCCTGACCTACATCGAGCCGGATATTCTGGGCAGCGACGACCTGGATTGGGATCTGGAATGAGGTTCCCTGAAAACCGGGCTTCACGCGCGAATGCGTGGAGCCCGGTTTTTTGCTGTCAAAAGAAGCGGTAGAATTTTGTTGGAATTGCACATATATCCAGAATGATTTGCCGCCTGTTTTTCGTAAGTTAGATAAATGGTAAAGGGGAAAGACCAGTGTTAGAATAATTCCAGCATCCGGTTCAGCCTTTCAGGGTTATCAAAACTAGGAGGAAAAGAATCATGTTAAACTATCATGTCAAAATCGGCCTGGTTCCCATCCGCAGAGACGTCACGCCCCGACCCGGCATTTTCAACTGGGAAAAGGCGGAGGAGCGGTGCGCCGGGGCGGTTGCCTACATTGAGGAGCATTTTACCACGGAAAACATTTCCTTCGTGGATTTGCAGGGGATCAACGAGGTGAACGTGCTCTACAGCGACCGGGATGTGGATGCCGTCATTGACCGATTCCGTGCGGAAAAGGTGGACGCGGTGTTCCTGATCAACGGCAACTTCGGCAACGAAGAGGTGGCCGGAGCGGTGGCCAAGGCCATCGGCAAGCCGGTGCTGCTGTGGGGTCCTCAGGATATGGTATTTGAGGCGGACGGCACCCGCTATACCGATACCCAGTGCGGTCTGTTCGGCATGAGCCGTCAGCTGCAAAGGATGAACATCCCCTTTACCTACAT
Organism: Clostridiales bacterium UBA6386; assembly: GCA_002437585.1. Classification (GTDB taxonomy): domain Bacteria; phylum Bacillota; class Clostridia; order Oscillospirales; family Oscillospiraceae; genus Faecousia. The sequence continues at coordinate 24,897 of DJQM01000059.1, read as the reverse complement.
TGAAAACTGTCAGATCACCGATCCCATCTTCGCCGAGGGGCTGCGGAAATTTGCCGCTGTTGCCTGCGCTGTGAAGAACTTCACGGGAATGCGGGTGGCTCAGGTGGGAATGCGGCCCAAGCCCTTCTGCTCCGTGATCTTCAACGAGAGCGATCTGATGGATAAATTTGACATCCACGTCATCCCCGTGAATCTGGCGGTGATTCAGGACAAATACAACCGGATTCTGCAGACCCGGAAGGAGGAGCTGGCTGCCGGTGTGGCAAAGCTCCGGGAAATGTACGAGATTGACAACCTGTCCGAGCCGGTGCTCCACAAGGTCTATGCCTTTGTGCTGCTGTACCAGGAAATTTTTGCCGAGTACAATGTAGCCGCCGTCTCCGCCGAGTGCTGGACGGCCATGCAGCTGATGCTGGGAGCCATGCCCTGCGCTGCCTATCCGCTGCTGGCGGATATGGGCTACATCATCGGCTGTGAGAGCGATATGCACGCGACGCTGACCCAGGTGGTGCTCAGCTGCCTGACCTTCGGCAAGAAAAAGCCCTTCCTGGGCGAATTTACCACCCGGCACCCCACCGACCGGAACATTGAGCTGCTGTGGCACTGCGGCCCCTTCGCCTACTCCCTGAAGAAGCAGGGCACCGCCGCGAAGATGGTCAACATGCGCCAGTGGATGCAGGTGGAAGACGGCCATTACACCGTGGCGCGGATCGATCAGGAGCATGGAAACTACTCCATCGCCGTGGCCGAGTGCGACAGCACCGACGGCCCCTATACCTTCGGTTCCTACCTGTGGGCCAGATTCAAGAATCTGCCCGAACTGGAGCGGAAGCTCATCGAAGGCCCCTACATCCACCATATGTCCGAAATCGAAGGCAGCCTGACGGATTCCATCCGGGAATTCTGCAAGTATATCCCTGCCCTGCGCTTTGACGGCTTGGATTGACGCTTGGCACCGCTGCTGGAAACAGCGGCGGTGCTGTTTTTTGAAATCATGCAACCATTTTTACAATAGGAGGAGAAATATGCTTTACGGTCTGAAGGAAATTCTGGATATCGGTGAGGGCGGCGGCTTTGCGGTACCCGCGTTCAACGTCTACAACCTGGAGACGGTGATGGGCGTCATGCAGGCGGCGGAGGAAACCGGCGCGCCGGTGATCTTCCAGATGTACAGCCGACTGTTTGATTCGGAGCTGGCGCAGTATGTGGCTCCCATCATCCGGGAGGCCATGCACAACATGAAGACCCCGGTGGCCTTCCACCTGGATCACGGCGCGGGGGTTCCTGAGGTGCTCCGTGCCTTCCGCTACGGCGCCACCGGCGTGATGATCGACGCTTCCCGGAAGCCCATTGACGAGAACATCGCCATAACCCGCGGCGTTGTGGAAATGGCCAGGGAAATGGGCATCACCGTGGAAGGCGAGCTGGGCGAGGTGGGCAAGGCCGCCGAGGGTGTCACCACCGACTACACCAAGGTGGCGGACGCGGCCCGGTTTGTGGACGAGACCGGGGTCTGCGCGCTGGCGGTGGCAGTTGGCACTGCCCACGGCCACTACAAGCAGGCACCTGTCCTGGCCATCCGCCGGATCGAGGAGCTTCACGCCGGACAGAAGGCGCACCTGGTGCTCCACGGCGGCTCCGGCGTTCCCGACGATCAGATTCAGGCGGCGGTGAAGGCCGGCATCCGGAAGATCAACTTCGGCACCGACGTGTGCTGCTCCCTGCTCGACGGCATCCGGGCCGTTGACCCTGCCATCCTGGCACTGGATCTGTTTATGAAGGAGCCTACCGCCCGGGTGAAGGCCTTCGCCATCAGCAAAATTAGGCTATTGGGAGCGGATCGATAATGGCGGACGTAGTGGGAATCGGTGCCGCGGTGTTTGACATCCTCATGACCACGGAGGGCTACCCCAAGGAGGACACCAAGCTCCGGGGACTGGAGACAAAATTCCAGTGCGGCGGCCCCTGCGCCACCGGCCTGGTGGCGGTGCGCAAGCTGGGGGTGTCCGCCGGGTATCTGGGCACCGTGGGCGACGATATGTACGGTACCTTTGTCAGAGGAGAGCTGGAACGCTACGGGGTAGATACCTCCAACGTAAGGGTCAATCCGGGTCTGACCTTCCACAGTGTGGTGCTGCTGAACGTGACAAACGGCAGCCGCACCTGCGTGTGGAACCGGGGACAGGCGGCTCCGCCCCGGCCGGAGGATATCGATCTGAAGGTTCTGGGACAGGCCAAGGTTCTGCATCTGGACGGCAACCACCTGGACTGCGCCGTGTACGCGGCGGAAAAGGCACGGGAAATGGGCGTTACCGTCAGCATGGACGCAGGCGGTGCTTACCCGGATATTGAGCGGCTGCTGCCGCTGGTGGACGTGCTGATTCCCAGCGAGGAATTTGCCAAAAAGGTCACCGGCCGGGCCACCGCCCAGGAGGCCGCGGCGGTGCTGCAGGAGCGGTATCACCCGCAGACCCTGGTGATTACCCAGGGCAGCAAGGGCGGCTTCCTCTGGGAAAATGGCCGGGAAGTGCGCTACCCGGTGTACCCGGTGAAGGCCATTGACTCCAACGGCGCGGGAGACACCTTCCACGGCGCGTTCCTGGCGGCCAGGCGCAAGGGCATGACGCCTTATGATGCCTGCTGCTTTGCTTCGGCCACCTCCGCTCTGAAATGCACCCGGTTCGGTGCCCAGCAGGGCATTCCGGGCTATGGAGAAGTGCTGGAATTTCAGAAAACCCACAAGGGGGTCATTCAAAATGGATAGACTGGAAAAGCTGCGGCAGGCCAACCCTCACATTCTGATTCATTCCATTCATGAGCCGGCTTTCCGGCATTATGGCCGGGTGATCGACTGGGACACCGCCGGTTTCTGCGCGGCGGCGGAGACCCTGCCCTTCCCGGAGACGGGAAGCCGCTATGTGGCCGCCACCCCAGAGCTGGACGAAATTCCCGAAGCGGCCAGGCTGAGAGAGGTTCTCTGCGGCGGGCTGGATGAGCAGGTCGGCCTGTGCTGGGGGCATTCCAACCGGCTGGGCGCCCTGGAGTGGCACACCTGCAATGAATTCAACGTAGCCGTCCGGGAGCTGGTGCTGCTGCTTGCCAAGCGGGAGGACTTGGACGGGGACGGGCGGCTGGACGCGGCCAAGGTGCGGGCCTTCTATCTTGCCCAGGGGGAGATGATCGAGGTGTATTCGGACACCCTGCATTTCTGCCCCTGCGAGGTGACGAAGGCAGGTTTCAGCTGCATCGTGGGCCTGCAGCGGGGCACGAACCTGCCCATCGCCCCGGAGCGAAAAGTTGACAAGCTCTGGGCGGCCAACAAATGGCTCATCGGACACGAGGCCAACGGGTCTCTGATCGAACGGGGAGCGTTCCCCGGTATCTACGGCGAAAATTGGGAAATCCACCCTGTTTCCGGGGAATAAACCGAAATTAACAATTACCAGAAAGGGAGAAGCAACATGCAAGAGAAGTCTTTGATGTTCTACATGATCCGCTCGGAGCTGGAGGACGCGGTGGGCGTGGAGAACGTCTCCACCAAGGAAATCGAGCGGGCGGTATACTCCGTGGATTACTTCTGGCTAGGCCGGAAATGGCAGGATGCGGGTGAGCAGGGTCCTATGCCCGACATCATCGTCCGCCCCGGCACCACGGAAGAGGTATCCAAGGTTCTGAAAATCGCCAACTACTATAAAATTCCCGTCACCACCTGGGGCGGCGGCTCCGGCAGTCAGGGCGGCGCGCTGCCGGTTGCCGGGGGCATTCTGCTGGATATCAAGCGGCTGGACAAGCTCATTGAGCTGAACACCGAGGCGGGCTATGTGGTCTGCGAGACCGGCATGATCTTCGCCACCCTGGAAGACCTGGTCAACGAGAAGGGCTATTCCGTGATGCACCTGCCCTCCTGCATGACCTGCTGCACCGTAGGCGGCGCGCTGGCGCACAACGGCATCGGCATTTTGTCCACCAAGTACGGCAAGATGGACGACATGTGTCTGTCTCTGGAGGTCGTCCTGCCCAACGGCGACATCATCAACACCCTGCCCGTGCCCAAGCACTCCACCGGCCCCAACCTGATCCCCTTCTTCATCGGCTCCGAGGGCACCCTGGGCATCATGACCAAGGCCAAGTTCAAGATCGTCAAGCAGCCCCAGACCCGGATTCACCATGCCTTCCTGTTCTCCGATATCCATGTGGGCTACCAGGCCTGCCGGGAGATCGTCCAGGCGGTGAAGCCCTCCATCGTCCGGCTGTTCGACGAGGCGGAGACCGTCTCCATCATCAAAAAGATCATCGGCTTTGAGAAGCGGGGCTCCTTCCTGAATCTGACCCTGGAGGGCTATGAGAAGATCGTGGCCGCCGAGCTGGAAATTGTGCTGGACATCGCGAAAAAGTACGGCGCGGAGGATCTGGGCACGGAGTACGGCGAAAAGTGGTTCCAGAACCGGATCACCTTCTTCTATCCCGATCACATTATGGACTTGCCCCAGATGTTCGGAACCCTGGACACCGTGGCCACCCACGACAATATCGAGAAGATTTACCGGGCTATGAAGGCCGCCGTGGAGGATAACTTCAAGCAGTACGGCGTCCGCTTCATCTCCCACAGCTCCCACTGGTACGACTGGGGCGCCATGAACTATTCCCGGTTCATCATCGACAATCCCCCTGCCGACCCGGAGGAGGCTCTGCGGGTTCACAACCAGGTCTGGAACACCGGCGTCCGGGCGGCTCTGGCCAACGGCGGCGTGCTCAACGACCACCATGGCATCGGCCTGAAGCTGTCCCGGCTCATGAAGGAGCAGTACGGTCCGGCTCTGCAGGTGCTGCAGGCTCTGAAGAAGGAGCTGGATCCCAACGGAATTATGAACCCCTATAAGCTGGGTCTGTGAGGAAAGGATAGGAGGTAACCATATGATTAGCCAGAATGCCCTGCATCATGCCGAGAAGTGCCGCTTCTGCTGGATGTGCCGTCACCTGTGCCCTGTCCAGCACCAGACCGGCAAGGAGCTGAATACCCCCCGGGCAAAGGGACTGCTGCTGAGCATGGTCAGTAAGAAAGAGCAGAAATTTGATAAGGACATGGCCCAGGCCATGTATGAGTGCCTGCTGTGCGACGCCTGCACCAATGACTGCGCCACCGGCTACCAGCCACCGCTGTTCATCCGGGAGGCCCGCACCGAGGCGGTGGTCAGCGAAACCGCTCCGGAAAGTGTCATGAAGGTCATCGAGAACATCGAAACCACCGGAAATATCTTCGGCGCGGTGAAGCCCACCTTCGGCCAGGAGGGCACGGATGTGCTGGTGTACATCGGCGAGGTGGCCGCCGTCAAGACCCCGGAAATGGCGAGGAATCTGCTGAAGCTGCTGAAAAAGGCCGGGGTTTCCGCCAAGGTGCTCGCCAGCGAGCCTGCCTCCGGCGTAATGCTGGGGGATCTGATGGGCTATACCGAGGAGGTGCGCCAGCAGGCCGCCGCCTGCGCCAAGGCCATCAATGAAACCGGCCTGCCTGTGGTGGTGCTGGACAGCTACGACGGGGAGATCATGGTGCAGAAGTACCCGGAGTGGGGCTGCGAGATCACCGCCGGCGTCACCACTGCCACCGCCTTCGTTGCCAAGCTGCTGGCGGAGAAGAAGCTGGAGGCCAAGCCTGCCCTGGGCGTCCTGGGCGCCTGCCACGATGACGACCGGCTGGCCAGAACCTTCCACGAGTTCGCTCCCCTCCGAGCCATGGCTCAGGCCGCGGGCTTTACCCTGACGGAGATGTTCAACCACGAGAAGCTGGCCAAGTCCTGCGGCACGGCGGTAGCCTACAGCTATATGCCGGAGCTGGTAACCCGGATCGCCGGAGGCCGGTGGGAGGATCTGACCCGCACCCAGGCCAAGGCCATGCTGGTGGCCTGCCCGCAGACGCTGCTGTGTTTCGGCCTGTGCGTACCCGAGGGCTATCAGCTGGTTGACTTATTTGGCGCATTGCTGTAATATATATCCAATGAGACACATTCTTGTCTGTGTGAAGGCGGTGCCGGTGTCCACCTCCGTTGCGGTGGACGGCCAGCTTCGGCTGAAGCGGGAGGGTGCCGGACTTCAATGGAATATTGCCGACGAGTCCGCCCTGGAAGCCGCCCTTCGCCTGACGGACGGGAATGGAAGGGTAACGGTTCTGACCATGGGGCCTGCCAAGCTGGCGGAGCCCCTGTCGGAGCTGCTGGCAAGAGGAGCCGGTCGTGCGGTGCTGATTACCGATCGGCTGATGGCAGGGGCGGACACCCACGCCACTGCCAGGGCACTGGCCGCGGCGGCGGAGAAACTGGGAGCATTTGACGCTCTGTTCTGCGGCTGCAAGGCCATCGACGGGGAAACCGGCCAGGTGCCGGGGGAGCTGGCGGCGGCTCTGGGGCTGCCCTGCGTTTCCAATGTGGAGAGCATCCGGGAGCAGGGGGAGAAATTGATTCTTTCCCGGCGTCTGGAGGCGGGGGTACAGACTCTGGAAGCTGCCGAGCCGCTGATTGTCAGCTTCGCCGCCTATAGCTATCCTTTGCGGCTGGCGGGGATTCTGGGAATGCGCCGGGCCAGAAAGACCCCGGTGGAAATCCTCACGGCGGCAGACCTGGGGCTTACCCCGGAGGAATGCGGCCTGAAGGGTTCCCTGACCAGGGTCACAGCCATGCAGACAAAATTTCCGGGTCTGCGCCGGGGAGCCAGGGAGACTGATCCGCAAGTCGGCGTCCGGGAGCTTACCCGGATTCTGAGGGAGGCCGGATCATGAGTGAAATGCTGGTGCTGTGTCCCTTTGCGCTCGATTCGGGACTTCTGAGCGAAGCCGCCCGGCTCTCCGGCGGAAATCTCCGGGCACTGGTTCCGGAGGGGAAAGGGGTAATGGCCGGAGAGTACGGGGCTTCTCATATTGTGACACTCGCTGCGGGAGAAATCCCGGAGGAGGGGGAATTTGCCGCCTTTCTGGCGGAAAACATCCGAGCCTGGGGAAGCGGAATGATTCTGGCTCCGGCCACGGTGAGAATGCGCAATCTCATGCCCATGCTGGCCTGGCACCTGAAGGCCGGGCTGACGGCGGACTGTACCGCCCTGAGATTGGAGGACGGCCGGTTGCTTCAGACCCGGCCGGCCTTCGGCAACTCCCTGATGGCGGACATCCGCACGCTGAGTGACATCCAGATGGCCACCGTCCGTCCGGGTACCTTCCGGCCGTCAAAATGTCCTGCCCCGAGTCCTGCCATAGAGACTCTGACTTATGTTCCCGCCGGACGGGTGAAGCTTCTGGGCTTTGCGCCTTTTTCGGAGGGGAAGCCTCTGAGTCAGGCGGAGATTATTGTGGCGGGGGGCATGGGCGTCGGCTCCCGGGAGGGCTTTGCCAAGCTGGAACGGCTGGCGCAAAAGCTGGGAGCCGGACTGGGCGCTTCCCGGACGGCGGTCGCCGCGGGCTTTGCCCCCTACAGCTGCCAGGTGGGCATGACCGGCGTTACCGTGTGCCCCAAGCTGTACCTGGCCTTCGGCATCAGCGGAGCGGTGCAGCATCTGGCCGGCATGTCCGGCTCCGGAACCGTTGTGGCAGTCAACCAAGACCCGAAAGCCCCGATTTTCGACTATGCCGACTACGGCATTGTAGGAGATTGGGAAGTTATCGCGGATCAATTGCTGGAGGAGGAAAACCTATGAATTTCAAGAAAACCTACGTTCCCGCCAAGGGCTACACCCCCATCTGCAGGATCGGCCAGTGCAGCCTGAAAAAGCTGGAGTTCGGCATCATTGAGCTGGATGCCGGGGAAACGCTGCCCTTCTATACCGAGGATCGGGAGGTGGCCTTCATCATGCTGGAGGGTCACTGCAACGTGACCTTCGATGGGGAGCGGCACGAGAACATCGGCAACCGGGCGAACGTCTTTGAGAACCGGAAGGCCGAGAGCTTCTACATGCCCAGAGACCAGCATCTGGAGATCGAGGCCATCGACCACATCAAGATCGCCGTCTGCGGCACCCCGGTGGTGGAAAAGACCGCCCCTCAGGTGCTCCGGGAGGATCATGTGACGCTGAAGCTGCTGGGCCGGGTGCCCTTCCAGCGGGAGACCAGCTTCATCATTGACGGCCATTCCAACGCCAGGGTGCTGACCATCGGCGAGGCCTACTGCACCGAGGGCAACTGGGCAGGCTTCCCGCCCCACAAGCACGACGAGGACAATATGCCCCACGAGTGCATCGCCGAGGAAATCTACTATTTCCTCTTTGACCCCAAGCAGGGCTTTGCCGTCCAGTGCCTGTACACCGCCGACGGCTCTCTGGACGTGGCCTACCGGGTGAAGAACGACGAGCTGGTGGAGTTCCCCTATGGCTACCACACCACCGTGTCCACCCCCGGCTACCAGACCTATTTCCTGTGGCTGATGGCCGGCGACTACCAGGGCTTCAACCGCAGCAACGACCCGGAGCACGACTGGGTTAAGTAGTTTTTATTAAGGCGGCACTGCCCGATTGCGTCTGCGGCCTTCACCGGATCTTTTCCTCCAAGGAGGCAGTTTGAAAAGCTTGAAGTACACAAAGGACTCCTGCGCTTTTCAAACTTTCCCTTGAAGAAAAATCTCTCGCTGAATGCACTTGCCGAATCGGGCGGTACCGCCTTAGAGTTTTTGCACTGGATGACAATTCAATGGATGCCTCCGGGGCTTTTTTAACAGGAGCGTGTTAGTATGACGGAATATGTTCTGGGTGTGGACATCGGCAGCGGCAGCGTGAAGCTGACGCTTCTCAGCCGGGAGGGGGTCATCGGGGCCACCGCCGGATGTGAGTATCCCACCTACTATCCCCAGGTTGGCTGGTGCGAGCAGGAGCCGGAGGACTGGTGCCGGGCTTTCAAGCGTGCCTTCGCCGACATTCTGAAAACCGCGGATATCCGGCCGGAGCAGATCAAGGCATTGTCCTTTGACGCAGCCACTCACACGGCGGTGCTGCTGGACGAAAACAAACAGGTGCTCCGCCGGGCGATTCTCTGGACGGATCAGCGCAGCAAGGACGAGGTACAGGAGCTGAAGGATACCTGCCTGGACGTGATCTCCGATCAGGTGCTCAACGCCCCCACCACGGTCTGGACCCTGCCCCAGCTCATGTGGCTTCGCAAGCAGGAGCCGGAGGTCTGGGGAAACATCCGCTATCTGCTCTTTGCCAAGGACTATCTGCGCTACCGGATGACCGGTACCCTGGAAACGGACACCATCGACGCGGAAGGCTCCATGTTCTATGACACTCGCCGGGAGTGCTGGTCGGAGGAGCTGTGTAAAATCGGCGGCATCCGGAGAGAATGGCTGCCCAGGCTGTGCCGCCCTACGGACGTGGCCGGGGTCATGGCCGGGGCGCGAGCCAAGGAATTCGGTCTGGCCGAGGGAACCGTCGTTCTCGTGGGCACCACGGACACGGTGATGGAGGTCCTCGCCGCGGGCAACGTGGAGCCGGGTCACGCCACGGTGAAGCTGGCCACCGCCGGACGGATCTGCATCGTCACCGATCGCCCCCTGAACTCCAAATTCGTTTTCAACTATCGCCATGTGGTGCCCGGGCTCTGGTATCCCGGCACGGCTACCGCCAGCTGCGCCGCCAGCTACCGCTGGTATCGGGACACCATCGGCCGGGAACCCTTCCGTGAGCTGAACGTACCGGCGGAGAAAATCGCCCCGGGCAGCGATGGGCTCATGTTCCATCCCTACCTGAACGGCGAGCTGACCCCCTATAACGATCCCGATCTGAAGGGCAGCTACACCGGCATCAGCTCCAGCCACACCACCGCCCACTTCACCCGGGCTACCCTGGAGGGCGTGGCCATGAGCCTGAAGGACTGCCTGAACACTCTGAATGAGCTGGGGGTGCCGATGAAGCGGGTACGCATCATCGGCGGCGGTGCCAAGGGAATGCTCTGGCGGCAGATCGTTGCCGATGTGCTGGGTCTGGAGCTGCAGAAGGTGGAGGTGGACGACTCCTCCTTCGGCACGGCCATGATGACCGCCGTAGGCATCGGCTGGTTTGACAGCTTCGCCCAGGCGGCGCAAAGGTGCGTGCGGATCGACTCCGTGTCGAAGCCTGACCCGGAGAATCATGCCCTCTATACGGAGCTGTTCCGGAAGTACAAGGCGGTGCATGACGCGCTGGCTCCCATCTACCGGGGGTAACAAATGGGAAATTATGATTGTGACGTGCTGGTCTGCGGCGGCGGCTTCGGCGGCATTTCCGCGGCACTGGCGGCGGCGCGGCTGGGAAAGCGGGTCACGCTGCTGGAAAAGCAGTATGTTCTGGGGGGTCTTGGCACCGCGGGGCTGATTACCTATTATCTTCCTCTGTGCGACGGCCTGGGTCATCAGGTGTCCTTCGGCCTGGCGGAGGAGCTTCTGCGGCTGTCCATCTCCCTGGGTGCCGAGGACGAGTACCCCGCCAATTGGCTGGAAGGCATCGGCACCCGGACGGAGAAGGATCACCGGTTCCGGGTACGCTATAACCCCTGGCTTTTCGCCATGCTGGCGGAGCGGGAGCTGTGCCGGGCGGGGGTCACGATCCTCTACGGCTGCCAGTGCGCAGGCGTGGAAAGGGAAAATGACCGGATTTCCAGCCTGACGGTGGAGAGCGTTTCCGGAAGGCACGGCATTACCGCCCGGATGGTGGTGGATGCCACGGGCGACGCCTGCGTTGCCCAGCTTGCCGGCGCGCCTACGGCCGTCTACCGGCCGGGGAATATCCTGGCGGCCTGGTATTACGGCCTGGGGGACAAGGGCTATGTTCTCAACACTCTGGGCTGCTCCGACGTACCCCCGGAGGAGGACGCGGGGAAGCGGGCAAAGCCCCTGACGGATCGCCGGTTCGGCGGACTGGAGGCGGGGGAGGTGTCGGAAATGGTGCAGCTGTCCCACGCCGCCATCCTCAGCCACATCCGGAAAAAGCGGGAGGACGACCCCCGCTGGATTCCCACCGCCATCGCCGTCATGCCCCAGCTGCGGATGACCCGGCGGCTTCGGGGAGCGTATACCCTGGACGAGGGAGAGGCGCATACCTTCTTCGCCGATTCCGTGGGCATGGTTTCCGACTGGCGCAAACGGGGGCCGATCTTTGAGGTGCCGTTTTCCACTTTGTATACGAGAGAAATCAAGAATCTGCTCGTGGCAGGCCGGTGCACCTCCGTCACCGATGCCATGTGGGATATCATGCGGGTGATTCCCTGCTGCGCCGTCACCGGCCAGGCCGCCGGAACGGCGGCGGCCCTGACGGAGGATCTTTCCACCCTGGATATCCGGCAATTACAGGACAGCCTGCGAAAAAACGGCGTGGTTCTGCATGAGCGGGAACTGAATCTATAACAACCAAAACCAATTTTACAGAAAGGCGAGGAATGACTTATGGCATATCAGCATTGGCCCTATGAGACCCTGCACCGGCTGTGCATGGACGCGTTTACCAAATTCGGCTTTACCGAGCAGGAGGCGGATATCATTCAGGATGTTCTGCTCACCGCCGACCTCTACGGCATCGAGTCCCACGGTATGCAGCGGATGGTTCGCTATCACAAGTGCATTGAAAAGGGCATGATCGATGTCCACGCCAAGCCGGAGGTGATTTTCGAGACCCCGGTTTCCGCGGTGATCGATGCCCACGAGGCCATGGGACAGCTGGTCTCCCACCAGGCCATGGAGATGGCCATCGCCAAGGCCAAGGCCTCCGGCGTGGGCATCGTCTCCGTGCGCAATTCCAACCATTACGGCATCGCGGGCTACTATGCCAAGATGGCCTGCAAGGAGGGGCTGATGGGCTTCTCCTGCACCAACAGCGAGGCCATCATGGTGCCCACCTTTGCCCGGAAGGCGATGCTGGGCTCCAACCCCATTGCCTGTGCCTTCCCGGCCAAGCCCTATGATTTCCTCTTCGATGCCTCCACCACCGTAGTCACCCGGGGCAAGCTGGAGATGTACAACAAAATGGAAAAGCCCCTGCCCGAGGGCTGGGCACTGGACAAGGACGGCCATCCCTCCACCAACGCCCCGGACGTACTGGCCAACATCGTGGCCAAGAAGGGCGGCGGCATCATGCCTCTGGGCGGCTCCACCGAGCTGCTCGGCAGCCATAAGGGCTACGGCTACGGGATGCTGTGCGAGATTTTCTCCTCCATTTTGTCCATGGGTGCCACCTCCAACTACTGCATGACCGGCGGCAAGGGCAAGATCTGCCACGGCTTCGCCGCCATCAACCCGGCCTTCTTCGGCGATCCCGCCGCCATCGAGGCGCACTTCTCCGCCTTCCTCCAGGAGCTCCGGGACGCCCCCAAGGCCGACGGCCAGGAGCGCATCTACACCCACGGCGAGAAGGAAGTGGCCGCCGTCAAGCGGATTCTGGAAAACGGTGTGCCCGTCAACGACAACACCATGGTGGAGGTGCTGGATCTGTGCAATTATCTGCATCTGGATTTCGGCTCCTATTTCGGCGACTACCGGCCGCCGGTAAAGAAGGACGTTTTCAAGGGCAATTATTAAGCGGGGGACTGGAATATGATCCCGATTCCCTATGGCCGGGGAGCACTGGCCTGGAAATGGCCTTATGAGGGTCTGCTGACTTCCCGGCTGGACAGCCTGAAAAGCGAGAAAACCGGTCTGTCTCTTGTGGAGACCGCACTGGAAAATCCCATTGGAAGTCCGACCCTGCCGACACTGGCGGCGGGAAAGAAAACCTGCACCATTCTCATTTCCGACCACACCCGGCCGGTGCCCAGCCGGGACATCCTGCCGCCGGTGCTCCGGCAGCTGCGGCAGGGGAACCCGGACATTCAGGTGACGCTGCTGGTGGCCACCGGCTTTCACCGTCTGACCACCACCGCCGAGCTGGAAGCCAAGCTGGGGTCGGAAATTGCCCGCCGGGAGCGGATCGTGGTGCACAATGCCTTTGACCCGGACAGCAATGTGAACATCGGCACCCTGCCCTCCGGCGCGCCCCTGGTCATCGACCGGGTCGCCGTGGAGACGGAGCTGCTGATCGCCGAGGGCTTCATCGAGCCGCATTTCTTCGCTGGCTTTTCCGGCGGCCGGAAAAGCGTTCTGCCCGGAGTCTGCGACAAGACCACGGTGCTGGGCAACCACTGCGGAGCCTTCATCGCCTCCCCCTATGCCAGAACCGGCGTTCTGGAGAGAAATCCGCTCCACCGGGACATGGTGGCGGCGGCGGAGATGGCAAAGCTTGCCTTCATCGTCAACGTGGTCATTGATGAGGGGAAGAAAACCGTGGCGGCCTTTGCCGGGGACTTCCGGCAGGCCCACCAGGCGGGGGCTGCCTTTCTGGAACCCTACTGCCAGGTGGAGGCCGTCCCGGCGGATATTGTGGTAACATCCAACGGCGGCGCGCCTCTGGATCAGAACATTTATCAGTGCGTCAAGGGTCTGACGGCGGCGGAGGCCTCCGCAAAGCCCGGGGCGGTGCTGATCCTCTGCGCCCAGCTGGCGGACGGCACCGGCGGCCAGGGCTTCTACACCTCCCTGCGGGACTGCGAAAGCCCGGCGGCGCATTTCGCCAAATGCGCGGCCACCCCCCAGAGCGAAACCATTCCCGATCAGTGGGAAAGTCAGATCCTTGCCCGGATTCTGATGAAGCATCGGGTGATTTTCGTCTCCCGGCCGGAGATGGAGAAGACCCTCCGGGAAATGAAGCTGGACTATGCTCCCACGCTGGAGGCTGCCCTGACAATGGCAAAACAGGACAAGGGGGCGAATGCCTCAGTGACCCTGATTCCAAACGGTATTTCTGTAATCGTAACAAACAAAGGAGAATGAATGATGGACTACGCGAAAGAATCCCTTCGTCTGCACAAGAAGTGGGGCGGCAAGATTGAGGTTGTCTGCACCGTGCCCTGCGCCACCAAGGACGACCTGTCCCTGGCCTACACCCCCGGCGTGGCCGCCCCCTGCCTGGAAATCCAGAAGGACGTGAACAAATCCTACGAGCTGACCCGGCGGCACAACCTGTGCGCCGTCATCACCGACGGCTCCGCCGTTCTTGGCCTGGGCGACATCGGCCCGGAGGCGGGAATGCCCGTCATGGAGGGCAAGTGCGCCCTGTTCAAGGCCTTCGGCAATGTGGACGCCTTCCCCATCTGCGTGAAAACCAAGGACGTGGACGAGTTTGTCAACGCCGTTTACCTGATCTCCGGCTCCTTCGGCGGCATCAACCTGGAGGATATTTCCGCCCCCCGGTGCTTTGAAATTGAGCGCAAGCTGAAGGAAAAGTGCGACATTCCCATTTTCCACGACGATCAGCACGGCACCGCCGTCATCACCCTGGCAGGCCTGACCAACGCCCTGAAGGTGGTGGGTAAGCGCAAGGAGGACGTGAAGATCGTCACCTCCGGTGCCGGCGCGGCGGCCATCGCCATTGTGAAGCTGCTGCTGAGCGCGGGCTTCCGGAATGTGGTCATGACCGACCGTCAGGGCGCGATCTACGCCGGACGGGAGAACCTGAACTGGATCAAGGAGGAAATGGCGCAGGTGACGAACCTGCAAAAGGAGACCGGAAAGATTTCGGACGTGATCCGTGGTGCGGACGTGTTCATCGGCGTGTCCGCCCCGGGAACGCTGACCACCGAGATGGTAAAGACCATGAACCAGGACGCTATCGTCTTCGCCTGTGCCAACCCCACCCCGGAGATTTTCCCGGACGAGGCCAAGGCAGGAGGGGCGAAGGTGGTGTCCACCGGCCGCAGCGACTACCCCAACCAGATCAACAATGTGCTGGCCTTCCCCGGCATTTTCCGGGGCGCCTTCGACGTGCGTGCCAGTGACATCAACGAGGAAATGAAGATGGCCGCCGCCAACGCTCTGGCGAGCCTGATTTCCGACGACGAGCTGAACGAGAACTATATCATCCCCGCGGCATTCGATCCGAGAGTAGGCCCGGCGGTGGCAAAGGCCGTGGCCGAAGCCGCCCGGAAATCCGGTGTAGCCCGGATCTAAAATCCGCACCGCAATAGAAATCGTAGGGGGCGATGCCCTCATCGCCCCATTGTGTCATTAAAACAAAAAGTCACCGGGAATCGGCAGAATGCCGATTCCCGGTGATTTTCATGATTTGGGAGTCTCGTCCGATTGACGATCGATTACTCAATGACAATCGTGGTATTGGTGGGCAGCTTCTTGGCATCCTCCTTGGGCACCAGGATGGTCAGCACACCGGACTCGTACTTGGCCTTGATATCCTCAGGCCGGACGTCGCCGACATAGAAGCTGCGGGAGCAGCTGCCGGCGTAACGCTCCTGGCGCAGCACCCGACCCTTCTTGTCCTCTTCGTCCTTGTCCAGACCCTTCTGAGCCTGGATGGTCAGGTAGCCGTCCTCAATGTCCAGCCGGATCTCGTCCTTCTTAAAGCCGGGCAGATCCACGGCCAGGCGATAAGCCTTGGCGTCGTCCGTCTCCCGGATATCCGTCTTCATCAGGTTCCGGGCGTTCTTACCGAACAGGGGGTTCCGTCCGCCAAAGAAATCGGTGCCGAAATCGGTACCAAAGAAATCATCCAACATGTTTTCACCATAAATTGCAGGCAGCATAAGTCATTCCTCCATTTGCTTGAGATTCATTCCATTTTTGTTTTCAAGGGATTCGATTCATTTACTCACTTTACTGGTTGTCTCTCATGCTCCTTTCTTTTTTCTGATTTGCACTATACCAGTTTTCCCTTGATCCGGAAAGGGACTGGGAGTATAATAAAACCAAAAGTTCTTGTGCAATCAGCACAAGGGAAAGAAGATTGCGCCCTGGAAACGGCAGATGTCCTGCTGGCGCGTCCTTTTTGCCCGGGACGAGCGCAATGCCCTGACCGCCCAGGCCGGGGTCATGCCGGGCTGCCGGGGGTATCGGCGCTGCTCTCCGGGGATAGGGAGTCGGATCTCTTCCTGACGGGCGGAACACCCTAAGCACTGGACATTTCCTGGGAAATGGAGTATACTTTCCCCGGAACAGACATAGAAAGGAGAATACTGACTATGAAATACAATTTCGACGAAGTGATCGACCGGAGCGGCAACCGCTCTGCCAAGTACGATGAGCGGGTGAAGAAATTCGGCACCGCCGACGTGATTCCTCTGTGGGTGGCGGACATGGATTTCCGCACGGCGCAGCCCATCATCGACGCCTGCGCCGCCAAGGCGCAGGAAGGCATCTGGGGCTACACCTCCCGGCCGGACAGCTATTTCCAGGCGGTGCAGGACTGGGAGGTCCGGCGCAACCACTGGAAGCCGGACATAAAGCGCATGAGCTGGAGCCTGGGCGTGGTTCCCACCCTGTCTGCCATCGTCAGGCTGTTCAGCGGCGACGGAGATAAGGTGCTGATCCAGACCCCGGTTTATTCCGAATTTTACGACGTGGCCGAGACCTGGGGTCGGACGGTGGTGGAAAACAAGCTGGTGGAGGAAAACGGCCGCTGGCACATCGACTTTGACGACTTTGCCGCCAAGGTCAGGCAGTGCCGGATTTTCCTTTTGTGCAATCCACACAACCCCCTGGGCATCGTCTGGGAGCCGGAGGAGCTGCGGAAAATGGCACAGCTGTGCATCGAAAACGGCACCCTGCTGGTTTCCGATGAAATCCACTCCGATCTGATTTTCCACGGCAAGCACCACACCCCCACGGCTACCCTGTCGCCGGAAATCGCCGGGCACATCATCACCTGCGTCTCCGCTACCAAGACCTTCAACCTGGCGGGACTTCAGGCCAGCACCACCATTTTCCCCAATGCGGAAATGAAGCGGATTTTCGATGGCTTCTGGGGCGGCCTGGACATCCACCGGAACAACGCGTTCAGCTCCGTTGCCATGGAGGCGGCCTACCGGGAGGGCGAGGAGTGGCTGGAGCAGCTGCTTCCGTACCTTTCCGCCAATTTTGACTACGTCTGCGATTTCTGCGCGAAAAATATCCCCCAGATCAAGCCCAACCGGCCGGACGCGACGTATCTTATGTGGCTGGACTGCCGGGAGCTTGGCATGACCAACGAGGAGCTGCGGGACTTCTTCATTTATAAGGCAGGCCTGGGACTGAACGAGGGCAATACCTTCGGCCGGAGCCTCAGCGGCTACATGCGGCTCAACGCCGCCTGCCCCCGTGCCACTCTGGAGAAGGCCATGGCTCAGCTGAAGGCCGCTGTGGACAGCCTGTGAGGGTGTCGGAGAGATTCGCGGCGACATGCGTTTTTCGACAGTCTGCAAGCACCGCCGTGAAGAACTCACGGCGGTGCTTGCCTTAGGCATTTTTTTAGGGAAACTCTGAATAAATCGTCTGCGGCTGAACGACGGATCTTTTGCTCCCAGACTGCGGTTCTAAAAACGGGAAATACATACAGTATTTCTCCGTTTTTAGAACCTTGCCTGGAAACAAAACCTCTCGCCGTCAGCGCTTGCCGATTTAATCAGAGCTTCCTTAAATCTCGCCAGTGCCGGATTTTCGGAATCTGTACAATCTGACAAGAAAGTGCTTGCAATTATTGCCAATCGCTGGTATAATATATACTACTGGTGTGCAAGCCAAAAACGATCGCTCAGATATCCCGAAAGGAAGGAAAGGTGACCTATGAAAAAACTGCTCGCCCTGCTGCTGGCATTGGTGCTGACCGGCCAGCTGGTGACCCCGGTTCTGGCGGAGACTCTGCCGGAGGAAACCGAGACTCCTGTTGTTCAGACCGAGGAGCCGACCCAGCCTCCTGAGACGGAACCGCCCGTCCCGGAAACGGAAATTCCCACGGAACCGGCCACCGAGACCCCGACTACGGCGGCCACGGAAGCTCCGGAGACCACGGAAACCCCGGACATCCCGGAGACCACGGCGGCCACGGAAGTCCCGGCGGCGACGGATCCCACGGAGGAAACGGAAGCCGCCGAATCCACGGAATCCACTGACCCCACCGAGGAGACCGCCGAGACGGATCTGGCACTGCTGGCGCAGGAGGACATTGTCGCCTCCGGCAACTGCGGCGCGGAGGCAGACGGCTCCAACGTCACCTGGGCGCTTACCACCGACGGCACCATGATCCTCTCCGGTACCGGTGCCGCAGCATCATATGGAGAAACCAAAGACAAAGACATACCCTGGTACGCTTATGGCGAGCAGATCCTGCGGGTGGAGGTTCAGAAGGGGATCACCAGTGTCGGCGGATTTCGTTACTGCGAGAATCTGCGGGAGGTGTCCCTTCCGGAGGGTCTGATAAGCCTTGACGGACGTGCCTTCTCAGAATGCCCGCTACAGCACATCGAGCTTCCCAAGACGCTGAAAGTCCTGGGGGACGGTGCCCTTGGCGGATGCAGCCTGACGGAAATCGAGCTTCCTGAGGGTCTGGAGACGCTGGGGGACTATGCTCTGGGGAGCAACGATCTTACCAGCCTGGTCATTCCTGCCAGTGTTACCGAGATGGGCTTTGGTGTATGCCAATACAATGACCTGGAGGAGGTAGAGATCAAGGCGAATGTACCCCTTCTGGATAGAGCCTTTGAAGAGTGCAATAGCCTGCGCAGAGTCGTCATTTCCGGCAGCGTTCAGAAGATTTGCGGTTACGCCTTTAGACATTGTTACGCTCTGCGGGAGATCGTGATCACAGGCAGCGTGGAAACCATTGAGGGCTATAGTTTCTCTAACTTGGATTTATTGGAGCGTGTCCAGATTGACAACGGCCTGAAAACCCTCAGCAATGCGGTTTTCAAGGAATGCGGTAAGCTGACCACGGTCAGCCTCCCGGATGGCGTTACGACCATCGGCGAAAGTGCCTTCCAGAATTGTGCAAGCCTGACCACGGTCAACATCCCCGATAGCGTTACGTCCATCGGCGCGGATGCCTTCAACGGCACAAAGCTCAGCGGCAAGCTGAACATTCCCAGCAGCCTGACGCGTATTGGCGACAACGCCTTCTATGGCTGCGGTAATCTTACGGGTACTCTGGTGTTCCCGGCGGCAGTGGAAAGCATCGGCGCGAACGCCTTTGCCGACTGTAAGGGCATCGAGGAGGTTATCCTGGCCAAGGGCGTAGTGACCATTGGCGAGGGTGCTTTCAACCGCTGCTCCGGGATCCGGCGGCTGTGGTTTACCAATTCCGTTACGACCATCGGCGCGAACGCCTTCAGCGGCCTGAGCAGTCTGGAGGTTCTGTACTTCTCCGGCTCCGATTGGGACTGGGATACGGGCATTGCCTGGGCGCGGAAATCGGATCGGGAGGCATTGGACAGCAAGTGCAAGCGAACCGAGGAAGTCGCTTCCGGCTCCTGCGGCGAGGCTCTGACCTGGAGCCTGAGTACCGCCGGCGATCTGACCATCTCCGGCACCGGGAATATGACGGATGTCGCGCCCTGGGCGGATTACCTGAATCAGATCAAGCTGGTGACCGTGGGGCAGGGCGTGACCGCCATCGGCAGCGCCGCCTTCCAGGACTGCGGAAATCTGGAGATCGTGAGCCTTCCCAATACCCTGACCGTCATCGGCGAGAACGCCTTCCGGAACTGCGGAAAGCTCACCAACATGACCCTGCCCACTTCTTTGCAGACCGTGGGCGCGGACTGCTTCGCCGGCTGTGACAAGCTGGAGCTGCTGGAGCTGACCGGCGTTTCCGACGAAATTATGGCGATGCGCACCTCCCTGACGGGTACCGTCACCGCGCCCCTGGGACTGAAAGGTGCCCAGCTTCGCTGGAAGCTGGAGCAGGCCGGAGCGATTCCCCCGGAGGACGTGGCGAAAATTTCCGGCAGTGACGAGAGCGGCTATTATCTGGAGCGGCTCTTCCCGGGCAAGGTGCGCCTGGTGTGCTATGACGCGAATTCCGGTGCCAAGGGCAGCAAGACCGTGGAATTCAAGCGGGGTACGGCCATCCTTCCCCAGGACGTGGACACTCTGACCAGCGGCGAAAGCCTGAAGCTCACCGCCGTTACCATGCCCGGAGGCAAGGAGATCGAGGCCAGATGGTACTTAGACGACTCCGCCTATTTGGAGTATGCCTCCCTGACCCGGGACGGCACCCTGACGGCCAAGTCCGTGGACGGGGCGCGGAAAATTTCCGTCACCGCCTATTCGGACGAAAGCGAGAAGATGCAGAAGGCATTCACCATTCTGCCGCAGGTCGCCGCCGTCACCCTGAAATACAGAAGCACGGAAAATCCGCAGACCCTGGACATTGACCTGGAGGGAGGCTCCAAGCAGCTGAAGGCCGAAACCGCCCCCGCCGATGCCACGAACCAGGTGGTCTGGTTCAGCAGTGACGAAAAGGTCGCCAGGGTAGAGAACGGCTGGATCACCCCGGTGAGCTTCGGCACGGTGGTCATCACCGCCCAGGCCGCCGACATCGGCAAGCAGTCCGCCAGCGTGGTGGTCAATGTGCGTACGGCAGAGCCGCGGCTGGTTTCCCCCACGGTGAGCCTGAACGGCGCGTCCACCCGGGGCGCAACTCTGGAGCTGGTGGAAAGCGGCAGTGCCATTGAATCCGTGCAGCTGGACGATCCCCAGTTTACCGCCAGCTACGAAAACGGCAGCCTGACCATTGCCCCGGCGCAGTTTGTGCCAAAGGGTACCTATCCTGTGACATTGACGGCAGCGTGCGAGAACGGCAAGACCTATGATTATGCCCTGACTGTGAAGGTCACTGTCACCCTGCCCAAGCTCACCGTGAAGCAGGAGGGAAAATTCAACCTCTTCTATAGCCGGTACGATGGGCACAGCTCTGCCGCGCTGGTCATTTCCGGCGGCCAGGTGGAAAAGGCAGAGCTGCTCAGCGAGGATTTCACACTGAAGTATTACGACGACCGTTACTGGCTCGATTACAGCCACGAAGGTGTCTCCGAGAAGCCCAATACCAAGGCAACCCTCAGTGTTCTTTTCAAGGGCTACAACACCCCCGTGACCAAGACCATCACCATTGCCACGGAGAACAAGGCTCCTGAGATGGCGTTGGCCTCCAAGACTTCCGTAATCAATACGTCCTTAGGCGGCAACCTGACTGTGAGTACACGGCTGTCCGGAGATACTGCCAATATAGTGTATATTACATGGAACGACCCGAACGTGGACAGAGTGCGGCAGTCTGAGAATACCATTATTATTACGCTGAAAGAGGCGAAGAACACTACCGTCAATTTCTGGGTTCATGGCTATTCCTGGAGACATCCGGTGAAGCTGACCCACAAGATTACCGTCACCGATAAGGCTCCCACCCTCAAGCTGAGCAGCACCAAGCTGACCCTGAATCGGGTCTTCCCCTGGATGCAGGCCAAGGCGGACGTGACCCTGAACCAAGGGAACCTGAACGGCGTGCGGAAGATGTACTTTGATCAGATTCCGGAGGGTCTGCGGATAGAGTACAATGAATACACGGACACGATCATTGTTCAGTCCAAGGATGGGGAGACGATGCCGCCCAAGGGTAAGTACACCGTTACCTACCGGGCGCAGGTGGTTACCTGGGACGTGTTTGAGCTTACTGGTAAGCTGACCATCAACGTGGAGGAAAAGGTTCCCACCGTTAAGCTTTCTTCCTCCACTGTGAAGCTGAACAAACGGCTGACAGGAATGGAAACCGCTACCGTTAAGGTGAGCGTCAGCGACCCCGCCCACTACAGCCTGACGCAGATCGACAATCTGCCGGAGGGCGTAACCTACGACTCTTCTACCGGAGAGCTGACCGTCAAGCTGACGGAGAATACCATGAATGGCGGCACCTTCCAGCTGAGCGGCATGAAGCTGCTGATGGATGGCCTTTATCCCAGCGCGGAGATGGAGAAGCCCCTGACCCTGAAAATTCAGACCTACGACAAGGCTCCCTCCTTCAAGCTCAGTGCCAAGGGCAAGCTGGATGTGCTGAACCCCGCCAGCGAGATCGTCTATACCGTGAAGATGACGAATTGCCTGAATCTTCCTACAGGGGTAAGACTGGCAGGGAACGACGCGGGGCTGTTCAACGCAAGCCTGGATTCTGAGGGGAAGATCCATCTGACTCTGGCAAGGGATGGCGCGAACTACAGCACCAAGACCGCCTATGAAGTATACCCGAGCCTGTCTCTCTATGGCGAGGGGTGGAGTATCAGCGGCAGTCCCGTGAAGGTCAAGGTCACCCAGAGTGCCTTCAAGCTGGCGAAGCTGCCCAATCGGACGGTGTTTTCCACCCAGTCCACAGCTCTGACGCAGCAGCTTGTGGTCGCCAGCCCGGCAGGAGCGAACATCGGAAGCGTCGCTCTGAACGCCAAGACCACTGCTGCCCTTCGGGAAGCCGTGGAGAAGGCTGGCGGCATCGGGTTTGACCCCCAGACCGGGATAGTCACCGTTCCTCCTGAGGGCTTTACCGGCTTGAAGCCTGGCAAGTACACCCTGATTCTGGACGTGACCCCGGCCAGCGCGGTTCCGGGCACCAAGCCCACCCAGGCAAAGCTGACCCTGACCCTGCGGAAATAAACCAACCAAAAGGGGCGGCGGAAATTTCCGCCGCCCCTGTTTCGCAGAGAACTACCCGAAAACGCATGTCATTGCGAGGAGGCCAGCGGCCGACGTGGCAATCCGTAACCCCACCCCTCTCATGGGAAGGCAGGAGTTACGGATTGCCACACCAGTGACATCGGTCACTGGTTCGCAATGACACCTTCTATTTCGGTGCACTGGTTCGCAATGACAGTGTTCTATCGGAGTACTGCGCCTAACGTCCCCCGCCGTTGAGCCGCATTTTTCGCGCCTTCCAATCCGGCATTCGGTCGGCAAGCAAAGCATAGAACCCCTTCCCGTGGTTGGGATGGAGAAAATGGCAGTATTCGTGCACCGCCACATACTCAATGCACTCCCGGGGCGCGGCCAGCAGCTGCTTACTCAGGGTAATGATCCCCTTGGTGGGCAAGCAGGAACCCCACCGGGATTTCATCGACCGAATCCGAAGGGTGGGGTAGGCCACCCCCAATTCCTGAAACATAGGATAGCATTCCCGAAGGATTTCCGGAAAAAGCGAAGCGCACTCCCTGTCCCAGAACCGGTTCAGCAGCCGCTCCCCCAGGGCGGCGTTTTCCGGTACCCGAAGCTCCAGAATCAATTGGCCGTCCTGAATGTAAGCCCGATCCCGTTCGGCGGGAACCACCCGCAATTCCAGCTTCTGCCCCAGGTAACGAATGGTCTCTCCGGTGACGTATTCCAGGGGCTTTTCCTGGGGCCGCGCCTGAAATTTGCCCTGCGCCTTCCGGATAAAGTCCTCGCGGCCGATCAAAAAGGCCTCGATTTCCCGGACAGGCACCCGCCGGTTGGCGGAGACCCGGACGCTTCCGTCCGGATAAATCCGCAGATTCAGATTTTTCACGTTTTTTCGCTCCAGGGTGTACGTTAGAGGCACCCCGGAAAGCAGCACGGTTTGCTGGGCTTCAGCCATAAGGATTCTCCTTTGCGAAGTTTTCCTCATTTTACCGCCTTTTTTCAGGGGACGCAACAGCGGGTTTCTTGCGCGGCGGGGAATTTTGTGGTAAAGTGAGCCTGTGAGACCCAAAAAACAAACTACGGGAGAGAATTTACATGGAAATCAAGGAAATTTTGCGGGATTTACGAACCCAGAAGGGCTATTCTCAGGAGGAGCTGGCGGAAAAGCTTTTCGTGACCCGGCAGGCGGTGTCCCGGTGGGAAAACGGGCTTTCCCTCAATTAAGGATACTTCTACAACAACCCAAACTCACGCTTACAGAACACTTTGCAGAAAATCATATCTGAATGACAGGAGACCATACCCGCCCGCATGGGCTGGGTATGGTCTCTTTTTGCTATCTGCGTTTCTTTTTGCCTTTTCCGTGAGGTAACTGCGGTCTTGCTTTCCCTCGCTGGTTGATGGGGCTTTTCATGTGCTTGGACAGTTTAAGTATTTCAATTAATGTGACAAACTGCTCTTTCGAGAGCTTGTCATAATCAATGCCCAAAGTGGCAAGGAACGAACGGGCTTTCTTTTCCTCAGAACTGCCCTCAAAGTTCATCGCATCCTGCAACTGACTCTGTACAGCTGCTGCGAAGGAGCTTTCATCCGCAGTCATAGTGTCGGGACGATGCTGCTCTCGAATGTCGCGGAGAATACCTTTCAGGTCATCCGCAATCAGACTTCCAAAATACTCGTCCTCTCTGATCTGTACCACTTCCAGCGTCCGCAGGTGCAGGTCGTTTTCACCGCCGCCGTTTTTCATCAATGCCATCTGCCGGACGGCTTCCAGCACGGCGTTCATATCGTTGACCCGCATATCCGCGATCCGGTCAACGTAAATTTCGGCATCCAGCATGAAACGCTGGAAATCCCTGTGGCAAATCAACTCCGACAGCAGCCGGTGGTTGAACTTGCCTGTCCTCAATACTTCGATTGCATCATCACCCAAATGCAGAGCGTCCAGCTCTGTGTTTGGGTGATTTTTTTGTTCTGTCAGCCCCAGTAGGTAATCGGTGGACACGCCGT
>DJQM01000059.1:0-339 GCA_002437585.1 Clostridiales bacterium UBA6386 | reverse complement strand
ACGCGCAGGTCTTTGAGCCGTTCCTGAATGGTGAGTTTTGGCTGCATAGCGGTGTCCTCCCTTCAAATTTCTGCCCTTTTCCAGTTCTGTCCATAAGCGTGGAAATCGGAATTTTTCGGCGCGTTTTCCGACCTCTTGGATATACGGGAGAGGGCTATATTTTTCGCTAAAATGGTCTTGCAATCGCACCTGAACCTTGAAAATTGCATGACCGTCCGAACGGGATATGTCCCTCAGCGAAGTAACCGCCATGACCGCGAAAGCGTGAGCGTACCAACGGGGACGAAACGCCGGGAGCGAACCTCCGGGCAGGAACGACGTTCGGAAAGAGCGGCAAAA